>JAVBKW010000032.1:0-33140 GCA_031553855.1 Eubacteriales bacterium | reverse complement strand
GTTATACTATGAACCGTGTCAGGGCCTGACCGCAGCAGCACTAAGTAGACCATAGCGTGTGCCACAAGGGAGCTTTAGAGGAGTCGGCTGGCGGAAGGACGCTTCGGTATGGTATGTCAAAAGTGGTTGCACAGTTTTTTTGACTCATTTAAGAGTTGCTTGAGATTGAAAAATATCTCAGGCAACTTTGCTTTAACTATCCTTATTTGATTTGACTATTTAGGCAGAAGTTTGTTATAATCTTTGTATAAGGATAGGCTGTAAAAGGCTTATTTTTTAAATTTTCAGGTCAAAAATTTTTAAAGCAACTATAGCGAAACAGTTTACAATTAATTAAGTATTCGGAAGCCTTTTTTGGGCCAGTCCCGTAAAATGAACCGTTTTATGTGCCTAAAAGCACATAAAAGAACCTTGTTTGCGAGGCTGGCATCAAAAATTCATCCGAATGCTTATAACTAATTGTAACTTGTTTCACTATAAACGGAAAAAAGAGCGGAGAGATTATGTATTCTAAAGTTAACCCGAATTTGAATTTTGTAGAACGCGAAAAAGAAACCATCGATTTTTGGAAAAAAAATAATATTTTTGAAAAGAGCATCGAGGAAACCAAAAGCGGCGCCGAGTTTTCTTTTTACGACGGCCCGCCTACGGCGAACGGCAAGCCCCATATCGGGCATATCCTCACGAGGGTAATGAAGGATATCATCCCGCGCTATAAAACCATGAAAGGTTTCCACGTTTTGAGAAAGGCGGGATGGGATACTCACGGCCTTCCCGTTGAACTCGAAGTCGAGAAGGTGCTGGGCTTTGACGGCAAGCAGGATATCGAAAAGTACGGTATAGAGCCGTTTATCGCTAAATGTAAGGAAAGCGTCTGGAAATATAAGGCCGAGTGGGAGAAAATGAGCGACCGCGTCGGCTATTGGGTCGATATGGACGACCCATATATCACCTACGACGATAAATATATCGAGTCAATCTGGTGGAGCCTTAAGACCATTTACGAAAAAAACCTTATTTATAAGGGTCACAAGGTCGTGCCGTATTGCCCGCGCTGCGGAACCGCGCTCTCAAGCCACGAGGTCGCTCAAGGGTATAAGGACATTGAAGAAAAATCGTGCGTCGTTAAGTTTAAGGTCAAGGATGAAAAAGACACATATATTTTAGCGTGGACCACGACTCCCTGGACTCTGCCCTCGAACGTCGCTTTGTGTATGAATCCCGCTTTTGACTACTGCTTAATCGAATCCAGCGGCGAAAAATACATTTTAGCCAAAGAGCTTATCGAAAAGCATTTCGAGGAATACAAAATATTAGAAACTAAAAAGGGCAAGGATTTTGAAAGGTTAAGATACGAGCCGCTTTTTGACTATTATAAAAAGGAAAAGAAGGACTGTTTCTACGTGACGGTCAATGACTACGTAACTCTTTTAGACGGAACGGGCGTCGTTCATATCGCGCCTGCTTTCGGCGAGGACGATGCGAACGTAGGAAGGCTTTACGACCTGCCGTTTGTTCAGATGGTGAACGAAACAGGCAAATTTATCGACGCGGCGGCAGAGCTTAAGGGCGTATTTTGCAAGGACGCGGACAAAATCATTTTAAAAATGCTGAAAGCTGAGGGCAAGCTTTTCAAAGAGCTGATGTACGCGCACAGCTATCCTTTCTGCTGGCGCTGCGACACTCCGCTTTTATATTACGCGCGCTCGACGTGGTTCATTAAAATGTCGAGTTTACGCGAGGATCTTTTAAAGAACAACGATTCTGTCAACTGGATGCCCGACAGCATTAAAAAAGGCAGGATGGGTAATTTTTTAGAGAACGTCATCGACTGGGGAATTTCAAGAGAGCGTTACTGGGGAACGCCGCTGCCTATCTGGGTTTGCTCTGACTGCGGCGAGATCAAGGTGGTCGGCTCAAAAGAAGAATTGAAAACTCTGGGCGGCATAAAGGGCGATATCGAGCTGCATAAGCCCTACGTCGATAAGGTAAAATTTAAATGCAAATGCGGCAAGGAAATGAAGCGTACTCCGGAGGTAATTGACTGCTGGTACGATTCCGGCGCAATGCCTTTTGCCCAATATCATTATCCGTTTGAAAACAAGGATCTGTTTGAAAAAACCTTCCCGGCAAATTTCATATCCGAGGCTATCGATCAGACCCGCGGCTGGTTCTATACGCTGCTTGCTATCTCCACAACACTCTTTAATAAATCGCCGTTTGAAAACTGTATTGTGCTGGGGCACGTAAACGATAAAAACGGCATTAAAATGTCTAAGCATAAGGGCAACGTCGTAGACCCGTGGTCGGTTCTCGACGTTCAGGGCGCGGACGCCGTCCGCTGGTACTTCTACACAGGCTCCGCACCGTGGCTGCCGAGCCGTTTTTATCCCGAAGCCGTTTCGGAGGCTCAGAGGAAATACCTCGGCACGCTCTGGAACACCTATTCGTTCTACGTTTTATACGCCGAGATCGATCAGTTCGACCCCTCAAAATACGATTTTAACACGCTGAAACTCTCTGTTATGGATAAATGGATACTGTCGGGCTTAAACAGCCTTACAGACTACGTCGGTAAATGCCTGGACGAATACAAAATCACCGAAAGCGCGAGGGCAATGCAGGACTTTGTCGATTCGCTTTCTAACTGGTACGTTCGCCGCTGCCGCGAAAGGTTCTGGGCAAGCGATATGACCGACGATAAGATAGCGGCGTTCTCAACGCTTTACAAGGTTTTAGAGACGCTTACGCGCCTCACCGCTCCCTATACTCCGTTTATTGCCGAAAGCATTTATCAGAATATTGTCCGTTCGGTCGATAAAAAGTCGCCCGAATCGGTGCATTTATGTAAGTTCCCCGAGGCCGACCTTAAAAGAGTCGATAAGGCTTTAGAGGATGGGATGGGCATAGTTTTGGCGGCCGCGAACTTAGGAAGGGCGGCCAGAAACTCGGCGAACATCAAAAACCGCCAGCCGCTCAACAAGCTTATAATTTCCGGCGAACAGGTTTCAACTTTGTCGGATGAGCTTAAAGCTGTTATAATGGACGAGCTTAATGTCAAAAATATAGAGATCCGCACCGACGTTTCCGAATTTGTCGGCTATGAAGTCAAGCCCCAGCTCAAAACCGTCGGGCCTAAATACGGCGCAAAGCTCGGAGCTATCAAACAGCATTTGGCCGAAAACGGAATGAATATCGCAAAAACCGTTAAGGCGGGCGGAGTTTATTCGTTCGACGTTGCGGGCGGCGCGGTAGAGCTTAGCGCCGACGACGTTCTGATATCGGCGAAAAATGTCGAGGGCTTTGCAACGGAAAGCGGCAGCGGTATAGTCGCCGTACTCGATACGCACTTAACGAAAGAGCTTATAGGTGAGGGCTATATGCGCGAGATCATTTCAAAGATCCAGACTATGCGCAAGGATTCGGGCTTTGAAGTAACCGACCATATAACCGTTTCATATTATGCGGACGCTGAAATCGACGCCGTATTTGCCTCGCTCGGAAACGAGATAGCCGCCGACACTTTGGCGGATAAGATAGTTAAATCACAGGGCGGCAAGGAATGGGACGTCAACGGCAAGAACGTGTTCTTAAGCGTTGCTAAAGTTAAGGCACAATAATGATTGCAAACGGTTGGACAGATTATAAAGTCATAGCAACAGGCGGCGGCGAAAAGCTGGAAAAGTGGGGCAATGTTGTGCTGCTGCGTCCCGATCCGCAGGTCATCTGGCCTGCAAGCTTTGATTTAAAAAGTTATAAAGGCCTTAACGCCCGTTACAACCGCTCATCAAGCGGCGGCGGAGCGTGGGACATAGTAAAAAATTTTCCCGAAAGCTGGAGCGTAACCTATAAAAACCTTACCTTTTCTATAAAGCCTATGGGTTTCAAGCATACCGGGCTTTTCCCCGAACAGGCGCTCAACTGGGACAAAATGAGCGCGCTCATCGAAGAGGCAAAACGGCCGGTCAAGGTGCTGAACTTGTTTGCCTATACGGGCGGCGCGACTGTCGCCTGCGCTAAAGCCGGCGCAAACGTTACGCACGTGGACGCCGCTAAAGGAATGGTAGACCGCGCCAAAATCAACTGCGACTTATCCGGAGTACCGTCAGACAGCGTGCGTTATATAATAGACGACTGCCAAAAATTCGTACAGCGCGAAATAAAGCGCGGCAATAAATATGACGCCGTCATCATGGATCCGCCCAGCTACGGCAGAGGCCCGAACGGCGAAATGTGGAAGATAGAGGACAGTATCTTTTCCTTAGTGGAGCTCACAAAAGGCATACTCTCCGATAATCCGCTTTTTTATCTTATTAACAGTTATACCACAGGCCTTCAGGCAAGCGTTATGCAAAATATTCTGACCTTAGCCTTAAGGGATTTTGGAGGATCGCACGAAAGCTACGAGGTGCTGCTGCCCACCGAGGAAAAGGGAATAGTGTTGCCTTGCGGTAATTCCGCTTTCTGGAAAGCCTGATTTAGCGCCTGCGTATATACGGGTTGATACAGGCTGCGTGATTTGCCCGAAGCAGTTGCAAACACTCAAAAGTTTTTTGGAAGGGGTGTGGGGAAACTTTTTTTTGCCTAAAAAAAGGTTTACCCACAAAAATTCTTTCGAATAAAAGGAAAATATGGAAGAAGAACTTAAAATTTTATATGAGGACAACCATATCATAGTACTGGTAAAGCCTCAGAATATTCCCACGCAGGCCGACGAGTCGAAGGACAAAGATCTTTTGACGATGGTCAAGGAATATTTAAAAATCAAATACAATAAGCCCGGCAACGTGTACGCGGGGCTTGTTCACAGGCTCGATCGTCCGACCGGAGGCGTTATGGTGTTTGCAAAAACAAGCAAGGCGGCGGAGAGGTTGTGCAATCAGATAAAAGAGGGCGACTTTGACAAACGCTATTTTGCAGTTACCGTAGGTACGCCCAAAGAAAAACAGGCGCGCCTTACAGACTTTCTTTTAAAGGACGAGGAAAATAATATAGTCCGGCGCTTTCCGGCAATGGTCGAGGGCTCAAAAAAAGCCGAGCTTGATTATAAGGTACTCGTTTCAAACGATCAGATCGCGCTTGTGGACATCAATCTTTTAACTGGCCGCTCTCATCAGGCGCGCGTACAGCTGGCGGGCATAGGCACTCCCATATTCGGCGACGCAAAATACGGAGGGGACGTTTTAGCTAAAGGCCACAAGCTTGCGCTGTGGGCATATCAGCTTACGTTTTTGCATCCCGTTTCGCAAACGACGCTTGTTTTCAAGGTCTTTCCGCCTACGGAGGAAACGCCGTGGAAATACTTTGCCGTCGAAAAGTTTATGAATATCGTCAAGCCCGTATAAAATCATTCCGGCAATTTATAAAAACTTGTTTTTTTGCTTGATTTAATCAATCTAATAACATATAATTGAATAATATCGTAATTTGTTTTTTATATATAAGGAGAAAGAAGTAATGGTTATTTACCCCGCGATCGAAAAGCTATTGTATTATGCTCAGGAGCATCTTTTGTTAGACGACCTTGACGTTATTTACACCCGCAACCTGATCTTAGACGAGCTTCACATAAAGGACTATGTTGAGTACGAAATCGACACCGCCGCGATAAGCGAAATGACTAACCCCGATTTAGTGCTTGAGCCGATAGTCAACTACGCCGTTGAAAACGGCATCATAACCGAAGATAAGAGAGAGTATTTCGGCGACAAAATCATGAATCTTTTGATTCTGCGCCCCTCGGATGTTGCCGATCTTTTTATGCAGCAGCACGATAAAAAGCCGTCGAAGGCGTTCGACTGGCTATATGACTATTCTATTAAGAGCGATTATGTAAAGCAGTCGAAAATAGCGCGCAACAAGCACTGGGAGGCAAAAGGCACTAAGGGCAAGCTGGAAGTCACCATCAACCTTTCAAAACCCGAAAGGAGCAATAAAGACACAGCTAAGCTTTTAGATACTAAATCTTCAGCCTACCCCTCTTGCAATATCTGCAAAGAAAACGAGGGCTATTCTAACGGCGCGGGGCATTGCAGAAAAACGCTCCGCACTATTCCCGTTGAATTAAACGGAGAGGAATGGTTTTGGCAGTTTTCGCCGTACTCATATTTTAACCAGCACGGTATAGCCGTTTCGGCAGAGCATACTCCGATGAAAGTGGATAAATCCGCGCTTATAAAGCTGTTCGACTTTATCGATTTTGCGCCGGGCTACTTTATCGGCTGCAACGCGGCTCTGCCTATTATCGGCGGCTCTATCTTGACTCACGAGCATTTTCAGGGCGGACAAAAGCTGCTGCCTATGCACAAAGCGCCCGTTTTGAAGAAATTAAAATCCGCTGAATACCCGTATATCGATATCAGCGTCGTAGACTGGTATAATTCCGTAATAAGGCTTGTTTATACAGGCAGGGATAAGCTTATCGAGCTTGGCGAAAAAATATTGAATGCGTGGAACGGCTATTGTGACGAGTCGGTCGGAGTTATCGCAAAGTCCGACGCTCAGCACAACGCAATAACGCCCATAGTAAGAAAGCTCAGCGACGATAAATACTGCCTTGAAATCATTTTAAGGAACAACCGCACGTCTAAAGAGTTCCCCGAAGGCATTTTCCATTCGCATCCCGAAAACTTCCCCATAAAGAGCGAGGCGATAGGCCTTATTGAGGCGATGGGGCTATTCATACTTCCCGGCCGCCTTGAAAACCAGCTTTCAAAAGTCGAAAAATTCCTCACAAAGGAAGTAAAATACAGCGCGGCAAAATTGGACGAGGACCTTATCCCTATGCAGGCTATTATTGAAAAGCTTGTAAAAGAGTCCGGCAGCGCGAAGATCTCGGCAGTCGAAGCCCAGCTCAACATCAAGGACGAAATAAACCGCGTTTGCGAAAGCATTCTCGACAATACCGCCGTTTTCAAAAAAGACGCGGCAGGCGTCGCGGCGTTCGACAGATTTTTATTAACTCTCAATATAAAATAATTTAACGCTAAAACCGGCTATACTTGATTTGTATGACCGGTTTTAGCGTATAATAACGCTGTAAAATATTGTTCTGCGTATTGACATTTGAATATAATATAGACTATAATCAACATAATAAATATAAGGCGGGTAAAATATGAGATGTGCCAGATGCGGTTCTGAAATTTCCGACGACAGTCGTTTTTGCTGTAAATGCGGCTACGACGTAAGCGTTAAAAAATGCCCAAAATGCGGCAGCACGCTTGCTCCGGATTCTGTTTTCTGTTCTGCTTGCGGGCAAAAAGTCGGCAATTTTGACAGTAATGAGAATGCTCCTTTTCAGGGCGGTGAATACAGGGCGGCTTATAGAGCTGTAAAAAAAGAAAAAAAGGATCTAAGCGGGCTGCTTAAACGTATTGCGCTGCTGACTAAAGTCTGGCTTATTGTCGCGGTTTTTGCATTGATGTTCGGGCTTTCTTTTTTGCCTATCGGCACTATAGACGGCTCGGATATTGAGCAAATTTTAGACGATGATATAACAAGATTCGAGATTGACGGAAATACATACACAATTAAAATCCGTTATACTACAATAGACGCAATTGCCGCGCTCTTTTCTAAAAAGGATTTTGAGGAATTTTTAAGCGAGTATGAGGATAAGCTTGTACCTGTTATTGAAGAATTTTTGGACGGGGAGCTTAGCCAAGAGAGCTTAAACAAAATATTTAACAGCGTAAACTGGCTAAAGCTTATGTCATGCAGCCAATTCCGCGAAGCGCAGCCGTTCTCAACTATCTTCACTCTTTGCTCTATAATGATCTGCGGTTTATTGATGATGGTATCGTCCTTAGTGTTTTTTATCCTCAGTCTTATTAGGGCTATTAAAATCACAATGGGGATACCGCAGGGAGAGGTTAAAGACAGAACTAATTTAGGTCTGGCGATAATTGCCGCAGTAACGGTCTTTACATTTATTATTGGCGGTATAATGGTCGGATGCACGCTGGCGTTATTCTTGATTTCGCTGCTGGGTTTTGCTATAAACTATACTTTGGAAAGAGTATTTATAGCCGCGCCCGCTATGTCTTTAAGAAAGCTTATCACCGCGGGTTCATCATTGGCGATAGTTTTCATTTTAATGTTTACCGCCGGAGCAAATGCGGTAAAGGGAAATTTTACTTATAAGCATTTCGGGGTTTTATCGGGTACAAATAATGTAAAAACTAAAACCCAGACGAATAAGTTCCATTTTGAAGAAGCTTTGGCTATGCTGGACCTTTATAGCATGGATGAAGACAGCGTAATATATTTATTCGGTCAGGAGATTAGTTTATATATAGGCGATACGAATTTAAAGTCGAAAATGAGAATATATAAAATCGCTTCTTTCTTGAAAAATAGCGGCGGCGCTTATTATTCTTATAATCAATTAGTCCTTTTAAACGAAGATGCTACATATAATTTGGGACTGGGCGATTTCACTGAGGATGAATACAATGATGCATATTCACTGGCAAATTCCGGTCCGCTAAATGTGTTAAAGGCGATTGAGCCGTATTCTGCCGGATTCTATGCTGAAACAGCCGAGTTCAGAGTATTTTCATTAATAGTTGCAATACTGACTCTTATAGTTTATTTAGGTTATGCTTCAATTCTCGCTTTGTTGTTTAGTTTCATTTTAAATTATATAAGCAGCGGAGGTAAAAAATCGCTTATGCCGCTGTTTATTGTGAATTTAGTCGTTTTCTGTGCCGCGCTGGCCGTCGATATCATGTTTATAGCGGGCACGAACAGTATTTTCTCGCAGTTAAACACGAATTACTATAAAGTAAGTTTAGCCGCCGCGCCTATATTCAATATTATTTTTGCATTGGCGCTTCTTGTTGGAAATATTGTTATAAATATGCTCGACAAGAAAAAAGAAAACCAAAAATTATATGCGCCTCCATATTCAAACGCGGGTTCTAATCTGCCGACGGCATCTGAACATGTTGAATCCGCCGCGCCTGTATCAGAACCTGTTGAATCCGCCGCGCCCGTGGCCGAAGCCGCGCCGACGGAAGCGCCTGTTGAAATGCAAGCGGAAAATGTTTAGGGATAAGATTAGTCCAACAGTTTAAAAGCATAATAAATAAGAAACGCCGCTTCATTTGGAATAGTGAAGCGGCGTTTGTCTGTTTTGCTATTTTTGAATCTTACTTTTTTATTCTGAAAGGGTAGATCAATTTGTCTTTGCAAAGTACGGTTTCATTATTGTCTTTTAAGCTTATAATATATTTGCCGTTGTTTATTACAATGCTGCCCTCTTTGTCGAAATCGTAGCTCAGCACTGCGCTGCGGAGTTTAGTTTTTGCGCCGTCCGGGCTTAACTTAATAAGTTCAAAGCTGTGCGGGGCGTAGCCTGCGGTTTTATCGCCTTTTTTGGAATTTTGCTTTTCTTCCTTGGCAAGATGGATCCTCTCGTTCATTATATAAATATCGCGCTCCGACATTTCCGGAGTCACGGAAGGATTCGCGCCGCCCGAATTGCCGCCCGTTTTTTTCTTGCTTTTCTTGCCCACTTGCGATAGGAAAAACAAAAGGCGGAACAAATTATAAAAGAGCCTGAAAGGCGCGAGCAACAGGTCGCCGATCGTCATATTTTGGCTTTTCTTCACTTTATAAGGCTTGCGAATGTAGTAGATATTGCCGTCCTTATCTTCTTTAGGCGCGATAAGGTCAACGTTTTCTTCGGCTAATATCACGTCGCAGGTGGAAAAATGGCCGTCCGTTATGCGGTAAATGGAGCTGGGGCCTACGCCGACCTTTTCAAGGTTGTTATTTCTGCCGACTCCGCGTGAGGAAAACAAGATAGAGCCGTCTTTTTGCGAAAAAGAAGGATGCTCATCTACTGCGTCGCCGGAGGTCAGTATATTAAGGTCGCTGCGCTCGATATCAAAAGTACCGATATGGCTTGTCTGATAATCGTCAGACACCGCAACGGCGACGCGGTTTGAACGCCGGTCAAAATCAAGATCGGAAAAATACTGTTTGTTAGAGTGTATCAGGTATTGCTCCGCGTCCGTTTCATAGTTTTTCTTTAAAATTGCCGAAACGTCGCCCACTTGCACCGAATACAAAAAGTCCTCGTCCGAATACGGGCAAACGCCGCTCAAAACCGCGTTCATTTCCGGTATTTCCGCGCTTTGCCGCTGCTGGAACTGCGCGGACGCGCCTGTGTTTTTCCAGTCGTTTTTCGTTATGCTTTTAACAACGGTGTCTTTATACTTTGCTATATACCCGCTGCCGGACTTTTTTAATTGTCCGTTTTCTTTTCCGCTGGCTGTTTCCAGATCGGAAATATATATAAATTCTTCCATAAACAATATTATAACATTACATTTAATTTTTAGTCAATTGAAAAAGACTTGAACGAGAAAAGGTAAATTCGCGTGTAGATTGTAAATTAAATTGTCGCTCTAAAGGACACGATAAAATATAATAAAGGGTATTCATACCGCAGGATAAATCCTGCACCTCGCGCCTTTGGCGCGCCTTCTTACACTAAAGTGCGGGGTATGCACCTTTGTCGGTGGCGCAAAAAAGCCCTCGCAAGCAAGCATTTTTGCTTCTAGAATCAACTCCAATCACAGTCTTGCTTTAGAAAACTTTTTAAGAAAATCCAAAGTTTTAAACTTATGTTGACAAAACACTAAATAAAACTTAGAATATAAAGGATGGGCAGAAAAATAAAAATTACAGGCAGAATGGAAGAGGACGCTCATAAAAGCCCGCTGCATATGGCGGCGGTCGTATTGCTGCTGGCGATGGCGTGTATGTTTTTTCCTACTAAATATTTAAGCTATATCGGCTTGAGCGAGCTTATGGCTGGCGCGCTTGTGCGGATAGTTTTCGGCATCGTCGGTATTTTTTTCATTTTCTTTTTCACCTTTCAAAACAATTTACGCCTTGGCTTCAATTTTGTCCGCTATATCGCGGTATTTATCGCCGCGCTTGCCGTTGCCGTCAATAATTTCCCGTTTATCGCATTATTAAACGGCGAAGCCGGGTTTGCTGCGGGAACGGGAAAGACGCTCCAATACGTCCTCTTTTGTTTTTCGGTCGGTTTTTTCGAGGAAATTTATTTCCGCGGCCTTATCCTGCCGCTTTTGATAGTCTTTTTTAAAGACAAAAAAGCAGGTACGTTTTGGGCGGTGGCGGTTTCCTCCGCCGTTTTCGGGCTTGTACATCTTGTCAACCTGTTCGGCGGGGCGGGTTTTGGCTCCGTTATGCTTCAAATCGGCTACAGCTCGCTTATCGGTGCGATGTGTGCGATAGTTTATGTATTCTCGCGCAGTATTTGGCCGGCAATTTTTCTTCATTCGGTATACGATATCGGCGGGCTTTTACTGAGCTATAATATGCTGACTGAAAAGAGCGAAATATGGAATACGCCGACGATAATTTTGACCGCCGTTTTAGGCGTTATTGCCGCTGCATTCCTCATAATTTTCTTTGTAAAAAAATATAATAGAACAATGAGCTGCCGGGAAGTTTTTGCAAATAACTAAACTAGAAAAGAATGCATCATCGGATTGCCGCTACGTTTGGATATGCCGCCTCTCTCACGTATTAAATATACGCTCGGTCGGCGTCAAAACCAACTGTTGTAAGCACTCACGCCGCGCCTTCTTTTCTAGTAAATTATGCATCGGCTTTAACCGATATCAGTCAAAAAGAAAGGATTCAGGAGGACAATGAAAAAGAAGAAACCACAGCTTGATATAAATAAAGTCAGGCTCCGCAGCGATTGGGGAAAGGTCAAGCCTTTTACGAGGGTCGAAGAGGATAAAACAAAATTCAACAGAAAGCAAAAGCATAAAAAAGAAGAGTCGGAAGAATAATGAGTTTAATAGCCGCTCATGCACACATTATTTTTGCTCATTTTTCCGGGTCATATTGACAATAACTGTATTTTAAGGTATAATTTTTTAAGGAAACGATGATTAAATATTAACGTTTTTATTATATAAAGCAGGAGTATTTATATGGATTATCAGCAAAGATATAAGATTTGGACGCAAAACGTCACGGACGGAAAGCTAATAGAGCAGCTTAAAAATATGGAGAACGACGAAAAGCTCAAAGAGAACGCATTTTTTAAAGAGCTGGAGTTCGGAACGGGCGGCTTGCGCGGCGAGATCGGCGCGGGCACAAATTGCCTGAATATCTACACTATCGCTAAAGTCACTCAAGGCATAGCGGACTGTATGAAGCAAAAGGGTTACAAAACGGCGGCCGTTTCGTGCGACAGCAGAATAAATTCTGATATTTTTTCAAAAAAAGTTGCCGAGGTTTTTGCCGCTAACGGAATCAAAACCTATATAACAAAGGAGCTAATGCCCACGCCGTTCCTATCATACTTAACGCGCACCGTCAAAGCGGATATCGGCGTAATGATAACGGCCAGCCATAATCCGGCAAAGTATAACGGTTATAAGGTGTACGGCTCCGACGGCTGCCAGCTTACGGATTCTTTAGCAAACGAAATGATCGCTTATATAAACAAGGTGGATCCTTTCGCTGTCACAACCGAAAGCTTTGAGGCGGGGATTAAGTCGGGCAAAATCATAATTGCCGACGATAAAATCGAAAAGGACTATTTGGCGGAGGTCAAAAAGCAGAGCCAAAACTCAGCAAGCGGACTCTCTATCGTGTATTCGCCGCTGAACGGAACGGGATACAGGCTTATTCCGGAAATTTTAAAACAAAACGGAGTCAAGGATATCTTTATCGTGCCTGAGCAAAGCTATCCCGACGGGAATTTTACGACATGCTCATATCCAAACCCCGAAAAACCCGAAGCGCTAAAGCTTGGACTTAGCCTTGCAAAAGAAAAGGGAGTAGATCTTCTTATCGCCACCGACCCCGACGCCGACAGGATAGGTATTGCAGTCAGGCAAAACGGCGAATATGTGCTTATGAGCGGGAATGAGGTGGGAGTGCTGCTCACAGATTACCTGTTTTCTGTGAAAAAAGCGAAAGGAACTCTGCCTAAAGACCCTGTAATAGTCAAAACTATCGTAACTACTTCGCTTGGAATCAAGGTCGCAAAAGAATACGGAGCCGTAGCTTATGACGTGCTGACCGGCTTTAAGTATATCGGCGACATTATCGGAAGGCTTGAACAAAAAGGCGAGCAGGGCCGCTTTATCTTAGGGTTTGAGGAAAGCTACGGCTATCTTGCAGGCTCGTATGTGCGCGATAAGGATGCAGTCGTGGCGTCTATGCTTGTTGCCGAAATGGCGGCATACCACAAAAAGAATAATAAAACGCTTGTAGACAGGATAAACGAGCTATACTTAAAATTCGGCAAATACGAGCATAAGCTTGTATCGTTTGAATATCCCGGTGCCGAGGGCAGCGCGAAAATGAAGCAATTGCTTGCGTCTTTAAGGGCACAATTACCGCTTGAGCTTGCGGGCCGCAAAATAGTTAAAACTATAGATTATTCTACCCAGGACGAATTCGACCTTCCTCCCGCCGACGTTCTTTCTTTTTTGGCAGACGACGGGACGCAGTTGATTGTCCGTCCGTCCGGCACCGAGCCGCTTATTAAAATGTATATCACCGCGTGCGCCACAGAAGAAGAAAATAAGAAAACAATTGAAAGCATTAAGGAGTATTTGAACCTGAAATTCCGTTAACGCGTTATGCGTTATCAGCAAAATATAAGCATATATTAAGGGGCTGCCCCGCCAATTTCTTTTCCGGGGCGGCCTCTTGATAAAAATTTTCCAATGTTAACCGTAACTTTCTAAAAAAAATTTTAATCTATTTTAAGGCATATTTATTTGACAAAATACACGATTTTGTGTTAATCTTATTCAGATAAAGTTGTGCCTCAAATGCAAAGGCGTTCATCACTCTACTAAGGAAAAAATGATGAACGCTAAATTTTTGCAGATTATTAAGTAAAACTGTAAATAAGGCGGAGGCAGTAAGCGTGAACGTACTTATTTTAAGCGAAACGGAGTCCGGATTTGAGTTTGTCCGGGAAATTATCTGTGAGGGGGCGTCGGTTTGCGCGCGCGCAGGCTCTTATAACGAGGCATTATCTCAGGCGGCTTTAAATCGTTACGACGCGCTTATAATAAATGACGCGGCGGCCGGAAAGAGGGAGCTATTTGAGCTTAGAAACGCTTTTGCGCGTTTTAACGCCGATATAATCTTTATTAAAAACGGCCTTTTTTTGGAGGAAGAATCAAAGGAACTTGAAGAAACCGGAATAGTATCGTTAAAAAAAGCGGATGCGCAAATTTGCCTTGCTTACATATTAAGCACGTTGAAAGTCTGCCGCAAACGCATAGCGGGTCTGCAACATCAGAACTTGGGGCTGAAAAAGAAAATCGACGATATAAAGGTTTTGAACAGAGCAAAGCTGCTGCTGATACAAAATCTGGGCTACACCGAAAAGCAGGCGCACAAATATATTGAAAATCAGGCGATGAATCTGCAGCTGACTATAAGGAACGTCGCTATGAACATACTCAAAACTTATGAAATCTAAAATACGTCAGGAGAAAAAGTTGAAAAGAAGTTACGATACAACCAGCTTTACGTCAATTATGACGCTTGATCCGCAAACGAGCGGAAAAAGCACAGGTATAGCTTTCTCTTCTTTTTCTCTCAAATCTATCGTTCCCTCGTTTGCAGGGCTAATTATCGAAAAAACACAGTCTTAAAGGGCTGTGTATTTTTTAAGTGCGACAAAAATATTTATATATCCGGAAATTTTCAAGAGGAGGCTGATATGGAAAGAGAACGGGAGACAACAATGAATTTGAATAAGGGTTTTACCGACACCTCAGGCGGCGGCAAAGCATATTTGATTTTAGCGGACGGCGAGATTTACGAAGGCGAAAGTATAGGCGCGTCAGGCGAAACGGTCGGCGAGATCGTTTTCACAACTTCAATGGGCGGCTATATGGAGACGATATCGGATCCCAGTTATTACGGGCAGATAGTTATGCAGACTTTTCCTTTAATAGGAAATTACGGCTCGATAGAGGCTGATGCGGAAAGCGTCATGCCCAGGCTTTCCGGCTATATCGTGCGCTCTCTATGCGAGGACGGAAGCAACTTCCGCAAAGACGGCGAGCTGGGGGACTACCTTGCAAAAAATAATATTGTGGGCATAAGCGGCCTCGATACGCGTCACCTTACGCGCAAAATACGCGAAAAGGGCGTTATGAACGGCATGATAACGACCGATAAAAAGGACGTCGAGGCTAAGCTCAAAACGATAAAACAATTTAAGATCAAGGACGCCGTTGCCAATACCTCCGTTAAGGAAACTACGGTCTATAATGAAAACGGCAAATATAAAATCGTACTGTGGGACTTTGGGGCAAAGGCAAATATCGACCGCGAGCTGATAGCGCGTGATGCCTGCGTTGTGCGCGTTCCTTACGATATTACAGCGGATGAAATTCTTAAAATAAAGCCGGACGGCATTATGCTTTCCAACGGCGCGGGCGATCCTGCGGAGAATAAAACCGTTATAGAAGAGCTGAAAAAATTGTTCCCGCATCGCATTCCGATGTTCGGAATTTGCTTAGGCCACCAGTTGCTGGCGCTGGCAAACGGCGCCTCGACAAATAAGCTTAAGTACGGTCATCGCGGCTCTAACCAGCCTGTAAAGGACTTAAAACGGGGCAAGGCTTTCATAACAAGCCAAAACCACGGCTATGCAGTAGTTTCAAAGAGCCTTGATCCGGCAGTCGGCGCGATAAGATTTTCTAACGTGAACGACCGTACTTGCGAGGGTATCGACTACCAAAATATTCCGGCGTTCTCGGTGCAGTTTCATCCCGAGGCGTGCGGCGGGCCGCAGGATACTGAATTTCTTTTCGATACGTTTTTGTCGATAGTCGAAAAAAATAAAAGATAATAAGCAAGATCATAAATAAGCGCACTCTTATAAAAAAATCAATCATACTAGGATGTTAAAGTAGTTTTAAGTCGTAGACCATAAGGAGCAAAAATTATATGCCTAAGAATAAATCGATAAAGAAAGTATTAGTTATAGGGTCGGGGCCTATCGTTATAGGACAGGCAGCGGAATTTGACTATGCCGGAACGCAGGCCTGCCGCACGCTCAAAGCCGAAAAGATCGAGGTCGTGCTTGTCAACTCAAATCCCGCCACTATCATGACCGACAGGGCGATGGCGGATCAGATATATATCGAGCCGCTCACTATTGAGACGCTGCAGCGCATAATAGATTTAGAAAAGCCCGACAGCATACTTCCCTCGCTCGGCGGGCAAACCGGTCTTACGCTTTCTATGCAGCTGGCTAAGTCCGGATTCTTAGAAAGCCGCGGCATAAGATTGCTCGGAATGAAAGTAGACACCATCGATAAGGCGGAGGACCGTCAGCTTTTTAAAGATACGATGATGTCGATAAACCAGCCCTGTATTCCTTCGCTTGTCGTTCACGACGTCGAGGCGGCGGTGGAGTTTTCTTTGACAATAGGTTATCCCGTAATCGTGCGTCCGGCGTACACTCTCGGCGGCGCGGGCGGGGGAACGGCCAATAACGAAACGGAGCTGCGCGAAATTTGTAGCGGCGGACTGGAGCTTTCGCCTATTCATCAGGTTTTGATCGAAAAGAGCATTTACGGCTGGAAGGAAATTGAATTTGAGGTCATCCGCGACGGTGCGGGTAACTCGATCGCCGTCTGCTCTATGGAAAACCTTGATCCGGTCGGCATCCATACCGGCGACAGCATAGTCGTCGCGCCTACTATGACGCTTGCCAATAAGGAATTTCAGATGCTAAGGACTGCCGCGCTCGATATCATAACTGCGCTCGGCATCGAGGGCGGCTGCAACTGTCAGTTCGCGCTCCATCCCTCGTCTTTAGATTACGCCGTTATCGAGGTCAATCCGAGGGTCAGCCGCTCGTCTGCTCTTGCCTCTAAAGCGACGGGCTTTCCTATTGCAAAGGTTGCTACGCTGATTGCTTTGGGCTACACGCTTGACGAGATACCCAACGCCGTAACGAAAAAGACGTGCGCGTGTTTCGAGCCCTCTATTGACTACGTGGTTTTAAAGCTGCCCAAATGGCCGTTCGATAAATTCGTTTATGCAAAGCGCACCTTAGGCACGCAGATGAAAGCGACGGGCGAGGTTATGTCTATTGCGCCGAGCTTTGAAATGGCGC
This sequence comes from Eubacteriales bacterium, assembly GCA_031553855.1. Taxonomy (GTDB): domain Bacteria; phylum Bacillota; class Clostridia; order Christensenellales; family Pumilibacteraceae; genus RACS-047. The sequence goes on along the minus strand of JAVBKW010000032.1, from coordinate 15,973 downwards.
TCTTAAAAGCTATAAGGGGAGCCGAGGGTTACAACACGCTGGCGCATCCTAAGTTTGCGGAATACAACGACGAACAGGTTTTTGAGGAGCTGATGCCGGCAAAGGACTACCGTATCTTTCTTTTATACGAGGCGTTGCGCAGAGGCTACAGCGTAGCTCAGATCGCCGAAAAAACAATGATAGACAAGTGGTTTTTGAATAAGATCAATAACCTTGTTAAATATGAAAACAGCATAGCAGGCAGAGAAATTTCCGCCGTAGAATATACAAAGGGCAAAAAACTCGGCTATACCGATAAAGCGTTAAAGCAGTTGTGCGGCAATCCGCTGCCCAAACATCTTAACGCAGTATATAAAATGGTTGATACCTGCGCCGCCGAGTTCAGCGCGGAAACGCCGTATTTTTATTCCACTTACGACACGGAAAACGAGGCGGCAGAGTTTAAGGCCGAGCATAACACAGGAAAAAAACGCGTAATAGTTTTCGGGTCGGGGCCTATCAGGATAGGTCAGGGCATAGAATTTGACTATGCTTCCGTCCATTGCGTCTGGGCGCTCAAAGAGGCGGGGTACGAGGTCATTATCGTAAACAACAACCCCGAAACGGTTTCGACAGATTTCGACACCGCCGACAGATTGTATTTTGAGCCGCTTACCCCCGAGGACGTCGATAACGTCATAGCGACCGAAAAGCCGTACGCCGTAGTGGTTGCGTTCGGAGGCCAGACGGCTATTAAGCTTACTAATCATCTTGATAAAAAAGGCGTCAAAATTTTAGGTACTCCTGCCGACAGTATCGATATGGCGGAGGACAGGCACCGTTTCGACGCGCTTTTGGAGTCGCTCGGTATCGCGCGCCCCAAGGGCTCCACCGTCACGACGGCAAAAGAGGCTCTTGAGATCGGGCGCAGCCTAGGCTACCCCGTGCTTATGCGGCCGAGCTATGTTTTGGGCGGGCAAAATATGATAATCGCGTTCTCCGACAGCGATATCATAGAATATATGAAGGTCATTTTAGAGCAGAACCCCGATAACGTCATCTTGATAGATAAATATATGAACGGGACGGAAATCGAAGTTGACGCTATCTGCGACGGCGAGGATATCCTTATTCCGGGTATCATGGAGCATATCGAACGCGCCGGCATACACAGCGGCGACTCTATTGCCGTATATCCCGCGCCTAATATTTCCGACGCTATGCGCGAGAAAATAGTCGATTATACAAGGCGGCTCTCATCCGCGCTCAAAACTAAAGGCTTAGTCAATATCCAGTATATTATTTGCGGCGGGCAAATTTACGTTATCGAGGTAAATCCCCGTTCCAGCCGCACTATACCTTATATTTCTAAGGTTACGGGCGTTCCGATGATAAGCCTTGCAACGTCGTGTATGCTGGGCAAAAAACTTTCGAAACTGGGCTACGGTACGGGGCTTTATCCCTCAAGCCCGTATGTTGCCGTTAAAGTTCCTATTTTCAGTTTTGAAAAGCTGACCGACCTCGACACGCATTTAGGCCCCGAAATGAAGTCTACCGGAGAGGTTTTGGGCATAGGAAAGTCATTAGACGAGGCTCTCTACAAAGGACTTACCGCCGCGGGATATAAAATGAAGAAGAACAGCGCGGGCGGCGGAGTTCTTATTACTGTGCGCGATTCGGACAAGCATGAGGTGGGAACGCTTGCTAAACTTTACGCAGAGCTTGGCTACACGCTCTACTCCACAAAAGGGACCGCTGCGGTTATAAGAAAGAGCGGTATACAGTGCGTAGAAGTGCAAAAGATATCCGAATGCAAAGAAAACAACACTATGACGCTGCTCTCAAGCGGAAAAATAAACCTGTTCATTTCCACTTCGACTAAAGGCAGGATACCCTCGGAGGACGACGTGAAGCTGCGCCGCAAAGCAACAAGCCTTGCCATCCCGTGCCTTACTGCTATAGATACCGCAAACGCGCTCGCATATTCGTTAAAGTCGCGCTACAGCCAGGCAAGCACCGAGCTTGTCGATATCAATAATATGCGCTCAGACAAGCAGAAACTGAATTTTATCAAGATGCAGAGCTGCGGAAACGACTATATTTATATCGATTGTATGAACAAGACTATCACAAATATGGAGTCGATCGCCGTAAACCTTTCCGAGCGTCACTTCGGCGTGGGCGGCGACGGAGTCGTGTTCATAACCTCCTCAAAAGTCGCGGACGCCGGAATGAGGATATTCAACGCCGACGGAAGCGAGGGCATGATGGCGGGCAACGCAATTCGCTGCGTAGGCAAATACTTGTACGATAACGGCAAGATAGATAAGGACGAGCGTGAAATCACAGTAGAAACAAGAAGCGGCGTCAAGAGATTGTATATGTTTTTAAGAAACGATCTTGTAAATTCCGTCAAAGTCGATATGGGCGCGCCTAAATTTGCGCCTAAAGAAATTCCCGTCAGCATAGACGGTTTTGAGGTTATCAACCGCGAAGTCGATATCGACGGCAAAAAGACCGTGTCTTGCGTGTCGGTAGGCAACCCGCATTGCGTTATGTTTGTAGACGACGTAAATAACGTGAACGTTCCTAAAATAGGGGTAAGGATAGAGAATGATCCGCTGTTTCCAGAGCGCGTAAACGTCAACTTTGTGCAGATAATCGACCCTACTCATATCCTTTTAAGGGTGTGGGAGCGAGGTAACGGCGAAACAATGGCTTGCGGAACGGGCGCGTGCGCTTCCGTTGCGGTCTGCGTTAAAGCGGGGCTTTGCTCAAAGGGGCAGGATATTACGGTCAAAGTGCCGGGCGGAGAGTTAATAGTCAGCTATACCGGCGACACGATATATATGACCGGCGAAACGGTTGAAGTTTACAGAGGAGTAGTGAAATTATGATGAAATATATTTTTGTTACCGGCGGAGTCGTTTCGGGACTTGGAAAGGGCATAACTGCCGCGTCGCTTGGTATGATGCTCAAGGCAAAAGGGCTGAAGGTAATTGCCCAAAAGCTAGACCCGTATATCAATATGGATCCCGGCACGATGAGCCCCTTGCAGCACGGCGAGGTGTTTGTGACGGAGGACGGAGCCGAAACCGACCTGGACGTAGGGCATTACGAGCGGTTTATCGACGTCAACCTCAATAAATATTCTAATATCACTACCGGAAAAATTTACTGGAACGTGCTTGAAAACGAGCGCAAGGGCGTTTATAACGGCGAAACTGTGCAGGTTATCCCGCACGTTACGAACGAAATCAAAAAGTTTATATATTCCGTCGGCAAAAAAATCGACGCGGACGTCGTTATAACCGAAATCGGCGGAACAACCGGCGATATCGAAAGCCAGCCGTACTTAGAGGCGATACGTCAGGTGGCGATAGAGGTCGGGCGCGAAAACTGCCTTTTTGTTCATGTTACGCTTGCGCCCGTCATTGACGCTACGGGGGAAATGAAATCTAAGCCCACGCAGCACAGCGTTAAAGTGCTTCGCTCGCTCGGAATTTTGCCGAATATGATAGTTCTGCGCTGCGACCGGCCGATCGATGAGTCCACGCGTGAAAAAATTTCTATGTTCTGCAACGTGCCGCCCGACTGCGTTATCGAAAACAGCGACGTTAAACTGTTGTACGAAGTGCCGCTTATGCTCGAAAAAAGCAATTTTTCAGAGATAGTTTCAAGAGAGCTGGGGCTTCCCGGTAATCCGCCCGACTTTACCGCATGGAATACTATGCTTGCTAAAGCGCATTCGCGCAACAAAACTGTGAAAGTAGGCCTTGTGGGCAAATATGTCAGTATGTTCGACGCATATCTTTCGGTATCTGAAGCGCTCACTCACGCGGGTATCGAAAACGGCGCGAAAATCGACCTCGATTGGATAGATTCCGAGCATATAACCGAATCTAACGCCGCCGAAATTTTGGGCGGGCTCGACGCCGTTATCGTTCCGGGAGGTTTTGGCGACCGCGGAATAGAGGGTATGGTTGCCACAGCTAAATACTGCCGCACTAAAAACCTTCCTTATTTCGGTATTTGCCTTGGTATGCAGATCGCAGTTATCGAGTTTGCGCGCAACGTCGCGGGCCTTTCCGACGCCTCAAGCAGGGAGTTCAATCCCAACTCTGCAAATAAGGTCATCGACATAATGGAAAATCAGGTCGGCTGCGAAAACACAGGCGGCAGTATGAGACTCGGCGCATACGAGTGCCTGCTCACGAAGGGGTCGCGCCTTTCTCAAATTTATAATAATGCCGACTCTATTATGGAACGCCACCGTCACCGCTATGAGTTCAATAACGCCTACAAACAATCCTTTTCTGACCGCGGCTTAGTTTTCGGAGGCGTCAATCCCGAAAATGACCTCGTAGAATCCGTAGAGGTGCCGCAAAACCTTTTCCATCTCGGCGTTCAGTATCATCCCGAGCTTAAATCCCGCCCCCATAAACCCCATCCGCTCTTTGTCGCATTCATCTCCGCCGCATTAAAAAAAGCGGAAAGTAAGCAGTAAAATAGGTTTTTAAATAGAGATGGGGATGCCTTTTTGCAAAAAGGCATCCCCGTACCCCTTTTTAAAAATCCTTTTTAAGTTAAGGGCGGAAATTATAGTAAATCAACTTTCAAAATGCCGTATCTTCGGTGTCTATTTGGTGTAAAACGGTATAAAATATTCGCTCGTATCTCGATACGGTCTGCGTTTTTATCCCATTTTATCCTCAAATATCCACTAAAAAGCTTCTGCAATTTTCAAGTTTATTTACTATATATTAAATTTATTATATTAAATCCAAAAACTATTTTAAAATAAAGCGGAAAAAATTGGCTTTGAAACGAAGCGTTTTTGAGGAATTCCGATCGGATTTTTGAGTGGATTTTCAGCTTGTCTTTTTGCTCGTAGCACCGCTACTAGCGAAAAGAGAAGGTGGAAATACGACGAAAAGACGGCGGAATTACCAAAATAAGCTTCGTGGAGAAACAATAAAAAAACCCCGCAATGTCGTTCGCCTGATAACCTTAACCCGCCAATGGCAGGTGGGCAAGCCGATATCAGCGTCTGCCATCCTCTGTTTTCTCAAGTGTCAATATATTTTGAGAAAAACAACTGTTTAAATCAATAGTTTGATTGAGGCCCGGCATATTCTGAAAATACAAGCAATCCCTTTAAAGTTCTGTGGTTAAAAATCAATCAGGTTTTGCGATCACCGCAGGATTTGTATACTATTATTATAATGTTTCATTTTATAAAAATCAATACTTTTTTTAAAATTTTGTTAATAGAAATTTTTGTAAAGGGTATTGACAAACGTTTTTATTTATGATAAAGCTAAAAAAAGAGAGGGCTATTTCACATTCTTGTTAAAGTGAGAATACGAATAAATTGATAAAATTTTTTTAAAGCGGTGTTTTATGGAATTAACAATTTTAGGAAAATACGGGCCGTATCCGGCGGCAAACTCGGCGGCAAGCTCATACCTTGTCAGCCATCAGGATACGTCGGTCATTTTAGATATGGGCAGCGGCTCGCTTTCAAAGCTTTTGAATTTCAAAGCTTTTAATCAGGTCGATGCGGTTATCCTTTCCCATCTGCACTATGACCATTTTTGCGATATTTTGCCGTTTAATTATTATTTCTCCGCCGAAAAAAAGCTGAAAGTATTTGCTCCGGCAACTCCCGCAGAAAATTTGCAGCTGCTCAAAAACTGCAAAGGGCTCGACGTGCAGATAATAAACGAAAACAGTATAATGAAAATCGGGGATATTTCTTTCACTTTCTCCCCAATGACGCATCCTGTTGAAACCTACGCGATAAAAGCCTCAAGCGGCGATAATTCTTTCGTTTATTCTGCCGATACGGTTTTTAACGACAGGATAATCCCCTTTATAAAAGGCTCGAAATTTGCAGTTATAGATTGCGGCAATTTTAACGACAACCCCTCCTCGCCGCATTTGAGCGTAAAACAAGCCGAGCAGATAGCGTCTGTGTCTAATGTAAAAATAATCGCCTCGCACCTGTTCCCGTTCGGGGAATATCAAAAAAGCGAAATAATAGACTTTGCCCAAGAGGGAAAAGTCTATAAAATATAAAACTTGCAGTTTCAGATATTACAATATTTCGCCCTTTAGTTTTGCTATCGCGGCGGGGATGATGTCGGCTGCGCCTTTCATTCCCTTGTCGGTGCTGTTATGATCGAACATTAAAGTAAAGCGTTCGGTATCCGCGTTCACTTTTATAAGTGAGCTTTTTTGAACCTGAACTAAAGCGGCAAGGTATTCTTCAGTCATTTTGCCCGCGCGGTGCGCGTTTTCAAGCAAGAGCGCGTAATGTGGCATACAAAACCCTTTTGAATTTTTGAAAAGCTCCGGGAAAGCCTTTTCGTTTAGATACATCTGCGCGACGGTGTAGGCGTAGCGCGTCATCATCTCATCCACAGTTTCGCAAATAACACAGGTTTTAAGCGAGCCGCGGATAATTTCGGCTTCCTTTTTTGCCGCCTTAATATTAGAGGGATTTGCGAGCTTTTTAATTACGTGATCTGTTCGGGTGTTAAGCTGCAGGCCGAGGCCCAGCTTGTTTTTGCCGGCAAAAAGCTGACGCAGGTGCATATCGCAAAAGCCGAGTTTGTTTACGCGCACGCGAAAATCAGGCTCCATGACCGCTTCGTTAAGATATTGGCTCACAAGCCTCTCGTTGCTGACGGCGTAAATTTTGCACAGCGGGCAGCCGCAGTTCGTTTTAAAAGCGTCCCAAACGGGCGTCGTCTGAATATGGTATTGCATAATTGACTTCCTTTGAAAATATAGTAAACTATAAATCTTTTTTTTGTAAAACTTTATTTAAATTCATTTCCATTATAGTATAGGTGCGTAAAAAATGCAAGAAGTAATGCCTTATTACCCATCGCGCGGGTCAAAGAAAAAATACCGCAAGGTCTACACAGTCCGTATCTGCGTGTTCGTGTGCGTGCTGAGCTTGCTTAGCGCGGGCGTGCTTTTTTGGTTTTCGCTAACGCCAGGCAGCCTTATTTTAAGCAATTATTGTCTCTATTTTACCGGCAGCGCGGACTTTGAAACTTTATCTGAGGCAAAAGGCGCAAACGCCGTCGCGGTTGCCGACTGCTTTGAAAGCGGCGCATCGATCCTTGACGAGGAATTTAGTCAAAAACAGTATTTTGCAATAGAGAACGTGTATCTGACTAAAGCCGAAGCTGATGAAAGCGTGCTGAAAGACGCGGAAAACGGAGAAAGAAAAGCGGTTTTAATGCTTCAAACAGGGCAGATGCAGATTAGTGCGCACAAGGACGAAGCTGTAAACGGCAAAATAATCACATATAAAAACTCCGGTGAGCAAATAGCGGCGAGCCTTATTAAGCTTTTGAGGGAAACGGAAAGCAAACAGACGACTCAAAAATTGAGCGTTCAGACAATAGATAAGATACATAATAAGATTTTGGCTTTAAAAAAGGAAATTTTATACAGTCCGGCAGATTGTTCGGCGGTTTTTGCTTCGTCTTATACGAGCCTTGAATGTAACGCAGAGAAAATTAAGCGCAGTATTATAAACGGAAATACAGATTCTGTAAAAACCGCGGTCGTATCTTCCGTATATGATTTTTATTTATACTCATCCCTAATAAATGGATTCAAAATAATAGTGTAAATGCTTGAAAAAAAGTTATTTTTATGCTATTATTAAACAATAGGAATTATTGCTTAAAAGCGCAAACAATCAACGCCAAATTTTTACGATAGGGGTACATATGAAAGTCAGCGAAATTGCCGAAATTTTGAACGCCGAAATACTTTGTCTTAAAGATAAAGCCGACTCGACCGAAATCAAAGCAGCCTGCGGGTCTGATATGATGAGCGACGTTTTAGCTTTCGTTAAGGACCAGGGCCTTCTTATTACCGGCCTTGTCAATCCGCAGGTCGTGCGTACAGCCGAAATGATGGATCTTTTATGTATTGCGTTCATTCGCGGTAAGCGTCCGGAACAGTCGATTTTAGACCTTGCCGAAGCTAAAGGCATTATCGTTATGTCCTCAAAAGAGCGTATGTTCACCGCCTGCGGAAAGCTTTTCGCCGCGGGACTGGAGTCGGGAGCAAAGTAAAAATGAGCGACAACATAACAATGTCTTTCGTTGTTGACGGGCAGGATTTTGTGTCCTGCGGGAAAGCGTCCGAGGGCGTCAAGCGCACATTGAAAGAAATCGGCATTCCTGCCGAGGTCATAAGAAAAGTCGCGATCGCAATGTACGAGGGTGAAATCAATATGGTCATCCATGCCAACGGCGGCGTGGCGGAAGTGGAAATCAGCCCCGAAGAGATATTCATCGCCCTCAAAGACACCGGAAAAGGCATCGAGGATATAGATAAAGCTATGCAGGAAGGCTATTCAACCGCCGGCGAAGAGATCCGCGAGCTGGGTTTCGGGGCGGGAATGGGCCTGCCTAATATGAAAAAGTATGCCGATAAGCTTGAGATAGAAAGCAGCGTAGGAATAGGAACGAACGTTTATCTGCGTTTTTATATTTAACGGTTGCCGCCTTAAAGCCACTAAAATATTACAACTATTTTTTTTGCCCTAAAACGGGGCGCGACACTAATACGGAGGACAAAATCGACTTGCTTGATCAGGACGTAAAACCTGTATTTTTAGAAGCGGATAAATGCAACGGCTGCGTAGCGTGTATGAAACGCTGTCCTACCGAGGCTATCCGTGTGCGCGGAGGAAAGGCGGCGGTCATGTACGAGCGCTGCGTTGGCTGCGGAGAATGCGTCAAGGTGTGTCCTAACCACGCTAAAAAAGAGTATTACGACAAGCTCGAAAGCTTAAATGACTATAAATACAAAATCATTTTGCCCTCTCCCTCGCTTTACGGGCAGTTCAACAATTTAAACGATGTTAATTACGTCCTCACGGGACTTAAAAATTTGGGTTTCGACGAGGTTTCCGAGGTCGCCTGCGGCGCGGAGATAGTTTCCGCCGCTACAAAAAAGTACCTTTTAAACCAAAACGTCGTAAAGCCCGTCATAAGTTCGGCGTGTCCGGCAATCACAAATCTGATATTGATGCGATATGAGCATCTGATACCTCATCTTTCGCCTATGAAACAGCCCGAGGTCGTCGCGGCAAAGCTTGCCTTAAACAAGGCGCTGGAAACGACGAAACTCAAGCGCAGCGACATAGGCGTTTTTGTCGTTACGCAGTGCGCCGCGCAGGTAGTCTCGCTCAAAAAAGGCAAAGCCGCCAAATACATAGATAAAGTCCTCTCCGTCAAAGACATTTATTTTCCGCTGTTATCCGAAATGAATAAAATCACGGAAGTACAGCCGCTGTGCAAGGCGGGCAAGCTGGGAATAAGCTGGGGCTGCTCAACGGGCGAGGCGCAAGGCCTTGGAACGGATAACTATCTTTCCGTTGACGGAATAGAAAACGTTATCGAGGTTTTAAACGAGCTTGAGCATGATAAGCTTAATAAAGTTGACTTTTTGGAGCTGAACGCATGTCCGTCAGGGTGCGTGGGCGGCTCGATGAATATAGAAAATCCTTTTTTGGCAAGGACGCGCTTAAGGATACTGCGTAAAAATATCCCCGCGCGCGACGTGCAGCTCAAAACCGCTGCCGAATATATGCGCAGCGAACCGTATGAGCCTATAAATATTTTCAAGCTCGACGAGGACAGGGTGAAGGCGATGAAGATGAACATTAAAATGCGCGCCATCCTCGATTCCCTGCCTCAACTCGACTGCGGTTCCTGCGGCGCGCCGAACTGCCGCGCGTTTGCCGAGGACGTTGTGAAAGGCATGAACGTCAAATGTATGCACAAAAAAGAGGGAACTACTTAACAAGACTGTGAGCGGAGTCCATATCCGGAACCGGCGCAGAGTAAGTAAGCAATTTAAAGAGGAGTAATTGATAAAAGATGAAAATTAAAGAAATTGCCTCTTTATTAAACGGCGAAACGTTTTGCGGCGGCGATGAAAACGCCGATATCACAAAGGTTTACGCCGGAGATTTTTTGAGCAGGGTCATGGGTAAAGCGCCCGCAGGCTGCGTATGGCTGACTGTTATGGCGAACGTAAACGTAGCGGGGGTAGCGAGCCTTGCCGATATCAAGGCGGTAGTGCTGTGCGAGAACGTCGAGCCGGACAAGCTTTTAAAGGATAAATGCGGCGCGGAAAAAATTGCGCTTATCAAAACCCCGCTCAGCGTTTACGACTGCTGCAAACTGCTATGAAATACTACTACGACCTTCACATCCACACCGCGCTCTCGCCCTGCGCCGAGGACGATATGACGCCCTCAAATATAGTCAATATGGCGATACTTTCCTCACTTGACGTTATAGCCGTCACCGACCATAACTCCGTCAAAAACGCGGCCGCCGTAATGAAGGCGTCTCAAAGAGAAAACGGGCCGCTTGTTATAGCGGGAATGGAGCTGACTACAAGCGAGGATATCCACGCGGTCGTGCTTTTTCCCGATCTTGAGCAGGCGGAAAAATTCAACGTGTTTGTTGAAAACAACCGTATGAAAATCAAGAACAAAAAAGCGGTTTTCGGCAATCAGCTCTATATGAACGAGCTTGACGAAATAGTGGGAGAGGAAGAAAACCTTCTGATTTCGGCGACGGGCATAAGCATTGAAGATTTGCCCGATTTAGCCGCCAAATACAACGCCGTCGCCTTCCCCGCGCATGCGGACAAGCCCTCAAACGGCATTATAGCCATTTTGGGCGGGATAAGCCCTGAAACGGGATTTCATACGGTCGAGGTAAGCGCGTCTGTATCAGAGCGGCAAAAGCAAAAACTTATCGACGAAGGCTACTTGGTTCTCACCGATTCCGATTCGCATTTTTTGGGCGTAATGAACGAGCGGGGAGATAATTATTTAGAGCTTGAAAAGCTGGATGTTCAAAATGTTTTAGATAAGATCCGTAACGGAAAAATTCAAAATGGATAAAAAATTTATTTATATAAATAAGGAGTAAATTATGGCTAAACAATTCATCGACACGCCCGAGCAGGCTAAAGCGCTTGACAAAGCTTTAAACGAGCTCAAAGGCGTAAAGGGACCGCTTATGATCGCGCTTCAAAAGGCACAGGATATTTACGGATATCTGCCGTTTGAGGTACAGAATAAGATCGCCGAGTTTTTCAACGTGCCGCTTCAGGATCTGTACGGCATAGTAACTTTCTATGCTCAGTTCCATTTAGAGCCTAAAGGAAAGTACAAGATCGGCGTTTGTCTTGGCACGGCCTGCTACGTTAAAGGCTCGGGAGATGTTATCAATAAGATCAAGGAAAGGCTTAAGCTTGAAGCTGGGCAGACAAGCGAGGATATGAAGTATTCGCTCGAGGCAACGCGCTGCATCGGCTGCTGCGGCCTTGCCCCGGTTTTGACGGTGAACGAGGAAGTCTACGGTAAGGTCGGGGTGGACGAGGTCGATATGATATTGTCTAAATACCGTGACTGAGCTGGCTCTTAATATTTTAGATGTCGCCAATAATTCCACGCGGGCGAAGGCGGCTTTAGTTAAGATATCGATTTTGGCCGACACTCTTAAAGACTCTCTTGATATCGTTATTGCCGACGACGGCTGCGGAATGAGCGAGGAGCTTTTAAGCCGCGTAACCGACCCGTTTGCAACGACGCGCACGACGCGCAAAGTGGGAATGGGCATACCTCTTTTCAAAATGGAAACGGAGCTTGCCGGCGGAACATTCTCGATAGAAAGCAAAGCGGGGTTTGGAACGACGGTCAAAGCAAGCTTCGTCCTTACTCATATCGACCGCCCGCCGCTTGGAGACGTTGCCAGTACGATTACTATTTTAATAGGCGGCGCGCCCAAAACCGACTTTATACTTGACTATACCTATAACGGCGAAAATTATATTTTCGATACACGGCAGGTCAAGGAAGCGATAGGCGAAAATGATTTAAGCGATATAGAAATACTAAATTATTTAAAAGAAATGATAAATGAAAATTTACAAACCGTTAACGGAGGGAATATTTTATGAAAACATTAGCAGAGCTGCAGGCCATACGCGATAAAATGAAAGAAAAAATCGTCAATCGCGACGTTGCCGATACAAATGATATCCGCGTAGTAGTGGGTATGGCTACCTGCGGTATTGCCGCGGGAGCAAGAGAGGTCATCAACGCAGTTTCACAGGAATTGGAATCTAAAAAGCTTTCGAGCGTAAAGGTCAGCCAGACGGGCTGCATGGGCATTTGCGCTTTCGAGCCTATCGTCGAGGTTTACGTTCCGGGTAAGGATAAGGTCACATACGTTCATATGACGGCTGATAAAATGAGGTCGGTAGTATCGAGCCATATTCTGAACGGCAAGACGATCGACGAATACACTTATACATACGCTGTTAAAAACAGGGGGGATAACAAATAATGCTGGAAAGAGCACACGTATTAGTTTGCGGCGGTACAGGATGTACAAGCGGCAACAGTAAAATAATCGCCGACGAATTTCGCCGCCTTTTAGCGGAAAACGGGCTTGAAAAAGAAGTTAAACTCATTATGACAGGCTGCTTCGGACTTTGCGCTAAGGGGCCTATCGTCGTAATTTACCCCGAGGGTTCGTTTTATCAGCATGTCAAGCCTGAGGACGTTTCCGAGATAGTTACCGAACACCTTTTAAAGGGCAGGGTAGTACAGCGTCTTGTCAGCGTCGAAAAGGATGATGAGGGCGTAAATAAGTCGATTTCAGAAACGGCTTTCTACAAAAATCAGAAGCGCGTCGTTTTAAAAAACTGCGGTATCATCAATCCCGAGGATATCGACGAATATTTAGCCTACGACGGTTATAAGGCTTATGAAAAAGTCCTTACTACTATGACCCCTCAGCAGGTCATCGACGTAATCAAGGCCAGCGGCTTAAGAGGGCGCGGCGGCGGCGGATTCCCCACCGGTATGAAGTGGCAGTTTGCCCACGACTCCGTCGCCGACTGCAAATACGTAGTTTGTAACGCCGACGAGGGCGACCCCGGCGCGTTTATGGACAGATCCGTTCTAGAGGGCGACCCCCACGCGCTTTTAGAGGCGATGATGATCGCAGGGTTTGCAATCGGTGCGGATCAAGGCTATATTTACGTCCGCGCCGAATATCCTATTGCGGTCGAAAGGCTCCAGATCGCCATCAGACAGGCTATCGACTACGGCATTTTAGGCGACAATTCGTTCGGCCTTGGAAAAAAATTCAATATTGAGTTAAGGCTCGGCGCGGGCGCGTTCGTCTGCGGCGAAGAAACTGCGCTGCTCCAGTCCACAGAAGGAAAGAGGGGAGAGCCTAAACAGCGTCCTCCGTTCCCCGCGGTCAAAGGCTTATTCGGCAAGCCCACGCTTATCAATAACGTAGAAACGTACGCCAATATCACGCAGATCATCCTTAACGGGCCCGAATGGTTTGCCTCAATGGGAACCGAAAAGAGCAAGGGAACGAAGGTTTTCGCGCTCGGCGGAAAAATCAAGAATACAGGCCTTGTTGAAATTCCTATGGGAACGACGCTTCGCACGATTATCGAAGAGATCGGCGAGGGTATCCCGAACGGTAAAAAGTTTAAAGCGGCCCAGACCGGCGGCCCCAGCGGCGGTTGTATCCCCGCGGCATATATCGATACGAAGATCGACTACGACAACCTTATCGCGCTCGGCTCGATGATGGGCAGCGGCGGTCTTATCGTTATGGACGAGGATAACTGCATGGTCGATATCGCAAAGTTCTTCCTTGAATTTACGGTGGATGAGTCCTGCGGAAAATGTACGCCTTGCCGAATCGGAAATAAACGCCTGTACGAAATGCTCGAAAAGGTCATTTCCGGCAACGCGGTTATGGAAGATCTAGACAGAATGGAGCAGCTTTGCTATTACATCAAGGAAAATTCGCTCTGCGGCTTAGGCCAGACCGCGCCCAACCCCGTATTATCTACGCTCAAATATTTCCGCGACGAGTACGTAGCTCACGTGCGCGACAAAAAGTGCCCCGCGGGAGTCTGCAAATCGCTTATTTCCTATACTATCATTCCCGAAAAATGTATCGGCTGCGGACTGTGCAAGAAGGGCTGTCCCGTTAACGCTATCAAGGGCGAGATCAAACAACCGCATGTTATCGATCCCAAAAAGTGCATTAAGTGCGACGCTTGCTTCTCGGCTTGCCGTAAAAACGCTATTACCAAGTAGTGCGCATTATTAAAAGAAAAGAGGAGAACAATAGTTAATATGAAAAAAGTTACGCTTAAAATAAATAATGTGCCGGTAACAGTTGATGAGGGTACGAAAATTTTGGAAGCGGCGCGCATAGCAGGCTTCAATATCCCCACGCTTTGCTATCTTAAGGATATCTGCAACGAGGGTTCGTGCCGTATCTGCGTAGTTGAAGTCAAGGGCGCGCGCAATATGGTAGCATCCTGTTCGGCGGTAGTAGCCGAGGGAATGGAGGTTTCCACTAACTCGCCTAAGGTTATGGCGTCCAGAAAAACGACGCTTGAGCTTATCTTGTCTAACCACGAGAAAAAATGCTTAAGCTGCGTAAGATGCAATTCCTGCGAGCTGCAAAAATTGAGCCTTGAATACAACTGCGACGAGACGGCCTATCAGGGTGCGGCTCAGAAATTCCCGCTTGAAAACAACAATCCGTACTTAGTGCGCGATAACAATAAATGCATCCTTTGCCGCAGGTGCGTCGCTATGTGCAACACAGTTCAGGGCGTAGGAGTTATCGGGCCGAATCAAAGAGGCTTTGCCACAAACATCGGCTGCGCTTTTGAGAAAACGCTCGACGACGTGCCTTGCGTCGCTTGCGGGCAGTGTATCAACGTTTGCCCCGTCGGCGCGTTAAGGGAAAAGGACGATACCGATAAAGTTCGCGAGCTTATCGCAAACCCCGATAAAACAGTTATCGTAGGTACCGCGCCCGCAGTCAGAGTCGCGCTCGGCGAAGAATTCGGGAACGAGATCGGCACCGACGTCGAGGGTAAAATGGTAACGGCCCTTAAAATGCTCGGCTTTAATAAGGTTTTCGACGTCAATATGGCGGCGGATATGACTATTATGGAAGAGGGAACGGAATTTTTAGAAAGGCTTAAGGATAAAACGGCGGCAATGCCGATGATCACGAGCTGCTCACCCGGCTGGATCCGTTATATCGAATTCAACTACCCCGAGTTATTGCCCCATCTTTCCACCTGCAAATCGCCTCAGCAGATGTTCGGCGCGATAATGAAAACCTACTACGCCGAAAAAATGAAGCTTGATCCCGCAAAAATAGCCACCGCTACAATAATGCCTTGTATCGCAAAGAAATTTGAGCGCACGCGCGACAATCAGTCGGCAAGCGGCTATCCCGATATCGACGTTTCTATCACGACGCGCGAGCTTGCCAGGATGATAAAGGCTGCGGGCATCGATTTCAACAGCTTAAAACCCTCCTCTTTCGATAATCCTTTAGGGGAGGCAAGTACGGCGGGCCTGATTTTCGGCGCGACCGGCGGCGTTATGGAGGCGGCGTTGAGAACTGTTGCCGAAGTAGTGTTGAAAAAACCGCTTGAAAAAATAGATTTTAAGGACGTCAGGGGAATAAAGGGCATTAAAACCGCGTCTGTCAACCTCGACGGCACTGTAGTCAAGGTTTGCGTGGCAAGCGGGCTCAATAATGCCAAAAAGGTTTTGGAAGAAATCAAGAGCGGCAAGGCCGACTACCAGTTCGTGGAAATAATGACTTGCCCCGGCGGTTGCGTCAACGGCGGCGGTCAGCCTATCGTTCCGGCTCTTATCAGGAACAACGTGGACGTAAGAGCTGTCAGGGCGGCAGCTATCTACAAAATGGATAAAGGCAATGCGCTCAGAAAATCCCACGAAAACCCCGTCGTTAAAACGCTCTATTCCGAATATTTCGGCCACCCCAATTCCCATAAAGCCCACAACGTACTTCACACCTCGTATGTGAAGAGGAAAAAATTCAAATAATTAAGGCCGGCT
>JAVBKW010000051.1:0-30464 GCA_031553855.1 Eubacteriales bacterium | reverse complement strand
AAATTCGCTCTCACTTAAAAAACTTAAAAAATATTCTTCTTTTTCTATGCAGTTGTCAGTGTGATTTTATTTTCTTTTATCCTCTTTAAAATATGCAAAGATTTAGTAGCAGAACAAAACCTTGAAGAGAAAAAAGAAAAATAAATTCCACTTTGCCATTGCGGTGACGATAGCGTGAGGGACCCACCCGTTCTCATACCGAACACGGAAGTTAAGCCTCATTGCGCCGATGGTACTTGTCCGGCCACGGACCGGGAGAGTAGGTAATTGCCGCATTCCATTTTCTTAAAAGAGTTTATGCAGATTGTAGAATTTGCATAAACTCTGATAAAGAAAAACCCCAAAAACATTATGTATTTTGTATAAACATTGCCCCCCCTTAAATACAAAAAAATAATCCTCAGTAGCTCAGCGGTAGTAGCGTTCGGCTGTTAACCGAAATGTCGTAGGTTCAAATCCTACCTGGGGAGCCATTGGTATACACGCCACCGATTATGGAGATTTCTCCGTCGAGGGCGTGTATTTCTTTTATATAGCGGTATTTTTAATTTAAGCGGTGAAATGTAGATGTGCCTGCAAATGACTTAAGCGGTGAAAGGTAGATATGCCTGCAAATGCCTTTACTTTCGCGCATAAATCTTTTTACAACAATTGTCTTAGATGAAAAAAAGATAAACTGCAATTTGACTATTTTAAAAAAGGTTCTGTTATTTGTTGCAGAATCTTTTAAATCAAATCTTTCGCTAACTTTTTAAGTTTCCCCATTTTAAAATTTATCAAATCGTCGATATGCGGGGACGAGGATGAGTACGCAATCTTTAATGTAAATCATAGCTTCCCGGCACATTTAAGCCCGTCCCCGAGTATCACCGGCAAAATGCATACCCTTGTTTTTGCTTTTTGGAGAAACTTAAACGCTGACTTAGGTTGACATAAAAATTAATATAGGCGATAATTAGATTATGGAAGATGTTAACTTGGAAATTATTGCAAAAGAAAACACAGAAAACAGCAAAGCAAACGCCGAAACAGAAACGGCGCCAGACGGGAATGACAAAAGTTCCTCAGAGATAAAAGAGACGGAACTTACACTTGAGGAAAAAGATAAGGCGGCGCATTGGAAAAGACGGTCGGCAAGTTTTTTGACCGGTCAGGCTTTTTCTATGTTCGGGTCAATGATTGTGCAGCATGCTATCATATTCTACCTGACGCTTACTTATAAATCGGGCGTTATTATGATGCTTGCTATGCTTTGCGGTTTTTTGCCGCAGATCATAGTGTCGCTGTTTTCGGGAGTAATTGCCGACAGAGTGAACCGAAAAAATCTGATAATAATTGCTGACGGGGTTATTGCGGCTGCCACGCTTGCGCTTGCAATATTGTTCTTGAGCGGCTTTCAATACGTATGGCTTTTGTTTTTGGTTATGGGAATAAGAAGCGCAGGCACAGGATTTCAGATGCCTGCCGTCAATGCGTTTATCCCTCAAATTGTCCCATCTGACAAACTTTTAAAAGTGAACGGTTTTGTTAACGCTATTCAATCGGCAGTTATGATTGTTTCGCCGGTTTTAGCGGCAGCGATTTTGGGTGCGATGACCATTGAAATTATTTTCTTTATCGACGTAGTTACGGCTATAATCGCTATAGTAATTCTAATGCCGCTCAAAGCTTCAAAATATTCGCGCAGCGGGGAAAAGGTCGGATATTTTGACGATTTAAAACAGGGCGTTAAATTCGTTTTCAAGGATAAGCCGCTTAGAACTTTTTTGTTTTTCTGGACTCTGTTTATGTTTTTACTAACGCCTGCAATGTTTCTTCCGCCCGTTCATATCGCACGCGCCTTCGGTGAAGAAACGTGGCGGCTTTCATTGAGCGAAGTCGGTTTTGCAACGGGCGCTCTTTTGTGCGGGATCCTTCTAAGCGCATGGGGCGGATTTAAAAGCCGTTTCAAGACGTTGTTTTTCGGCTGTATTCTTTTCGGAGCTTCAACTTTTGCTATGGGCTTAGGAGGGAACACTTTCGGCCTTATTTTCGGAACCGAATATTCCGGCGAGCTGTTCTATATACTTTTCGTCGTTTTTATGTTTATATCGGGAATGAGTATGCCTTTTGTCAATATTCCCAGCACTACGCTCATCCAGCAATATGTCGAGCCGCAGATGCTTGGGCGGGTTTTCGGGTTGTTGCAGATAGTTTCAGCCTCCGCCGTACCCCTCGGTTCTCTTTTATCCGGTCCGCTTGCAGACGTTATTAATATCGAATTTATTTTCATCGGCTCCGGAATTCTTATGATGATCGCATTGCTTGCCATGAAATTTAATAAATATGCACGTCTGATTGAAAAAAAAGATTAGGGAAATCGCTCAAAATATTTAATCAGCGTTTCCTTAACAGTTATTTTTATTGGCAACGTGCTATTAATAACTCTATTAATTAAATGACTGCCTTGCAAGGTTGTTGGTCTTGCAAGGCAGTTTTTTAATTTTGTGTGATTTTATAGCAATGAATCAGGGATAGGCAGTTTTCTATTGATGCGGGTTTAGAGTTTTGAGAGGTCTTATGAGCTTATGCGCTGCGTTTGCTGCGCTTTTTCAGGATGAACATCAAGCCTCCGAGCGTCAGAGCTAAAAGAGATATCAGGGACATATTTTCGGAGGCGAGCTGTGACTTACAGCCCTCGGGTATATCGGTGATTGTGACGTCCGTCGTAAACATCGAGGCGGAGACGGCTCCGGACAGATAGTCATCTGTGCCTTTGATGCGTGCGAATACATAGTAGTTTGTTCCCGAATCCAGGCCGCTGAATACTAATCCGGACTGCCAGTCTGTTTGAGGCGTTATCGCCGACTTGCTTATAGCATACTCGACTTCTCTGCCCTCATCCTCTTGCCCAAGAGTAACTGCGCTTATTGTGATGCTGTTCTCTGTTTTTGAAGCTAAGGCAGGCGAGGAAATATTGCTTGAGGGAGCCTTATTGATAGTCCAAGCGTAAACTAGCGAGTATTGATAATCGTTAGCCCAGATATAATTGTCAAGGTCGTCAAGTTCGACGATGAAGAAATAATCGCCTGCATCGGTGCCTTTGAGATCGTTTGAAATTGTGTAGGGGCCCGAAGAGGAGAGGCTGATCGTTTTTTCATAGGAATCATACTCAAAGACGGTGTAAAGGGGTATAGGCAATATAACTTTGATTTTATTGACGGTTACAGCGATGTTGATACTTATTCTTTCAAATTTTAAGGTTATATACGTATGGCCTGCAAGGAAGCACTCGGCCTCATCCTGGTATTCAAGCGTATACAGCGTGGGATTTGCAAGATTGAGATAATCTTCGCGCCCGCTGTTATAGTTGAGCTTCACGTATAAACCGCTTGTGTCGAACGATTCAAATGCGCTGTAAACTTTTTTGCCGGGCTGCTTTTCTATTGTCAGGCTGTTGACGTTGTCGTAATAAACGTCAAAATTTTGATAGCCGGTAACAACTGAATTGTTGCTGTCTGCGGGGGTAAACGTCCAGAAATAAGTGCTGGTAAATACTGATGCGAAGCTCTTATCCCACGAAATGAAACCGCTTGTGTCGCCGACAGACGTAGTGATCGAAGGCAGCGCGCTGCCGTCATATACCGTTGCATTGGCGTCGAAGAGAGGAGTAACCGTTGAATTTAAAGGTATAACTGAAATAATAAATCTGATAGGATCGTTATCGCCTTGGAGTTTGTAGTTTGAGTCGGTCAAATAGTAGCTTGCTTCATATCCGTTAATCAATTCGTTTTTGACTACCGGCGTCGTTTGAGGTGAAAGCCAACGCCATTCACCTTTTTCGTCGTGGCCGAAAGTCCATTTAGTTAAAAGATTGCCGTACATGAATTTGCCGTTAACCACAGGGATTGCCGGAGTATAAATCGCTTGCTCAACTGCTAAGGATTCAGATTCCGCGTAAACGTCGCCGCAAGAAACTTTTATTATTCTGCCGTTATGCATTGAACGGTTGATGACCGTGCCGTTAGGGAAGTTAAACACGATATTATTTGCGGCAAAGTCATTGAAACTGATTGTTTTTTCGCTGTTGTTTATATATGTTAGCTTAACTTTAACGTTTGTAAGGTTTAAAATGTCGCCGTGAGTGTAGCTTAGATTGGGCCCTTGACCGCTTACAAACTCTATCGAGACTATTGTAGAGCTGTCTGTTGCAGGGAACTTATAGGTAAGAGTGATAGTTGTTGGATTATTGGAAGTGGGCGCAAACGTTGCTGTATATCCGTTGACGGTCACCGTTTCGAGCCCTGTGAAGGTATAACCCTCGTTGGGTATTATCGTGGCGGTTACATCGTATGCAAATCCGTACCAGAATTTTGCACTTGAATCAAGCATCGGGCTCCAATCAACGTTTTGGGTGTCCGCGCCTCTTGAGGCGAAAGTGAAGTTGCCGGTTCCTGTTGCGGTGTAGGATGCCGTTGCGCCGCCTACGGGAGTTGTAATGAAGATAGAGGCAGAGCTGATGACGGCTAATTTAACTGTCTTGGTCGGTGCAGATGCGACTGCGCCGAAGCAGCCTGATGCCGAGACGGATACGGTTATAGTTTTGCCCACTTCATTAAAGGTAAGCACATACGTTGCGCTCGTTGCATTTTCTATAGCGATGCCGTCGGCAAGCCATTGATACGAGATCGCGCCTAAAGGTGCCGCGGGGGACGCGCCTATCCAGTCAAGCCTTGAGGTCAGCATTTGGCCGAAAACAGGATCGCCCATAATGCTTACAGTACCGGTCAGGCTTGCTAAGGTTGTGGAAACGTTAATAGAAACCATATCCGATGCGTTATGCGTGGCGGATTCCTTCATTCTTACGTAAACCGTATAGCCTGTGTTGGAGTCAAGCCCGGTAAATACTGCGCTTTCCTGCCAGTTTTCGCCGTCCGTACTATATTCTGCGCCGGATATTTTGTTGAGTATGATATGAGTAGGCGAGGCTGATATAAATTGCAGGCCGACAGGTGCGGACTGGGCAAGCTTGCCTACGAAAACTGTAATAGTATTGGTTGCCGTAAAATAGGTGTCAGGGTCGGCGGGGGTGAATATTAAGCTGTGCGTCTGCGGCCCGACGGAGCCTACTGAGTTGTTTTCGTTTGACCAGCTGAAGGTTCCGGCAGGGGTGTTGGAAAAGCCTGCAAGAGAAATATCGGACAGCGTTTGCCCGTATACGGCGGCAATGCCGGAGGGCCATAATACTTTAGGGGCCGCCTTAGAAACCGTTACGCTGAATGTTGTAGATGCCGGCACGTCGTTGACTGCGATATCCTGATACGCAACGCCTCTGGGGTCATATTTTACTGTAAAGGTATACGTTCCGGCAGTCAGGGTGTTGAGGTATGCAGGGCTTAAATAGATTTTTCCCGTCACGTTATTAACGATATAATCTGTGCCCTCGGCCAATACGGTAAGGCTGCAGGATAATTCTCTGACTGTATTTCCGTTGAGCGTTACTTCAATTTCCTTAGTCTGATCCGACGCCTTAACGTACTCGGCAGGCAGTATTGTTTTTTCCGCGCTGTTGACATAGTATACCAGCCTCTGCGTTCTCAAATAGGTTATCAGGCCGGTTGAGCTGGTGATTTTAGCATAAACAAAAACCGAGCCCTTTGCATTTACGGTAAACGCGGCGCCGTAAGTTTGCCACGCGCTGACAGCGGCTATATCATGAAGCGTATAATTTGTTTGTGAAATTATATATTGAACTGAGGTTATACTATTGACTCCGTCTGAGGCGGTGATCGAAATTGAATCGGAATTACGGAAGAAACCATAAACGGTGTCTTCAGAATACCCGGTCCAGCTCTTAGCGTTCCTTACGATCGCGCCGGTCGGGGCGGGTACGGCAGGGGTGATTAAAAGCACTTTGGAGTAAAAACTTATATTGTAGTTTTTGAGTAAATCAATAAGCTCCTGCGATAAATTGGCATCAAGTGAAACTGTAATATAGTAAGTTCCTGCAGGCAGGCTTACTAAATCAGCGGCAACGTTTGTTCCGTCTATTAAGACAGTCAACGCGTTTTTCAAAGCCGTAGCGTCGCCTATAAAGCCGGAAATATCAATACCCTCGTAAAGTTCCTCAAGCAAATTGTCAAAGGCATTCGCATCAGCGTCGTTCTTATTGACAGTTTTGTCTGAACTAATAGAAATTTCGACGTTTTTGGGATGGACTGTGACCTCTTTGATTATCTCATAAACCGTACCGTTTTTAGTGTACTTAAACGAAAGCGTATAGCTTCCCGCCGCATCCGGAGTGAACCAAAGCGTATTGTTTTCGGTTGTAAAAAGGGTGCCGTTCGAGGCGGAGGGCTTTGCCTTGACGGAATAATCTATGAGGTTATATAAAAGGCTTACTGGCTCTTTTGAGTATTCACAAAAGTTTATGAAGTAATAGCTCTTCCCTCCGAAATCTATGTTAGAGCTTCCTAAAGCAGTAAGATAACTCTCTTCTTGAGCGTGTGCAAAGTAGTACAATAAATGATCCGAAACGCACTGCTCATAAAAATCACTACCTAAATATTTTGCCTGTATAATATAGCGGCCCGACGTCGGAGCCGTCCACGAGGCGTAAGAGCCCGAATCGCCGGAAACGGTATAAGCCGCATTAGTATCGGCGTTAGTTATAGTGTAGCTGATACGTACGCTGCCTATCGAAACGCCGTTTAGATCCTGAACCGCAGAATAGAGTTTTATCTCATCGCCGCCTTCAAGCACGGCCGTTTCAACGTCTATCTCTTCTGTGGCGGTAAACACGTAAGGCTCAAGCAGCTCGGGATTGAAGGGCAGAGTAAGCGTGGCGGAGTTTTCGGTATACTGATAAACGGTATAGCCGAATATTTTCATAGAGCGGACGGCTTTAAGCGTTCCGGTAAGAGTAAGCGTAACTTTTGAGCCGCGCTCGGAAACTGCCGTTGCCAGCTCGTCAAAAATGTAATAGTTGTTCTGCGAGTCAAGCAGCAGATAATTAGAATTTTTGTACACGACGGTATAAACGGTGTCGGTTATCCCGTTGCAGGTCGCCGTCAGCGTTTTAGAAACAGTAACGTTTTGTTTAACGGTTTGCGTCACATAGCGGTTCGTCCAGCCGTGCAGCTCGTTATTCTGCCCGCCTGTTGAAGTACCCATCGTATATTCAAAGCCCGTTATTTTTGTCGCCTTTTTGCTGACGTTCAGGACTGCGACGTTGGAATAAATCTTATAGCTGAACGTGAACGGCACGGTTGCAATACACTGGTATTTTTCGCCGTTGTTTTCCAGCCCTGCATTTGGTATTTCCAGCCTGGCCGAATTTTCATCCGGTATGATTTCCCAGCCCGAAGAAGTATATTTCATCCATTCATACGTCGTTGCCGTCCCGCCGCTCACCTCAGCCGTAAAGACGGCCGTCTGACCCGGCATAACATTTTGGCCGTCGATAAACACCTGAACGCTTTTGCCTGAGGGCAGAGTTCTGACCGAGAATTTATTGTCTAAACCGGAAACTCCGCCTTTAACAGACCTTATCGCATATTCATAAATGTAGTTAGGATCTAAGCCGCTGTGCAGAAACGAGAAGGAATTGCCGTTCCAGGCTGAAAGAAAGCCGTTTACGGACTCGTATGAGTCGCCCGACTTTAATAATAATTGATATGAATCCGCTCCCGGCACTGCGTTCCAGTTGATTTTTAACGAGTCTGTGCCGACGTCCGTCACCCATACCGACGGTGCGGCGGGGGGTGAAATGCAATCTTTTACGAGATATCCAAGTACGACGCAAGGGTTGCCTTTATAGTCGTCATCAAAAGAAACAACTCCGTTTTTAAGCTCAAGATCAGTATTTCCCGGGTTTTTCAAGTCGACAAGCCAAGTGCCGAATTTCCACTTAAAATTAAAATCGGTTTCCTTGCCGTTCGGCACGCCGGGGACTGTTCCGGCATAAGTAACGCCCTTAACGTTGACATTGCTGCTCGAACCCGTATAATCGACGCTGCCCGCTACGTTCATCTTAAAGCCTGTAACAGTCATACCAACGGATGCGGTCAGGCTTGTTGCCCAGGTTGCGGTATTAGACCAGCTCATTTCTCTGCCGAAATCGTTCGTTTCAGAGCCGGTTATGCCCACGGTAGTCCAGTTTGTATCCGGATTGTCGGTAGTCGTGCCGTTAATGCTCCATGTAGAATGCGGCGCAATAGAGCGGTAGGTTTTAGGATTTCCTGCGGTTGAAACGATAATGTTTTCGCCTATCGTATTCCAGCCGTTAGCCCTTGCCACGCGGTCGTAAACGTCGACGGTGATTTGATTAAGCTGCGGCTGGCGGGGGACGTTCACTATCATGTCCTCCCACGAACCGGTTTTAGGGTCAAAGCTTTCATAATAGTAGCGAATCCTCGGAGTCATGCCCAAAACGACAGTATGCGAGGTTGTTGCGGTAAAGGTTTTAGATACTGTCGTCATCGAACTGACAGTATGCTCATAGCCCGCGCTTGCGGTAATTCCCGCCATAGCCTCAAATTCAAACACCGTAGTGGATGCGCTGGCAATAAGGCCTGCGCCCGCCTGTATTTCAAATTTTCCGCCAATTTCTATGCTGGCGCTCATCGATATACCGTGAGTATTATCTGTGCCGCTGCCTTGAGAAATGGAAATCGACGTTGAGGGGCCGTCGCCGTCCAGCTCTGCAAAATACGGCGCCGCCTCTAAAATAGCGGTTATTTCAGGGTCGCTGAAATAGAAATCGGGAGTCTTGCCTTTGGGGCGTACTAAGGTCGTGTCGTTATCTACGTCCGGCGCGCTCAAAGTAGCGCAAACCTTAGAATCGTCATTATTAGAAATCCTGCGCATATCTGTATGCCAGCTTGTTTCGGGCCTTGAAAGAGTGCAAAGAACCGAAGAATATCTGGACATAAACATCTTGTTTTGCATGGTATAGGTGAAGAAAACCTGTTCGCGCCCGTTAGGATCGGCGTTAAAGTTGCCAACAACCACCTCTGAAATGGCGCGCCTGTTTACAGTGGTACCGACAAATCCGCCGTAGTCGTTCGTTTCAGCAGAGTTAAGAGGGAATGCGTATCTAATCCTGAAGCCGTTCTGCGTTTTAGTGTTTGTTGCAAAATTAACGTCCTTAAGAGAGTCGGGAAATTTTTCATAGCCCGAGTAGCCTTCAGTTGCGGTGTCGGGGGATTTTAAGCTCAAGACCATACCGTTTGCAAATATTGACTGGGGAGTAGAGTAGCCGAATTCGGAAGTTCCGGCTCCGTACTCCGCAAAAATTGCGGGATGGATGGGTTCAAGCATATTGTCTCCGTCGGAGTTGCCGTTGCTCATTTTGACAGCCTCACAAATAGTGCTGCCCGGCGTATCGCCTGTTTTCATACTGACCCATTGCATAAGGCCGTTTCTTTCGTAATTTCTGACAATAGAGGTATTCTCTTTTTTTACGGTATAATCAAAATATGTGATCAGAAAGCGGTCGGCGTCAAGCTTCCAGCCGTCTTTCTGGTTCTCGTTAGCGTGGTCTAAACGGTATCCGGCTACAACCAGCTCAGGATAACCGTCGCCGTCTATATCGCCCGCCGTAACGCCCGGAAACAGCATGCGTTCATTGTCCTCATACCAGCCGGCCTTTTTGTAGTCGGTATCCCAGTTATCCCACAGCGGTGCCGTCTGGATAGTGCGGTTTGCAGCGACGGGGTCAAGCGGATTAATAAGGGTGCTTAAATACGCCGTATTCTTTTTTGAGCCTTGCCAATCGTGAATAGCATAGTCTCTTTCGTCGGCGTAGCGCGTAACGCTCACGGCTACCGCCAAATCGTCCGCGCCGTCCATAGTTTTAGAAACGTTTGCAAGGCTTACGCTTGCAAAATGGTTGACGTGGTCTCTTGCTCTGTCCGCCCAGTGATTGGAATAACCGCTTCCGGTCAAACCCTTTACGGACGTTGTAAGGCGCATAGCGGGCGCAATTACGGCGTTTACTGCCGCCGGGTCTGTGTTGGATGTACCTACGACGTTCTGTATATAACGGTTGGCGTAAGACCGGCCTATATATATTTTTCTGTCGGCGGAAAGCGAAACGGTACCCTGCGCGCTGACCTCAACGTTGAAAATCACAACGTTTCCGGAATTGCCAAGGCTGGTAGAGGGGTCGTAGACCGCCACCTCTTCCTTTCCGTCGCCGTCGTAATCGCCCGCGGTAACCGAGAGCAGCGCGCCTATCTGCGTAGGCTCGAAATGCATTTCTATATTGCCAAAAGTATGTAAGGCCATGCGCGAGCGCGTTTTGCCGTCGTAAATACTCAAGGCAAAATTAGTTACGGAGCCTGTTCGCCATGCGGAAATCTCCGCAATATATTCCTTCTTTACAGTTCCGGTTTTTGTCGCGGTATTAAACCCTACTGGGTTAAAGGCAACGCTTCGCGCGGAATTTCCGTCGCTGTCTATTTTAACGGAGCTGTTTGTAGCGGTCGCAGCCGTTTGCAAATTTATTTGCTCAACCGTCTCGCCGTTATAGTCGTATAAATGAAAGCCGTTTCTGTCGCGCACTGTAAGCTCTGCAACGGGCAGAACGGCAACCGGCTTGTCGCCAAGCGGCTGAACTGCCTCATCCATAAACTTCTTTATGCCTGCCGAGTCCGTCGAAAAGCCTAAGGACTTTAGCGTCGAATCGTCAATTTTTCCGATAGACCCGGACGATGCTAGGGCGTCAAGGCCTTTCACGGCTTGCTTTCCTGAAAAAAGATTTAAGGACGAAAGCGCAAGCAATATAGTTAAAAGCATTATCGCCGCGCCTTTTAAAAGCCGCCTTTGTGATTTTTTGTAATACATATTATAACCTCCAAAATTTTGACGGGTAATATTTAGATTTTAGAATTGCTTAGTTTACTGTTTAGAAAGCGGAAACTATGAAGAAATATTTCAGCGTTTTTTTAATCCGATTTAATATAATGCTTTGCTATAAATTCAAGCCTTGAGCGACAGGAAGTTTTATGTAATACATTAGCAAAATGTATTTTTAAAGTATTTTCAGAAATCCCGAGATCTTCCGATATTTCTTTTCTCGATCTGCCCGAGAGCATAGCTTGCGCCGTTTGCTTTTCCCTCGTAGTCAAAGAATCGGGAAATATCGCATCAGCGCGGCCGGTTTTACTATCCGTATTTTTATTCATAATAGCCCTGACCTCCTAATTTACTACTATTACATTTTATACTTATTATTTTTATATGTATATAGCCATTTCGGGCTATTTTTTTGAAGCGGCACTAAAACTGGCATATAGCCGGAACGGGCTATAGAAAAGAAGAGCGGAACGCATTTAAATATGTGCAAAAAAGAGCGTGAAATTTTTCGGATTTCACACTCTTTTAAGCTTTTTCTAAATTTAAACTATGACTTGTTTTCTGCCGTGTTTTCAGCGGTTTCGGAATTGTTTATGCGGTACTTTGCAATAAGCTCCGCGCGGGTAGCACAGCCGGTTTTTTCATATATTCTGGCGATATGGATTTTAAGGGTGTTTTCGGCAATGTACAATTCTTCGCACACGTCCTGACGCTTTTTGCCCGAAAGCAGCGCAATTGCTACTTCCTTTTCGCGGTTTGTCAAAGTGTCGGGGAGAGGAATATCGGGCTTATCCTTTTCTATTACCACCGTTTCTTTTTGTATTATCGTTTCAGTTTTGACGACGGTTTTGATAAAGGGCTTAGCCAATGCGGCGCCTAAAGCTTTAAAGGAACGTTTTTTAAGGGCGAACCAATAAAGGGCAAAGAGAAAAACCGAAAGAACCGCCACAGAGCATACCGGTATGGCGATCACCGCCCAAAGCGGCAGACGTTTCGGGAAGGTTTTGAAATACCGCAGCCCCGGCAGATCATTTCTCTCGTCAATACCCCATATTTTTACAAAATCAAAGCCGTCAAAGCTTGACGCTTTTTTCATGTTCTTTTCACTTAACGCTTTGAAACCGTCGTGTTTAAACGAGTCGGGGTTTATTATAATACCGTCGTTATAATATACGCCGGAAGGTACTACCGTCAAAGGCGATGAGCCCGGCATAAAATCCTCGCTGCCTATTATCGCGCCTATCTTTTGCGCAGAATTTATAAAAACATAGCTGTTTTTTATTGTCAGCGCATTCATGCCGCCGCCTACCATACCGCCTGCTGCCCAGGAGGTTAGCGCGCTCTCATCGGCCGCACTCTCAAGAATTAAGCTTGCGCGTACGTAGCAGTCTGTAATGGCGCAGGTCTCCGTTTGCCCGGTAATGCCGCCTATATGGTTTTCGCTTCCTCCGGGGGAAATATCGGAAAGGGTTCCAAAATAGAAACACTCTTTAAATTCAGTTAAAGCAGCTTTTCCCGCAATGCCGCCTAAATAATTAAAATATGGATAATAAGTAACCGCACTTTCTTTTAGCGAAACATTTCCCGTAACAGAGCAATTCGATATAACGGAGCGGCCGATGTCCGATCCGTTAACGACCGCCGCAAGGCCTGCCGCATGTTCTTTCCCTATGTTACCCTTTTCATCCAAAACGATATTAAGATTGCAAATGTCGGCGTTAACGTTTCCAAATAGCGCAGCGGAGGCGCGGTTTGAGTATAAGCCGCTTATCGTGTGTCCGCCGCCGTCAAAATTGCCGGTGAAAGGAAAAGCGGTATCGGCATAATTTCCGTCGAGCGCCTCGTGCGCTATCGGCAGCCAGCCGCTTTCGCCGTTTTCTTCGCCGTAGTTTTCTTCGATATAATCTTTAAGGTCAATGTCGTTTGTCAGCTTAAAATAATAGCCCGCAAGCGTCGCGGGATCGCCCTCGACGTACACGTCTTTATTATATAAAAAATTACGTACGTTATCCAAGTCGCGCGCCGTTGAAATCAAAAAAGGCTCGCTTTCAGTACCTTTTCCGTTAAATACGGCGGCATCGTTTGCGGCTAAAGCCTCTTTTAGATTAAACTGAATGCCCGCAATAAACAGGCAAAGAACAAGTAAACAAAAAACAGCCGTATATAATAAGGTTGCTTTAATAAGCTTTTTGATTGCCGGAAAGTTTTCACCGCGCTTAAAATACATAGAGTAAATATAACATATTCTCTATTACATTGTCAAATTATAATAGCGACCCAAAAATAACAGACGTTTAATTCTCCGTTTCTGCCTTTTGTTCCAGTATTGCCGAAAGCGGCACTTCGGGGTGGTGGTAGCGTCCTTTTCCGGCTTTTAAACGCCAATGCTGCGTCGCTTTTTGCGGGCAGTAGTTGAAACAGGCCTGACAATGCTCGCATTTACGCCTGCTGAATTTAGGGCGTTTGCCTTTTTTAGTTTCTTTCATCTTAATAGCGCGGGCAGGGCAGACCTTCTCGCAAATGCCGCAGCCGTTACACGTTTTCTTGACCTTGTAAAAGTTGACGATAACAGGTTTTGCAAAGCGGAATATTTTACTTACCGTCATAGAAAGCGGCCGCACGGATACGACGTCGCGGTTGACCAGATTTTGGATATTGCGGATTATTTCATCAGTCTTTTGCGCCTGCTCTATAATGCGCTGCTGCTTGATGGTTTCGTCGGTTTCGCCGAAAAGAGGGATGTAATTTTCAACGCATCTGATACCGTCTGCATAGTCTAAAGTAAGCCCCTTGCGGCTTAAAACACGTTTCATCTCCGCCAGCGCGCCGCCCTGACGGGAGCCGTACGTGACAACCGCCATAATTCGTTTGGAATTTATCTGCGCTTTTTTTATAAACCGCCGCACCATTAAAGGGGCTTCGTAGGCATACGCCGGAAAAACGATAACCATATTTTCCGCGTCGACTATTATTCGGTTTTTTTTGTCTTTCATAAGCGGGCTGATAGGAATGATTTGGGCATCCTCCAGCGCAGCGGCAAATTTACTTGCCGACCATAAAGAATTGCCCGTTCCGCTGAAGTAGTATATCGCGTATTTCATTTATTTTTTTGCCGCCTTCTTAGTTATATTTATATAGAATTGCGCCTGCTCTTTAAGCGGCTCTTCCAGCTCTCTGGGCGCATAGCCTGTGAGTGCCGTGATTTTTTCGTGCGAAAAATTGCAATTGTCCTTTAAAACCTTCATCGAATAGGGTGTAAACATAGGCATATGCCCCTTTTTTTCGGCGCGTTTTTCAATCAATTTTGCAACCCAGCGGACTAAAAAGTTAGGAAAACAAAGCTTCGGCGCTTTAACTCCCGCGCCCTTTGCCGCCGCATTTGCAAGCTCGCGCACCGTCATTATATGGCCGCTTAAAATATAGCTTTCGCCTTTTGCGCCTTTGTCGCGAAGGTCGATAAGCGCGAGAGCAACGTCGGTCACGTCCACAAAATCGTAACGCCCCGTAACGATAGCGGGCAGCTTTCTGTCGCAAACGTCGGCAACCATCTGACCGAAGTTCGAGCGGCGGTATTCGTATTGACCGATAACGCCCGAGGGCAGGGCAAGGGTCGCGTCAAGACCGTTTGCTGCAAAGTCAAGTACGACGTTGCTTGCCTCGGCCTTACTTTTAGCGTACCCTCCGTGAACCTTTGAAGGGTCATAGCGGTCAGGCTCGGTGAGTATTTCCTTATTGTTTTTGAAAGACAGCGCATGTACAGAGCTTGTATAAACAAGCTTGCGAATGTTATGCTCAAGGCAGGCCTCGCAAACATTTTTCGTGCCTTGCACGTTAACGTTGCGTACTTCTTCTGTAAGCTTAGACTGTATCGCGATTATCCCGGCTAAATGAAATACCGTATCCGCTCCCTTAAAAGCTTCGCTAAGCTCGTCTTTATTTGTTACGTCGCAATACAAAATTTCGTCGGCTATTTTTTCAAGCACCGCTACGGCGGGCGAACCGTTCCTGTGCAGCGCGCGCACGTATTCGCCGCGCCTCTTTAATTCTACGCAAAGCGCGACCCCGATATGACCGGTCGCACCTGTAACCACATTAATTTTTTTGTCCATAAAATTATTATAAATGTTATTGATAAAACAGTCAATAAGAAAGATTGAGAACTAAAAAAATCTGCTGCTTAATCGAAAAAAAACTAAATTGAAAAAACTGCAAAAAAAGAACGCGATTTTTTTATAAACCGCGTTCTTATTAAAATATAGATTAAAAAGTATCTTAAAATTCTAAATCTTGTTGTTGCAGCCCAGCACGTTCACAAGCTTATGCTTGACGCACTGCTTTATCATTTCTCTTGCCGGAGCTAAATACTGGCGGGGGTCGAAATGAGCGGGATTATCATTGAAGTGTTTTCTGACCGCCGCCGTGAAAGCCATACGCAGGTCGGAGTCGATATTGATTTTGCAAACGGCTAAGCTTGCGGCTTTTCTGAGCATTTCCTCAGGCACGCCTTTAGCTCCGGGCATCGAACCGCCGTTTTCCTGAATGATCTTAACGTATTCAGGAAGAACGGAGCTTGCTCCGTGTAAAACGATAGGGAAACCGGGCAGGCGGCGTCCGACTTCTTCTAGAATGTCGAATCTCAATTTTGCCTCGCCCTTAAATTTGAACGCGCCGTGGCTTGTTCCGATTGCTATTGCAAGAGAGTCTACTCCGGTGCGTGAAACGAACTCTTCGACCTGAGCGGGGTCCGTATAGCTGGCGTCCGCCGCCGATACGTTAACAGCGTCCTCAATTCCTGCAAGACGCCCAAGCTCGGCCTCAACCGAAACTCCTCTGTCGTGCGCAAATTTAACGACTTCCGCCGTTATTTTGATGTTTTCTTCAAAAGAGTGGTGCGAGGCGTCGATCATAACTGAAGTAAAGCCGTCGTTTATTGCCGATATGCAAAGGTCGTAAGTATCGCCGTGGTCAAGATGGAGCGCAATAGGAAGCCCGGAATCTTCAACCGCAGCCTCAACGAGCTTGCGCAGATATCTGGGGTTTGCGTATTTGCGCGCGCCGGACGAAACCTGGAGTATAAGCGGAGCCTTTTCTTCTTTTCCGGCCTCGACAATACCCTGTATCATCTCCATATTGTTGACGTTAAAAGCTCCGATAGCATAGCCGCCCTCGTATGCTTTTTTAAACATTTCCTTTGTACCTACTAATGGCATAAAAAGCCCTCCCAAAAAATACTACGACTCATTATACTACTATTTAAGACTTTTGAAAAGCAATTTTTGTTAATAATATAAATATAAATTCACATGTCAATTCACACCTTTGTTTTAAGTTTACCCAAAAGGCAAAAACAGGGGTATGCGTTTTGCCGGTGATACTCGGGGGCGGGGCGGATTATAACTAACGTGAGACAAATGGGACAAATGGGGACAGGTTTATTTGCGAAAATAAGGTTTGTCAACAAGTACGCCTGTTCCCATTTGTCACTTTTTAATAGAGAATTGCGGTAAACTTTATTTTCTTTTATCATTTCTCCCATATTTTGGAAATAAAATGTTATTATGTATATATAAGGTTTTTCACAAAGGGGGTGCAAGCCAATGTGAAAAATAGTGTCGATGCCTTTTTGTAGTGCATAAGAATTAACAAAATGTTTAAAAAGGTAATTAAAAAAACTTTGCGAGGTTAAAAAAATTTATGCTAAAAAGTAAAAGAATATTGTCGGCAATGTTGTTGTTAATTTTGATGTGTATGATGCTCATATTTTCAGGATGCTCTTCATCGTACTCTTATGGCGGTGATGTGCTTGACGCGGGTGACTCAGCTTACGTTTTTTTAAATGCTGGCCAAAAGTTAGAGTTGGATTTTGCCGAGCTGTTTGGAAATTATGTTCAGGACATAAAAAAAGTTGAAATGGTCAGCGGCAATAAAAAAATATTCAAAGTGAAAGGAAACGAAATCCGAGGCATTGATACTGGTATGTCAGACGCAAAAGTCACAATATACACCGAGAAGAGCGGCTCGATTACATTTACTGTGTATGTGTACGTTGTGAATCCGTTTAAAATGACTGAAATAAAAACTGTCCAGGACTTGGCGGATATGTGTAAAAATGAAAAGGGCGCTTATATATTGAAAAGCAACTTAGACCTTAAAGATTTTGATGATTGGCTGCCGATTGCAAAATATTCGGCAGACGGTAATTATGTTAACTCTTTTAGGGGAATGTTTATAAATCCGGATGGATATAAAATTAAAAATATGACCATTCGTTCGGTGGCAAACCGCCCCGATTCTCGAAGTAATGACTTAGGTCTAGGGCTGTTTGAAACTTTATTCGGCGCTTATGTCGACGGGTTGATTTTAGAAGATATTTGCATTGACACTACAGCTGTTATTGACAGGGATCTCAATGCCGGAGGAGTTTGCGGATATGCAGTCGGCAGTGTGATACGTAATTGCAAGGTAGACGGTTTAGTTGTTTCGCAAAGTTCAGTAGGCGGGATTGCCGGCGCGTTTTCCAGAGGAATAATGTTTAATAGTCATTTCAAAGGCGCGGTGGAAAATACATCGTCCGCTGAATCCGGAGGCTCAGGCGGTATCATAGGATTAGGTTACGAGAATCTATGGTTGATCGACTGTATTGCCGAAGGGGCAATCCGCGGAAAGCTTTACGCAGGCGGCATGATAGGTCAACGTTCCGGCTTTAATTCAAGCTTTGACAAAACAGAAGATTATGTGAGGAACTGTTCATTTACAGGTGAATTAAACGCGCTGTATACAGGAGAAATATACGGATTATTAAGAAATTCTTAATTTTCACAGACGAGTTAAAAAAACAAATTTAGGAGGTTTATATGTCAAGGACAAAACAAAAACTATTCATCGGCTTAGCATTAGTATTGCTTTTGGTAAGCTCCATTTTATTTTCGCAGTTATCAACTGTAAAAATTGCAAATGCTGAATTCTCAACTGTAAAAACTGCAGATACTGAAGCTGCAAGTCAATTGCAGGCCAGTGATTTTGTTGCGCATTCTCAAGATGGCAAGGAGAACAAGTCCTTTATTAGCAAGGAAAATCTTACTGAGTTAAAATCAGGTTTAGAAAAAAGAAAGATGTCCAAGTCTGAAATATACAAAGAAGTATATTTGGAATTGGGTTATTCTAATGAAGAGATTGAAAAAATCGGTCAGCAAGAGATTAACCTGTTAATGGAATCATCAAGTGAAATTACTGTCAATCAACAGTATTTAAGCGTAGATAAAAATGGGAATCAGGTTATCCTGAGTAAAGAGGAATGTTTAAAAGCAGCCGATGCTGTTAACGCAGAAAGAGAATTGCAAACACAACAACTAGTCTTACAAACTCACAACGATCAATTTTTTTCGCAAGAAAACGCAGACTCAACAATCGTTGCTGCCGCTGTTGCCGGAGGTAATCATGGTTTTCAGGAAGATACAATTGACTATATGAAAATTACGACAAGAAGTGATTATCTTATTCCGAGCGAACAGAACAATGAACAGGGATGGTTCAATTTTTCTGCTTCATTTGTGTGGCTAACAAGTCCTATCCAAGCATTTACTGACGGCTTTTCGCTTTATGCAAATTGTTGTGCATGGTCAGCGAATTATTATGATATCTATTCAAAAGAGTCATACGATATGGGGCACATGAGTATTTCAGGTGAAAATCAGGTATTTAGTAGTGAGCATTTTGAAAATGAAAAATATAATATAGATAGAGTTGTAAACCCTTCTGGTGTTTATTACACATATGCCCTTCCGAAAAATTCCTCTTACTATGACCCTTACATTGGATTATTAATTTCTCACACTGTAAATGACTTGACTTATTATATAAGAGCAAAAGCCAGAGTTAATAATATAGCCGAGCCTGGTTTTAATCTTTTTTCTCGATATGAGCACTTACATAAATCAGTTGATGTAAGCACTTCGTTTGGTTGGACGATTGGTTCAAAGCCGGGCATAACGGTTTCTGCGTCAGTTGGAGATAAACACACCGTATATTCTAGTTTCAACTACACAGAATATAATCCGAATTCTAATGTATATAACTATACTGCCATATTTAATAAGCAGGGCGGCAGTGGAGGATCAAATGACGTTTTAGTTACATATGGTTCGAGCATGCCATATGCAACAGCCCCTTCGCGGACAGGAAGTGTTTTTGCCGGATATTATACTGGAATTAATGGGACAGGTACTCAATATTATACGTCTAACATGGAAAGTGTTAGGACTTGGAATATAAGCGAAACAACGACGCTTTATGCATGTTGGGAACCATTAACTTTCTTTTTTAGAATTAGAGTTTATATTAAAGACGATAATACGGAAAAATCACGAATTTATGTTAATGACGGAAATGGTTATTATGCGACTTTTCATAGTCATGTTGATTATAAAACAGTAACATATGGTAGCACATATAGCATAACTGCGCCGACAGCGCCAAATGGGTACAAGTTTAGTCGTTGGATAATACCGGGTGGTAGCTATTCATATATTCTTTTATCAACTTCAGAAACAATTTATTATACTATAAATACTGATTATAATTCTCTTATTGCATTATATGAAGAAAAGAGTTGTATTGCTACGGGAACTCAAATCACTCTTGCCGATGGAACTCAAAAAGCAGTTGAAAATCTAACAGGTAATGAAATGCTGCTTGTCTGGAACTTAAAAACCGGAAGTTTTGATGCTGCGCCGATTTTGTTTATTGATAGAGATGACTACCGCGAATACGAGATAATACACTTGTATTTTTCGGATGGAACTGACTTAAAAATTATATCCGAGCATGCGTTCTGGGATTTTGACCTTAATCGATATGTTTTATTAAGAGATGATGCCGCGCAATATTTGGGGCATTGGTTCAATAAACAGATAACGGATTCAAGCGGTAATTTGGCGTGGACAAGGGTTCAGCTCACGGACGTAGTGCTCGAAAAAGAGTTTACTATTGCATGGAGCCCTGTCACGTTCGGGCACTTGTGTATTTACGTGAACGGCATGTTGTCGATGCCTGGAGCGACTGAAGGGTTGATAAACATATTCGAGGTTGACGGCGTTTCAATGCAATATGACCAAGCGGCGTTTTTAGCGGACGTGGAAGAATATGGATTGTTTACGTATGAGGAATTTTCGGAAATTCTGCCTGTGCCGGAATTGGTTTTTGACGCATTTGGCGGACAGTATTTAAAAGTTTCTATCGCTAAAGGCTTGATAGATTTTGAAACTCTCGGTAACTTATTTGCAAAATATGCAGATTTCTTTACAGAGTTGTAACAAAAAGCAAAACTAAGGTTATTTTAAAAAGCATCGCTTCGGCGATGTTTTTTAAATATCCTGAGTTTTGACATTTTGACAGGGTAGGGGAGAACGACCCCGAATAATTTGACATTTTTTCGTAATGCAGATATAATATAGTCAATTAACTTGAAAACCGGTGTGCGGTTTTCATAAAAGCAAGCCTTGCTTGCTTTTGCGGCGCAGCCACGATAATTCTATGCGCGTTACTTTAAAGCAGCGTTTCATGCTGCCCGGCTTTTCTAAAAAGACAAGCCGTTTCAAAAGCGGCACACCACTTTTGTTAGTTAAGCGAATATAATAGCTGCCGCTATAGTTTCTTTAGCGCTTAAAATGTTAATACTTAATATATACAAACAAGGAGAAAGCAGAAATTTATGTTAGACTCAAGACTTACTGTTTTGGCAAAAAACTTGATCAATTATTCGGTCAATCTTCAAAAAGGCGAGAAGGTTTTGATAGAGGCTCATGAGATCGACAGCCCGCTTATAACGGAGCTTATCAAAGCCGTTTATGAAAAGGGCGGATACCCGTACGTTGAGATTTTCGATTCTAAGATCCAGCGCGCGCTGCTAAACGGCACGAGCAAGGAGCATCTTGATAATTTAAGAAAGTACGCGCTGCTTAGAATGGAAGATATGCAGTGCTATATCGGCATCCGCGGCGCGAAAAACAGCTACGAGCAGAGCGACGTGACAAGCGATAAGCTTGATTTATATTCAACGCTATACAGCCATCCCGTTCATCATAACATCCGCGTGGCAAAAACTAAATGGGTCATCCTGCGTTACCCCAACGAGGGTATGAGCCAGCTTGCGGGCATGAGTACGGAAAAGTTCGAGGAGTTCTACTTCAACGTCTGCAACCTCGATTATTCAAAAATGGACAAAGCGATGGACTCTTTAAAAACGCTTATGAATAAAACCGACAAGGTGCGCATTGTTGCAAAGGATACCGATATCAGCTTCTCGATAAAGGGTATCGGCTCGAAAAAATGCAGCGGGCATATGAATATTCCGGACGGCGAGGTGTATTCCGCTCCGGTCAAAAACAGCGTCAACGGAGTTATCACATATAACGCGCCCTCAATCCATAACGGCGTAAAATTTGAAAACATCCGTCTCACTTTCAAGGACGGCAAAATCATTGAAAGCACCGGTAATTATCCCGAAAAAATCAAAGCGGAATTCGACGTGGACGAGGGCGCAAGGTATGTCGGCGAGTTTGCTATAGGCGTCAACCCGTATATCACAAAACCTATGGGCGATATCCTTTTCGACGAAAAAATTTCCGGCTCTATCCACTTTACGCCCGGCTGCTGCTATGAGGACGCAAACAACGGCAATAATTCCGCGCTGCATTGGGACTTAGTGCTTATCCAAACTCCCGAATACGGCGGCGGCCAGATATACTTTGACGGAAAGCTGATACGCGATAACGGAAGGTTTGTAATTAAGGAATTGGAATGCTTAAACCCCGAAAACTTGATTTAAAGGCGCAGTTGATTTGATACAAGTCACAACACATTATAATAGCAATGTTTTAAGAGCGTTTTTATTGAGCGCGCTTAAAATGTGGCTGTATTTTATAACCGTTTTGGCGGCCGCGCTTGTTCTTGTCGCGCTGTCGCTCTATTTTGCGGATTTAGACAGGGGCATAACGGCGTTTATTTTAGCCGGCGTTGCCTCTGCGCCGTATGTCATTTTAGGCTTTTCATTTCTTTATATGTATATAAGAGAAAGGAAAAAGATAAAAGAGCAAGCGGTTTACACTTATTTAATAGACGATAAAATCCATATAACGCTAAAGCGCGGGGCGGGCGGACAAGAAGAGGCGCAAACCGAACTTGATTGGCGGCAAATATACCGTGCCGAAGAAACAAAAAATTATATCCTTATGTTTCTCAATAAATTCGACGCTTTTGTATTGGATAAGCAAAATACAGAGCAGAATGCAAATAAAGAGCTTAGCGATTTAATGCGGCTTTATCTCGGCAAAAAGTTCAAAAACTAAAAACAAATTTTCCGTTTAGAAGAATTTACAGTAATTTGCTTGTCAAAAATTTCAAAAAAGTATATCATTAAATAGCAAAGTAAAAAAACATTTTTTGGAGGATAAACTCAAATGATCAAAGTTGGTATTAACGGTTTTGGCCGCATCGGCCGTCTTGTTTTCAGAGCAAGCCTTGACAGAAAGGATATGCAGGTTGTAGGCGTAAACGATCCGTTCATCGATCTTCCCTACGCAGCTTATATGCTCAAGTACGACACAATGCACGGCAGGTTCGAGGGCACGATCGAGGTTAAAGAAAAGAGCCTTGTTGTAAACGGAAAAGAAGTATTCTTCTTTGCTGAAAAAGATCCTAAGGCTATCGCATGGAAATCCTGCGGCGCCGAATACATCGTTGAATCCACCGGCGTATTCTGCTCAACCGAAGCTGCGTCCGCTCACTTTGAAGGCGGCGCTAAAAAGGTAGTTATTTCCGCTCCCGCTAAAGACGCGTCGCCCACTTTCGTTTGCGGCGTAAACCTTGACAAATACACAAAGGATATGAAGGTCGTTTCAAACGCTTCCTGCACAACGAACTGCCTTGCGCCTATGACGAAAGTCCTTGTAGACAAGTTCGGCATCGTAGAAGGCCTTATGACCACCGTTCACTCGACCACAGCTACTCAAAAAACCGTTGACGGCCCTTCAAACAAGGACTGGAGAGGCGGAAGAGCGGCTGCCGGCAATATTATTCCGTCGTCCACCGGCGCGGCAAAAGCGTGCGCGCTTGTTATTCCGGAAGTTAAAGGCAAGCTCACAGGTATGTCTTTCCGCGTTCCCACCCTCGACGTATCGGTTGTTGACCTCACAGTTAAGCTTGCTAAACCCGCATCTTACGACGAAGTTTGCGCTGCTATGAAAGAAGCTAGCGAAACATATCTTAAAGGCATCCTCGGCTACACCGAAGAAGAAGTCGTTTCTTCCGACTTCCTCACAGACCCCAGAACCTCTATTTTCGATAAGAAAGCCGGTATCGCGCTTAACGACACATTCTTTAAGCTTGTTTCCTGGTACGACAACGAGTGGGGCTATTCCAATAAGTGCTTAGACCTTATCGCATATATGTTTAAGGTAGACAATAAGTAATCACAAATTTGCTTAAGTATTAAAAAGGGCTTAGCGAGGTTTTCGCTAAAGCCCTTTTTTTGCATAATTCTTAAAATATTCGGCGCAGTATACCCACTATCAACTTGCTGACGAGAATTTTTAAAGCCTATATTGACTATTATTACAAAAAATGGTATTATTTATAAAGGAAGAAGTAAAAAATATGTGACGGCAGCGGCCTTCAAGAACGATTTAAAATATAAAGGAGAAACGGCGGTGAACTTAGAACGCGATATTGAATTATTGATAAATAAAAACCAGATTTTGAAAATCGATCTTGAAAAAAGCATCAATAAATATTTTGAAATGGAAAACCGGTTTAATTCCGAGCGCGAAAAACACAGGCAGACGAATAACGAGCTGATAAAAGCCGTTCAGACGGTCAAGGAAATGAGAGAGCAGCTTGCGGTTTTTGAGTGTGAAAACAATATACTTAAGGAAAGACTTATAAAATTATCCGCCGAATGAGTTCATAAAGCAAGCAATATACTGTTTCGTTCTTTAATTGTTTTTTCTTGAATAAAAAACGCTGAAATTACAGAAAATGGAAGTATGAATGCAGTAATTTTAGCCGGCGGTTTCGGTTCCCGCCTAAAGCCTCTGACCGAGGAAACGATCAAGCCAATGCTTACTCTAGCCAATACCCCTATGATCGACTATTCAGTGGCGCATCTGGCGGATTTCGGCATACGCGACTATGTGTTTACGCTTTCGTATAAGCCCGAGCAAATCATAGATTGGGCGATAGGCTACCGCGACGCAGTGTGCCATTTTTCGATTGAAACAAGCCCTCTCGGAACGCTGGGCGGTGTGAAGGCGGCAGAAAGGTTTTTAGACGACACTTTTGTCGTGCTTTCCGGCGACGCTCTTGAAAACGTAGACTTAAATACAATGCTTAAAAAACATAAGGCGTCCGGCGCGGACGTTACAATGGCGGTAAAGCGCGTAGAAGAAACGCATTTGTACGGCGTTGTCGAGACCGATTCGGACGGATTTATAACGGGCTTTCAGGAAAAGCCGCCTAAAGGTGAGGAGAGGAGCAACCTTATAAACCTCGGCGTTTATATAGTCGATAAGCGGGTCCTTAGTAAAGTTCCTATTCTTACAAAGTTTGACTTTTCCAAAGATTTATTCCCGATGCTTTTAAAAGAGGGTAAAATCTTCACGCATTTCCACGACGGCTATTGGTGTGATATCGGCGACGTTAAAAGCTATTATAAAGCTAATTTTGATATGCTGGGCGGCGGTTTTTATCCCTCCATATATAACTCTAAACGCTCCGCTTACACAAGCTACCGCACAGGCTCGGAGCAAAAATCGATAGTTTCAGCAAATTCCACGCTTGTGGGCAATATTGCCGGATCTATTATAGGGCGAAACTGCCGTATAGCGAGCGGTTCTTTTATTGAAAATTGCATTGTGATGGACAACACTATTGTAAAGGGACGCTATTATGACGCCGTTATCGGCGATGGTTATTCAATAAATATCTCTAAAATTGCCGAAAATGTCGAAAATACGGTCGATCCGTTCAAAATTTATCAAATATTTTCTTGATATTGCCTTTTTTATGTTGTTTTTTATTTTGTTTTAAAGTATAATGGTTAAAGAAACTAAGATTAATATTCGTTGGAATAACAGACAGTTGAAAATGTCTATTGTTTTTTTGTGTTGCTGATATCTTATTCTGGCTGTTTTGCAGCCTTAATAAGCTTATGAGCCGGCCTGTCCTTTAGAATTTTAACGCTGACAAAGCGTGAATAAAAAAATCAATATAAATACGGAGGCAAATTTTGCACAAAGCTGGTACAAACGACCCCGTCCTTAAGGTGTTATTCCTTGGGGGCGTAGGTGAAATCGGTAAAAATATGACTGCGCTCGAGTACGGTGACGATATTATCGTGATCGACTGCGGCGTGACCTTTCCAAACGGCGATATGCCGGGAGTAGACCTTGTTATTCCCGACGCGGCTTATTTAGTCGCAAACAGGGAAAAGGTGAAGGGTATTGTTTTAACTCACGGCCATGAGGACCATATCGGCGCGCTGCCGTATATCCTCAAGGATCTTAACGTTCCCGTCTACGGCACGAGGCTCACGCTTGCGCTCTTAGAACCAAAACTGCGCGAGCATAAAATGTTCGACAGCGTGCGCCTTAGCAGCGTCAAGCCTAAAAGTATAATTTCTTTCGGCCAGAATTTTAAGGTCGAGTTCGTAAACGTGAGCCACTCGGTTGCAGGCAGCTGCGCGCTTGCTATCCAGACTCCCGTAGGAGTTGTTTTCCATACGGGCGACTTTAAGGTGGACTATACGCCTATCGACGGCAACGTTATCGACTTACAGCGTATCGCAGAGCTTGGCAACCGCGGTGTGCTGCTTTTGATGGCGGAAAGCACGAACGTCGAGCGCAAAGGCTCGTCGATGAGCGAGGCGACGGTAGGTAATTCGCTGAATGCTATTTTTGCCGACAATTTTGACCGCCGCATTTCTATCGCAACTTTTGCCTCAAACGTTCACAGGCTGCAGCAGATCATGGATTTAGCCGTTAAATACAAAAGAAAGGTCGCCTTTTCGGGGCGCAGTATGCTTAACGTAGTCGAGGCGGCAACGAAAATCGGCGAGCTTAAATACGATAAAGACCTCATTGTCGATATTGAAAAAATCAAGAATATCGACGATAAAAGCCTTGTGATCATTATGACCGGCTCTCAGGGCGAGCCGATGAGCGCGCTCACTAGAATGGCGAGCGACGAGTTCAACAAGGTAAAGCTTGGTTATAACGACACAGTCATAATTTCCGCCTCGCCTATCCCCGGCAACGAGAGGATGATATACAACGTAATCAACAATCTCTACCGCTTGGGAGTTAAAGTAATTTATGAGTCATTAGCGGAAGTCCACGTTTCGGGCCACGCCTGTCAGGACGAGCTTTCGCTTATCCACGCTCTTATTAAGCCGAAATTCTTTATTCCGGTACACGGCGAATACAGGCATCTTAAAAAGCACGCCGAGCTTGCTATGCGTATGGGGATGTCCTCGTCGGATATTATTATCGCCGATATCGGCAGCTGCGTGAGCGTCACCAAAAAACAGGTCAAGCTGTGCGACAACGTGACCGCCGGATATCTCTTAGTAGACGGATTAGGCGTCGGGGACGTCGGCAGCGTAGTACTGCGCGACAGAAAGCATTTATCCGAGGACGGCCTTGTGGTGGTTGTGGTCGGCGTCAATACGCAGAGCGGAGCTATAACGAGCTTAGAGCTGACTTCTCGCGGCTTCGTCTTTATGAAGGATTCAGAGGACATTTTAGAGGACGCAAAAGACGTTATTATGAGCGTGCTTGAAAAATATGACCTGAAAGCCGATATCGGTGACTGGAACCCGCTTAAGAACTATATCAGAAAAGAACTCAAAGCGTACCTTTTCAAAAAAACGCACCGCAATCCTATGATTTTAACGATGATAGTCGATTCCTGAAAAAAATGGCGTTCAAAAACCCCGGAAGGACAAGCGAATATATACGGTCGATGCTAAAAAGCGATGCGCGTCCGAATTTAAAGGAACTGGAAGATTATGCCCAAAAGCATTTTATTCCGGTTCTTTTGCCTGAAACCGCCGTATTTTTGAGCCAGCTTATCGCTTTAAAAAAGCCGGAAAAAATATTGGAAGTAGGCACAGCGATTGGGTACAGCGGACAACTGATGCTGTACGAAAGTCCGCTCTCCGAGCTTTTTACGATAGAAATTTCCGAGGACCGCGCGCAGCTGGCAAAGGATTTTTTTGCAAAATCCGGCTTTGAGAAACGCGCGACCGTTTTTATTGGCGATGCGGGCGAAATTCTGCCGTATTTAGACGGCGAATTTGATTTTGTTTTTGTTGACGGCCCTAAAACGAGGTATATAGAGTATTATCCGTATATAAAAAAACGGCTCAAAAAAGGCGGAGTGCTTCTTTGCGACAATATTTTGTTTAACGGATATGTGACGGGAGAGGAGGACGCCGGCAAAAAATTGAGCATCGCAAAAAAGCTGGATCTTTTCCTTCATACGCTGATGAACGACGGAGAATTTTCAACAAGCATTTTGCCTGTGGGCGATGGGCTTAGCTTATCGATAAAAAAATAGCCGCCGTCACATATGCGGGTTGATCCGGGCTGCGTGATTTAGCCCGGTGCGGTTACGCACGAGAAGTGCGCGTCCTTCCGGTCAAAATCCAGCTGCCCGGCTAAAACCCACATCTGCGACGGCTTACCGAGAATTATAATATGGAAAAAAATAAGACACAAATTGAACTGCTCGCTCCTGCGGGCAATATGGAAAGATTAAAAGCAGCTCTGCATTTCGGTGCGGACGCGGTGTATTTGGCGGGCAAAAATTACGGGCTCCGCGCATTTTCCGATAATTTCACTAACGAAGAGCTAAAAAGCGCGATCGAAACTGCGCATAATGCCGGAAAGAAAGTGTACGTTACGATGAATATTTTTGCCTACGACAGCGATTTTGAAAAACTCGGCGACTTTGCAAAATTTATTTATTCCTCCGGTGCGGACGCCGCTATTATTTCGGACGCCGGGGTTTTTTCACAGGTGAAAAAAGCCGCGCCTAAGCTCAATATCCATATTTCTACGCAGAGCAACATAACAAATAAATATGCCGCGAAGTTTTGGGCGGATATGGGCGCGGAAAGAATAGTACTCGCGAGAGAATTGAACCTCTCTCAAATCCGCAACATACGCGATTTTTTGCCAGATTCGGTGAAAATCGAGGCGTTCGTCCACGGCGCGATGTGTATTTCATATTCGGGGCGCTGCCTGCTTTCAAATTATCTTTCAAACCGTCCGTCTAACAGGGGAGAGTGTGCGCAAAGCTGCCGCTGGGAATACACAATAACCGAGCGCACGCGCAGGGGCGAGGAGCTGGAAATTAACGAGGATGGCCGCGGCACCTATATTATGAACAGCAAGGATTTAAATATGCTGCCCTATATTGATAAGCTTATCGATGCGGGAATAGAAAGCTTTAAAATTGAGGGCAGGGTCAAAACCGCCTATTACGTCGCAAACGCCGTAAACGCATACCGCCGCGCTATCGACCTTTATTATAAGGATAAGGATAATTTCTCCGTTTCTCCGGCTTTATCAGACGAGCTTTTAAAGTCGAGCCACCGCAAGTACTGCACCGGCTTTTATTTTAATGATTCAGATACGCAGTGCCTTGAAACAAGCAAGCCTGAAGGTGATTACAGGTTTTGCGCCGTAGTGCTAAAGTGCGGGGACGGCGGTATTTGGGTAGAGCAGAGGAACCGTTTTAAGTCCGGCGATAAGCTGGAGATCCTTTCTCCGGGAGAGAGCTTTAATAAAATCATTATTCCGCGCGATATGACAAATGAAAGCGGTCAAACTCTCACCGACGCGCTCAATGTCCAGGAAAAGCTGTTTATAAAAACAGAGCTTTCAAGCTCATTATATCCCGGAGACATCTTAAGGCTGGCTCCGCTTTAAGAGGAATCAAAATCTTATTATTGGCTCCGCTTTAGGCTAAAAAATATTGAGGCAGTTTAGACTAAAAAATACTAATAAATATAAAAGGTTTTAAACCGCAGGGCAGAGCCCTGCACCCGCGCGGCAACGCCGCGCATTAGCAGCAGAGACTGCGGGGTTTTAAACCTTTTGCGGCGGGCGCATTTATG
Source organism: Eubacteriales bacterium (assembly GCA_031553855.1). Lineage (GTDB taxonomy): Bacteria > Bacillota > Clostridia > Christensenellales > Pumilibacteraceae > RACS-047. Next base: position 1,450 of record JAVBKW010000051.1, on the reverse strand, counting down.
GAAATGTAAGCAAGCTTCCATTTCCCCAAATGCTTCTTGATAAAAACAAAAGGCGCGAAGATAATTCTTATGCGCTTTTTTTTGTGGACAGGCAAAATCCGACAAAATCCGTCATATAATGTAAAGCTTACCGTTTATAATCGATCAACTTCGGCTTTAACGGTCTGTAAAGGACGGTTTTTTATGATTTTTGAAAGCCTTATTCAATTTCTGTCGAAAATCTTTTGCTTTGCATCGTACGTTAATAATAAAGGGTCTTTTCCCGAGCCGTTATCGCCGGAGGACGAAAAAATGTATTTTGAACGGCTCAAAGAGGGCGATCTTGCCGCGCGCGAAATGCTGATAAGGCATAATTTAAGGCTTGTGGCGCATATTGTTAAAAAATACAACAATGCGGGCGAGGCTGACGACCTTATTTCTGTGGGAAGTATAGGGCTCATAAAGGGTATAGAAACTTTTGAGTACGGCAAGGGTTCGCAGCTTGCCACGTATGCGGCAAGGTGCATAGAAAATGAAATTCTTATGTATATCCGCTCAAACAAAAAGCACCGTTCAAATATTAGTTTGTCCGAGTCGGTGGGCGTGGATAAGGAAGGGAACGAAATAACGCTGATGGATATCTTGCCGCATAAGGGCGACAGCGTGTTTTCGGAGGTGGAAACAGCGATACTGCTCGAAAAAGTGCTTGATTTGATAGAAAGCGTTTTAACCCAAAGAGAAAAACTGATAATAAAACTGAGATACGGCATAGGAAGTAACAGAATATATACGCAGTTAGAGGTTGCAAAAAAGCTCGACATATCCCGCTCATACGTCTCAAGGATCGAAAAAAAGGCGATAAGCAAGCTTTCCAAGGCAATCAATGCAAGATAGAAGCGGATGAGATAATTTTTTTCTTGCAAATTTCTTTTATTTATGCTATAATACTCTTAAGATGAACAGACGGTTGCGTTAGAAATAACGAGGAAAGTCCGAACACCTCAGGACAAGGACGCCGGCTAACTACCGGTGAGGGCGACCTTAAGGAAAGTGCAACAGAAATAAACCGCCTCTTTTTACAAGAGGTAAGGATGGAAAGGCGGTGTAAGAGACCACCGGTCCCGCGGCGACGCAGGACGCTCTGTAAACCCCGTCCGGTGCAAGATTCGGGAAAATAGGCTGTCCGCCTTTCCCGCACATCGCTTGACCTTGCCGGCAACGGCAAGGCTAGATAGATAACCGTCAAATACAGAATTCGGCTTACAGTTCATACTTAAAAAGGGGCTATCTCACGAGAAAAAAACTCGTGAGATAGCCCCTTTTTTCTTGTTTTTTGTGTTAGTAGGCTGTTTCAAGAAGGGGTTAGAGACGGGCAACAGACGGCAAAACGACGATTGAGTGTACATAGACGTACTCGCTTAGCCGAGCGCGCAGCGCGAACGCCAACAACGAAGTTGTTATTGAGTCGTTT
>JAVBKW010000044.1:0-15532 GCA_031553855.1 Eubacteriales bacterium | reverse complement strand
ATTGGGGAAATGGAAGCTTGCTTACATTTCCATAAATGCGCCCGCCGCAAAAGGTTTAAAACCCCGCAGTCTCTGCTGCGGAATGCGCGGCGTTGCCGCGCGGGTGCAGGGCTCTGCCCTGCGGTTTAAAACCTTTTATATAATACTTACCACATTTTTAGCTTTGATGCTACTATTTAATTACTATAATATCTTTTGCGCCGCCGGTAAGAAGCTGTCCGCCGCTTTCAGTAACTGCAAACGTTTCCTCTACGCCTACTAAGCCAAAGCCTGCGATCGCTTTTTTAGGCTCAACAGCCATCGTCGTATTTGTTTCAAGAGGCTTATCGAAGCCTTTAGCAAGTACGGGGAATTCGTCCACGACAAGCCCTATGCCATGCCCTAAAAATTTAACGGCTGATTTTCCGTTGCCCATAAAATCAGTTTTAAAATCCTCGGGAATGTTTGAAATGATATCGGAGTATATTGCCGAAGGGATCGCGCCGGTTTTCATTTTACGCGCGGCGTCATTTAAAATATCTATACATTTTGAGTGCGCAGACTTAACGTTTTGCGGCACGCCGCCTTTAAACATATACAGCTGGGTTTTATCGGTATGATAGCCGTACAATCCAAAAACCACGTCCGCAAAAACAAGGTCGCCTTTTTTCAATTTCCGCTCATGGCTTGCAAAAGCATACACAGCCGGACTGTACGGACGCATTCCAGCAGGACCGTTGAACGCAGAGGAGATAAGCGCGCCGTCGCCGAACGCAAACTGCCCGCCCACAGTTTCCGTCTGGAACGCCGAAAACCTTGAAACGCCGTGAAAGCCGTTTTTAAACAACTCGTTTATTACGGCAGCTGCAAAATCAGCCTCACTCATCCCTTCTACAAGAATTTTGGGTACTATGTCTGTCATAATACGGTCGTGTATCTTTCCCGATTCCCTCATACATTCTAGTTCGTATTCGGATTTTACGGATCTGATATTTTTTACTAAAGCTTCTATGCCGCCGATTTTGCTGATATTAAGATATTTTTGCAGCCTGAGCAGCATTGCATACGGCACAGTCTCTTCTTCGATATATGTATTTTTAAGATCCGCCCCCAAAGCGTCTGCAATATCCTTATAGCTTGCCATTTGCCTGACGCGGCCTTTTTCTATCAACGCCTGCTCAAGCGCGCGGTCAAAGCTTTTGCGTACAAAATAAATATATTCGCCGCTACGTTTAAGCACAAGGACGGCGTCCTGCATAGTACCGGTAAAATAATATTGATTTACATTGTTGATAATAAGCGCGGTATCCCAGTCGGGATTTGCCGCGTTCATAGTTTCGTAAAACTTTTTTATCCGGCTGAGTATTTCATTTTTATCGGGCTGTTTCATTATCGCGTTCTCTCCGTTTAAACAATAATAATATTGTACTTCTTTTTAAATTAACTGTCAAATTTCCTTAAGGTGTGGACAAATGTGTGTTTAAACACTCACTTGCCCTCACAGATTTCCTTAAAGGCTATTTGGGTCAAGTCATTTTGATGGTGTTATGTCTGACATAGTACGCAAATTAGGCAAAATTCACGATATATTCAGACAAAAATGACTGCCGGAAAGTCGCTGTTTCTCCCGACAGTCGATTTGTTTGTCTTTTCCTATTCGTAATCTACTACGCTAGCCCAGCTTACAAGGAAGTCCTTTTCCTCGGGTTTGCCTTTAACAAGCTGGCTTGCCGCTACTATTGGCAGCCATTTTTGAACGTATTGTTTTGCCGTATCGCTTTTTTTACAAAAGAGCTTAAGGTATTTCTCGGCCAAATCTTTATTTTTGAGGCAGAACATCAGATACGTTCTTGCAGCGTCAGCGCTGGCATTACCTTGAGTGGCGTGCGCCCAGTCGATTATATAGGTATTGCCGTCCGCTCCTAAAATGACGTTACTGGGGTCAAAGTCACCGTGGCAGAGCTTGTTGTGTTTGGGCATACCCTCAAGTCTTGTATGTAGCTCATAGCGGATAGTTGCCTCGAGTCCGGAGTCGCTTATCTTGCGGTTCATTTTGTCTTTCAGCTTTGTGAGCAGCGGGCATTTTTTCTTATGTATTTCAACCTGAAGGTCTACGAACATATTAAGATATTTATCTGCATTTTTGGGGTCATCAGTCATCATTTCAACTAAGGTTTTACCCTCGATATAGTCGATAACTATCGCCCATTTGCCGTCGATTTTTGTAACGGACTCTATTTTAGGAATGCAAAGGCCGGTTTCCTCGACGCGCGACTGGTTTAGGGCCTCGTTTAAAACATCGGATTTAGAATATCCTTCGTTAAAAAGTTTAATACATTTATCTCCGCTTTTGTAAATAGTTTTCGTCGGGCGCGAAGCAATTACAGTTTCCAATTTCATAATTGATAATCTCCTTTTATCGTTAATAGGTCAAATCCGCAATCTACTTTCCGTAGTATGCGTTTAAATACATCTCTTTCAATTCCTTCATAAGCGGATAACGCGGGTTTGCGCCGGTACACTGATCGTCAAATGCGTCCTCAACCATCTGGTCGAGCTTGCCCAGGAAGTCTTTTTCATCGACTTTTGCGTCCTTGATAGTTTTAGGCAGATTGATTTTATCGCTTAATTCTTCAATTTTGGCAAGCAGTTTTTCAACTTTATCTTTTTGAGTTTTTCCGCCAAGATTTAAAAAGTCGGCAAGGTCGGCATAACGCTTTAGAGCTTCAGGGTATTTGTACTGCGAGAAAGATCCCATTTTGACGGGCTGTTCGCTGCAGTTGAATTTAATGACTTCCCTTATCATAAGCGCGTTCGCCACTCCGTGCGGCAAATGATGATACGAGCCAAGCTTATGCGCCATCGAATGACAGATGCCCAGGAATGCGTTTGCAAAAGCCATACCCGCCATGCAGGACGCGTTAGCCATTTTTTCGCGCGCATACGCGTCGGCCGCGCCCTTTTCATAAGCTGCGGGCAAATAGTCGAATATGAGCTTGACGGCTTCTTTTGCTATGCCGTTTGTAAAATCGGTGGCAAGAACTGATGCGATCGCCTCTAAAGCGTGCGTAAGAGCGTCGATTCCGGACGCGGCGGTTAAGCCTTTGGGAATATTCATCATAAGGTCGGCGTCGATGATCGCCATATCGGGCATAAGCTCATAGTCGGCAAGCGGATACTTCGTGCCGGTCTTTTCATCGGTAATGACGGCAAAAGGAGTAACCTCCGAGCCTGTTCCGGCCGTCGTGGGGATGGCTATAAAATACGCTTTATCGCCCAAGTGCGGGAAACTGTATACGCGTTTGCGGATATCCATAAACCGCATAGCAAGATCCTCGAAATTTACTTCCGGATGCTCATAAAGCGTCCACATAATTTTAGCGGCGTCGATAGGCGAGCCGCCGCCGAGCGCGATTATGACGTCGGGTTTAAAATTGTTCATCGCTTTTGCACCCTCAAGCGCGCAAGCAAGCGTGGGGTCGGGTGAAACGTTAAAGAAAGTCGTGTGGGAAATGCCCATTCCGTCGAGCTTATCGGTGACAGCTTTTGTAAAGCCGCTTTCAAACAGGAACTTATCCGTAACGATAAAGGCTTTCTTCTTATTTAAAACGTCCTTTAACTCGTTTATCGCAACACCTAAACTGCCCGGCTTGAAATAAACCTTTTCGGGCGTCCTGAACCATAACATATTTTCTCTCCTCTTAGCAACCGTTTTAATATTCAGTAAATGCTTGACTCCTACGTTTTCCGACACGCTGTTTCCGCCCCATGAGCCGCAGCCTAATGTCAAAGAAGGCGCAAGACGGAAATTATAAAGGTCGCCGATACCGCCGTGAGAGGACGGCGTATTGATAAGGCAGCGGCAGGTTTTCATAGCGGCCTGCCACGTTTCGATCTTATCCTTAGAGGTGTTGATATCTATGTAGAGTGAGGACGTATGCCCAAGCCCCCCGTCGTCGATGAGCTTAGCGGCTTTTTTAACGGCTTCGTCAAAATCTGAGGCCTTGTACATCGCAAGCACGGGGCTTAGTTTTTCGTGCGCAAATTCCTCAGATAATTCCACGCTTTCAACTTCGCCTACAAGTACTTTTGCCGATTCCGGAACCTCAATTCCCGCAAGCGTTGCGATAGTATAAGCCGACTGCCCCACTATCTTAGAATTAAGCGCGCCGTTGATGATGATAGTCTTTCTGACCTTTTCCGTTTCGGCCTTATTTAAAATATAGGCTCCCCTGTATTCGATTTCCTTTTTAAACTCGTCATAAACCTCTTTTAAAACGATGACCGCCTGCTCGGAGGCGCAAATCATTCCGTTATCGAAAGTCTTTGAATGAAGGATAGAAGAAACGGCGGTTTTGATATCGGCGGAGCTGTCGATGATCGCGGGAGTATTACCGGCTCCGACGCCTACTGCGGGCTTGCCGGAGCTGTATGCGGATTTGACCATTCCGGGGCCGCCCGTCGCTAAAATAAGATCGGCATCTTTCATGACTTGTGCCGACAGCGGAACAGTAGGCTCGTCTATCCAGCCGATGATCCCCTCCGGCGCGCCTGCCCCGACTGCCGCCTCAAGAACGGTTTTAGCCGCAGCAATAGTACATTTTCTTGCTCTTGGATGCGGCGAGAAAATAAGTCCGTTCCTTGTTTTTAAGGAAAGAAGAGCTTTAAATATTGCTGTGGACGTCGGGTTTGTCGTAGGGATAACGGCTGCGATTACGCCGACCGGCTCGGCGATTTTCGTTATTCCGAAAGCCTCGTCGTTTTCGATAACGCCGCAGGTTTTTGTCTCCTTATAGGCGTTGTATATGTATTCGGAAGCATAATGATTTTTAATCACCTTATCCTCAACAATACCCATTCCGGTCTCTTCGACCGCCATTTTAGCCAGCGGTATGCGCATTTTATTTGCGGCTACCGACGCTGCAAAAAAGATCTTATCGACCTGTTCCTGCGTAAAGAGCGCGAACTTGCGTTGGGCGGCTCTGACTTCGGCGATTTTCGCGGCTAAAGTCTCTTCGTCTTTTACAATGATCTGGTTTGCCATATGATGCTCCTATATAAAAAAATTTTTTACTGGTTTTAAGGAAACGCTTAATAAATACAATTAGAATTTCGGAAAAATCATTCAAATTATTTATTCATCGTTTCTTTTATTGCCTTTTTTGTCGTTTTTCATTATTTCTTTAAGCTTATTCGACAAGACGGCAAGGCTGGCCGCCATATCCTCGTTTTTCAAGGCAATAGACGAGGGAACAACGAGGTTTGCCGGCGCAAAATTCCATATCGCTTTTATTCCGGCCTTGACCATATGATCGCATACATCCTGAGCGAACTGCCCCGGAACGGTTATTACCCCGAGGTAAATATTGTTTCGCTTAACAAAACTCTCCATTTCATCAAGGTCATAAACACTTTTTCCGTTGATCTTAGTATTTATAAGCACCGGACTCTTATCGAAGGCGGCGACGATATTGAGGCCGTAGTTAGAAAAACCAGTGTAACTGAGCAGCGTTTTACCAAGCTGGCCCGCCCCGACTAAAATCGCGTCGGTAATATTATCAAAGCCCAGTAGCTTTTCTAAATCGTTTATCAGATCCTTTATATTGAATCCGACCTTTGGCTTTCCGGACGAACTTGTAGCAAAACTCAAGTCTTTTTTAACGCAGATCGCGCTAAGCTTCATATATTCGGCGATAGCCACAGACGAAATATATTCCTTTCCGTCCTTAGACTTTTCCTTTAAATACCTCAAATACCCCGGCATACGCTGCATAGCAGCTCTAGATATCCCGCTTTTTTGCGGAACAGACGCTTTTTCGCCGGAATAACTTTTATCAAAATCCATCTTATACCTCCGCATTAAGCAGCAAATTTTTACGTAAATATTTTTAATCGATATTTTTTTATCGATAAACTTCTATACGATTATATAATAAAGTTTTATGTATGTCAAATATTTGAAGATACTAAAATACAAGTTTTTAAAAATTTTTTTGCTCTAATAAAATGAGAAAAACATACGCAAAAAAAACCGCGTTTGACTTTTTAAGTAAACGCGGGTTTTGGGGTTGACAAATTTTATTTTTTAGCAGATTTTTTTAAAAAACGATGCTTTTTCAGCGCTTCATTAGAGGGCACTGAAAAAGTCATTACTGTTCTTTAGAGGGCGGTCAAAAAGGTGCTCAGAACGGCGAAAAGTGTGGTTTTTCGACGATTGAGTGTACCTTAATGTACTCGATAGAGTCGAAAGTTCCAATTTTCGCCGTTATCAGCGCCTTTTTCAGCGACCTCTTTCATTAATTGTTTTTCAGTGATTTAATGACTTCCGCGTGGCAAAAGTTCAAAGCAGAAAGGCTTAAACCGCCGGAAATATTCGCGGCTTTTGCAATAGATGCTTTTGTATCATCCGCGCCGATTTTTTTGAGCTGTTCATTCAAAGATCCGGCAAGATAGCCGTTTAACGCCGCAAACGACCCTCCGATTATAATGTCGTCCAAATCGAGCAGCCTTGAAATAACGAGTATATTACTTGTCAGATCAGAAAGATCCGCAATAGCGTCCGCATCAATAAGCGCGTCGGTTTTATTACCGATAAGCTGCCCGTCAATTTCAAAAAGGCGTTTTTTATTGAGTATCTTTTCTATAGGCTCGCCGTTTTTGGAGGGATAATGCCCTATTTCTCCGGCTATACCGTTGCCGCCGTTGTAAATTTTGCCGTCGATCACAAACGCGCAGCTGATACCCTTTCCGACATAAATATATACGGCATTTTTAGTTTTGTTATGCTCAAGCTCCGAAATAAGCGCAAGATATGTGTCGTTTGTGACGCTTGCGGGAACGCCGAATCCTTTTTCAAGCTCATTTTTTAAGTTCATGCCTTTCTTGAAAATCTTAGAAAAAGCTATTTTATCTGTCTGGGTATCGGTTTTGCCGATCAACGCCGCACTGACGCTTAAAAGCGGCAAGCCAAACTTTACGGCCTCCGTTTTTATGGCGGCGCAAAGCTCGCTTAAATTATCCTCATCCCACATTTTAACTTCCGCGATTATTCCGGTCGCTAAAACTTCACCGGAAAAGTCGGCGATAAAATAATTGCCGTCCGTAAAATTCAGTCCCGCGTAAACGCCGGCCTCGCTTTTAAGCTCATAACGTATCGGATGCCTGCCTTTGACTTTGGGGTAGTTTTCCTTGTAGAGTCCGATATAGTTTTTCTCATAAAGGTTGTCGGCTATCTTTTCTATCGCCGTATTTGAGAGCTTAGTCGCCTTTGCGATTTCGGTGCAAGAGAGCGCCTTGTTAACCCTTAAAAGTTTAAAAAATATTTCGTGGTTTGCCTGCCGGATATCCTGCGGGGTTTTGCCTTTAACGCTCATTTATTCACCGTCCTTAACATTTTTAAAGAAAAACCGTAGCTTAATATTTTTTAAACTACGGTTAAATTTTACATTAAATTTTTAAGTCTGTCAATTACGTCTTTCTTAAATTTGTCGATATATGAGCAAATATAGTCGGTAATGTCGGAATTATCGTTTATCAGCGGCGTTAAATCCAGCCCGAAGGTAAGCTTATCGGAATTATCCACCGCGTGGCTTGCATAATATGTTGCGTTAGCCTTTCTGCGCCCTTCTGTTGCAAGATCGTACCTTTTACCGCCTGCGATCTGGCTGTCGAATACTCCTAAAAGCGCGGCGCTCAGCGAATCGAAGCCGGAAAGGTCGAAAACTGTTTTATCCGTATCGTTGAGCCAGTCGAGCGAACGCCAGACCTCGCAGCCGTATACGTTTTGAGGCTTACAGGATTTTGGCAGCGACCTTAAAAACTTGATTGTTTTAACGGCTACGGCACAATGGGAGTCGTGTTTATCGGCCAAATTATGAGTGTAGACAGTCTGGGGCTTAGCGGCGGCAAAAATATTGCTTAAATCGCTTTCAAAATTTTCATTTGATGGGTCCTTCATTTCCTTGCTTGTATGATCAAGCAGCACAAGCGCGCCGTAATTTCCTACAACCGCCGCTTTTTTCTGCTCCTGACGCCTTATATTCTTCATGTCCTCGTCGGTGAAATCGGCATATTTGCCCTCGCGCGCCGAACCCGCGCCATCGGTGCAGACTACCGCCGTAAAAAATGCGTCGGGCTTCATAAAAGTTTTTACTACGCCGTCCATCGCCATAATTTCAACGTCGTCCTGATGGGCGGCGATCGCCATATGAGTCGTTCTTTTTAAAGCCGCTGCCTTATCGATACCGTCGGGCACAAAAATTTCGGCGTTTTTCTTAAAAAATTCCATTTTAAACTCCTTTTTAAACTAAAACAGGTAAGCTGGCTGCGGCAATACTTTGCCCTACGCGCTTATTTTTTTCGTCGGGCATAAGGAATTGGATGTTTGCCAGATCCCTATATTCGTTCTTTAAAATCTTTTTAGCGTTTTCTAAAATCAGCGCGCCGCCGTCGCCGCTTGTCACGCGCCCTAAAATGAGCAGGTTTTCAATTTTGTAGAATTGGCAATACCAGCCGATCGCGTGGCCTAAATAAACTCCGATATTTTCAAAAATCTCAAGCGCCTTTTTATCGCCATTTTTGACCATATCCTGAACGGCTTTGAGTTTTTCAGCGGGCGAGGCGTTCTCGTCAAGCTTAATGCCCGCTAAGCTTGCAAGCTTAATGACTCCGTCCTGCGAAAAATATTTTACACCGCAGCCGATATCTGTACTCCACTCGTCCTGCATAGCGTCGGGGCTTGCGTCTACGGGCACAAAAGCAAGCTCGTTGAGCCAGCCGTTTATTCCGCCGTCGTTATTTATATAGCCGCCCGCTTCGCTCGTTCCCATAGCAATGCCTAAAATATTATTGACTTTAAACTCCATCGCGCCAGCAAGCGCCGTTACGTCGCCGTCGTTTGCAACAACCAGCGGAACGTCGCCGAACTCTTTTGCGCAGCGGATATAAATATCCTTGCAATACTTATCAAAATCGTCCTTATTTACTTTGAGAAAAAGGCTTGCGGCCATTGCTCTGTTGTTGATGTAGACGCCCGCGCTCGAAACGCCTATTGCGTCAACTCTGGGCATTTTCTCAGCCGCGCGTTTTAAACTGTCTAAAATACCGTCAAAGTGATATTTAGGATCGGAATTAGTTTTGGGAAACCAAACCGTTTCCTCTGAATAAACAGGCTCGCCGTCGATGACCGCGCTGACCTTTCTGTCGCTTCCGCCCGCATCGAAGCCGATACGGCAGCCGCCAAGCTCTCCGCCTATTTTAAGGTTTTGCTCTTTAGATTCCGGAACGTCTTTAAGCGGGACATTTTTGATTTCAAACGGCATCTCGTAAACGTTTGCCATAAACTGCCAGTCGAACTCGCGCTTGCCGCCCTTTGAATATTCTGCTTTTAAACGGTTATAAATATATTCGCCCGCGCATATATAAAGCTTATAGCCGCCGGCAACCCAAAGCATCGATTTAAAAATCCTTTCAACTATAAGATAGTTTCTCTCATCGTCCACGCCTTCGTTAAAAATTTCTAAATCTTTGCGGTAGCAAAGCCCGTCGTTACGCTCAAGCGACAAAGCTGCTCTGCGCCCTCCGCTCTTTTTTACGTCTTTGCAGAATTTCTCAAATTCTTTCGATAAAGGCATAAATTTCTTATCGATCATTTTCGTATCTCCTCATAAATATAAAATTTGCAATTTCCCAATACTAAGAACGATGAATAAACATTCAGCGTTTCCTTAGTATAATAATAACACATAAAAAATACATTGTCAACATTAAATAAACTATGTTTAAAAAATGTTGACATATTGCTTTATATAGATTATAATGATATCACATTGCTTTTTATAGATTATAATGCTATCATATAATAATAAGGAAATTGTCGGTAATTAAGAAATCGATGAATTATTCAACGTTTCTTTAAATCGTAAGTTTCTTTAAATAAATTTAAGCATATAGAAAAGGTGAAAAAATGAAGTATACGGAAACAAAAATGTTCAGCGAAATCTGCCAGCAGCCGAAAGTTTTATGCAATCTTGAAAAAGAGAATAAGGCTGTTTTTGAGCGCATTGCAGCGGAAGTCAAGAAACGCGGGATCAAAAACATTATTGCGGTCGCAAGAGGCTCAAGCGACAATGCATGCTTATATTTTAAGTATCTGACTGAAATTTATTGCGGAATACCCGTAAGCTTTGCCGCCCCTTCAGTTTATACTCTGTACAACAGCAATATGAAAATTGAAAATTCGCTCGTTATCGGCGTTTCTCAGAGCGGAAAAGCGGCCGACGCTATCGAAGTGCTTAAAAACGCTAAGTCCGCAGGCTCTTTCACCGTCAGCATAACAAACGACGTTTTAAGCCCGATGGCGCAGCTTACAGACGCACATCTGTTTTTGAACGCCGAAAAAGAGCTGAGCGTTGCGGCTACAAAAACTTTTACGGCGCAGCTTTTTACACTCGCCCTGCTTTCTAAGTATCTCGGCGGCGGCCAGAAAATCGCCGACGCGCTTGCAAAGGTTCCCGCGGGTATTCAGTCGGTTATCGATAATGCGGCAGAAATAGATAAAGCTGCCAAAAGCCTTATTAACGAGAAGGAAGCTTTTATCTTGGCGCGCGGCTTAGATTATGCGGCTGCGCTTGAATCTTGCCTTAAAATGCAGGAAACCACGTACACACGCGCAAGAGCCTATGCCGCAAGCGACTTTCATCACGGCCCCTTTGCTATGATAGACGAAAATTCAGTTGTTATCCTCATTATGCCTAAGGGCGAAAGCTTTGCCGATATGAAAGAAATGTATGAAAAATGCAGCGCGCAAAAGGCAAAAACTATCTGCTATACGGATTCCGACGTTAAGGGCAGCTTCGCGACGATAAAGATACCTTCCGGATCCGGCATCGAAACCCCCTTCTATAACGTAGTTACCACACAGCTTTTAGTCAACAACCTTTCCGTATCCAGAGGCCTCAACCCCGATGCGCCCAGAGGGCTCAATAAGGTCACTATAACAAAGTAATAAACATTATGACAACTTTAAGAGTTGTTTTAATATCTCCGTTCCAATATATCACAAAGAAGCCTTCGCTGACTTTCAGAGGAGGCTTCTTTGTTTTTATGTGAGATCAGACAACGGAGTAAACAAATGCTGAATTGTGTTTATCAGCATTTTCCTTAATATTTTCAAAACAAAAAGAACATTTGCTTATTACTTTTTCAAAGGTTTTATGCTTTCCTCAGTCTTCTTATTCATAATTTTGTCTTTGATTTTGCCGAGTATCATAAATAAAACGAGCGAAATGGCAAAAATCGCTATCCAGACCGGTACGCCCCAGCCTGTAAAAGGAATTATAGAGCCTTCCACAAAGTAACACATAAACGCAATCATGATCGGCCGGGTTATGCTTATGGTTATGATAAAATATTTATACGTCATTGAAGTTATTCCCGCAACAAGACAAAGGATATCGTCGGGGAAAAAAGGAAAAATCATCATTACGATAAAGAGAAACTTGCCTTTTTCATTGAGCATATCCGCATATTCTTTCGTTTTTTGCGGCCCGACCATCCATTCGACCAGTCTTTTGCCGAAAACTTTTCCGAGCGCAAAACAAATGATCGAACCGATAAAGGTGCCTATCGTTATAAACAAAAATCCTAAAAACGGGCCGTAGAGAGCGGCGCCGATAAACGCGGAGACTGCGCCGGGGATCGGCAGGCAAATGATTTCTAAAATAATAAACAGGATAAAGACTATCACGCCCCAGTGCTTTGTATCGCGGATTATTTGGAGCAAGGTCTCAGTATCCTGTATCTTGTCTAAAATTCCTGCTTTGTCAAGAACTACGTAGCAAATCAGCACTACAGAACATACGGCTAGCGATACGATCAGGATTTTGAAAAACGCTTCATGTTTTGAAGAGTCCGTATTAGTTATTAAAACTCCGAGCGAAGCGAACGCTATTATTGCGCCGAGAAGGATGAATTTTGGCAGCCCTCTTAAGTATATACATGATAAAACGAGCATAGCCGAACTGACTACACCCGATGTTATTTTGAAAATAAGCTGTTTATTGATCTTCCTCATCGGAATTAGTTTATGTTTATGAGAAGAAATATATTATACAATTCAACAATTTCATCCCTTATCGGCGCGATTTAAGTACAGTTCTTGATCGCGGCTCTTGCAAGCTCGTCGCAGCGATTGTTAAATTCGTTATCGCTATGCCCTTTAACTTTCACAAAGGAAACTTCATGGTTTAGCATACGGATAGTAAGGTCGTTCCAAAGGTCGCGGTTTTTGACCTCCTTATTATCCGCAGTCTTCCAGTTATTTTTCTTCCAGCTGCCGATCCAGTTTTTGTTAAAAGCCTCCACCGCATACGCCGAATCGCTGTATACAATTACGCTGCAAGGCTCTTTCAGCTGAGACAGGCCTTGAATTATCGCAAAAAGCTCCATTCTGTTGTTGGTAGTATTTTTATCGTATCCGCTGATTTCTTTTTTATGCCCGTTAAACATAAGTATTGCCGCCCACCCGCCCGCACCGGGATTACCGCTGCAGGCACCGTCTGTATATATTTCAACCTTTTTCATTTTACCGCCCAAGCTCTTCCGCTCTTTTTACCGCTCTTTCTATAGCTTCACAAACAACACTCTCAAACTCTTTTTCCCTTAAAAAATTTACGCCTTCGATCGTCGTCCCGCCCTTACTGCAAACCGACCCGACAAGCTTATCGATATCAAGGCCCGCACCGGCTTTATAAATATGTTCCGCGCTGCCCATAACAGTTTTAGCTGCCAATGTTATAGCGTCCGCCTCCGAAAACCCGTACTTTACAGCAACGTCTTTAAACGCCTTTACAAACATAAAAACAAACGCGGGGCCGCTTCCGGCTATCCCCGTAGCGGCGTTGATTCTTTCCTCGGGTATTTTAACGTTTTCACCGAAACTTGCCAGCAAGGCCCCTGTAAAGGCCTCCTCCGGCGCGCTCAAATTTAAACTTGCATATGAGTTAAGTGATTTGCCTATTTGTGCATTGAGGTTCGGCATAACGCGCACGACCTTATCAGAGCCGCTTAAAGCCCTGATTTTTGCAGCCGTCACTCCCGCCATGATAGAAATTACCACCTTATCTTTTAGCGCGGCATTCTCAAGTGCCTGCGCCGCTGACTGGGGCTTTACCGCAAGTAAAACATAATCCGAACTCTCGCAAAGTACATCGTTCATCTGCGTAAGAGTCAGGCGTTCATAACCTGTCGCCGCCGCCTTTTCAAGCTGCGCCGGGTCCGGATCGCTGACAGTGATAAACAGCTCCGCCTTTTCTTTTTTTAAATATTCGTCCATGCCGCCGGCCGCAATACCCATAATTATTGCCAGCGCCATATTCCCGCATCCGATAATACCCAAATTTACTTTTTTCATAAAAACCTCTAAATGTATCATTCTAACGATTGACTAAAACTGAATAATTGTATATAATAATAAAGTCTTTAAAACCTCTTATATATTTAAAGCAAATTATCTTTATGGGAATGACTCAACGGTAGTACCGCAGTCTCCAAAAGCCATTGGTCTTCCCATCTCAAACCCAAATACCGTAGGGGATTTATATAACGGTAATATGACGGTCTCCAAAGCCATTGGTCTTCCCATCTCAAACCTATTATACCGTAGGGGATTTATATAACGGTAATATGACGGTCTCCAAAACCGTTCTTGGGGGTTCGAATCCCTCATCCCCTGCCACCAAAGCCGTGTTTTTCGCTCGAAAAACACGGTTTTTGCATTAAAATCGCATTTTTCGCTTCGTGTCTTACAACGCATTTTAGGGCTTAGAAATATACACAATTATTAGATTTTTTTTATTACATCTTTACTATTTTAGCACCAAAAACAAAAAAAGTCACCCAAAAAATCACCCCGACTTAAAAAACGCTTTTTTATTTTCAAACTGCCCCACTACTTTTATGGCTTGTATATCTTTTAGTTTTGACAGTTATTTTCTAATATTTTTATTGTTGTTTGGCTAATTTGAAAATTCCACCAGAATACCATCGGGATCACTTACAGTAAAGTGCTTAGGCTTTTGACCGTTTGCAATGATATCAGAGGGCTCATATCCAAGTTCAAGTGCCTTTTGACGGATGCTTTCCAAATCACTTTCAGCAAGATAACTAATTACCAGCCCTTTTGTTTCAACTTTGTCACTGTTTGGAAATTCAATCAGTTCGATCATAGTTTGGTCTGAATCATGTGACAAAAATACGATTTTTCCCATTGGCAACTCCATTTGGCGCACTATTTGCAGCCCTGTCAATTCCTGGTAAAACTTAATTGACTTTTCTATGTTTCTTACCATAATCGTTATATAGTTCAGCTTCATATCTATTTCTCCCCTATTACGGATTCGCCTAAGATAATTTTAGGCATTGTAGTTAAGCAGCGATTCCACCGTTTATAAAACTTTTCTAAGGCCGGTTGACATAATGCCGCATGAGCTTCCGGACTTTCGAGTTCCCAGTAAAGTACATAAGTTATTTTGTCTACAACTCTCGTAAGCCTTATGGGAAGTTCGCCATTTTTGACCGCATCAAAATCTTTCTGCCTATGAGTCCGCTTTATATAATTAACTGTGATAACGCCTTTTTGTGCTCTGTAAAATTCAGCGACTTCTTTCATAAGCTGCTCTATCTCTTCTTCTTTATTAGGCTTTGCTTCATAGATACAAATTTCGTAAAACATGATTTTCTCCCGGTCGTTATTTGTCAGGTTTATCCTTCTATTTCTATGAAGATGACTTACGCACAGCAACCTCTTCACAAACAAGTTTAGTTATATGCTCTGCTGAATCATTTGTCAGAGGAAAGAACATTCCGTCATTACGGCACTTTTTATGTATTTTGCCATTCAGAGCATAAACAAATCCTTTCACGCAAGTATCACTACAAGCATTAGGGTCAAGAAGTCGCTTGCAGTCACGAGAAAAAATCATTTCGTTTTGCATATCGGCGGGTAGCGCCGATATTATATTTTCAACTTGCCGGCATTATCACCGTAAATACGTGCCAAAATGCCAGACTTGCGAAATACCCAGTTCATTATGGTTTTCTTATCTAGTTGATATGAAGCAGTGTAACCGCTTTTTGCTTCCTTGATTACAAGGTCACAACCTTTTTCAAGAAGTTTATTATTTAGCTGATCCACAAATGCTTTATGTTCCGGCGCAACTGCCGATAAAAATTCTTTAAATGAACCAATTTCTTTTGCCATTTATCTTTTTCTCCGTCAAATTCGATTTTGTCGCTCATTATTATATTACCATATTACTCACTAAAAATAAAGTCTATAAACGCTGTTTTGTTTTGCCTAATATTTTGGACAATCGAGTAGGGGCTAATCGCTATGGACTTCGCCCCTCTCACGCCACCGTACGTACGGTTTTCCGTATACGGCGGTTCAATTTGTAACTAAATGTACTGATGTGAAGTGGTCTAGCAGTGATGTTAGACCCCTTTGCTTTAACCGCTTGTTGCTTAGCGCACTGTGGATTGTTGCTGTTTGGCA
>JAVBKW010000022.1:0-4419 GCA_031553855.1 Eubacteriales bacterium | reverse complement strand
ATTGGGGAAATGGAAGCTTGCTTACATTTCCATAAATGCGCCCGCCGCAAAAGGTTTAAAACCCCGCAGTCTCTGCTGCGGAATGCGCGGCGTTGCCGCGCGGGTGCAGGGCTCTGCCCTGCGGTTTAAAACCTTTTATATTGGGATTTTGAATCGTTCGGCTGTTACTTAAGATTTTCGCATTATCTTATTAAGCGGACGACCCTTTGCCAGCTCGTCTACAAGCTTATCGGCATAGCGTATTTTTTGCATAAGCGGATCGCTGATCTCCTCGACCTTATAGCCGCAAATCGAGCCGGTTATAAGCTTTGCGTCCGGATTCATTCGGGCAAGAGTAAAAAACGTCTCTAAAGTAACGGGAGAATTTAGCTGCTCCTTTAAAGACTCGGCGTCGTGCCCCGTCAGATAGCAGAGAACCTCGACAAGCTCCGCCTCAGTCCGGCCTTTTGCGGTCACTTTTTGCAGGTACATTTCATAAATTGTTGCAAAAGGAATTTTAAAAATATTATGCGCCATTTTTTTAACCTCTCTTTTTTAAGGAAATGCTGACAACAAATTGGCAACAAATCAAACAAATAAGGACAAAGTAATTTACAGTAACTAAAACAGCCCAACTATTTCGAGTAAATTTCCCGCTCCCCCGTCCTTCTTTTTTCTTATCCGAAAAGCTTTCCTGTCATTTTGATAAAAAAGTTCGCGGGCAGGATTTTTTGGAAGAAATACAGCATTTTATATTTTGCGCCGACGATATACAATGCTTTATTTTTTTTGACGCAGATTTTAAACAGCTTTTTCGCGGTTTTTTTGCAGTCCATTCGCTTATCCTGCCGCGTATCGATTTTTTCGGCGGCGTCCTTAATTCTGCTGCCGTAACGCTCGTTGGTTTCATAAAATTTCAGGCGGTTTGCCGTGAACGGCGTTTTAACGTCGCCCGGGCAGATACACACAACCTTTATGCCCGTATTTTTAAGCTCCATCCTCATGGCGAAGCTCATCATATTGACTGCGGCTTTTGCCGAGCAGTAGACGGAGCGGAACGGCAGCGCAAACAGCGCGCAGGCGGAGCTGATATTGACAATTTTGCCCTTATCCCCCATAAGCGGCAGAGCCTGGCGCGATAAATAAAGCGAGCCGTAATAATCGGTGTCCATAACCTCGCGAATTTTGTCCACCGGCAAAAGCTCCGTCGCGCCGCTTATCCCCTTGCCCGCGTTGTTGATCAAAAGGTCGATTCTCCCGAACCTCTCACCTATCGTTTTAACGGCCGATATAACGCTTTCCTGATTTGACACGTCGCAGTAAACGTGATTCTTTATCCCGTCCGGCACAGAGCGCGAAAGGCAAACCGCCGTGTCGCCCCCCTCCTCAAACATCTTAACCAGCTCATAACCCAGCCCCGACGACCCGCCGGAAATAACAACTATTTTATTCATACTTAGTATTTTAACATTTAACTCAAAAAAGCGCAAGGTTTTAAAGGAAAGCGGAAGCGAAAAGAGGTTCTTTCATTTAAGTTTCCTTTAAGCGGATTAAAGGTATTCATATATGTAATCATATTTTGCACGGCAGGAATTTGCCGCAAAGCGGCAAAGCGCATCGCCGTTCGGCGATAATTCCTATAGTATTAAATGGGGACGGAGTAGTTTGTTGACAAGTTGCTTAAAAAATGTTAAAATGATTAAAATATTTAAGTGATAAGGAGAAAGGTTATGCCAAGAGCTGCAAGAAAAAAGAGTTCAACCGGTATCTACCATATGCTTTTACGCGGAGCAAGTAAGCAATCTGTTTTCTATGACGATGAAGATAAGGAAGAGTTTCTAATCCGGCTAAAGCTTGTAAAAGAAAAGGACGATTTTGAGTTTTACGCGTTCTGTTTGATGGACGATCATGTGCATCTTTTAATTGGTGAAAAAGAAGCTTCGGTCGGCAAAATAATGCAGCGGCTTTTGCCGAGTTTTGTGTTTTGGTATAACAGTAAATATGAGCGCTTAGGCAATTTGTTTCAAGACAGATTTAAGAGCGAACCCATTGAGGACGATTCGCACTTATTAAGCGCCGTAAGATATATACATCAAAACCCGCTCAAAGCAAAAATGGCGGTGGAAGCGTCCGATTATAAATGGAGCAGCTATAGCGCTTATTTGAATAGCGAGGAAAGCATTATAGACAAAAGTTTTGTTCTTTCCAATTTTCAGGACGAAGAACAGTATTGTCAATTTATGAAAAGTCATGAAGAAAATACCTTTTTAGAACCGAGGGAAAGCTACAAAATTTCTGACAGGAGATTACTTGAAGAAATTAAAAAGAAACTTAAAATAGAAAACACTAATGAACTCTTATTTTTAGAAAAGGCTGAGTTCAAAACTAAAATAAAGAAAATATATGAAATTAAGGGCAGCACCCCTCGCCAGATTTCAAGAGTTACCGGCATTCCTTTCGGAAAAATCCGAGGCATTTTATACTAACAAACCGCACCCGGCCCCCTTTTGTTCTGTTTCTTTTGTTTTCTGGATAGCTTACGCTCGCGCTCGCAATGACTTTTTCTGTTGCTTATATCTATTTCGCCACAACCCTAATGACATAAAACCGCCATTGCCGTATAGCCACAGCCATTGTCGTTATTTCGCCCATAGGTTGTCATATTCTTCAAAGATCTCCAGCCTTCAATCCTAACACCATCTGCACTGGTTTCGTTATCATATGGTGCTGTCGTAGCTTGTGCTTCAATAGATCTGTTTGCATTCCAAAATGCCCCAATACCTATCAATAATGTAAGGATAAAAACTATATCTATTGCCTTTAGTTTTTTGTTTTTTGTCATGCTTCTCATAAAAATACTCTCCTGTTTATTCGTTATTTTTTATATCTGTCGTTAATTGATGTTTCACATATTTTAACAAATAATTCCGCCTCGACTGCAACTGATACGTTCTTCACGCCATCCAAAACGAAATAATACCAAATGCCTTCCTCGTTCTTAATATCAATTGTAAGAAGTAACAGATTATCTTTTGCACTATATCCTACTCCATAACAGTTAGCGTCAATTTCGCTTAAATCAGGTTGGGGGGCAAAAGATGTAGCATTTTTCCCTAAAAAAGTCATAGTGTGTTTTGCGTCTGCTGCAACGACTCGTAATTTCCGAGTAATAATTTTTCCATCAATTACATATTCAACATTATACCAAATAAAATATTGAATATATCTGTAAGTACCATCGCTTTGTTTTTTCTTTGTTGCTTCAAATTTTCCAACTTCCTCGATACCTTCTAGATTAAAATCAAAATAGTAAAAATTCGCAGGCAATGTCATCTGCATTTCCTCTAAACTTATAAAGCTATCAGTTGGGTGCCTGCAAGCCGCCAACGAAAACAGCATTAAGAATGCTATTCCCAGTGTAATAAATTTCTTTTTCATAACGAAATCCTCCTATACCAATTTATTCTTGGAAATACTTTTTTTAACAAATGGTAACAAATGGGGACAAAACAAATGGGGACAGGCGTATTTACGATGGTTTTGCACAAACCCAAAACCACAATTGCAGTCCCCTATGTCATGTCTCCCTATGTCACTTGCGTCCCGTTCTCTTCCGCAAATCGCCGCTATAATACTAAATATACCATCATGCTTTATTGACAGTCAATACATAAAACGGACTGCGTTTTGGACTTTTGGTGCAAAAGCGCATAAGTTAAATTTTCCGTTCAATAAAGAATGACTGTGAGTATAGTGTTTAATTTATTGCATAAAAACGCCCCAAACAACCGGACACCCGTTATTGTTCCAACCGCTATCCCAGCCCGACGGCATACTGGGCGCTTGCGCATATATTGTCAAATAATCGCTCAAATCAAATGCGCCGTAATCAATAAACGTCACGCTGATCGGTATATAAATCTCTGTTAATTCGTAACAATCGCTAAACGCCCAACCACCTATACTTGTCAAGCTATTTGGTAATGTAATGTTTGCCAATATTGAGCAAGACCCAAACGCATTATATCCTATGCTTTGCAAACGACTGCCCGTCTCAAATATTACGGTAGTCAAATTCCGAAAACTACCGAACGCACTATCTGAAATCTTCGTCACATATTTACCGTTATGCATCGCAGGTATATAAATCTCGCTGGCGGCAGACGCGCCTCCCGTCACGAAGTATGAATCAGTTGCAGAATCATATATAAACGACAAGTCTGTTGAGAAGTCTTTGAATAGCGTTTGGAAGTCCGACCAGCGAGGCGCAACTTTATATGCAGCAAGGCTTACCGGATCCGGTACATAAATAACGGATAAAGCGCTGCAGTTTTCAAAAACATACCAGTCTAATCCCGTAATGTTCATCGATGGCGGCCTTGTAACGCATACCGATTCCAAATTTATACAATTATTAAACATCCCTACGTCGATATTTCT
>JAVBKW010000003.1:0-64401 GCA_031553855.1 Eubacteriales bacterium | reverse complement strand
AACTCGACTAAACTCGCAATTCTTTCCGATTCTTATAATTGTATATGCTTTCACATACTACTCGTATTGTTTTTCGTTAAATCTTACTTATTTACTCGTATTATATTTCTTTCTTTTTTATGCAGTTGTCAATGTGCTTTTTTATAGGAACATCAGTTCCTGCGTGCCGACCGTTTATCGGCGACAGCTTTCATAGAATACCACACCCAAAGACGTAAGTCAAGAGTTTTTTGCAACTTTTATAAAAAAATTTTTAGTAATTGTCAAAAATATAAAAATTAAATTAAAACCCGCCAAAATCCGTCATCCGGAATTTCAGCGGGCTTACTTTGGCGCCATTATTCTGTATTATGCAAAAAAATAACGGCAATTTTTTACATATGAAAATCTTTTTTCATACCTTTTACAATCTTTCTGTAACGTATACCGAAAAGCAGTACGACTAAGCCCCAGCTGACGGATATCGAAACTACCGACGGCCACATTCCCAGCAGCGGGGTATAGCTTGTGAGCCAGTTCAATAGAAATACTCCGGTTGATAAAATAGCGATGAACAGGCAAGGGAACATCGTGCTGCGCTTATAGTAGCCGCGGGAGATCATTATGACCCACATCGCAAGCGAATCGGCGGCAAGCGCGAGCGGCATTACTATGCCCAATCCCCAGCCGATAGTGCGGGTATAAGTTTCCAAAAAGAAAAGGAACGCGCAGATAGCTATTGCGCTTATAACGCTGTTTGTAGTGAACGCCTGTTTATGGATGAGCGGCAATACAAAAACAATGAAAAAAATCGCACTGCCTGTTAGAAAAAACAACGTCAGATCCAGTTTGTGCCAGATTATCAGCTCTATGAAAAGCCAGATGATGTTTGCGGCGGCTAAAATTATAGATATTAATGCGGCGAAATTCAGCCTTGCCCGCTGCCATTTGTGGTTATCGGGATAGTATTCGTGCTTTCTCGGCTTTTTAATATTTTCTTCGCAAACGCATTTGCCGCATATCGGGCAATGACTGCGGTCGTCTTCCACGTAAATATTACATCTCTTGCAAAATAACATATTTACACCTCTTTATTTGATATCATCTCGATCTTTATACCGTCGTCGGCAAAAGATTTGAAGATATCGGCAAATATATCGGTTTCTATGATTTTACTGGAAAAAGCCATCGCCATTTTATTGTTATATGAGCAGCACGTTACCGCAAATTTATTATATTTGTTCACGCCTAAAAGACACTCGTAAAAGCTGATAAGGTCTTTAAATTCCGGCGGCGCGTCGATAGGCCCGATATTGGATAAGGTGGTTGTTACAAGCCTGTCGCCGTAGCGGCGCGCGCTGATTTTAAGCGCGATGTTTTTAATAGCAAGCGGGACAGCGCGGATTATTTTGTTTTTCTGCGGCTTTACGTTCGCGTTTATATTGCGCAATAAATAATCCTTATCTATCTCGGCTATTTCTTTGCGGATAAATAGTATCAAATCGCCGAAATCGCCCTTGAAATCTTCAGGGAGCATAATGAATTTATAGCTTGAAAAATTCCGCAGCGTATCAGTTTCAAAGTAACGCCTTATATCGATAGGCATCTGTATCCCGACGGGGCGTTTAAAATCCTTGAAAAACTTCCGCTGCTTGTTGCAAGCCTGAAGTATTACGGCTAAAGTATACTCAGTGAGCGTTGCGCTGTGGCTTTTTGCCGCCGCTTTGAATTCGTTCGTGTCGAGCAGGATCGTATAAACAAGCTGCTGTCCCCGCTCCAACGGCGTCCCCTTTATCTGATAGGCGGGCTTAGAGGGGCGCGGATTCACATCTTTAAGGTCGGCATAACGCTCAAACGCGTCCTCTACCTCGTCTTTACGCGGAAGGTCGAGGTAGTTAAGAAAATTATCGTTTTCCTCAATGTTGATCCCCTGCAAAATGAAATAGCGCGCAAGCAGCGTTGTGAGATATTTGAACGCGCCTTTCCCGTCGCAAAGCGAATGGAAAAACTCAACGGAAATTTTATTATTATGATGCATTATCCGCAGAAGATGGCGTTTGGCGGAAAGGTCAAACTGCTTGCAAGGATAGCTGTATTCCTTTTTGACCACCGGAGGAAACGGCATTTCCTCAAAGTAATACCAAAAAATGCCCTTTCTCATCCTTACGTTGAAGAACGGAAAACGCTGCATAACGTCGTCTACCGCCTGCTGTAAAACACCGGGCTTGACGGGCTCCTTCAAATATACGGCGATCCTGAAAACCGCCGGCCAGTTTTTTGAAGTGTTCGACGGATAGATAAGCGCGGCATTGTCGAGCTTCCACCAGCGGGAGTCCACGCCGTCCGAGGTTTCCTTAGCTTTTTGTGTAAACTCTCTTGTTTTGGCGGCTGTTATTTCGCTTTCGATTTTGCGTTCTCTGCGCTCCTGCCTTAATTCCGCTTTCCGCATTTCCTGTTCGGGGCGGGATTTTTTTATCCGGTTTTTTGTCGGCATTATGATTTGCACCTCGTAGTTATTTTGCCTCAAAAGTTCCTTTATGTTTTTTATCAGGGACTGTCTTTAAAAATTTTTACAGGCTATATATCATTTAAACAAAAATAGCGCTTTTCAACTTGAATGAGTATAAAATACAGTCAGCGACGAGCCGTTTAAATGTACAGTGTTTTTTACTTTCTGCGGGACTCCCGCGTCCGCCCATGGACCCGAAACGTTCGGATGAAGATGGAACGAGGGGTAGTCCGAGGAAGACACCGTCAGCATAAGGGAGGATTTTTTCTTTAACTTATACGCAACGGGCGACAGGTCGATGCGCAACGTCCTTTCCTGCCCCGGCGTGTATGGCGCAGATTCGCCGCAATTGTTCACGATATTTGAAATACCGTAAGAAAAAGCATAGGTTTTTTTATCTTCAACGGCGCACAGCCGGACTGCAAAACAC
Source organism: Eubacteriales bacterium (assembly GCA_031553855.1). Classification (GTDB taxonomy): domain Bacteria; phylum Bacillota; class Clostridia; order Christensenellales; family Pumilibacteraceae; genus RACS-047. The sequence continues at coordinate 61,483 of JAVBKW010000003.1, read as the reverse complement.
GTATCGGGCGCGGACGAGGAAATTTTAAGCTCGACATATCCGCCTAAAACCGTTTTTTCCTGCAGGATGGAGGGGCTTGTAAAAACAAGTACGTCGTCGCGCACTTCGTCTGTTAAGAGAGCGCAGCACTGCACCGGGCGGCGGTGGGCCGAAAGCAAGGCGGGCGAGGCGGAGCCTCCGCCATGAGTGGGCACCGGCTCATCGGGGTCGAAAATGTATGTTATTTTACCCTCGGCGGCCTGAAACGGCCCTAAGCTTCCGGTATGAGCGGCAACGGGGCCTAAAAACAGCTTTTCTTCGGTAAATTCCGGCAAAGAGGAGCCGGAAACATAAGCGTTTTTATTCAGCACATAGTATCTGACGCCTTTGTTGATATCGACGGGCGAGCCGTAAAAGAAATTCATCATCCAGCCCAGCGCGTATTTGAAGCCCATAAATCCGGCTATATAATGGCCGGGCGCTTTCTTTTCGCCGTTATTCTGCATAAGGTGCGTCCACGGCCCGATCAAAAGCGCACTTTCACTTTTTACGTCCTCTTTTAAACTGCCGTAAATTTTCATTACTTCCCTGACGGTAAAGTCATACCAGCCGGAAATGAGCATAAGCGGACATTTTATATTTGAGGCGTCGGGCATCATATATTCGTTATCCCAAACGCTGTCGCGCCTTGAGGGATTAGAAATAAGCTTTTTGTAAAAACCCAGTTCTTCACCTAAAAAATGCTTAAAAAGGTTTGAACGGGGACGGTATGAGGCGGTTTTCTTGAAAAAGTCCAGTCCCTCGTCGCCCTCGATATTTTTTACCGGATTGTTCCCCGCCGCCCATACTGTAAAGAATTCTTCCCGAAACATTCCGTTTTCATAAGCTAAATTGTAAAGGTTGCCTCCGTACATCGACAAAACCGCCGTTTTAAAATCATCGTCCCACGTGTCGCAATACAAAAGCTGGTTCATTGCCAGATACGAAACGCCAACGGGCGCGATTTTACCGCTATACCATGGAGTACTTTTCAGCCATTTGACGGCGTCTATACCGTCGTTGCGCTCAAACTCAAAGGGAACGAATTCTCCCTCCGACTTTCCACGCCCGCGGCAGTCCTGAAAGCAGAGTATAAAGCCGTATTTGACAAAATTTTTAAAGATGTATTTATAGTAGTCGAAATCGCTCACATACGGCGAGCGCACAAAAATGATGGGAAAATCGCCCTTGACGGAGGGGAAAAACACGTCTGTTTTAAGACGCACGCCGTCGCGCATCGGCACCATATATTCGACCGTTTCGCCCAGCTCATACGCCGGCGGAGGCAGGTCCTTTCCGTAGTGCTTCATAATGCGGTCGATAAGCCGCCTTAAAATTATCGTCGTCACCTTTTCCACAAAGATTATTGTACCACAAATTTACAAGTTTTAAAAGCGTTTTATGGATAAAACCGGCGGTGAAAAAGTGAAAATTACAACCTGCAGGATACAGGCCACAAAAAAGAGCAAAAAACAGCCGCCTGCGAACAGACAGTTGTCTTTTTAAAACAAAATGGATTATTCTAGTATTTTAAGGCAATACTGCCCCAAAGCTCCCACAAAGATCCAGAAATTCAATCGCCCTGACGGGGTTCGATAAATTGCTGTCTTTTTATTTATTCGTTATTTCCGACAATATAATTTTCAATTCTTTAATGCTTTTATTTTTAAGCTCCGAAACGGTATACGAGCGGTCGGCTTCGATAATTTGTTTTATCAGAATGTATTTTGAAGGAGAGATTCCGAAGACTAATGCGTCTTTCTTATTTTCAGCCTTTGTTTCACGAATGTCAAAATTAACTCTATATGGTTTTTTCAAATTAAGAGAAGTAAGAAAACCTTTGATTTTTTCTTTCTTAACATCATTCTTTTTTTTCTCATTTCCCTCTACGCCTATCAACATCTCGTTTTGATCATATGCCGTAAGGTAACCGCTGAGATATGACTCGTCAAGTATCATTTCAAGGGCGTCGTTGAGCGGCTTTCCTTTGATGCTTAATCCTTCAAGAAGAAGAGCCGCCTCCCGATTATACGTCCCCACGCTTTTTACCCTGTCGAGTCTGTCAGTAACTATATAAAGAGACGGATTGATATCAAGATAAATTGTGCTGATTTCAGAATTTACATAGCCAAAGTACGACCCAAAACCTATGGCGGCAAGCAGGATAAACGCCGAGATTGCGGACATAAACTTAAACGCAAAATTTCTGTGTGGTTTTTGAGCTTTTTTTTGCGGCATTTTTACAATATCGGATTCTTCGGCTAAAAAATCGAAGTCTTTTATTTCGCGTCCGGCAATATCGAGCGGAGCGGAGGGAACAAAACCGTCCGCAGATTTTTTCAGCAGTTTCTCAATGTTTTTTTTACTGTTTTTCATACGCACAATCCCTCCTTTTTAATTATTTTCCGAAGTTTCTTAAGCGCATTATTGTATTGCCATCTCACCGTACCTTGGGGCTTTCCAAATACTTGCGCAATTTCCGCTAAAGTGACGCCGCCGATTGTATGCATCATAACGATCTTAAATTCGTTTTCGTCGAGATGTTTTTCTGCAAGCCGGATAATACCCGTTTCGTCACGAACGGCTATTTCGGTTTCATCCGGAACAAGGTCGGGACGTTCAAAAAAATCTACAAAAATTTCACGACCGCGTTTTTTCAGTTCGTTAAGACAAAGATTTTTGGCGATAGCTAATATCCAGGCTTGTGGATTGGTATTTTCACGGTATCCGCCAATAAAACGTTTAACGCAAACGTAGGTATCCTGCATAAGATCTTCTGCACGCGCATAATCCTTGAGGTATGAATAACATACCGCAAACACAGCTTTTTTTGTCCCGTTGTAGATCGGCTCTAAAGCAGAGCTTTCGCCCTGCTTTAGAGCCTGCATTAATTTCTCCAAAGATCATCGCCTCAAGGTTTCAGTACTTATATTATAACACAATCAGGCGGCGTTTGCCTTTCTCCATTTGCGGATTTTTTCCTTTATTTCTTTTCTGTTCTTTTCAAACTGCGCCTTATGTTCCGCTATTTTACTTTTGTGGTCATTTATCTTCTCTTCAAGAGCGGTTTTACGCTGTGACTGCAAATCTTCTCGCTTTATTTTATATTCGTCATTCAATGACTTGATTTGTGCATCATAAGCTGCTCTCAACGTATTATAAGCGTTCTTCTTTTCTAAAAGTTCTTGCTCAAGTGTTTCTTTATCTTCCGTACTGCCCGCAAATTCCGCTATCTGCGTTTCCAATGCTGCAATTTCATCATCAAGAACAAACATCTCGGTATAATTTGCCCTGATAACAGCCTTTGCCGCTTTGTATTCAGCCCTTAAGGTTGCGCCCAAATTGTCTTTCGCTTTGTTCTTAAACAACCTTACAAGCTCCTTAACGGGCATTTCGGCGAGTTCTTCCTCGGTGTAATCCACACCCATATCCCGAGCGCGTATTATCATCTTCATTTTGCCGGTGCTTACGTTTAGTCCGGCGGCCTTTGCGGCATACTGATCTAACGCTTCGCGGCTCACTTTGCCGTAAATACCGTTGTTTTCAAAATATTTGTATATGGTATCCTCAAGCGACTTTTCGCTCTTTTCCTCTCCGCTTTCGCCGATAACCGACACAGTGACCTCATTGTCCTGCGAGACCACATCGATATATCCGGCAGCAGTCGCAAGTTCCACAAACTTAGCGGTTGCATCTTCAAGTTTCATGCCGATAAAATCGGTTTCTGCAATCAGCATCTCCGCATCCGCGTTGGCTGCGTTAACAGCCTGTATCTTGTTGTCGGTATCTACTACGAACTCAATCAGGGGATTAATCGAAAGGCTTACGTATCTCTCGGACGTATAGCCCGAATTGCATGCGGAAAGCGTCCCGGTAATGCCTGCAATCAAACAGGCGGCGATTATAAGCGATAATAATTTTTTCATAGATGTTCTCCTTATTTAAAAGTTTCTACAAGTATAACAATCTATAAACCGATTTCGTTTGACTTTTTGAAAAAAACCGGGGCGACTAAACCCGGCCCCGGTTTTTCTTTAAGATTAGTAATTGTTTTTTTGCGGACGGACGCGGGCTTTATATAAGCAAAAAGACCGGCCGCTAAAAAGAAAGAGCTTTAAAATGGGCAGGCAGCTCCCAAACAGGCCAACGAGCCGGTAAGGGCGGAAAACCGCGCTTAAAAACTATTTTTTGACTGCGGCGCTCATTGCCTTGATCAGAACGTTTAAAGAATCGTTAAGCTTTTTCTGAACGGCGGGGTTGCAGTTTGCGGGCTTTGTGCGCTCCTGATGAAGCTCAAATGCGGTTTCTTTAAGGGTCGTAACAGATGCGCCCTCGCCTGCAAGCTTATTGATTTTTGCAACCAGAGCGTCTACGGCTGAAAGCGCGTTTTCAGCTTCCTCTGCCGCCGCTGCGGGGTCTGCCTTCATTTCTAAAAGGCTGGCGGAAAATTTATTGTAGCTTTTAACAAGCCCTTTATATCTTGACGAGGCAATGACAGCGGCAATAAGAAGGAAAAGAAGGCCTGCCAACGCTACAAAAGCCATAACAAGATACATATTATAAGACCATTTAACGGCCTCGGCTGCAAAGGCAGCCGGATCAGCGTATGTTCCGCGAGCGTTTAAAACGGCCGGAGCGAAATTAAATACGGCAAAAACCAAAAGGCTCATAATTACGGTTATAATAAAGGTGTACTTAACAAACTTTGAGGCGAACGAAAAAGCGTAGGGCGCTTTAACGCAGGTATCAAATTTAAAAGAAAGCGCGCCGTCTTTTCCTTTAGCGTTAGCCGTAGCGTAGCCTGCCCTGATTTCTTTGGGCATCTTATTTACGGCATTTTCAAGCCCTTCCTGCGTGGGGTTTGCAATAAATGCTCTCTGGGCTCTTTTTATCTTATTGATTTTGCCGGATAACGCGGCGAAAATCCCTATAATAAACAAGAGCGCGAAGAAACCCGCTGCACCGTAGACATAGTAATCCAACTTAAATTTGAAAAGATGGACAAAAAAATCACTGAACATAAAAACTCTCCTGTTTTTTTACTATAATTTACATACCGATGTCAGTATAACATATATATTACTATACTTCTTCTTTTTTGTCAAATTTATTAGAAATATTTTTGCAAAAGCATAATTTGCGGTTTTTCGCCAAAAAATCCGGGTTCGGCTCCGTCCTCAGACTTTTACAAACTCTCCGCTTTCAAAGCTGTATATATATTTGTTTTTTATTTTAGAGCCTAGTATTCTATTCGCGGCGCGCTCGTAAAGGGAAAGCTGCTTTGAATAATGGCGGAGCTTATCTGCGTTTAAAACGCCCGTTTTATAATCTATTATTTCATAGCCGCCGCCGTCCTTTACTAAAAGGTCGATAATGCCCTGAACAAGAACTCCGTCCTCATACAGTCCCTCTACGGGGATATCGGCAATAAAAGGCAGCTCGCGGAAAAACTCGCGACCGGCAATATATTCCTTAAAAATATTAAACGCTTTTTCAATTTCATTGCGGCTGCATAGTCCGCTGTTGTCAACTAAAGGATAAACCCTGCCCCATTCAGCTTCAAAATCCTGACGATAATCGAACAGCTCCATAAATTTATGGTACGCCGTTCCTTTTTCCGCGGCCTTGTCGGCGTCCTCGAACAACCTGACCGTCCTGCCCTCGGCGGAGTTTTCCGGCTCTTCATCCGGCATTGACTCCACAATGCCGGTAACGCTCACCTTAAAAGGCGCGGAATTTTCAACGCGCTTAAAATCCGTATAGTCCTTTATAAGCTTTAATAAAACCGGATCGGGCTTCGAGTACAATATTCTTTTTTCGGGGCGCGCAGCGGGAGCTATACATTCGGACGCGTCCAAAATATAGTTTTTTATATCGGGCAGCGCGTAAGAAAACCAGTCAAAAAAGCTTTCAGCCTTTTCGGGCGGCGGAGGTTTTTGAGGCAGCTCCTTTTTAAATCCCGTTATTGTCAGCGACTTTTTTGCACGGGTCAGCGCGACGTAGAGTATACGCATTTCTTCTTCAGTCATCTTCCGCCTGTTTTTCATAGCGATACGCATATACAGGCTTGTTTTTTTTGCAGATTTGTCGGACTCGTCCCAAAACTTAGCGGCAAGGCCAAGCTCAGGGTCTAAAAGCAGCGGCCTTGAAAAATCCTTACGGTTAAACTCTTTGCACGCGTCCGCCAAAATAACATAGTCGAATTCAAGCCCTTTTGAGGAATGAATCGTCATAATTTTTACGGCGTCGGTTTCGGCGGCAAGCGAAACTTGAGGCATATCGTTTTTTAACGCCGCCACAAACGCAGGTACGGAAGAATTATAAACACTGCTCTCCATAGCGTCTAAGAACGCGGCAAGCTCGCGCGCCTTTGTTAAGCCCTCGCTTGAGCCGAACACATACTTGAAATAATCATTTTCAGCGCATATTGCCGCCGCTACCTCGGACGCCTTTAACGCGTAAGACATCTGCGTATAGCGCAAAAGTGAGCCGTAAAATTTTTGCAGCTTAACTTTCAGCGCGCCGGACAAATTTTCCGCCGCATCAAACGCAGCCTCGTTAAAATACATTCCGTCCTTTGCCGCAAGGCGTATCTGAGCCAGCTCGGAATCGGAAAAGCCGCCGAAGGCCGAGCGCATAACGGCGACAAGTGCAACGTCGTCAAAGTGGTTGTCGATAAGCTTTAAGTATTCGATAAGCGCGGCGGCGGCGGTGCAGTCGCTTGCGCTCTTTTTGTCGCTTACGCTCACAGGTATTCCCTGCTTTTTGAGCCTTTCTTTAAGCCTTGATACAAGTGAGGAATTTGAACGGACTAAAACTGCTATATCGGAAAAAGACGCGTCAGGGTCGGAGTCGATTATCTCAAATATCCTGTCGGTAATAAGGTTTACCTGCGCGTCGTTTTCCTCGTCGCTTTCCGTCTCAGGATGCTGTTTTACGCTATAAAACCCGTACTCTCGTTCCTCTTCCTCTTTTTTTTGCTCCGTAATAAACGCGATACGCACGTCGCTTGGCTGCCCTTCTCCGCTGAAAAGAAATTTCGCGCTCCTACTGTAATCGACTCCGCCAAACGGCCTTGTCATAATGCGGGAAAACAGACGGTTGCAAAAATCCAGTATCGAGGGAGTGGAACGGAAATTGGAATTAAGGAACTTCGCCTCTCCGCCCTCGCCTTTTAAAAAGCGGTCGGACTTGCGAACGAAAATATCCGGCTCGCACATCCTGAACGCATATATCGACTGCTTTATATCGCCCACGAAGAACTTTTCCGCTATTATCAGCCCTATGATCTCCTCCTGTATAGGATTGATGTCCTGATATTCATCGACGAACATATAACTAAACTGCCCTTTTAAGCTTTGCCTTACTGTTTCATTTTTAAGAATTTTGAGCGCAAAATGCTCTAAATCGGCGTAGTCGGCGTAAGCTTTAGCATTCTTTTCGTCCCCATATTGCTTTTTTAGCCGCAGCGCCATATCCTTAAAATGAGCCGCCGCGCTTTTTGCAAGAATAGGGTCGCTTGAGACGCGGCATTTATCCAGCTCGCCTAAGAGTTTTCTGTATTCCTCCTTTAGAGCTGCAAGGACGTCGTTAAGGTCAAGAAGCACCGCCTCGGAGGGAAGCTTGCCTTTTGGGATAACGCTTAAAGGTAAGCGGCTTTTGACGGCATAGCACAGATCCTGACAGGCTGGGATATTCCGCTTAAAATCGGCGCGCACAGTCGCCTCCTCAAGCTGCTCCGCTTTTTGCGACAGGCTTTCAAAGTCGGCGTCGAAGCTTTTGACTATCACGTCAAGATGCTCCGCATGATGCGGATAATTGTCAAGGCATTTATCCAGCCAGCCCTCAAAATCGGGCTGCGACGAGGCAAAATAGTAGAGCCGGACAAGCTCCTCGGTAAGCGAGGCAAGCGAACGGTTCTTCATCATCGCTTCCTGTAAAAGCGCAAAATCCGCATCTCCCTCCGCTGTTTTTTCCAGTATGACCTTTTCAGCGGACGCATAAAGAGCCGCGCCGGCGTCGTTTTCCTCCATAATTTCAAAGGACGGGTCCACTCCGGATGCATAGAAATATGTTTTGATCAGATGCTGGCAAAAGCTGTGGAGCGTGGAAATCTGTGCGGGCGGAAGAGCTTTAAGAGCGGCGCGGGCATATTCCTTTTCGTCGGCTAAATTTAGAAGCTGTTTATGCAGCTTTGCGCGCATATCCGCCGCCGCGGCTTTAGTGAAAGTACAGACGATCATTTTCTCAAGAGGTACGCCGTTTTCTAAAAGCGACAATATACGCTCGATCATAACCGTCGTTTTGCCGCAGCCGGCCGAGGCCGAAACGATTAGGTCGCAGCCTTTGTGCTCTATTATTTGCTTTTGTTCGTCAGTCCATTTTATTTCAGCCATTCTTACCTCCTTTGTAAGCGTTTGACATATCCTTGTTAAAAATCCCCGCCGCCTTCCGCATTTTCATTAAAAACAGACAATATGTTTTCCGCCTTGACCTTATAAGGGTTACGCATCTTTTTATCCTTATCGGAGGCGTTACAGGCGGACTTAAACGCGCAGAAAGAACAGCCGTTTTCATACGGCGACGGCTTAATAAACCCCGACAGTATTTCGCCTGCGGCGGTTTGCGATATTTTGACGGCGTAGTCGCAAAACCCGCTAAGCTGGCGCGCATCAAACAGCCCCGCGCCCAAAAAGCATCCGTCCTCATCCTCTGCCTGCCCCTTTTTGCGCCTTGCGTTAATGATACGGCTTTTTACTCCGGGCTCTTCTAAAGCGCGGTCGCTTGCCAAAATGACCTCTGCCGCAAGATTTGTGAGCCCGGACAAGCGGTGGGAGTATTCGTCGTCGTCCCAGGAAACGGAGCAAGGAAAATAGTAAAGCCCGCCAGTTTTATAGCCGTTTAAATTCAGAACCGACATATATATAAGCAGCTGGAGCTGCCTGCCGAAATACGCTTTTTTAAAATCGAATTCCGCGCTTTGGGGGCGGCCGGTTTTATAGTCGATAATACGCGCGTAGCCGCGGCAGGTATCTATCCTGTCTATCTTGCCCCTGACGGCTATTTCCCGTCCGCCCGCGTTCAAATAAACAGTTTTAAATTTGTCTTTTTCGCCGTATCCGAAGCTCTCCTCAAAGTACGAGGGAACGAACTGCGAAGCCTCGATTTGAGCGGCTAAAACACCCGCGATTTTCTCCGCCTCGGCCATGGCACGCTTTATAAGGCCTTTATTTGCCTCAAGGGCGTACGTTTGACTGCTTTCGACAATTGAGTCTACTATCCTTTTCATCTCCGCAGCGGGATCGTCATAGCGCTTATTTTTTACAAATTTCTCTACCGCCTCATGAAGAAGGGTCCCGATATCGACGGGCGTCAGGCGGCCGTCCTTGCGTTCGGACAACACAAGGCCGTTCTTTAAAAAATTATATTGAGGGCAGAAAAAATAATCCTGAAGCGCGGTTATGGAAGTGAAACCCTTCCTGAAAAAAAGCTCTTCGCTTTTTTCTAAAACCGGTGAGCGGCCTTTCGCGATGCCCAGGAATTTTGAGACGGACTCTTGCCCCGCAGCCGCGGCAAGCTCGGAAGCAAAGGGCAGGCCTTTAGCTCCGTCGTTGACGTCGGCAAGAGATATGAGCAGCATCTCAAGAGAGTTGCCCGCGCTTGAACAGTGGCGCGCGATACGCGCTTGCTGCTGAACAGAAGGCTCGTCCTTATACGAATAGAGAAACTCGTTTTCGTCCTCAATAGAGTTTTTAAAAACTTTTTTTGCATATTTTTCAATAACGGCCGCGGCGGAAGAAAGCCTTTTATCGCCGGTATCGGAATAAGCTAAAAACAATTTCGGAGCGGCGGCCGCCGCGAAAAAGAAATCGTCGGCATAACGCGCGTTGATGCGGCTTATTTTAGGCTCGATCTCTACGCCGCAAGAGGAAAGGATATCGATGTCGGGATCGGATATAAGCGCGCAGTCCTTAACGTAAGGGGGAATTTCGCCCTCGCAAAAATCCATAACGAATAAATATTTAACTCCGCCCGCGCGGAAAACGTTCGCATCGCCAATATTTACTGCGTCGCGTTTTTTAGGAATGAGAGAAACCGTCGAGGCTAAAAGCCCTTCTGAAAGCATCCTTAATAGGTCTTTTGCCGCGACGCTGTTAAAAGGATATATTTTTTTCATAAGCGAGGCGCAGCTTAGTATTTTTTCGGGGACCGAGTTCATATCTGTGCCGCAAATATCGCTCAAAAGTTCACAGCGGGCTTTTGCGTCCGCTTCTGTCAACAAATGCCCGATCAGGCTTAAAAACTCCTCCGCCGTCATAAATTTTTTGTACTCTTTCTTAAATCCGGCGATGAACGCGCAAATTTTTTGCCGCACTTTTTCAGCGGCGGCCTCTTCTTTTAATCTTCGCCCGTGTTTTTCGCCCTCGGAAAAAAAATCTGGCGGCGCGCTTATAACATAATTGAAAGCGGCGTAAAACCTGTCGTAGTCTACGCAATATTTAAGGCAGTAATTTTCAAAAATATCCGCGTCCGGCTTATCTATTCCGGAAAAATAATTTTTTGAAAGAGCAATAATATCGGCGAACATATAACCGCGTTCGGCTATCTTAAACAAAAGCTCTAAAAACTGCGAAAGCGGCTGCTGTCCGACGTTCATTTTCCTGTCGATATAAAAAGGTATGTCGAACTCGGACAATATCCGTTTTGCCGTCAGATAAATCGAGGGCGGCGCGATTATCCCGATATCGCCGTAGCTTAAGTTTTGCTCCTTAACAGCCGCGCGTATGCGCTTTGCCGCGGCTTTGAGCCTGTCGGCGGCATCGGAAGAGCGGTAGAACTCCGCCTCGCCAAAGGACAAATTAAACTGGGAGATATTGTATACGGTAACGCCCGCCGCGCTATTACACAGCAGCGCGATTATCGCGGACTCTTGCTTCGTGAAACCGTCGAAGCCCGTAAAATAGAAATGCGTATTTGAAAAGTCCGCCGTGGCGGCATATTCCTCAAGAAGAGCCATACGCCCCGCAGCGTCGACGTATTTGCCTTGAGCCGCCTTTAAATACTCTGCGTATAAAAGGCTGATGTCGCTCAGCTTTAAATCTATTTCGCGCCCCGTACAAAGATCCTGCGGCGCTATTTTGCAGTTTACAAGCATATGTATAGTGTCGTAAAGCTTTTCGGCAAAACCGCTGAACAGCGCGCTGCGCGAGAAAAACTTCAACTTATCCGCGTTTTCCGTTATGACCTTTTTAAGCAGCATGACCGCGCCGTGACGCGGAAGATAGTTTTCCGCCCCGGCAAACAAAGAAAAAAGACGGTTGAAAGTATAAACGCCCGCGTCGAACGCCCCGCCGCCGGAAAACAACAGCTTTTCGGTGTGCAGCGTAAAATTGTCCGGCACGATAACATAATGCTTCTTTCTTAAATCGACCGTCCGCTCTTTAAGCTTGCGCTTTAGATCCTCAAACGCCTCAACGTATGAATTCTTTTGTATATAAACACATTCCATCTATTAATATGATTATACTTCATTTATGCGGCTAAATCAAGAAGTTTTCGCCCGCCATCCTCTGACAGAGCGTTACTCCCTTAATTTTTCAATCTGCAATTTGCAAAATTTCACTTTTGCAAAATTTCATCTAATTCTTCCTTAAAATGCTTGTATTACGATTCAAAATATGATAAAATAAACAGGATTTATTAATGAGGGCAATTAACTCAGTTGGGAGAGTGTCATCTTGACGTGGTGAAAGTCACAGGTTCGAGCCCTGTATTGCCCACCAAAATGGCCGCTTATAGCAAAAACTGGTAAAGTTTAGCTGCGGTCAATTTTTTTTAAAAAATCTAAAGTAAGCAAATCTTATTTTTTAAGGAACTTAAATGAAAAAAATCCTGTTGTTTTTATTATCCGCATTGATTGCGTTTACGGCGGCGGCCTGCGCGCCGGCTAACGTCGTTTACGATTGGGAAATGACCGAGCCGTGGGGCGACGATTATGAAAGGTGCCTCTACGACGTTAAGATTTATGAGCGGGTAAAATCGGGCGAGGAAAACGTCAACGGAGAAGTCATTGCCGAGGGCACGCTTGAGTATGTTCTCAATATAGTGCCCGGAACGGTCAAATACGCCGACGTTACCATGAAGACTACGCTTGTATATAAGGATACGGAAAAAGCCCTGCAAAACAGAGGCCTGACGGACGAGGCTGAAAGTACTGTGCGCTTTGCAAACAGCGGTTTTGCCTCGATAAGCTCGGAGAAAACCGTGAAAAGCGCGTCGCGCAAAAACACCTCCGGTAAATATACCGACACTTCTTCCTTTAAAGTAACGGCGGACTATAAAAACAATCGCGCGTCGGCCTATATCGGGCAAAAAGTTGACACGCTTACCGGCACACCCCAGTCCGGTTATAAATTTGAAAAGGAATTTGCGCTCCAGTCAAACCTTCAGTATTTCGATAACGAGCAGCTTCTCTATATCATCCGCGCCCTCAAAACCACAAAACCTGAAAGCTCGACCGTCATCAACAATTCCAATATCTACGATATTTCGCAAAGCCTTGGCAAAAAGGATAAATACACCCCTTCAAAAACTACTATATCCACAGAAAAAGCCCTTGTTTCAAAAACCGTCGAGCCCTCCATCGCGCAGCTTTATCTGTCCGATGATTATAAGTCGACGGACGGGGTTTACAGCGTAAACTGCATGAGCACATATTATTCAAAGGCGGCCGAGCCCAAAGGCCCTCCTTTCTACTTATACATCAGCGAGCCGTCGGCGGTATTCACGCATTCCGTCACTAAAAACGTTTCTAATAAAATAATACTTGAGATGAAGCAGATACAATATAATACCAATACCAGAACCGAACAATTCCATACTATCTACACTTTAAAAGAGTATTCAAACGGAAAAATTCACTAAAGCACTAAAAAAGTCGTTGATAAACCATTTTTTCACGACTTTTTTTGTTTTTTTTGCATTTTTTATCCAGATTTTGACATAAAAACTATTTTTCCTAAAGTAAATACTTTCTTTTTAATTAAACTTATGATATAATAGCAAAAAGCATCTCTATAAAATAAATAATGATCGGAATTTTTATTTAATGAATAATATTTTCTCCCTTCAATTCAAAACCCGCGCACTTTGTGCAGGTATAGATAAAGCGTCGTTTAAGTTAAACGACGCGGGCATTTTTTATTCCGCCGCATCAAAAGGGACTTTTACCCTTATAGTCTGCCTTTTTGCATTCGTTTCGCTTGTTGCAGCCGCTGCCATAGTCTTGCTTTGTTTGCGTTGCAAAGCAAGCAAGGAAACCAAGCTCCACGACGAGCAGATAATTCATATGTTCAAGTCCCAAGGCAACACCGATATTTTATGGGGCGACTTAAAGACCGGTAAGATCGTCAGCAAAAGCGGAAACGTGCTGCAAAAGAAATGGAAGATAACCGACAGCGAAGTCGTGGGCATAAATATTTTGGAAATTTTTAAAAACGACCTCCGCACTATCGAAGAAAAAAACCTTGTTTTTTTTGAAGCCGATATGAAGCTTGAGCCTGCCGCGTCCTTATTCCCCTGCTTTATCAGGCGGTACACCTATAAAACGGGCGAAAATACTTTTATGGCTTTTCTATTCGACGTTACTTTTGAAAAACTGCGCGAAAACGAGCTAAGCCGTATGGCCAACACCGACTACCTGCTCCAGCTGCTCAACCGCAGAGCTATGGACACCAATTTAAAAGAAATATCGTCCAATTTAAACGACAGAGAAGAAAAAACCGGCAAAAAGCATTATGTGCTGATGTTCGACTTAGATAACTTCAAAAAGGTCAACGACAATTACGGCCACGATATAGGCGACAAGGTGCTTATAGCCGCATCCAAATGTATAATCAAAAACGCAGGTGAGGACGGTTTGTGTTCGCGTTGGGGCGGCGAGGAGTTTTTAGCGATGATATGCGCCGAAAACGATGAAAAAGCCGTTGCCGTGGCGCAACAGATCCTCGACGACTTCTCCTCCACCGGCATCCACGTGACCGAAAGAAATAAAATATACAATACCGTTTCGTGCGGAGTCGCAAGGCTTAGCTCCGACGTGCCCTATCATAAGTCTATCGCAAACGCCGACGACGCTATGTATAAGGCAAAGCTAGCCGGAAAAAACAGAGTAGTGCTTTTTACCGAATGATCCTAATTTAAGAAAACCGAAATGATTATTTGTAGCGAAAATGGGGCTGTCTTTTTTTAAGACAGCCTTTTTTTAAGGAAACACTGAATAAATACGTTTAGAATTTCCGGCAATATTTTCGAGATAATATTATATGTATATATAGTTTTTAATGTGTCAATAATTACCGTAGGGAATAATTCTGATTTTGGAGTATTTATGGTAGTATATTGTACGGGAAACGTAACGGCAAAGCGAAGAGCTTTCAGGTCGGTAAATAGCGAGGACAGTATTTGCGTCGATAACGACGAAATAATCGCAACCTACTTTCTCAATTCAAAGCTTTATTTTCTGATCGGCGAAATACCCTATTCCAATATGAGCGTGGAGCAATTCGTCGCCTGCGCCCGCGCGCTCAAAACGCAACTGCCGTTGAATCGTATGTCTATAAAGGAAATGGTAAAACAAGCAGGCTACACAGGCTCTTCAAGAAAAAAACTCGGACGGCTTTCGCGCATCGAGTACAGAGCCGTCGCCCTCGCGGCAAAAACAGATTTTACCGTTAAAAACATATACCTGAATTTTGACGGGCTGGAGTACTCGCGCAAAAATTCTAAGCAGCTAAAGAAGTTTTTGGCGGTATGCTCGAAAGCTTACGGCGTTCACGTTTCGGTCTCCGACGCCCGTTTCCTGCCCCCTAACGCGCAGGTGCTTTGCTACGGCTCGGGAAATGAAACCGTCAGCACGTCCGTTCAAAAATCAGTCAAAAAACGCATCTTAAGGAAAAAGCTCATATTGGCGGGAATGGATATAAGGCTGCCCTCTAAGGTAGTAAGAGTCGTGGAATTATAAATTTTTGAAGTTTTGGCCGCTTTTGAAGGCGGCGGATTAAAAATCCCATATTTGCCGCAAAGTTTTGCCTGCGGTATAAACGAAAAGACTGTCCTATTTAATTAAAAGGACAGTCTTTTTCGTAAGGGTCAAACTACTTGCAAGCTTTTGCTTTTGAAGTCGTCTTGGACTTTGTTGCCGAAGTCGACCTTGCATTAGTTTTCGCATTAGTTTTAGCCTTGTTCTGCGTGTTAGCCATAATGCTCTTTACTCCTTTGCAACGGATGTTAACCGCTACAATAATAGTATGAAAGCTTATATTTTTTTTATACTAAAAACCATAATAAAGGCGTTGGAAATAATAGTAAAAGTTTTTAAACGCTTTAAAACCTTGCAAAAAGACAGGGCGCTAGAATTTTAAGACACGCCCTGTTTTCACATACTTTTCACTTATATAACTTGACTAATTGACGAGAATGTTCTATATTTTAAGTAGATAAATCTGAGCGGTTAATAATCTAGTTTAAAGAAGGTAACTAAAATGGCCAAAGTCAAAATTTCCACCGACAGTATTTCGGATCTAAGCCCTGAATTATACAGTAAATACGATATATCAATGTTTCCCCTTATGATAAACCTCGGCGACGTTAGCAAGGCCGACTATGCCGGAATGCCCGACGAAATCTATGAATACGTGGCAAAAAGCGGCAAAACGCCTAAAACCGCGGCAAGGGGTATGGAAGAATACGCCGAGTTCTTTAAAGCCAGCAAACCCGAGGGCGGCGAGCTTGTGCATTTTACTATTTCAAACACGCTTTCGGCCTCCTACAATAACGCGGCGGCGGCGGCAAAAACTATGGAAGGCGTATATGTAGTCGATTCTATGTCGCTCTCGACCGGCGCGGGCCTTAGCGTGCTTTACGCGTGCGATCTTGCGGCAAAGGGGCTGGGCGGCAAAGATATCTATCAAAAGGTTCAGGCACGCGTCTTGAATTCGCAGGCCTCATTCGTAGTCGATTCACTCGAGTTCCTGCACAAAGGCGGCAGGTGCAGCGGCGTGGCGGCGTTCTTTTCGGGCATACTCAAAATAAAGCCAATGATCATGCTTAAAGACGGCAAAATGGTGGTCGGCAAAAAATATATGAGCCGCTGGGATAAGGCCGTAGACAAATATGTAGACGACGTCCTGTCCACCTACAACACCCCCGACTTAACGCGCATTTTTATAACCTACACAACGGCTCCCGACGAAGTCGTGGAAACGGTCAAGGCAAAAATAAAAGAACGGTACCCGTTCAAGGAAATCCTTGTGACCCGCGCAGGCGGCACAGTTACGAGCCACTGCGGAAAAAATACCTTAGGCATCCTTTACTTCAACGACGGCATGCAGAAATAGCCTTTTTGGGAAACTTCCCTGCTGTTAAAGATAAAAAATAAGGCCATTATTAAAGTAAAACAGGCTGTCCGTTTTTTAGGGCAGCCTGTTTTGTTTATGCCTGATTATTATGCTTTATTTTGTTTATGCTTGATTATTTATGCCGAATTATTTATGCTTTATTTTATTTATGCCTGATTATTGCCGCCTTATTATTTGTCGCCGAGTTCGGGAAGATACGTCATAGGGTCTACAAGCTTGCCTTTGAGCGTCATTTCCAAATGCAGGTGCGAGCCGTAGTCGCGTTCGAGCGACATTACTTCCGCTACAGCCCCGATATGGTCTCCGCTTTTAACCGCGTCTCCTACCTTAACCTGCACTTCCTCTGCTAGGCCTTTATAGTACGAAATAAGCCCGCCTGCGTGCTCGATTTCGATAACCGTTGATTCAAGCGAGGTGTTTACGACGGATTTTACTGTTCCGTCGGTAACGGCGTAAACTTTCGAGCCTGCATCCGCTAAAAAGTCGAGGCCGTTATGCGTACTCCAATTTCTCATTGTAGACATATAAACTATCCTTGTCAGTTCCGCTTTCATCCCCAGACTAAAGCTGTCTACGGGCACCGTAAATACGGGCACAGGGGGAACCGGGTCGTTATCGACAGGGTCGCCGGGCTTATTGTCGGTCGGTACTTTTCCGCCGAGGGTGAGCGAAAGCGTGATAATAGTCGCGATCGCCACAATTGATAACGCAAGCGCAATGATGTACGCCGTTTTTCTGGTCATTTTCTTTTTTTCTTTCGTGCTGTTCTGATATGTTCTCATATTTTTATTTTTAACCTCCGTGCTGGTGATTATTGCCAGCTTATTTTTTTTTATACATTTTTTTCTTGAATTGCTTTTTATCAAGTAGCATTTGGGGGAATGAAAGCTTGCTTTTATTCCTCTCAATGCGCCCGCCGCAAAAGATTTAAAACCCCGTAGCTCTGCTGCGCAAAGCGCGGCATTGCCGCGCGGGTGCAGGGCTCTGCCCTGCGGTTTAATACCTTTTATAATTTTTTAAAAGCTTATTTATAATCTTGTTAATAACTCCCTTTGATTAGAGGGCTTCCGTAAACCACCTTGCCGCCTCCTACCGCGGCCATAACGTTCACTTTGCCGAAGCTAAGCTTTTCATAGCGATTGATGTACGGCGAATAAGCATATATGACCGTCAACTCCCCTACCTGCTCTTTGCGGATCATTTTCGCGCCCAAATCCTTAAGGGCGCTCAAGGCATCCGCATAATCGCCGTAAACGTCGAGCCTGCTGTAGCCTGAGCTGCGATACAAAATGGGGGCTTGGCCGTCATTGTAAACCGTTTCCGCCCCGCCGCGCGAAAAAACTGTGAACGTGCCGCGCTGATTGATATTAAGAAGCCCGTTATCGAACAGCCTTAAACCTAGAAGCATTGCCGCTATACCCAAAAAAGCAATCAATTTTTTCATTTTAAGCGGCCTCCTTATTCGGCGCGGTCTTAAATATACGGGAAACAATTTCATATATTTAAAAATCCATATAGTAAGAGAAAAAAAATACCGCGCGGGGCTTTTTTCCCTGCGCGGTAATTATTGACACAATTTATATAATTATACGTTAATCGGCACTTTTTAACTTTATGACGTTTACTGGGCTGCTGTTTCAGCTTTATCGGCCTCAATTTGCGGGTCTGAAGTCATGTTGAGCTTAAAAAACAATTCGTCAAGCATTTTTTCGTCCGGTTTTTTGGTAAAGCGCGACACAATAGGCATTACGATCATTACTATCATCATCGAATACGACCCGACGGCGGGCGGCGAGAAATAGAAACTGAACGTGGGATTTTTTAATATCAGTCCGATTATAAACATTATTACGTTTATGCCAAGGCCTGTGAATATTCCGGCATACGCTCCTGCCTTCGTCGCTTTTTTTGAGTACAGTCCGTATATATAAGGAGCTAAAAAACTGCCCGAAAGTACGCCCCAGCTTATGCTCATCAGCGAAATGATGCTTGCTGGCTTAGCTATCGCGATGACTACGGAAACGCCGATAAACACAACGCAGAGGCTGCGCATTAAAATATTGGTCTGCTTATCGGTCGCGTCCTTTTTGATATAACCTTTATAAAGATCCACCGAAACCGCGCTTGAGCCTGCAAGAGTGAGCGAGGCTAAAGTGGACATACTCGCGCTTAATATCAGCACAATAATTAGCCCCATAAGCCCTGCCGGCAGCGCCTCGATCAGCACCATAGGCATAATTTTATCTTCCTGCCCCGTCGCCACAAGATTGCCTACGGTTTGCGCGTCCAAAATATATCGGGCAAAGCAACCGGCAAGATATGCGCAAACGCCGATGATAAGCGCAAAACCCGACGAAACATAAGCGGCTTGCTTAACGGCTTTTTCACTGCGGACGGTATAGAACTTATGCACGATCTGCGGCAGGCCCCATGTGCCGACGCTTGTTAAAAAAACCATAGCGATGAGCGTATACCATTTGTTGCCCGCCAGCGGCTTAAAAAAGCCCAGCTCGTCGGCAAATAACCTTGTAAACCCTTCGACAGCTCCGCCCACCTTTTCGTGGTTTAAAACAAACGCGATCATAACCACAACGCCGGCAAGCATTATCAAGCCCTGTAAAAAGTCGGTGACGACCGTTGCAAAATATCCGCCGAAAAACAGATATACCGCGGTAATGCCCGCCATTATCAATACGACTATCCAAAATTTGATGTTAAAAACCTGCTCGAACAAGTATGAAAGGCCTTGATATACGCTTGCCGAATACGGGATAAGGAAAACGAAAATAATAGAAGCGCATATAAGCTTGATATACTTTGACTGATACCTTGCCTCAAACAGTTCCGGCATTGTGCGGGTTGAAAAATGATGCGTCATGCGTCTTGTGCGCTTAGCAAGCAAAAGCCATGGGAGCAGAGAGCCGATAATTGCGTTGCCTATGCCTATCCACGTTGCGGCAAGTCCGAAGTTATAACCGTTTTTCCCGGCATAACCGATAAAGATTACCGCCGAAAAATATGTAGTGCCGTAGGCAAACGCGGTCATTATGCCGCTCATACCCTTCCCCGCAAGCAAAAAGTCGTTTAAGTTTCCGCTTTTCTTACGCGTTAAGAACGCGATGCCGAAAATCAGCACAAAGTAGAGCGCTAAAATCAAATAATTCAACCAGTCCATTTTCCTACCTCTAGTTTATTAAATCTATTCCTATGTCTAAAGTATAATCGCCGAAGGTTTTGGCAATTTCCGCGCTTAAAACGTCTTTTATCTGATGCGATATTTCCTCGTATTTTACAGGAAGCTGGATATGAAAGGATATGGCCTTAGCCTCGTAGTCGATAGCCAGCTCGTGAATCGAGGAGTTGCGGTACATTTTTATTACAGCAGTTATAACGGCGCGCAGCTTGTTAAGGACGGGGTCCGATATGTTTATGGGGTCTACGTGTATCACAAGGTCTACGCCCAGTTGCGCCATTACTTCTTTTTCAAGCCTGTCGATGATGTCGTGAGCCTGCGTTATCGAAAGGTCCTTGTCGAATTCCGCATGCACCGAGCCGATACGCACGCCCGGGCCATAGTCGTGCAGCCTTAAGTCATGCGCGCCGATTATCAAGGGCTCGGCGCAAATAAGCTCGTACACTTTTTCGCCCAGTTTAAGGTCGCCGCCGTTGCCTAACAGCTTGCCGATAGTTTTTATAACTATTTTTACTCCGCTTATTATGACAAACACAGAAACCAGCACGCCGCATGCTCCGTCTATACTGAACGGCAGAGACGGAAATATTTTGCACATAATGAATGCGACTAAAACCACGCTTGTTATAAGGCAGTCTGAAAGACTGTCGGCGGAAGCGGCGTAAAGCGAGTCGGAGCCCAGTTTTTTTGCGCTGACGCGATAGAAAAACAGCATAAACAGCTTGACCGCCACCGACGAAACTAAAATTACTACGCCGATAACGCTGACGTCCACCGCCGAGGGAGCAAAAATCTTTTTGACGCTCTCAATTACGAACTGGAATCCGACAAAAACGATAAATAATCCGATAATAAAGCTTGCGACGTATTCGTACCTGCCGTGGCCGTAGGGATGCTCCTTATCCGCTTTACGGCTCGAAAGCGCGAACGACACGCTCGTAACGACGCTTGCGCCCGAGTCTGAAAAATTATTGACGGCGTCTGTAAGAATGGCGACGCTGCCGGTTAAAATCCCCGCGATAAGCTTAGAGGCGCCCAGCAAAAAATTTAGCGCAAGGCCGATAAGGCCGATCACTATTCCTTTTTTAGCGCGTTTACTATTTTGCGGTTCTGTTGCCATCTTCTTCCTATAATATCGGCTGAGTTAAAGCCGGCCGATGTTAACCTATATTTAATCTTATTAAAAGCCTGCTATTCCCCGTCTTTTCTTACTTTGTCCAGCACCGATTTTACAGCCTTTTCGATAGCGTCCTCGTCTAAGGCGCCGGGCTTTTTTATATCGTCTGCAAAATGCCATTTTTCAACGCTTACCGCCACCTCGCCCGGCTCTACAGTCATAATGGGCGAGAGCGACTCGAACTCTATCATATCCTTATTAGTATACGTTTCAAAGTTGCAGAAATAGTTGGGGTAGTCGGCGTTATAATAGTGTTCAAATTCTTTGAGCAGTAACTGCCCGTGATTAAAGTATGCGGCATACCCCTCGTCTACCGTCGAACCGAGCTTAAACGGCGAAACGGCCTTAGTGTCGGGAGTGACGCATATAAATTTATCGCCCCAGTAAACGCGCTTGTCGTTCATTTTTGAATACGGCCACATTGAAACCGCCCTGTTGCCCACTAGCCCCGTATCCAGACGGCTGTTAGGGATGACGAGCATACCGTTAGGGTCAAGTTGCGTGAGCCCCCAGACGGACAGCTCAACGTCGAAAAAGCCGTCGTTGGCAATAACGTTATTGACGGTTATCGAGCCGGACTCTTCCATCTCGATAACGACGCCCTTAGTAAGGCCCGTTTCCTTTTCCTTGTGCATAACGCTGACCGTATTGCCCTTTATCTCATATACGCAAGGCTCATTATCCGGAAAATAAGTGCGGACGGATTCCTCCGGCGCATGCCAGACTCTGTGGCCGCCGTATGCAACAAACCCGTCTCCTCCGCTTTTGCCCTTGCTCTCTTCAAAAATAGTCATATGTTCGGCTTTATTATTGATCGTCAGGCTGATGATCCTGGGGCCTACCGCCGTTGTGACCACGACCTTAACGCTGCCGTTTGTGAGTAAAAGGCAATCCTTCCATCCTAAAAAATCAATCTTTTTTACTTCAACCATTTTATTTTGATTCCTTATTTTTATTCTTTACGATCGTTTTTGTTGTTTTGTGCAGTTTTAGAAACCTTCTAAAAAATATCGTCGTCGTTTCCGCTCTCAGGCCGGACCGACAAAATTTCCTCCGTCGTCATCGACGACACCTGCGCGGGCGCTGAATCGTCGGCCATTACAAAGCTTCCGCCCTCGTCCTTTGCCGGCGGCACGCGGCTTTCAAGGGCGGCCGAGGAATCGACGTCCTCAAAAGAGACCCATTCTCCGCGCCATTTCAGCTCGATATCGCCCGTTTCGCCGTTACGGTGCTTGGCGATGACAAGTTCAACCTTGTTTCTCGTGGCCTCGTCTATGCTCAAATCGTGCGGATCATGCTCGCGGTAGATAAACATAATAATATCCGCGTCCTGCTCTATCGCGCCGGATTCTCTTAAGTCCGACATCTGCGGGCGTTTCGTCTGCCTTTTCTCCACCTCGCGCGACATCTGGCTGAGCAGTAAAATAGGCACGTTAAGCTCTTTTGCGGCGATCTTCATCGTCCTTGTAATGTCCGCGACTTCCTGCTGGCGGTTTTCAACCTTTTTACCCGAGCTCATCAGCTGAAGGTAATCGACCATAATAAGGTCGAGCCCCTTTTCACGCTTTAAGCGGCGGCATTTAGATAAAATTTCGATAGGCGTTGTAAGGGAAGAATCGTCTATATAAATATGGGCGCGGTCAAGGAGCGCCTTGCCCGCGTGCAGGCGTTTCCATTCGTCGGGTTTAAGGTCGCCCTTGCTGGCGTTTCGCAGCGACACCTTAGAGACGGAACAAAGCATTCTGCGCGCAAGCTGGACTGCGGGCATTTCCAGCGAAAAAACGGCGCATTTGTAAGGGTCGGGCTTGCCCGCCTCGGTGCGGCGGTTGTTATCGAGCGCCGCGTGCTGGATAATATTCATGCCGATACTAGTTTTTCCCTGGCCGGGACGTGCTGCAATTAAGATAAGGTCGGAGGGCTGAAGGCCGTTCAAAAGGTCGTTCAGACGCTTAAATCCCGTGGGAATGCCGCGCAGCGCGTTTGGGTTGTTGAACAAAAATTCCATTTTATCGATAGCCGCTTTGACCGCCTCGCGCGCTTCTGCAAGGGAGGATTTATCCAGCTTTTCGGCCAAAGTATAAATTTCCCCTTCGGCAAATTTGAGCGCGTCGTCGTCAGGGTCGCCGGTGAAGGCTTTATCGGTTATTTTTTGCGCCGACGCGATAAGCCTTCTTAGCATCGAATTTTTCTTGACAATATCGGTATAATGCGCGTAATTGGAGGCGGACGGCACAATATTTGACAGCGTCGTTAAATATGTAAGGCCGCCTGCGTTCTCCGTTTCGCCCATAGTTTCAAGCTCTTGTACAAGCATAACGATATCGACGGGTTTATCCTTATGCATTATTTCGAGCATCGCCTCGAAAATTTTAGTGTGAGCCGGCGAATAAAAATCGTCCGGCTTTAATTCGTTAAGGATATGCAGCGGCGCATATTCGTCGATCAAAACGCAGCCTAAAACAGCCTGCTCCGCCTCAAGGTTATGCGGCAGGATCCGCGCGGCTAAATTAGGATGGTTTTTATTGATCTCATTCTTTTTAACAGACGGCAATTTTTTAACGCCCCCTTAAACTTACTTTTTTTATAAGACAGTGAATGAATATTACTCTGCCTTAAAACTTACTTTTTGCAACTAAATATCGCTCTGCCTTAATCCTGCTTTTTGCGGTTTTCAAACTTAGCGCGCATTTCTTTATCAAGTATCTTTTTGCGTATCCTGATATTGAGCGGCGTTACTTCCATGTACTCGTCGTCGGCGATAAACTCTAACGCCTGTTCAAGGCTCATCACCTTGGGCGAAGAGAGCCTTAAAGCTTCATCGGAGGCCGATGAGCGCATATTGGTCATCTGCTTGCGCTTACATACGTTCACCACGATATCGCCGCCCTTGGGGTTTTCGCCGACTATCATACCCTCGTACACCTTAGTGTTTGCGCCGATAAACAGAGTTCCCCGCTCTTGAGCGTTATACAATCCGTAAACTACGGCATCGCCAGTTTCAAATGCTACTAATGAGCCGTTTGGACGGCGTTCGATCTCGCCGCAGTAGGGCGCGTATTTTTCAAATACGGAGCTGAAAACGCCCTCGCCCTTAGTGTCTGTCAAAAATTCTGATTTATATCCGAACAGCCCGCGCGCAGGAATCAAAAACTCAAGCTTCATTCTTTCGTTTACGCCGTTCATTGTTACAAGTTCGCCCTTGCGGATACCCATTTTCTCCATAACCACGCCGACGGACTCTGTGGGAACGTCGATACTTAGCCTGTCGTATGGCTCGGTTTTAACGCCGTCCTCCTCTTTAAATAAGACTCTCGGCATCGAAACCTGAAACTCATAGCCCTCGCGGCGCATATTTTCGATAAGGACGGAAAGGTGCATCTCCCCCCTGCCGCAAACCAAAAACGCCTCAGACGTGTCGGCGTCGTTGACTCTTAAGGAAACGTCGCGCACCGCTTCTTTGTATAGCCTTGCCCTTAAATGGCGCGACGTAACGAATTTGCCCTCTTTTCCGGCAAACGGCGAATCGTTGACTAAGAAAGTCATTTCAACGCTCGGCTCGGAAATTTTGGGAAACTCTATCGCCTCGATATTATTAACGTCGCAAAGCGTATCGCCTATGCTTACGCCCTCTACGCCCGAAACGCAGACTATATCGCCGGCCTCGGCCACTTCCGTTGCGACTCTTGCAAGGCCCTCGAAGGTGTAAATATTGGTGACTTTCGACCTTGAGGCTTTTCCCGAATCGTTATGAAAGTTAGTTAAGGCGATAGGCATATTCTGCTTGAAAATGCCGCGCTCTATCCTGCCGATACCTATGGCGCCCACGTAGTCGGAATAATCCAGCGCGCTTATAAGCATTTGCGCCGGCTCGCTTAGCTCGGCGTCCGGCGCGGGTATATGGCGCACTATCGTTTCAAAAAGCGGAATGAAGTCCGTCCCTTTCTGGGTCGCGCTGAGGCTTGAGACGCCCTCGCGCGCCGAACAATACACGACGGGGCTGTCGATCTGCTCGTCGGTAGCCTCCAGCTGCATAAGTAATTCTAAAACCTCGTCTAAAACCTCTTTGACCCTTGCGTCGGGACGGTCGATTTTATTAATTAGCACTACGACCTTATGATTAAGCTGCAGCGCCTTTTGAAGAACAAACCTCGTCTGCGGCATCGTTCCCTCGTATGCGTCCACGACAAGCACTACTCCGTTGACCATTTTAAGTATACGCTCTACCTCGCCGCCGAAATCCGCGTGGCCGGGGGTGTCTACTACGTTGATTTTATAGTTGCCGTATTTGACGGATGTGTTTTTTGCAAGAATAGTTATGCCGCGCTCGCGCTCTAAATCGTTGGAGTCCATGACCCTGTCCATAACTACCTGGTTTGAACGGAATACGCCGCCCTGCTTAAGCATCTGATCGACAAGCGTTGTTTTTCCGTGGTCAACGTGCGCGATTATCGCCACGTTTCTTATGTGTTCGTTCTTCATTTATTTTCCTTATAGATTAAAAGATTTCATCATATTCCCGTCTGATCATTTTTTTGCTTTAATATCCCGCGAAAGGATCATTTGAGGACTTATCGTTCCCGTTTTTGTTTTTATTTTCATAATCGCTTCCAAACGGCGCGTCCGGCTTTTTGTATTCATATATCCGGTACCGCGATCTTTGCGGCGGCGGAGCTTTTTTGGGGCCGTATTTTGCCAAAAGTATCAGCGCGCCCACAACAATAAATCCAATCGCTACCGATAAAATATTCCAGCCCAGCGAATTTGCCCTGTAATATTTGAACGTTATCTTGCCGTTATCCTCGTTGAGACTGGATTCAAAAAGATAATATTTATTGCCGTTGTAGTCATAAAAGAACTTATTTGACTCTGTTATAAGCTTTGAGTTGGTTTGCAGAAAGTAATTGAGCGTCAAATCGCCGGTGCCGACATAGCTGAATGCGGGGAACGCGGCTGAAAACGAGGGCATCAGCAGTTTGCCGTTTGAGGGGTTTGACGCGCCGTATTTAAAAACGTCTATCGCATCGATCCCGCTTGCGCCGTTCTTGTTATAAGCCGTACGGACTTCGTTGAAAGGGTTATCCTGCTCTACGGTTATGGTGTATATAAACAGGCCCTTATTTAAAGTGTAACCCTCCGGCAGTCCGTCGTTCTCCTCTTCTTCCGGCTCCTCGTCCGGCCTTTCCATTTCCCTGTAAAACATATAATATGTGCGATCAGGGTCGGTTTCATCGTCCTTATCCTGATATTCAAAACCCGAAAAATTGGCCATAAGCAGTTTAAGATAGTCCTCGACCTTCCAGTAAATTTCCGCTACGCTTTCAACGCCGTCTACATGATAGTCGCTTACGCGCAATGCGCTCGAACCGTTCAAAAGGCTAAGCTCGGTGTTATCGAACATAAAATCGATATAATAATAGCTTTTTTCTTCGTCGGAGGCGTACTTAAACTCCACTCCGGATTCGCATCCGGCAAATACGGAAACAACAAGTATCATCATTATAAAAACGGCGATTTTTCTTTTCATTCAAATATCCTTTTGAAATATTTTATGTGAGTTTTTCCGAGATTATTTATCCGGCTAAAGCAGCGTACAAATTCCAATCACGGAGTTTGTTCACAGTGCCCCTTAGTCGCAGAGTTTTTTCAATTCTTCCAGCGTATCTCTGAACTCGCCGAACGCGACGTCGTAGGGATTTGAGGTAAGCAAATCGACGCCGCAGTCTTTGAGTATTTCGTACGGCGATTTTGAGCCGCCCGCGCAAAGGAACTTTTTGTACCGCGTGACCGCGCCCTCTCCCTCGCTTAAAATAGTCTTTACGATATTGACTGCGCTCGCAATTCCCGTCGCATACTGGTAGACGTAGAAAGCGCGGTAGAAATGCGGGATCCTTGCCCATTCGTAGCGTATCTCTTTATCGTGCTTAACGGCGGGCCCGTAGTATTTCTTATTGAGGTCGAGATATATTTTAGACAAGCTCTCAACGGTAAGCGGTTTAGAGGCGGCTTCGGCGGCGTGCGCTTTTGCCTCGAACTCGGCAAACATAGTCTGGCGGAACATCGTTGTGCGGAACATATCCAGATAGTACGAAAGCAGGTATTTTTTTACGTTTTTATCCGAAACGGTTTTGATAAGGTATTTTAACAGCATTACCTCGTTCACCGTGCTTGCAACTTCCGCTACAAAAATCGCGTAGTCGGCTTTTGCGTAGGGCTGACTTGACGAGGAATAATACGAGTGCAGCGCATGCCCCATTTCGTGGGCGATCGTGAAGATGTCGTGCGTAGTTTCGTGGTAGTTCAAAAGTACGTACGGATGGACTCCGGCAACGCCGCACGAGTACGCCCCGCTGCGCTTGTTTTCGGTTTCTTCAACGTCGATCCAGCGCGAGTCTTTGGCCTGTTTTAATAGGCCGAGATACTCCTGCCCCATAGGCTTTAGGCCCTCTAAAACCATATCGTAAGCCTTTTCATAATTGCATTTGATATCCGCATTTTCAAAAATCGGGAAATACAGATCGTACATATGCAGAACTTCCGCGCCGATGACTTTTTTGCGCAGCGCGATATAATCGTGAACAAAAGTGAGGTTTTTAGCGGTTTCTTTTATAAGGTTTGTCACAACGTCCGCGGGTATATTGCGGGAAGTAACCGCCTTATCGAGCGCGGAATCATAGTTTCTTACCTTTGCCAAAAAATTATTCTTATTGACTTCAGAAGAGTAGGTCGCGGTTATGGTGTTGATCATAGAAATGATCGCGCCGTACATTCCTTTAAACGCTTTTTTGCGGACGGATGAATCCGGGCTTTGCAAAAACAGGCTGTATTTTCCGTGCGTAAGCTTTTCTCTTTTCCCCTCTGCCTTGATATAGGGGAGCGGCAGGTCGATATCGTCGAGATTTGCGAAAATGTCGTGGAACGCCCCGAACGTCTTACCGCCCAGCGCTAAAAGATTTTCCTCTTTTTCAGATAATATATGCTTTTTGCCGCGGATGACTTCGCTAAGCATATAGTCGTAGGTGGCAAAATCGGGATCGTTTATAAAGCTGTTAAGAGCCGTTTCGTCCATTGCCGATATTTCAGGAGAAATAAACGACGACATCGAACCGAATTGCACAAGCAGCGTTTCCGCCCTTGAGCGCACCTCGTTCGCCTTGTTGTCGGTGCCGTTCTGGTCCTTTAAAAACATAGCGTAGCAATACAGTTTTTCAAGCTTTAAGTTTACAGCGTCGTTAAATTTAAGGCATTCAATCAGCATATTTTTATCTGATAGCCTGCCCTTGAACTTTAGCACCTTTACAATTTCTTTGTTAAGCTCGGAAAACTCCCTTTCCCAGTCGGCAAGGCCCGGATAAATATCCTCAAGCTTCCACTTATATTCTATTTTTACGTCTGTTCTTTTCATTATTAAAAGTCCCTTTGTTTATTTTTTTATAAGAATTATCGTCTTTTGTCCGCGCTTTATTCAATTTTCTTGCCTTCGCAATTTAATCCCAGCCGGAAAATGTCAATTTTTGTTGCTGTGGATAGGCGCGGGAACTCTCCCGCCGCGTGAGATGAATTTTTCCGCGGAGAACGGATTTACCGCCATAACGGGCGCAGTCCCGAGAAGGCCGCCGAACTCGACGGCGTCTCCGACCTTGCAACCCGGAGCGGGGATTATCCTTACGGCGGTGGTTTTGTTGTTTATCATGCCTATCGCGCACTCGTCCGCTATTATCGCGCTTATCGTCGAGGCGGGAGTATCGCCGGGGACGGCTATCATATCGAGCCCCACCGAACAAACCGCCGTCATTGCCTCGAGTTTTTCTAATGTGAGCGCGCCTCTTTTAACGGCGTTTATCATCCCTATATCCTCAGAGACCGGAATAAACGCGCCGGAAAGCCCGCCCACGCTCGAGGACGCCATAACTCCGCCCTTTTTTACCGCGTCGTTGAGTATTGCAAGGCAGGCCGTTGTGCCGGGCGCGCCGACGCTCTCAAGCCCCATTTCTTCTAAAATATGCGCGACCGAATCGCCGACTTTAGGCGTAGGAGCAAGAGATAAATCGACGATGCCGAACTCGGAATTTAAGCGTTTTGCCGCTTCCGTACCGATAAGCTGGCCTGCCCTCGTTATTTTAAAAGCAGTTTTTTTGATTATTTCGGCAAGCGTCGCGATATCCGCGCCGGGATATTTTTCTATCGCGCTCTGAACGACGCCCGGCCCCGAAACTCCGACGTTTATAATGCCGTCGCCCTCGGTGACGCCTGTGAACGCGCCCGCCATAAACGGATTATCGTCCACCGCGTTGCAGAATACGACGAACTTTGCGCAGCCTATACCGCCGTTTTTCTCCGTAAGGGCGGCAAGCTCCTTTATTTTAAAGCCTAAAAGGCGCACAGCGTCCATATTTATACCGCTTTTTGAGGAGCCTACGTTAACAGACGAACATACCTTTTGCGTTTTTGAAATAGCCGAGGGGATAGACTCGATAAAATCGCTCTCGCCTTTAGTCATACCCTTATTTACAAGAGCCGAATAACCGCCGATAAAGTCCACCCCGATAGTTTTTGCCGCCTTATCGAGGGCAAGGCAAATTTGCTCATAGCCGCCGCTTGCCGAGCCTATCATCGATATGGGCGTAACGGAGACGCGCTTATTTACTATGGGAATGCCGTATTCCTGCGCCAGCGCGTTGCCGGTTTCCACAAGGCGGCCGGCCTTTGCCACTATCTTTTCGTAAACCTTTTCAGCCGTACCGTTTTTGGAATCGGTAATACAATCAAAAAGCGACAGCGCCATTGTAATAGTGCGCACGTCCAGATTCTGATTCTGGATCATCTGTATAGTTTCAAAAATTTCGTTTTTATTAAGCATGAAAATCCTGCGTTAGCTCCTGTTTTAAATGCGGTGCATCGAGTTGAAAATGTCCTCGTGCTGTATCCTTATATCTATTCCGATCCTTTGCCCAAGGTCGCTCAAAGCTTTACCAATAACGGCGATTTTTTCGGATTTTGAAATGTCCACCATCATCATCATAACAAAATAATCTTGCATAATGGTCTGTGAAATATCCTCGATATTCGCGCCCTGCCCCGACAATTCCGCAGAAACCGCGGCAATAATTCCTGTTTTGTCTTTACCTATAACCGTAACAATAGCTTTCATTTTTTATACTCATGACCTCCTTTTGTCACAAAAAGTAGTGGAAGATAAGTCGCGGCGCAGGCGGGCAACAGTTGGATTGCCGAAGAAGAGGCGCGTATTTCACATACGTAACCGACGAGGCAAGACAAGCGTAGAGCGTATGCGACGATGAATTATCTTCACGTTCCGTTAAATATAATTAAAAGATTTCAGTTCATCAAAATGTAAGACATCAAAATATTCGCGTGCGTCGTGACTTTAAGTTTTTGCCCTTCGCTTAACTCCGGCGGCTCGATAGTGCTTTCTATCAAAACCTTTCTTTCGCTGATATCCTCGCGGCGCAAGGGCTTTGCGTCCACTACCATAGTGTAGAAAAACACGCCGTCTTTAGACACGATATCCTGCTCGTAACGCATAAACCTGACTACTGCCGTGTCTTTGAGGCCTTTTTCCATATCTTTGAGCATACGGCAGTATTTGCGCGTCAGCCTGAACTTGATAGCAAAGAAAAAAAGCGACCCTATCGTAAAAAGCGCGGCAACTACAGTTGATACGGCGGTCATCCAGCCTTTAGAGGAACGGTCGTAACCGTTGTTGATTTTAATAATATTCAGCACCATAAGCGTTATTACCAAGGCTAAAACGGCGGCTAAAGCTGTAAACCAGATTATAAGCATCAGTTTCTTTTGCCTGAACGCGTTCCTTTTTTCTTCTTCGCTGAAGAGGCTTATAACATTTTGTTCCGTCACAATATTACTCTCCTTATTTCATTATAACACACAGGTAAAAAATTTCAAAATGATTGCTAAAACATTATTATGAAATTTGCCGCATTTTAATATCGGCGGCGTATATCACGCTCAAATCCGTATATAACCCCTTACCTGAGACACCCGCGCTTAAGCGTTCTCGATCCTGATAACGCTCCCCCTCTCTTCACTGGAGGGTACGACGCGCACGCGCGCAGGTATCCGCTCGACAAGCTCGGAACGGTGGGAAACGACGCCGACTAAGGTTTCCTTTGAAAGCTTATAAAGCGCATCCGCCACCACCTCTATAGTGTTTTCGTCCAGCGTGCCGAACCCCTCGTCGAGAAAGAAAAAGCCGTAGCTTTTAACGAGGGAAATGCGGCTGGATATCGCCATAGCAAGCGACATCGACGCCAAAAAAGTTTCTCCGCCGGAAAGGGTTTTTGCCTTGCGCTTTTGGCCGCCGCGCAGATAGTCAACTACCCAGAAATCGGCTTTTTTGTCCTCTTCAAAATATTCGAGCCTGTACTTTCCGTTAGAAAGCTCAAAAAGCTTGTCGGAGGCGTCGGATGTGAACTGCTGGATATACTCATCCTCTATATACTCTAAAAGCGCGTTCCCGCGCATAAGCTTTTGTATTTCGTAGGCAAGGTCGCATTTTTTGCGGAAATACGAAAGCTCCTTTTCCAGCTTTTCTTTTTTCACAAGGTCGCCCTTAAGCCGCAAGATTTCGGCCTCTATGGCGCCCTTGTTAAGCACCGCCTGGCTAAGACGGCCATCCGCCGCCGCTTTTTCGGCTTTGAGCTTTTCCTCTTTACCCTCGTCAAAGCTAAAGGATATGAATTTTGCCGCATCCTCTGCAAATATTTCTATTTTAAGGTTTAGTGCAGCCTCCTCCTTTTCAATATCGTGCTGCTCCTTATCCATTTCCTTGCCGTCCAAAATATATTTGTCGCACACCGCCTGCGACTCGGCAATAATTTTTCTTGCGGCCGCCTCTTCCTCGTCGGGGTTTTTTACAGTCAGTTTTTTGCGGATATTTTCTATTTCCGCCGAAACGCTTTTTATATTTTCGCTTTGAAAAACGGCGTCCTTTTCAAGCGACCTTTTTAAGTTTTCCGCATCCTCCGACTTCTTTTGCAGTTTTATGATTTCTTCGGTGATAGCCAGAGCGTTATCAGCATCCAGAATATAAGCTTTATATTCGTCCGCCTTAAGGCTTAAGCCGTAAGTGAGCAGCGAGTTGAACTGCGCCTCGGCCTGACTAACTTCGTTTTTCAGCCTTTTTGTTTCCGCCTCGGCTCCAATCAGCGCAGCCCCAAAACCCGAGGCCGCCGCCGACGCTTTTTCCCTGTCTGCCTGAGCCTTTTTCAAAATGCTCTGCGCTATATCCGCATCGGCCTTTATTTTTTCAAAATCGGTATTTATGCGCGCTTTTGCATTTTTAAAAACTCCGCCGCACACGGGGCATTCGTCGCCGGGCTTTAAAAAAGAACATAAATGCGCCGCAGAGTTTTCATTTGCCGCCTTATCGCGCAGCGCTGTTTTCTCTTCGCTCTTAGCGGCTGCTTTTACATAAGCCTCCTCGCAAGATCTTAAAAGCGCATCTGAATTCAGATATGCCTCGTTTGCGGTTTTATAAGCAGCCTCCGCCGCCGCAAGCTCCGCTTTGAATTTGACATAATTATCCCTGCACGCGCTCTTTTTATGCAGATCCAGCTGCAGAGTATTTTTAAACGCAATAAGCGCATCCTTAACGTCGTGGGCGGCGGCGGAAAAATCTACGGCGGCTTTAAAAATTCCGTAATTTTTCTTAAAAAGCTCCCCTTCGCTTGCGCCGGTCTGTTTTTGCAGCGCGGCGGCTTCGCTTTTTATCTTTTCTGATTTTTCTTCCGTTTCTTTTTTATTTGCGCGCGCTGTTTCCAACGCCTGCAGCCGCTTGTCCAGATACTCCTTTTCGCCCTTAAAAGCCTCGAGTTCTTTGAGCCGCGCTTTGGCTTTAGCGTTTAACTCGGCAGCCGCATTATAAGCTTCCGCGGACGCCGCGTAGCGAGCTTTTTTGCCTTCCAGTATTTCCTTTTTGCTCTCTAAAGCCTTTAAACCGCCCTTAGCGGCCTCAACCTCCTCCCCAGCCTTCTTACAGCGCACAAACTTTTCCCGCTCCAGCGAAACCTCCGCAAGCGATTTTGCCGCAGAATCCGACAATTTTCTAGCTTCCTTTTCTTCTTTATCAAGGCGCGCCGAATCCGCAATTTTTGTTTCTAAAACCTCTAAGGAAACGTTGTCGAAAACCGCCAAAGCTTTCTCGACGCCGTCCGCCTTATTTGTATAGTTTTCGTACACCTTTGCGAACTTATTATATAGTCCGTCGTAGCGTTCCAGCGAAAAAAGCTGCGAAACCGTTCGGCTTCTGTCCGCCTTCCTTGCCGACAAAAACTTAGCAAATTTACCTTGCTCTAAAATCACGACCTGCGTAAATTCATTGCGCTCAAGCCCTATCAAATCCTTAACGGCGGATGTGACGGACTCAGGTCGGTCGGCGACTATTTTGTTTTCGTCTAAATCTGAAAGATAGCATTTTGCCGCGCCTTTCTTCGTAAACGCGCGCCTTACCTCCCACGTCTTATTCTCAAAGGAAAAACGGAAAATTATCTCGGCCTTATCGCGCCCCAGCGAAATGTATTCGGAAAGCTTATCGCCCCTGTCGCCGTCGCCGTAAAGGGCAAGGATAATACAGTCTAAAATAGTGGTTTTGCCCGAACCCGTAGGGCCGCATACGCAAAAAATATTGTCGGCGGAAAACTCTGAAAAATCGATACTCTGAACGTCTGAAAAGCTGTTTATGCCCTCGATACTTAAAAAAAGCGGCCTCATACGTCTTCCTCCCCGCTCATTACCTTCAAAAACATTTCGGTAAGCTCTTTTGACGGCTTTGACTTTTCTCCGTTTTTATACGAATAAAAATCATTGAAAAGCTCCTCGTCGGTACGCTGCTTATACTCTTTCACCGCGCCTTTTTCATAGTAGTTGTTCACAAGCTTATTAAACGAGGGCTGTTTTTTCAGCTCGTTCACCTCGCTCAATTTCAGCGGCTCTGTGCCGCAGTATTCAAGCTCGACGAATGCGTCCGGATTTTCGCTGAGTATTTGCATTGCTTTTAAAAAAGCGTCGGCCTTTGCGCGCATAAGCCTTCGCCCCGACCGCAGCGCGACCCGCCGTATTTGCGTTTTCTTTTTGCCCTCTTGCGTTTTAAACTCCGCAATAACGACCGACTTTTCGCCGATATCGTCATAGCTGTAGGAAAGGATGCTTCCGCTGTAAAATACGTTTGCGGAGTTAGAAACGGCAAACGGCTTATGTATATGCCCAAGAGCCGTATAGTCGGCTTTTGGCAGTATCGACGAGGGCAAAACGGAAGCGGTGCCCAGTTCGCGTTCGTCCGTCAGCTCCAGCGATTCGCTTGTGCCGGACTTAGTCATAAATAAGTGCGACGCTAAGACGTTGTATTCGTTTTCATTAAAACAGCCGCAAATTTTTTCCAGCTTTTCGCCGACTATCCGGCAATAGCTTTTATCGCGGTTGCCCGAATCTGAAAGGCGCGAGTGCTGGGGGTACGGCATAAGCGCGAGATTTAAAACCTCCCCGCCCTTTTCAATACTAATATAACCCTCGCCGCCCCTTATATTTTTGCGCGTATAAACCGAATTGTCGTAGCCGCCGACTAAAAACACGTTAAGAGCCTTAGCAAGGCCCGACGGCGCGGAGAGCCTGTCGGGGTCGTCATGATTGCCCGCAAGCGCGATGAAAATCCTGCCCCTGCCCAAAGACAGGCAGCTGCGGTAGAAAAGCTCTTCGGCCTCGGCGGATGGAAACGACGAATCGAAAATATCGCCCGCCGCAATCACGACGTCTACGCCCTCGGACTCTGCTAAATCTGCTATCTCACTTATAATTTGCTCCTGCTCGAAAAGCCTTGAAACCCCGTTCAGCTTTTTTCCCAAATGCCAGTCCGCCGTATGTAATATTTTCATTCGTACTCCCTTTTTAACTGATATAAAAAAAGCGTCTAAAATGCCTTTGGCATTTTGCCGCGTTAGCGGCTGGCGCGATACGCGCCGCTTTTTCTGCACGATGGAATTGCACTTTTTTTAAAGTGCTGCGCTAAAAGCGCATCGCCGTGCGGCGATAATTCCTATAGTATAAAAAATATATATTTTCCCAATATATTAAAACGGATTTTTGTTGAAATTTTTATCAGTTTATAGTATACTGAAAGAACGCCGTTTTTTGTTGGCGGCTCCTTGCTTTATATTATAGCTTTTTTTTATCATTATTGCAACTACAAAGGTGAAAAAATGGGATTTTCTAAATTCAGCGACGAGCTTTTGCGCTCAAGAAAGATAAGTATCGAGAATAATTTCATTCTCGAATATATGCCTCTTGCGCCCGAAAACTACACAAAAGTCTATCTTATGGGCTTAGAATCCGCGTCCGACCCCGGCAATTCGCTTGAAGACATTGCGCTCAAGCTGAATCTGGACGCTGCGTTCGTCTCTCAAGCCTTTTCGTATTGGCAGGCTCAGGGCTTAGTCAATTTCGTAGTAGAGCCGCCGAGCGTGGAATTTCTGCCCGTCATCCCTTTTTCACAGCGGATAAAAAAGTATTCAAAAGAAAAGTACAAGGCGTTCAACGATCAGCTTCACGTAATGATAAAGGACCGCGTTATAAACATAAACGAGTATAACGAATACTATAACTTAATGGAATCCTACCATATCGAAGACACCGCCCTTTTAACTATAATAGGCTATTGCATAAGGCTCAAAGGGCCGTCGATCACCTACCCCTACATCCTTACAGTTGCAAAAAATCTCGCCTATGAGGGCTGTAATACGTATGACAGAGTTCAGGAAAAGCTGTCGGAAATGGACCTTTACGACCCCGACCTGCGCGCGCTGTTGAAAACCCTCGGCGTCAAACGCAGCCCCGAACACGTTGACCGCAGCCTTTTGCTGAAATGGAAGAACGAGTACGGCTTCAACCTTGAAACTATCATACAGGTTGGAAAGCGCGTCAAGAAAGGCGGCGTGCAGACGCTGAATATGCTGCTGGGCCGATACTATGAGCACCGCCTGTTTTCAATAAAGGAGATCGACGGCTTTGAACAGGCGCGCGAGCAGCTGTTTGAGACCACGCGTGCGGTACTTAAAATTTTGGGGCTGCGCTACGAACAGCTCGATTACATAATCGAAACTTACGTAGGCGACTGGATAGCGATGGGCTTTACTGCCGACGTTCTCTACAAAATCGCCGACTACTGCTTTAAGCGTAATATCCGCGGCCTTGACGGCATGAACCTGACGGTCAGCAAATTTTACAAACAAGGCCTTATTACCTTAGAAAGTATCGATTCCTTCTTAATGCAGTCGATCGCAGAGGATGAGGAAATTAAGAACCTCTTCATCTTAACGGACATCAACAGGATGGTAACCCCGCGCGACCGCGATTTTTATAAGACCTGGTCGCAAAACTGGAAAATGCCGCGTTCGCTGCTTGAA
Source organism: Eubacteriales bacterium (assembly GCA_031553855.1). Classification (GTDB taxonomy): domain Bacteria; phylum Bacillota; class Clostridia; order Christensenellales; family Pumilibacteraceae; genus RACS-047. The sequence goes on along the minus strand of JAVBKW010000003.1, from coordinate 25,243 downwards.
TACGCCGCGTCGCTTTCTAAGGATAAGGCAAATCCCTTAGGTTATATGAACACCGTTTTGGCGGCTTGGCACGAAAAAAACATCACGACGGTAGAGGATGCGAAAAAAACATCCGCGCCCGCCGCCCATTCCGCACTTGCGACCGAAACTCCGCGCAATTTAGTTTCAAGAAGTTTATCGGCAGAGGAGCTTAACGCGATGTTTTCAAGGCTCGATGATGATGAATTATAACAGCCGCCTCAAGGCTAGGTGATGAATTATAAGCAGCCGCCTTACAGAAATTTTTTATTAAAAGGTTTTTATGGACTATCGCAAAACGATCAATAAAATAACCCAGAAACGAAAAACGGAGCTTTTTGAAGCGGAGCTTATTTTTTTCCACGCGCTCTCGCAAAACAGCGAGCTTGCCGCTTTAGAAGCAAAGCTGCGCGCTCTGATTTTAGAGGGTATAAAAACCGGTAAAGAGGACGAAAAACAAATAGCCCGGCTCAATTTAAAAAAGCTTGAGCTGCTGTATCAGATGGGGATTACAAAGGAAATGCTCGCGCCCCCGCCCTCCTGCGCCCTCTGCGGCGATACCGGCTACGATTCAAACGGCGCGGTATGCAAGTGCGTCAAGTCCGCGGCGATAAATAACACCGAAAACATCCGCCTTCCGTTAGAATCTTTTGCCTCCGCCGATTTTGCGCTCTACGACAAAGCATACCAGCCCCATAACGCCGCAGTTTTTAGCGATATCCAGAAAATCACGTCGCTCTACCCCGACAACAAAAAACGCAATATCCTTATCATGGGTTCGCCCGGAACAGGCAAAACATTTTTAGCCTCTTGCGCGGCAAGCGCGATGCTCGAAAGAGGGTTTTCTGTCGCGGCGATATCGTCGTTTGAATTTGTGAACCGCGCGCTGTCGTACCACACCACGTTTGACGATAAAAAACTCTCGTTTTTAGAGCCGCTGCTTGAATGCTCGCTTTTGATAATCGATGACCTGGGCACAGAAAGCATATTGAAAAACGTAACGCTCGAATACTTATATTTAATTATAAACGAGCGTATGAACGGTAATAAGCTGACATTTTTTACCACGAACCTTAATCCCGACGGCATTATCTCCCGCTATGGCGAGCGTATTTATTCGCGCCTTTTCTCAAAATCCCTGGGTTACGTCAACATTCTAAACAGCTCCGACGTCCGCATCAAAGGGAGCGGCTAAATCGCATTGATACGGGCTGCGCTTGCCCGTCATCTTTTCTCACGTACTTTTGACTTGTTTAAATTAAAAGGAAAAACTTTAAATGTCTAAACTTCTTGACTGCCATATCCATACTTCGTTTTCGCCGGACGGGCTAGATTCGCCGGAGGCCTTTATTAAGGCGGCGATAGAAAAAAAGATGGTGCATATCTGCATCACCGACCATATGGATTTGATGTATTTTAAACCCGAAGGCATAGGCTTATCGGATCTGACGGTTTATTTTAACGAAATAATGAAGCTCAAAGAGCGTTACGCCCCTCAAATTTATGTGGCGGCCGGCATCGAATGCGGCTGGACAGACGAAAACGAACAGGCCAACGCCGCGCTTTTAAAAACCGCCGATATAGAGTACGTAATAAACTCGATACATTCTGTGAACGGCTCTGACTGCTATTATCAGGAGCACTTTGAGGGCAAAACTAAGGACGAAACCTACAACGACTATTTTGACGCGGTGATACGCAGCCTTGACGCGCCGTATAACTTCCACGCCGTCGGGCATATTTCCTATATTTCGCGCACCGCGCCCTATAAAAACAATATTATGCGCTACGACGACTATCGCGACAAAATCGACTTGCTCTTAAAAAAAATCATCGCTAAAGACGCTATTATAGAGCTTAACACAAACGTATATAAATGCGGCGCCGACTCTCTGCCCGATTTTGATATAATCGCGCGTTACCGTCAGCTTGGAGGCAAACACATCACCTTTTCCTCCGACGCCCACCGCCTTATACGCCTGGGCGACAACTATGAAACTATTGCGCAAAAAGCTTTAAACTCCGGATTCACCGAATGGACCGTCATACAAAACGGCAAAAAGAAAGGGATCAAAATCACTTTGTAGAATATTATAACACAGAAAAAGAAGCCTTTTAATCAGTCAGGCCCAACAAATAATCAGCGGAAATATTAAAATGGCCGCAAATCTTTATAAGAATATCTAAACTCGGTTCACTGTAACCACTTTCATAATGACTTACGGTTTTCTCCGACAAGTCTAATTTTCGCGCAAGCTCTTTTTGAGATATTTCTTTTTCAAGCCTTAACTCTTTTAATCTTTCTTTAAATTTTTTCATAAAAATATTGTATCAAGTTTTGAGACTTTTTGCTTGACACTCTCATATTTTGAGTGTTATTATATCAGTATCTGAGACTCAAAAGAGCATTTAAACTTAGAAACGGGAGGAAATGTGCGGCTAATCTTTGTTATCTCCTCAGATTGCCCACTTTTTCCCCTTTCCTCGAGTATTGTTTGCGAAATTTTTAATTTAATCTTCTAAACCTAATAAATAATCTGCTGTTACATCAAAAAACTGCGCAAGCGCAATAACAGCATCTGCACCCGGGACTCTTCTGTCCTTTTCCCAATGAACAAGCGCAGACTGACTTAAATTAGTTGCTTTTGCTAATTCTCTTTGAGTTAAACCTTTTTCAATACGCAACTCTTTTAATCTTTCGGAAAATTTCTTCATAACCGAATAATAGCACAATAGTAATCAAATTTCTTGACAGAACCCAATTGTGTTCTTATAATATGATGACAATAGTGTTTAAGGAGCATTTAAATGAAAAATTCAATAATCAGCGATATTTTTTACGGTAATCACGGCCAAAACGAGAAGATCAAGCACAGCAAAGAATATTACAAGCAAGTTCACGCCGCCGCCCAATTAAGAGAAACATTAGAAAAAACTATTGCAGACGATCAAAAAGAACAGCTAGAAAAATTGCGCACTTCAGAGCTTGGCATCGAATCTGAAACAGCCTTAACTTACTTTACTGAAGGTTTTAAATTTGGTTTACTGCTGGGTATTGAAGTCGTAAAAGAATAAGCCCGTGCCGACTTCTCCAACTCTGCCCGGCGGTGCAGATGAGGTTTACAGGCGGGCAGCTGGATTTATTACGGCGAGGGCGCGTATTCTTTAATACGAAACCGAACCGGAGTAAATCACGCAGCACGCATCAAGCCTCATATCCGCCAACTCTGCCCGGCGGCGCAGATGAGGTTTACAGGCGGGCAGCTGGATTTATTACGGCGAGGGCGCGTATTTTTAATACGAAACCGAACCGGAGTAAATCACGCAGCACGCATCAAGCCTCATATCCGCCGCCGGACTTAAGGAGTTCAGCGGCCTTATATATATCCCCCGCCCCCGTAAACACTACGATTTCGCCGTTTGAAATCGTTTTTTTTATATATGCGGCAGTCTCTTCAAAAGTGTCGGTATGTAAGGCCTCTTTGCCCAGTTTTAGCAGGCCGTCTTTTAATATATGCGACGTGACGCCCTCTATAGGGGCTTCACGGGCCGCAAATATCGGGCAGAGAATCACTCTATCGGCAAAAGCGAGCGCAAAAATGAACTCACCGCACAGACTTTTCGTCCTTGAATACGTGTGCGGCTCGAAAACCAGCGTCACTTTTTTATCAGTTTTTTCGCGCGCCGTCTGTACGGTGGTTTTTATTTCGGACGGATGATGGGCATAATCCGTATACACCTGCCCGCCGCCGCAGCCGCTGATATATTCAAACCTTCTCTTAACTCCAGTAAAGGTTTTGAGCCCGTTTCCTATTAATTCTTTAGTTACTCCCGACAGATCCGCCGCAGCGGCGGCAGCTAATGCGTTGTAAACATTATGAACGCCGCTGACGCAAATTTGCGCGCTCAAAAAAAATCCGCCGTCCTTTAAAATATCGAACTCTCTGCCGTTTGCGCTTTTGCGGATGTTTACGGCGCGGTAAAAATTATTTTCGCCAAGGCCGAAGGTATAGCAATTATTATAAACCTTGCCAAGCAATGCCGAACCGGAGTCGTCGCCGTTTACGAGCGCGGTTTTTGACTTAGATACAAAATCGTTGAACGCCGAAAAATAATCGTCGTAATCCTTATAATAATCGGTGTGGTCAAGCTCAATGTTCAAGATAACGGCAATATCGGGTCGCAAATGCAAAAAACTGCGCTTGTATTCGCACGCCTCGCTTATAAAATACTTATTACCGCCTATATGCCCGCTCTCGCCCAGCGTTTTGCCGCCTATATGTACGGTAGGGTCGAGCGGCAGAAAAATCTGCTCTGTGAAGCCCGTCGCCGTAGTTTTTCCGTGCGAACCTGCGATAGCTATAACATTTTCATATTCCGCCGCCGCCTCGCCGAGAAACTGGGCGCGCTCGATTAAGGGAATACCTTTCTTTTTCGCCGCCATAACTTCCGCGTTATCCTCGCCCACCGCCGACGTGTAAACGACAAGATCCGCCCCGTCGATGTTGGCGGCGTTATGCCCGTACAGCGTAATATCCGAACCCGTCACGTTGTGGCCTTTACTCTGCATCATCCTTGAGAGCACCTTCATACTGACGCCCTCGCAGCCTACAAAATGTATATTCATATTCCATAGTATGGCACCCGGATTATTAGTGTTACGGCAAATTACCGGAATAAATCAGCTTGCAGGGAGAACCTTTTTTTGCAAAAAAAGTTCTCCCTGCGCCCATCTCTAAAATAAACTTTTAAAAATTTTAAAAGACTCCGAAAGCAAAACTATCGAAGTCTTTTATTTTCACGCTGCCGCCATACGGCTTAAAATTATACTTTTGCGGTTAAAACCTTTGAAAGAAAAGTTTTCAGCCTTTCATTTTCAGGGTTTTTAAAGAATTCTTCGGGCGGACTGTCTTCAAGCACCTTGCCCTCGTCCATAAACAGGACGCGCGATGCGACGTTTCTGGCAAAGCCCATTTCGTGCGTTACGACGACCATAGTCATGCCCTTTTCGGCGACGTTCTTCATAACCTCCAGTACGTCTCCGACCATTTCGGGGTCGAGCGCGCTTGTGGGCTCGTCGAACAGCATAACGTCGGGATTCATGGCAAGCGCGCGGACGATGGCCACCCTCTGTTTTTGCCCGCCGGAGAGCGTTGCGGGAAACTCGTTTGCCTTTTCGCTCAAGCCCACAGACTCGAGTAGCTCCAGCGCGAGCTTGCCGATATTTTCTTTTTTCTGGGCGATAAGCAGCTTTTTCTCCGCGCCTTTGACGTCCTTACGCTTATTTATATCCTGCTTAAAAGTATCGAGCGGAGCTAAGGTTATGTTTTGCAGAACGGTCAGGTGCGGGAACAGATTGAAATGCTGGAACACCATTCCGATTTTCCGCCTGTGAAGATTGATATTCCTCTTTTCGTCCAGCTTTTCGCCCTCAAAATAAATTTCGCCGCTTGTGGGGATTTCCAGCATATTAAGGCATCTTAAAAAAGTGGACTTGCCGCTGCCTGATGGCCCCACGACCACAACCTTTTCGCCCTTTTGTATCTTTAGCGAAATATCGTCCAGCACCAGCTTTTTCCCGAACGATTTAGAGAGGTTCTTAACGGTTATCACTGCGTCTCAACCTCCTTTCCAGATAATTTAGAGCAAGCGTAAACAGCAATACCACAACGAGATAAATCAACGCCATTGCTAAATACGGTATTGAAACGTCGTAGTTATAACGGGCAAGATCTTCTGCGGCTTTAGAAAGATCGACAACGCAAGCCGCGCTTGCAACCGACGTTTCTTTAAGCAAAGCGATAAATTCATTGCCCAAAGCAGGTATAATATTTTTAATCGCCTGCGGGATTATTACTTTAAGCATTGTTTTGGGATAGCTTAAACCCAATGATCTGCCTGCTTCCATCTGCCCTTTGTCTACAGATAAAATCCCCGCTCTGATCGCTTCACCCAGGTATGCGGCGCTATTGAGCCCGAACGCAATAATGGCTATACCGAGATTAGGCAATCCTGTTTTTGCAAATACAACGAAATACATAACGAGCAGAAAAACGCGCATAGGCGTTCCGCGCATAATGGTAAGGTAAACGTCGGCAATAACATTCAGAACTTTAATGCCTTTATTGGATTTAGGCGTGACTTTAATTACGGCAATAAGAGTGCCTAAAACTAAGCCGATCGCTAACGCGGATATGGCTATGACTAAAGTATAGCCTAATCCTTTCATCAGCATCTCAAAGCCCTTGACTTCAATAAAGATGAATCTTAATTTCTCGAAAAAACTCAAATTTAGAATTCTCCCGCCCACTTATCAACAAGTTCAGCAAGCGTTCCCTCGTCTTTCAGCTCTTTAAGCGCAGCATCTATTTTTGCTTTCAATGCCGTATTGCCCAGTTTCATTGCTATACCGTAGTTGTCGGTAGTCAACGTTGCCGGAAGAACTCTGATGCCGGAATTATTAGCAGCAGCATATAAAGCAACCGCTTTATCCATAATAACCGCTTTTACTTTGCCGTTATTTAAATCCGCAGCCGCAAGTCCCATATCTTTATATGTCGTAATTCCTTTCTGAGTATAATTTGTTCCGTCTGCGTCCTTGATTTCAAGTGCGTAATCATATCCCACATAACCGTCGCAAGCGCCTATTTTCATACCGGATTCGGCAAGCAACGCATCAATCTGATCTTTTGTCAGTTCATTAGTAAATGTAGTATTATCGCTCTTAACGACTAAAACCTGTTCATTATCAAAATAAGAATCCGAAAACAATACGCTTTTTGCTCTGTCTTCATTAATGGTAAAGCCTGAAACACCGATTTGCACTTTACCGCTGGGGATAGCGGCTAAAATCGAATCGAAAGGCATTCCCTTAACTTCAAAAACAACGTTCATTTTTACAGCAAGATACTCAAGCAAATCAACGTCGAAACCCTCGATCTTCTTTCCGCCGTCAACTTTATTTTCGTACGGAGGAAAATCCGGGCTCATGCCGACCGTTATAACTTCTCTTGCCCCTATTGTCCAGCTTTCATCTCCGCAGCCCGTCATCAGCCCTACGCTTAAAAGCATAACGAGCGACATAACTAAACCTAAAAACTTTTTCATAAATTGTTATCTCCTGTTTGTGAATAGTGTTTTATTCACAATTTTGTATAATTATACATTATAAGCCTGTAAAAGTCAAATGAATTAAAACATAAAAAACAAAGAAAAGACTGGAATATTTAAAGGCACGCTCAAAATATTTATTCAGCGTTTCTTAAAAATAATAATTCAGCAATATGACGCTTACGCTTTTTTAGCGGCACCAAATTAAAAGACCGCAGAAAACCTGCGGTCTTATAAAACATTTTACTTTAAATAACAACCATTTACAGCAGCAATATTATGTGACTAATATAGCAGAACTATTAAGTTATTGAAGTGTTTTAGGAAATTAAAGCTTAGCCCTCAACGGGTTTTGATATCTCTTTTTCAAATTCCGCTAATATGACTTTTGAAAGTATCTCTCTTGTTTCTGTGTTCAAAGGATGAACTATGTCTTTAAATTCGCCGTCCGGCGTTTTTTTGCTGGGCATTGCTATAAAATAGCTGCCGTCGTTTTTGTTGCCCTGTATTATTTTGATATCATGCACTACAAAGCAGTCATCAATGGTAATTGATGCGATAGCCTTCATTTTGCCTTCATCTTTTTTTACAAGTCTGATGCGTACTTCGGTAATGTTCATAAATTTCCCCTCTTTACCATTATTAAATTGCGTCCGGCAACAATATAAGCCGGTTATTGTAATATTATACAATAACTTTTTGCATATTGCAATACCTTTTCCAAAATAAATGGCAAAAAGTGAAATTATACGATAAAAATTTAGATAAAATCGTAAAAATTTTAGCTATAACGGTTAAAATCGCTGTAGCATGAGCATATACTCATATTTTCAGCGCAATCCGAACAATAGTCGCTAGAGCAGTCCCGGCAATAGTAAGCGTCGGCAGCGTTCATATCTTTATTGCAGTTTTTACATTTCATAATGATTATACATTGCGCAAAAACTGTAAAAATTATGCAAAAATAATTTAATTATAAATGCTCAAAGCTCACATCTTTAGTCCGCGCAGATTTAAGGTGCGTTTTAATCCGCCTTAATTAAATGCTGCCAAATCAAGTCGGCGAAAATCTCGGGGCCGTCGCTCCTGTGCTCGGTTTTTGCGGCCTCGCGGTACTTGTCCATCAGCGCGGGCTCATCGCACCATTTTTCAATCAGCGCGGCCGCTTTATTCACGTTTTCTTGCAGAACCGCGCTGCCGACGTATTCTTCGTAGTACTGGCACGTCCATTTTTCCAAAACCGTGGCTCGGTAGGTCACTATCGCGGGAACGCCGAAATATGCCGGTTCCGCCATATTGCTCGCGCCCGCCTTGCCCGCAAAAACGTCGGCCGCCGCGGTGAGGGCTAGCGTTTTATCAGTAAAGCCGTACGGCGCAAAATGGATATTTTCGGGCGCCTTCACCTTTAAAAACTCCTGATACAGCTTTTCGTTCTTGCCGCAAACGGCGATCACCGTCATTTTACGATTTGATTTTAAGAGCTTATAGGCGGTTTTTTTGAGCTTTGCCGCGCCGTAACCGCCGTCGGTCAGAAGAACTGTGAAATTGTCCTGCGGCAACCCCAATTCGCGGCGGTAGTAGGCTTTGTCCTTATCGTAGTTTTTCACTTCGCCCCGCAGCATAAACGGCACAAGCGCGAGTTGAGCGGCTTTATAACGCTTAAGCGCGGCGTCCAAACCCGGCTTACAGCTTATTCCCATAACGTCCAGACGGTCGTCCCATTGCGCGCCGATAAACGGATCGGGGCAATAGCCGATGACTTTCGACTTTATTTTACCCTGCTGGCGCGCTACGTCCGCGTAATAGATCGTGGAAAAATGGGTGTTGACGAACATATCGGGGTTAAGCTCCTCGATATATTTCATTGCATTTTTATAACCTTTGCCGTAATAGCACTGCATTACGAACTTCATTGAAAACCTTGCGCCGAAAAGCTTTAAAAGGAAGAAAACGAACAGTCCGCGTACTTTATTCTTGTTGTGGTTTTTGACTTCCTTTACAAAAGCCTGCTCCACATACTGCATTTTCGGGTCGTTTTTATCCTGAAAGAAATACGACCTGATAACCTCCGCCTTATCGCCGTACTTTTTTTCAAACGCGTCGCAGATGGCCTTCATCGGCATAATATGCCCAAGCCCCGCCTCGACAAACGGAAAAACCACCTTGTATTTCTTTCCGCCGTTTTCCGTAGTGTTTACTTCATCCGCCAATTTTCCGGAACTTAAATCTCTATCTGTGTTTTTTTCTGCTATAATTTCCATTTTTTGCTCCCTCCGGATATCCGTTAAACCTGCGCAATAACGCTCACTTCGCCGCAGTTTAATGATTTTATCCCGCCGTCCGCGGTTTTAACTAACAGCGAAAAATCTTCTTTTAAGCCTACCGCTTCCGCTTTATAAGGCGTTTGCGAAAGCACTGAAACTTTCCTTCCTAAAATAAAGCATTTGTTTTTGTACTCTTCAAAAAAATCACGGGTTTTTATCAGCCTCAAAAATTCGTCCGTAATGTGAAATATCAGTTTATTTCTGTCGCGCCTGCCGCATTTTTCAGCGGCAGAGCCTGCAATTTCGGGCAGGCTAGCCGACGGCGTAAGATTAACCCCTATTCCGGCAACGGTTTTTAATAGTTTACCCTCGCCGTCAAAGCGGCTTTCACACAAAATGCCGCAAATTTTTTTTTCTTTATAATAGATATCGTTGACCCATTTGATTGACGCCTCGATTTTAAAAACCTCTTTAAGCGCGCGGCAAACCGCTACTGCCGCCGCGGCCGTAAATACCCCGGCATCAAACTGACCGGCATCAAAAACAACGACGCTCATATATAGTCCGGTTTTTTTTGGGCTTACAAAGCTTTTGCCGTTCCGCCCTTTCCCGCCTGTCTGCTGTTTTGCCACAATTACGGCGGCGCGTTTAAAATCGCGCTCAAGCGCGTAATCGTTAGTCGAACCGACCGTCTTTAGCGTTATAAGATCAGCAATCGCTCCAAGCTTTTTCATTTGCTGTAAAGCACGGGTTCATTTTCACCCTCGTCGGTAAAAACGTTTCCGGCCTGCGCCTCTTTTTCCGCGCCGTTTTGTACGAGCAGCCTATTTTTATTCAGCCCCGTAAGCATCTGCCGTTTATCCAGAAACCGCGTCGCATACACAAAAATCAGATACATACTCGGTATGCCCAGATTCGTTTCCACGAGAGAGTTTACCGCGAGAGTTTTAAACATCTCAAAGCCGGTCATCCCGCCTGACCTTATCCCCGACACAAGCAGCGAAAATTCCCAGCCAAGCTGCACCATTATGCCGATAGCAAGCATCCAAAGTATATTTGCCCTGCGCTCTTTTGGCACGCGCATATTGTATATAAGAACGGCCGCATAACTTACAAACAGTATAAGCCCCATAACTCCGTGATAGGAGCCGGTCGTACGCTCTATCGTGAATATTGGCGCGGCGGTAAACATTTCAGAAATCATAGGGCAGACTATCCACCAAAAGAATATGACCGCCGAATAACCCCAAAAATGCTCGTCCTTTTCAAACCAAAGCCAAATCCATACGAAATTGGTCAGCCCGTAGCTCATACTCATCCAAAGCAGCACCCAAAAAAGGTTGGCGTTTTCGATAGACCTTGAATGCGTCAGCAAATGAAAAATGCCGTAATCTACTAAAAAATAAATCACTCCGCCGATAAGGCCCCAAATGAGCGCGCGGTACTTCTTATTAAAAATAAGCAGAGCGCAGAAAAAAACTAAAAAAACCGTATCTATAATAGGATATGAATAATTCATTGTGCGTCTTGCAATAATACCCATCTTTGAATAAAGCCCTCATTTGCAAATTTCAAGTCCGGCAAAAACCTTTGAACTTCCTCCGCCGGAGACTACATCATACCACACTATTTTGACACTATTCAGGATGTTTGTCAAGCAGGAGCGGACAATTTGTCAAGCAGGAGCGGACATTTTGAACGGTGTCAATTCAAAAACCGGAACAAAGAAAAATATCGCAAATTTTTTTTCATTGCGTATTTTCGACGGTTCCTCGACGGTCGGTTTTTTATACTGTAAAAATATAGAAAATGATGCGAGTGTCCGGATACGCGGACAAATTTTACGCTGCATCATTGAAGAGTGAGATAAAATGAACAAATGCGTTAAATGCCAGTGTGAATTTGAGGGTAATTTCTGCCCCGACTGCGGTGAGAAATGGCAGGAAGTCAAGAAATGCCCGGGGTGCGGCGCCGAAGTCAAAGGCTCTGTGAAGTTTTGTAATATATGCGGATATTCGTTTATTCAGTCCGCTCCGCCGCCCGCCGCACCTCTTGAAAGCGTCCCGGCTGTGCAGACTGCCGCAGCCGCCACCGTCCCAAAAACGGCTAAACAAGCAAAAGAAAGCGGTTTACTTGGCGGATTCTATGTTATGCTGAAATTTATTCCTTCCCTAGTTTTTGCGCTGTTTGCCGTCCTCTTATTTATTTTTTATTCGGCGTCCGTTGCAATAATGCCGGGAGGCGAACTTCTAGGAGAAACTATAAAAGCGTCAAGTTATGGGAACGTATACGATTTGGCCGGCGGGCTCATTGAGGAGCTTCCCGACATTCAGGGCGCAATGATAGGGCTAATCATTCTTGCCGTTACCGCCCTGCTGTTTGCCATAGGATCGGTTTCGACGCTTCTTGCTCCGGCGGCTAAAAATAAAGAAATCAATCTTTTCAAAAAATTTAAGCTTTCTTTAAATCAGCTGTTAAACTTTATTTCATTTGTTTTTTATCTGATATTTTTCATTATCGGGTGCGTGATTTCAAGTAAGATAACCGCTTTCGACGAGGGAATGGGCGTGCTTGCGACAGGTTCATGCCCTAAGCTGCTGATCGCTTTCAGTATAATTTTTGCGTTGCTTTCAGCGGCGGCAATGACCGGCAGAGTCCTTATTAAAAAGCATAAACCCGCAATCGCTGAGGCTGAAGAAAAAGCAAAAGCCGAAACAACAGAAAAATATAACGCAAAGCTCAGCAAATTTTTTGCCTTAAACCCCGCTCCGTACGCTCCGAAAAAGGTTGAAAAGCCCGCGTCAAGGCCGCCCGAGCCCGAAGGGCTATTAAAGGATATCCAAAAAGTGTCGGGAATGAAAAAGCTCATAGGGTTTATATGCTTCTTGATGCCGCTGATAGGCGGGTCAATAACATTATTGGTCTTTTCGATTACAGAAGACCTGCATATCGGCTTTCTCATTTTAGCAATTAACGTCCTTCCGGCATCTGTCTTAATTTCAGTTGCTGTTATTGTCTCCGGAGCAAGGCGCATTACAAAATGGGATCCCGAAAACTCCCGCAGAAACGGCGGAATGATCACGACAATAATATTTTGCTCTGTTCTTATAGCCGCAGTATTGGTTATGTCTACATATGTGATAATAGTAAATACAGTTACTATTCAAATAAAGGATGAATTTAGCTTCGCTGACAACAAAGCAAGCTTTGAAAATACCTTTGGAGAATATACTGGCGAAATAATAAGAAACGAAAATAATAACTGTTACGTTACCATAACGCGAAATGGAAAAAAACTGCTGGACAATGCGGAGTTTGTTTTTCAGGACGTTAGCGGAAGCTGCAAATACACAGCAGACAAAATAGAAATAACTATGTTCATTCGAGCTCCGATTGAGGATCAACCGCTGAAAGGTTACTTCGACGGCGGAATTGAGGTTTATGAATTCCCGTTTTTAGTTTTAGGTTATATCTTTTCCATTGCCTATTTTGTTATCTTTATTATTGCAGCTGCAAATGCAATAAAGAAAAACAATAAACTAAAGCTGGCGTTCTACGGCGAGAAAAAGCCCGCCAAAAATAAAACGCCCGTACTCACATTTGAAGAGATCAATCAGGATTACATAACTTATAAAGAAAACCGCGACCGCTACAAAGCGTACCGGGTGCAAAAAACCGAGCATAAGCACAAAATGCGCAAGTACAGGCGCGGCAGTACAAAACCGACTCCTAAGGCGGTTATTTGGATGGATCTGCATAAGGCAGCCTTGATAGTCGTATCCTTACTGCTGGCGGCTGCGATCGCATTCTCAAGTATTTTTTTGCCGATGCTGTTAACAAAGTTTAAAGTGTCCAAAGTCGAGCAAATTAAATACGCCTCATCTGGGTCAAGCGTAATTGAAATTCTTGGCGAACCGGACGGCCAATTCAAAACGGACTCAAAATGGCAGTACTTCGACAAAAACTATACTAAGATACTTAAAAAAATAGCCCAAAACGGAGAGAAATCGGAAGCCGCGCTTGAAAAAGGCGACGAAAGCGCGCTTGTAAAATTAGCTCTTGAAGAAACAAAGCTCGCCTCGCAGCTTAAAAACGTAACGACTAAATATATCGAAATAAACTTCTCTAATAAAAACGACGCATCTTTCGTATCATCTGTTTTGCTGGATACTAAACATTGTGAGTCTGCGGAAAATACAAAAAAAGAAGTAAAAGACCTCGTGCTTTCGTCAAGTAATCTATCCCACCATAGCATTAATGATAATACCTTTTTTACGGCATCGATTTATTATACCGACAATAGTTATAAAATGCTCAATATCATCTCCCACATTATTTCGGCTTTAAACACCGGAAATGACTCTTTCAATGTAACATGGAGCGACGCTTGGGGAGAATATACTATTTATTGCTCAAAAGATGCAAGCACATTATCATTATCTTCACAAACTAATTAACCGCCAATGCCCCAAAAGGATGCCGTTTGCAAATACTGCTAAACGGCATCCTTTAATATTTTCAATAGAAATAATAAACAAAACTAAATGCTATTGCCATTGCAAAAAAATTTAATAAGATTCTTTGACAAACCTATTCAGTAATTTTCTTGCCCGCCTCGTCGGTCAAGCCTAAAATATAGTCCGCAGATGCGTCTATAACTTTACAAAGCAACGCAAAGGTCTCTAAGCTCGGCATTTTATTCGTCGTTTTATATTTAGTTATCATCGAGGAGTCTATCCCCACCCTCTTCCCGATTTCTACCGTTGTAAGACCTGAAGATTTTATTTCTTCTGTCAATCTCTCTTTTATTGTTTTCATAATTAAATTATGCTGACCAATGTTCAGTAAAATCTTGACTTCTGACCAATGTTCAGAATATACTTATATTATGGAAACAAATAATAGTAATACCTGTTGTTTTATAGGGCATAGGAAAATTGAAAAAACAGAGTGGCTTTACAAAAAAATTGAAAGTTGTGCTTCGTTAAACCTATTCAGTAATTTTCTTGCCAGTCTCGTCGGTCAAGCCTAAAATATAGTCCGCAGACGCGTCTATAACTTTACAAAGCAATGCAAAGGTCTCTAAGCTCGGCATTTTGTTCGTCGTTTTATATTGCGTTATCATATTAGCATTTATTCCGACTCTTTTTCCGATTTCAATCGTTGTAAGACCCGAAGACCTTATTTCTTCTGTTAATCTCTCTTTTATTGTTTTCATGATTAAATTATGCTAACCAATGGCTATAAAAATCTTACATTCTCACCAATAGTGAGAATGCGCTTGACTCTAACCAATAGTGAGAATACAATAATATTATGGAAACAAATGTTAATAATACCTGCACATTTATCGGGCATAGGAAAATTGAAAAAACAGAGTGGCTTTACAAAAAAATTGAAAGCTGCGTTGAAGGGCTTATATTGGAAAAAAATATATCGGTGTTTTTATTTGGCAGTAAAAGCGGGTTCGACGAACTTTGCTATAGCGCCGTTAGTAAATTAAAGCATAAATATCCGCAAATTAAAAGAATATATATCCGTTCTTCCTTTCAATATATTTCTGATGACTATCAACAATATTTGTTAACTTTATATGAGGACACTTATTATCCGGACGAATTGTCAAACGCAGGGAGAGCGTCTTACATAATACGGAATAAAATAATGATCGACAAAAGCGGCCGGGTCATTTTTTATTTTGACAAAAACTATATACCTCCGCAAAAACGACAGGCTGAAAAACTTTTTAAAAAAGAAACAAAAAGCGGAACAGCCATAGCCTATGATTACGCAAGGCAAAAAAGAAAAAATGTTGAAAATCTCTGCCCGGATTGACAACATTTTTTTAAAATACAAAAGTTTATCAAGAAGCATTTTTGGAAATGAAAGCTTGCTTTCATTTCCTAAAATGCGCCCACCGCAAAAGGTTTAAAACCCCGCCGTCTTTTAGGCGGAACAAACCGCCGTATGCGGTGGGTGCAGGGCTTGCCCTGCGGTTAATACCTTTTATTTTACAAAGGGTATGAGGGAAAACTCTTTTAAAATACTACTCTTATTTAACCTCAAACGCGCCGTCCTCAACGGTGGTGTCGTAGAAATCGGCGGCATAGCCCGTAAAGGCTTTATACTTTTCGCCTACTGTGCGGATAAAGTCGTCTACGCCGGACTTTTTAACAATCGAGATAGTGCAGCCGCCAAAACCGGCTCCGGTCATACGCGAGCCGACGCAGTCTTTATGGGCGCGCGAATACTCGGTGAGAGCGTCAAGCTCCTTTCCTGTGACCTCATACTTATCTTTCAGCGAAAAATGCGAGTCGTTCAATAGGGCGCCGAACTTAACTATATCGCCTTTTTTCAAGGCTTCTACGCTCCTGCGCACTCTTTCGCATTCATAAATAACGTGCTGAGCGCGGTCGAGGACTCTTCCGCTCAAAACGTTTTTATGCTTTTCAAAGGTTTCGGGGGAAATGTCGGCAAGCTGCTTAACGCCGTCAATTACTGCGGACAGCTTTTCTAACGCAGTTTCGCACTCGCAGCGGCGTTCGTTATACTTCGATTCCTGAAGGCTGCGCTTTTTATTGCTGTTGGAAATGACCATAGCGTAATCGCCAAGCTCTAGCGGAATATATGAATAGTCGAGCGTTGCGCAGTTGAGGTATATAGCGTTGTTTTTCTTGCCCATAGCGGAAGCGAACTGATCCATAATGCCGCAATTGACCATCGCGTACTCGTTCTCGGCTTTCTGGCTTAAAACCGCAAGCTCCTTATTGGAGCCTTTTTTGCCGCCGGACTCGCCCGAAAAGGTTGAAAGCGTGATGGCGGTTGCGACCTCGATAGCCGCACTTGAAGAAAGCCCCGAGCCGAACGGCACGTTCGCGTCGTAGAGAAGGTCGCACGGGGTTATCGTATAGCCATCCTCTTGCATAATATAAGCAACTCCCGCCTGATACTCGCCCCACTCTAAATCGCGGTAGTCGTTCAGCTTAGAAATATCGAGCTTTGCCGTTTTATCGATAGTTGTTGCGGCAAGGTTGATAAAACTGCCGCTTGTTTTTCTTGCCGCGACTAAGCACCGCAGGTTGAGCGCGGCAGGTAAGACAGGGCCGCCGCAATAGTCGATATGCTCTCCGATAAGGTTTATCCTGCCCGCCGCCGAAAACAAGCGCACGTCGGATTCCTTGCCGCCGTAGATTTCCACAAATTTCTTTTTGATTTCACTATTCGTCATTATTTGCTCATGACCTCCTCATTCAACTCACAAAACTAAGGCTTTTCACCTTTTATAACATTTATGATTTTATAAGTGAGTATCGCCGCCGCCAGCACAAACGTTATGCCGTTGGCAAGGATTATAGCTAAAACATTAGTAGCGATGCCGTAAACGCACCAGCAGCCGACTCCTATACAAAAACCGATATACATAAAAAGCGAAATGTCCGCAGTATTTTTAGTACGGACGATTTTAACGACCTGAGGCACAAACGCAACCGTGGTAAGAACCGCGGCAATAAAGCTGATGACCGTCCACATATATTTAACTTTTCACTCTCCGTTTGATTTAATAATACAGCAAAACCGTAGATTTTGCAAACATTTTTTCTGAAGTTTCAAAAAAGGAAGTCTGACTTTAAGCCGGACTCCCCCTTTGATATTTTTTTTATAAACCGTTCTTTCTTATAACCAGCCGCGCGACTTGCAGGTCTTTGCGACTCTCTCGATAGCTATGATGTAGGCTGCGTCCCTCATATAAACGTTGCGCGAAGTTGCTACCTCATATACGCCCTTGAACGCTTTTATCATAGCGGCTTTAAGCTTTTCTAAAACCTCTTCTTTAGTCCAGAAATAGTTCATATTGCACTGCACCTGTTCAAAGTAAGAGCACGTTACGCCGCCTGCGTTGGTAAGGAAATCCGGCAGTAAAACGATGCCGCGGTCTTTTATCAACGGATCGCAATCGGGCGTTGTAGGGCCGTTTGCGGCCTCACAGATGACCTTAACTTTTTTAGAAACCTTTTTGAACGTTTCGGGAGTGATCTGATTCTCTAAAGCCGCGGGGATGAGGATGTCTACGTCCTGAGCGATCCAGTCGTCTCCGGAAAGAATTTCATAGCCTAAGCTAGCCGCCTTTTCCTTATTGATATCGCCGAAAGAATCCTTGATAGCGATAAGCTCCGTCACGTTGCAGCCGTCCTTTTTCTTATAGGTATAGGACTTTGCGTCGGCCTGATTCCAGCAGGAAATAGCAACTATTTTTCCGCCCAGATCCGAATACATTCTGGCCGCGTATTCGCCGACGTTTCCAAACCCCTGAATGGCAGCGGACGTTTTTTCAATAGGCATTTTAAGATTTTTGAGCAGCTCTTCCAAAACGTAGATAACGCCAAAACCGGTGGCCTCGGTACGGCCGAGCGAGCCGCCCATTCCTACGGGTTTGCCCGTGATGACGCCGGGCTGTTTTTCTCCGGCGATAGTCTCGTATTCGTCGAGCATCCAAAGCATATGCTGGCCGTTCGTCTGAACGTCCGGCGCGGGAACGTCGATGTTGGGGCCTACCTGACGGAAAAGCTGGCGGATATATCCGCGGCAAAGCCTTTCCTGTTCGCCCTGCGACATAGTGCGGGGGTTGCAGATGATGCCGCCCTTACCGCCGCCCAGCGGGATATCCACGACCGCGCATTTCCACGTCATCCACATAGAAAGAGCGCGGACTGTGTCGGCGGTTTCCTGATGGTGAAAACGTATGCCGCCCTTTGCGGGGCCGCGCGCGTCGTTGTGCTTTATGCGGAAAGCTTTAAAGACCTTCGTGGTGCCGTCGTCCATCTTTACGGGTATCGTAAAATGGAACTCCTTCATCGGCTGACGCAGAAGCTCTCTTGTGCCCTCGGCGAGCTTGAGCATTTCTGCTACCTTATCGAACTGGGCTTGGGCGTTCTCAAACGGATTGTATGCGGAATTTGACATAATCTTACTTTTCTCCTCGAAAATATTATATTAACTACATATATTAAGTAAGATTATACTCTTATTCCGCAACAAAATCAAAGATTTTCAGCTATTTTTTTAAAAAATTTTTTTACGTAATTTTTTTCGTAAGCCTTGTCAATTATCCTCTCCGTTTTCATAAAGACTTATTATATCTTCGGCGATCTCGCGCCTTGTTTTACGCTCGTTCATGGCGTCGCGCTCGATCTTTTTGTGCGCCTCCTGTTCGGAAATAAAGGTGCGCTCCATCAGCAGCAGCTTCGCCTTTCCGATCCTTTTTACGTCCTCGACCTTTTGTTTTAAATCGATATTCTGCTGTACTAACAGCTCCATTTTACGGCTCGAGGCGCAGGCAAGGCGCACCGCGTTATGCAAAAGCTCTTTCGATAAGGGTTTTGGCAGCGTATACACGCCGCTCTCGCTGACGTTTTGGGCTATCTCGTCAACGTTTTCAAAAGAGGCGAGCAATATCACCTGGCAAGAATGGTTTTCGCTTATAGTCCTTGAAAGCTTATCGCCGAACTCGTCAATAAGCGGCGCGTCGATAATACACAGGTCAAAATCGCGTTCCAAAAGCAATCTTCGTGCCTTTGAACCGGAATCAAGCGCCGTTACGGAGGCGAACCTGTGCAGGAAAAGCAGCTCTGTTAAAACTGTCTTAGCTTTTCCGCTTTGTGTGACTATCAATACCGAATCCATACTTCCTACATATTTTTAAAATAATTCACAAACTTGTATTCTTCCTTATCCTCTGCAACCTCGTATGATGCGATTTCCGCATTTTTCAGCTCAAGATATTTTTTCAAAAGTCCTTTCCCGATGACTTTTTGAACAAACCTGCTTTTTTTCGCGATTTCAACCGCTTCGCACAGTGAGCCTGGAAGCGGGTCAAGCTTATCCAGAACGCTTTTATCCGCCGTATAAAGGTTTCCGTTGACGCTCTTTTTCAGCTTAAGTTTCTTTTCGATGCCGTCCAGCCCCGCGCTGATGATAAGAGCGAATCCTAAGTACGGGTTCATCACAGCGTCGGGGTTTCTGAGCTCCATCCTCACATTTTCGCCTTTTGCGGCGGGAATGCGGATAAGCGAGGAACGGTTTCGGTGCGACCAGCCTACGTATTTGGGCGCGCCGAACGCCCCCAGCCGCTCGTATGAGTTGACGGAGGCGTTTAAGAACGCGCTCATTTCCCTTGCCCGTTTAAGGACTCCCGCTATAAAGCTTTCCGCCTCCTCACTGTGCCCCGAGTCCGCGCTCCTGAACAGGTTTTTGCCGTTTTTATTCAAAGAAATATTGACGTGCAGCCCGCTGCCGCTCATATCCTTAAAGGGCTTGGGCATAAACGAAGCGAAAAGCCCGTTCCGCGCCGCAATGTTTTTGACTGCGGATTTAAACGTCAGAAAATGGTCGGCCGCCTCCAGCGCGTCGCCATATTTAAAATCTATCTCGTTTTGCCCCCGGCCGCACTCGTGGTGGCTGTTTTCAGGATACAACCCCATTTCCTCTAAGGCAAGGCAAATTTCGCGGCGGACGTTCTCGCCTTTATCAAGCGGCGCGATATCAAAGCAGCCCCCCTCGTCGTGCGGCTCCATTAACGGATTTGCGCGCTCGTCGGTAAGGCAAAGATAAAACTCGAATTCCGTTCCGATCTTAGGATAAAACCCCAAAGCCTGCGCGCGCGCAGCAGCTTTTTTCAGTACGGCGCGGCTGTCGAATTCAAAAGGATTGCCCTCGGGGTCGGCAATGTCGCAATAAAACCGCACCACGCGCCCTTGAGAGGGCCGCCACGGCAGAGTATTGACGGTGTCTATCTGCGGATGCAGGAAAAGATCCGAGCGCGAGATGTCGGCAAAGCCGGGTACGCTTGACGCGTCAAACGATATGCCCTCCGTCAGAGCGCGCTCAAATTCCGAGGCCATAAGCGATATGTTTTTGTGGACGCCCGTTATATCGCAAAACGCCAGCCGCACAAATTTAACGTCGTTTTCCTTAATGAATTGCAGAATTTCCTGTTTCATTATTTTCACACTTCCTCTATTATTTAATCTTTCCCGTTAGTTTTTATTAAAAACCTTAAAATAAAAAATGCGTCTAAAATGCCTTTGGCATTTTGCCGCGTTAGCGGCTGGCGCGATACGCGCCGCTTTTTTTGCACGGCAGGAATTTGCCGCAAAGCGGCAAGGCGCGATTTTTCGCGCTTATCGCAAAGCGCTACGAAAGCACGAAGTATAATTCCTATAGTATAAAAAATGCGCCCGCGAACTTTCAACAAAACCATTTTTTGTTGAAAGTCCGCAAACGCCTTTGTTTACTTATTTAAATTATACTATAAAAAAAGCCGGAAAGTCAAATTTTTGAAAAAATTTTTTGAGATTTCTTTGAAATGTCTTTGAAATGTCTTTGAAAATACCTTGAAAATAGGAAAAAATAGTTTTTAAAGAGTGATTATTTATTCAGCGTTTCCTTTAATTCTGTCGGTTCCGACAAGCTGACCTCCCCTGTTGCCCTGTCGTATTCCGCGCTAAAAATATCACCGCCTATTTCCACGTTAAGCCTGCTGACAAGCCTTTCCTGCTGCATCATTGCCGCCGCCGCGGCAACGCAGGCCGCTTCAAAGGTGTAGCCTTTTTCGCCTAAGCCTTTCCGATAGTGCCGCGCTTTGATGCCGTTCTCTGACGCCTGCACAAAAACTATATCCGCCCCCTCCGGAAAAATCGGATGGGAACCGATTTTTTCGCCGAGATCATCGACGTTGACGTTATTGACGTCCTCTACCATAACGACGCCGTGCGCGGTGGTGACAGACGCCGCCGTAACGCTATAGCAGACTCCGTCAACGCATACGGGGCTGTTGATACATGCGGGCGAGGACATATGCAAAACCGGTACCAATGCCGGAACCGTGTTAAGCTTTCCCAAAATCACCTTTGAGCTTTTCGCTTTTATCATCTTAAATTACCTCCTCTTTACTCATATTCCGATACTTTTATATCCTCTTGCGTTATCAATTGCCGCCAAAGTCTTAGAATCCCTATGGCGGCAAGACGGCGAAGGGCGTTTATATAGACATAAATGACCAAACCGGATTGACGCACGCAGCCCGTTTCAATCGCCAGATATGCCGGCTAAAATTAAACTACGCCTTGCAAAAGCATAGCCTCCGCCACCTTCTTAAAGCCCGCGATATTTGCGCCCGCCACGAAGTTATCCTTAAGGCCTGCCTCTTTTGCGGCAGATGAAATAGTGTTGTAGATATTGACCATTATATTTTTCAGCTTTTTGTCAACTTTCTCAAATGTCCAGGAACATCTTGCGGAGTTTTGGCACATCTCCAAAGCCGAGGTTGCAACACCGCCTGCGTTTGCCGCCTTGCCCGGCGCAAAAAGGACGTTGTTCTCTAAAAACACATTAGTCGCCTCTAAGGTCGTAGGCATATTTGCGCCTTCTCCGACCGCAATGCAGCCGTTCTTTATAAGAGTTTTAGCATCCGTCTCATTCAGTTCGTTCTGCGTAGCGCAAGGCAAAGCGATGTCGCACTTTATATTCCAAATGCCATTTCCGGCGGTGTAGACGGCGTTAGGACGGTATGAAACATATTCGCTCAGCCTTGCGCGCCTGACTTCCTTCAACTCTTTAAGAGCTGCGATATCTATCCCTGCCGCGTCATAAATATAGCCGGTTGAATCGGAAACGGCGACTACCTTTGCGCCAAGCTGTGCGGCTTTTTCGCACGTATAGGTCGAAACGTTGCCCGCGCCTGAAACCACAACGGTTTTGCCCTCGAAGGAATTCCCGTGTTGGCGCAGCATCTCGTCCATAAGGTATACAAGGCCGAACCCGGTAGCTTCAGTCCTTACAAGCGAGCCGCCGTAAGTCAGGCCTTTGCCCGTCAGCACGCCCTCGAAACGGTTTGCAAGCCTTTTATATTGCCCGTACAAATACCCGATCTCGCGTCCGCCTACCCCGATATCGCCTGCGGGAACGTCTGTGTCTGCGCCGATGTGGCGGTACAGCTCCGTCATAAAACTTTGGCAAAACGCCATTATTTCCCTGTCCGACTTTCCTTTCGGATCAAAGTCCGCGCCGCCCTTGCCTCCGCCGATCGGCAAACCCGTAAGCGAATTTTTAAAAATCTGCTCAAACCCTAAAAACTTAATAATGCTCAAAGAGACGCTCGGATGAAACCTCAAGCCGCCTTTGTACGGGCCTATCGCGCTGCTGAACTGCACGCGGTAGCCCTTATTCACATTCACTTTTCCATTATCGTCGATCCACGGTACCCTGAACATAACCACCCTTTCAGGCTCCGTAAGACGCTCTAATATGCCCGCCTTTTCATATTCGGGACGTGCATCTACATACGGCTGAATAGACGTCAGTATCTCGCTCATAGCCTGATGAAATTCCGGCTCGTTCGGATTTTTCTTCACAGCTTCCTGTAAAACTCTCATTGTGTACGACATAGAATGTAACCTCCATAAGGTAATAACTTTGCTTTTTGTATAAAATTTGGTTTGTGTTTTTGGATTTAACCGGTATTTTTTTGGGATATAACCGGGATTGTTTAGATTTATCCGGTGTTGTTTGGATTTATCCGGGGGTTTTTTTGGATATGAATATCCGAAATTGTTTTAGTTATCCGGGGTGTTTTTTAGGTTTAGCCGGAAGCTGTTTGGATATATACAGGGGTTTTATTTGGATATAACCGGCGGGTTTGTTTGGATATAAATAAAAAAAGGCGCCTGCCGACAGACGCACAAAACGCCGCGGGCAAACACCTTTGTTTACTTTATACTATTATTATATACTTAAAAAATCAATTTTGTCAAATAAACAGCATTTATTTTTAAAAAAATCCCTGTAATTTTCTAGAAAATTTAGATTTAAGTTTTCTTAATTCCCAAATTTAACCAGCTTAAACTTAAACTAACAACTAAACTTTTTTCAATTATTACAAACTTTTTTTCATAAACTTTATGTTAAAGTCCACGTAAACTTCATAAACTTTTGTCCGCAATAAAGGGTATTCATACCGCAGGATAAATCCTGCACCTCGCGTCTTTGGCGCGCCTTCCGCGCTAAAGCGCGGGGTCTGCACCTTTGTCGGTGGCGCAAAAATGCCCTTGCAAGCAAGTATTTTTGCTGGAATCAACATTTTTTTCACTTGACACAAAAGCAATAAATTGCTATACTGCTAAGGCAAGTATCGTGGCAACAAAAAAATGTTACCCCTACAATCTACCCTTACAAAGCGATCTTGCCCCCAGTTCTGTTTTACCAATCAGCAAAATGAAATCAGTCACACAATTAATACGGAGGCGTATCGAAGCGGTCATAACGAGGTGGTCTTGAAAACCGCCTATAATTCTTTAACAATTAGCGCTTGAATTGAACACACAATTGAATACGGAAGGTTGGCCGAGTGGTTGAAGGCGCCAGTCTTGAAAACTGGATTAGTGAAAGCTAACTGGGGTTCGAATCCCTAACCTTCCGCCAAAATGCCCCGTTTTAGGCTTAAAACGGGGCATTTTTCTATGTTTTTGATGATTTGCCTAATTTTGCACTTTGGGCTTAAGGATAACCAAAAATAGCTTTCAGGCCACCAACTCAAACGGTTTCTGTTCTAACATTTGCTCTAACAAATTCTCTAACACTTTTTGCCCGCTCTAACGTTTTCTCTAACAAATGGACGGAAAATCGGAAAAACGTTAGAGACTTGACCTTTTAAAACTCATTAAAAACAGTAAAAAATCGATGAAAATTTATGGTAGTTTTTGTTCAAGCCAAAGACTACCGCTATAGACCGCTAAAATAATTCTCATAAAATTTTATCGATAACCAACATATGAGGCTGCCGGGGTGTTAAAATTATATTGACCTCCGACAGCCTTTTTCTATTGTTGATTCTTTTTAGAGCTTGTTTATGTACTCCGATATTTTATCTGCTGTCTTTTCTTCCTCCTCAAATATCGGCGGCAACTTCTGTAATATTAATCGATATGCTTCCGCCTCACCGCTGTTCCCGTTAACAGCCATATCAATGACAGAAAAGTTCTCTCTGTCGATAAAAGTATAAACGGGACTGTATACCTGAAGTTTTTCAAGCAACTCCATTCTGAACTCTGCTACTGTTTCTTTCATAATTTTTGTCTTCCTTTTTAATTTTTTGGTATAAAGCGCTTAACCTAAGACAATTATACTACCTATACGAGTTAGGAAACAAGCATTTTTCTTAACTCATATAGGACAATTATTGTCGAAAGGAGGCTTGTTTATGGACTTATTGTCAATATTTGCCGAAAGGCTAAAAGAGCTGATGGATGATAATAATTTAAACACTCTGTCGCTGCAAAAAAGAACAGGAATTCATAACAGCAATATATCAAATTGGCTTACAAAAAAATTTATGCCGCTTACACGTCAACTGATCACTATTTCGTCTTGTTTGAATTGTTCAATTGATTTTTTGGTGGGCAGAGCTGAATTCCCTGACATAAAAAGTACGGAATTAGTTATTCCTTTTAATGAGCGATTGAAGTTCTTATCTTCGGAAAAAGGAAAGACTTTACATGCTGTTGCGGTAGATCTCAAAATGGATGATGCCATACTTTATAATTGGGGTAACGGTAAATATATTCCGAATGTTGAAGGACTAATCATGCTGGCAGACTATTTCCGGTGCAGCATTGATTATTTACTTGGCCGAGAAGAATAAAGGCCGTAAATTTATGAATTTGGAGGTAAAAAATGTTTCACGAAATTTGCATATATGAGGCTAAACTCGAGAAGCAAGACGAAATCGAAACGCTTATGCGGGAGGTCAAAGAATTTTATCTTTCACTTGACGGTGTGGAAAGCGTTACTTATATAAA
>JAVBKW010000017.1:0-7362 GCA_031553855.1 Eubacteriales bacterium | reverse complement strand
CCCGATATTAAGGGATAGGATCGCTAAACTATGCTTTGCCACTCTTTTCGCCACTCTTTTTTTGAAAAACAGCCAAAAATAGTTTGTAATTTTACAAAAGTTGTGATAAAATGTTAAAGGTTAGTAATGTTCATTCGGAGGAAATGCCTACACATGAAAATTTTTAAGCGCGTTTACTATTCGGTAATGGCGGTATTGTTAGTGCTTATGCTGACGCTTAGTATTGTTGACGCAAATGCCGGAAGCTATAAAAATGACTTCGGCAGCGTTTTTTACGCAAATGTTAACAAACACATCGAAAAATTATCGTCGGAAGGCCGTAATGACTTCAGCGGCGCATCCGTTAAAAGCCGCGAGTATATCGAAAGCTGTTTTGATGGCGGCCCCGTCAGTTTTATTGAAGACGATTTAGACGACACCGACGGTTTATTTATAAGCTCGCCGGTTTCAGATTTGAAAAGCCCCGTCGGCGTTATCCAGTCTACTTTTGTTTCGCAGGAAACACAAAACAAAATTGAGGCGTTCGATTCGGACTTTGTATACGTTTCTAAGAAAGTAGAAAACATCGTCATATATATTCCCGGAACTGATTCAGTTGCGGGCAATCCCGGCGACGTTCTTATGATGACGGCTCATTATGATTCCGTTCAGGAGGGTGCAAATTCAAACGCCGCTTCAGTCGGGGCGATGATAGAAAACATTAAAAGCATTTTAAACGGAGCAAACGCATATAAGAACGACCTACTTTTCGTCTTTACCGACGCTAAAGAATCGGGCGACCTTGGCGCATACGCGTTCTTTTATCAGTTTAAGGGCTTTGAAGACGTAGTTTCAAGAGTAAAAGCGGGCGCGGATTTTGATTCTTTAGGAATTAGCGGCAGTCTGATGATGTACCGCACAAACCTCGATAATTCAAAAATAGTCTCGTCTTACAGGGCGATCAACAACGGCACTTTCATAAGTTCGGCAGTTACGCATGCCGCTAAAGGCTTCAGCGCATATTCCGATTCTTTAGTTTACGGCGATATCCCGTCGCTCGGTTTTGCAAACGTGGGCGGAACGCTCTCTTATAATACCTCCGACGACAATTTTGCAAATCTTAATTCAAAACTCGTTAAGCAGATTGCCGATATGGAATTTAAAGTGTGCGACTTTTTCGGCAACGAAGATTTGAGCGCGCTTTTAAGTGATACAAAATCTGTGTTCTTCTCTTATCTGGACATTATGACCGTATGGTATCCCGTATTTGCGTCGTTTATTTTCTGCGGCGTTATTGTCGGATTACTCGTTGCAATAATAATACTCAACCGTAAGAAGAAGGCGTTCAGCTTACTGCACGCACTCGGCGGTGCGGGCGTTCAGCTTTTGACTATGCTTGCCTCGCTTGCCGCGTTATTTGTTTGCTACTTTATTATTGCGCTTATCGTTTCGGGCTTTGGCGTAATACCCGTCCGCGCAATAGCGACGCTCGTATACACAAACCCCGGTATTCTGATTTCGGCGTTTGTTTTGACAGGCGCGCTGATGAGTGCGTTCTATATAATTTTAAAGAAAGCTTTTTATGTCAAGGCGGCGGACGTCGTAAGAGGAAACGCGCTGCTTATCGCGCTTACTGCCATAATTTGCTCGTTGGCCATTCCTGCGTTCAGTTATATGTTCGCATTCCTCGCCATTTTAGATTTAGTTGTATTGCTTTTATATGTGATATTCAAAGATAAATTCAAAGCAAAATTCGGAATGGATATGGAAAGGCTGTTCCTTTACGTTTGGCCGGTCATTCTGTGCGCGCCTCTTATTATTCCTGTGATCGTGGTATTTGCGACCTTATCAAAGGCCGTTTTATTGCCGCTTATTATGCTTTTGTTTATGCTGCTTGCCGCGTCAGTTTTACCGTACGCAAACTATTTGCAGCCCGCGTTTGATAAGCTCGCTAAAAAGCTGCCTAAGCGTACTGTGCGCTATGAAGAGGAAGTTACCGAAAGGGTCGAGGATAAAGCGAAGAAGGGCAAATTTACTGAGGTCACTAGCGTTAAGGTCCTTAAAAAGCAGGTTGACAGAGTATATAAAAACAGGGTCGGCGTCATAGCGGTTTCGTCCATTGCGGCAGTCGCAATAATTTTATTCTCGGTTTTCGGAATGAATTTCA
This sequence comes from Eubacteriales bacterium, assembly GCA_031553855.1. Lineage (GTDB taxonomy): Bacteria > Bacillota > Clostridia > Christensenellales > Pumilibacteraceae > RACS-047. The sequence goes on along the minus strand of JAVBKW010000017.1, from coordinate 5,216 downwards.
ATAAAAACCTTTCGGGGCAGAACAGCCTTACCGATTATATTTTTGACGGCTCGGTGGTTTATGTCTGGGATAAAAACGATTCGGGCACGACAAAAACCGTTCAAATCAAAGATGAAAACGCATTTAACTATTTCTCCAGATACGTTGTCGATTTTAAATGGGATAACGAGTACGGCGCATATACAAAGCCCTACAACAACTACCTTATCGACGAGTCAAAGGTCGTTATGCCGACTAAAAATGACACGATTTATAACTTTAAGGTTTACGATACTACAAAAAGCGCGGTAACGCTCAAAATGACAGGCGTAAAATCTGTTACCTCGTTCATCTTTAACAGCCTTTCAAAATCCGAAAAAGTTACTTTGACAAACACCTTAGCATCCGACACGTTCACCTTTGTTTTACCGTACGGCTGGGGTGATTTCACTATGACTATCGAAGGCTCCGCGTCGGCGATCACTTTTGATTATACTGAAGAAATCATCGGCAATATGACTTCGGAAAATATTGAAGACGTAAAAGTTTTAAGGCAAAAGTTCATCACGAATGACGCGCTTGCCGATTATGAAAGTTATATCAGCAGCGGAATAATCATTAAGTATACTTCATCGATCTAAAATTTTTTAATCAGCTATAAAAGTTCCGGAGTAAAAACCGGGACTTTTTTTTGTTTTCTTAATTTTTCAATAAGGGAAAATTGTCGCGCCGTATTTATTATTTAGTGTAATTTTAACTGGACATTTTTTTATTATTTTGCTATAATTAATGAGCCGGTCAGGAAAGTTAGTTAATTCAATTCAACGGAGATATTACAAAATGGTTACAATCAGAAAACCTAAAAACGCGCTGAAATTCTCAAAGCCCGCCTCATGGTGGGGTTCGACCTGGAGAGATGCGTTGCCTTGCGGCAACGGCGTGATCGGTGCTGCCGTTACTGGCGGCGCCGCAAATGACGTTGTTATGATTAACCATAGTGATTTATGGTGGCAGGGCCATGTCGGGGTATTGCAGGATATTTCCGGCAAAATTACCGACGTTAAAAAGAAAATTGACGACGGCCACTTTAAAGATGCCGAAAGCATACTGTCCGGCGCGCTTATAACAAAGGGCTACAGGCCGCTTTTGAGTTATCCGCTGCCACTATGCGATTTTAAAATCGAAATGAAACCCGATAAGCAAATCAAGGAATACTCGCGCATACTGAATATGGAAAACGGCGAGATTTCTGTTACTTTTAAGGACGGCACTACGAGGTTTGAGCGCAGTATGTTTGTTTCGCAGGCGCAAAATCTTATTGCCTACGAAATTACTCACACCGGACCCAAAACTATAGACGTCAATTTTTCTTTTGACGTTCACGATAAATTCAATAACCGCACGCCCGGCACAGTTTCAAAAACTCCCGACGGCGTAAATGTGAAGTATGATAAATTCTTTATGTATTTTTCGGCGCGTTCCGATAACGGCACAGAATTCGGAGCAGTCGCATTTGTAAATCACTACGGCGGCGCAATGGCCGTCAATTCAGATTCGCTTTCCATCAAAGGCGCGGATAAGGTTTTAGTTTTACTTAAGCCGTTTATTGAAAGTCAGCGCGAAAAAGAATGGAAGGCTATAACTACACAGCTGCAAGGCGTCAAACTTACATATGAAAAACTACTCAAAGAGCATACTCCTATCCACAGCCGCCTTTTTAACAGCGCGGAAGTAGACTTTGACGCCGAGGGCAGGGATAAATTTACCGATTATATGATCGACGACGTTTTCACAAGCGGAGAGATATCTCCGGCGTTGCTTGAAAAAATTTGGGCATACGGCAGGTATTTAACTGTTTGCGGCTCTAAAAAAGGGTCGAGGCCTCTTGCCCCTTATGGCTTATGGTGCGGCGATTATAAGGCCCAAGACAGCCAAATAGCAGCGGCGGCAAGCTTGCAAACACTTTATTCGCACGTACTTGCCGGCAATATGACCGAATTTTTAGAAAGCGTTTTTGTTTTTTATGAAAGCGTATTTGAGGACTTGAAAAAGAACGCCTCAAGAATTTATTCGAGCCGCGGTATTTTGATTCCCGCTATAATGGCGCACGGGACGGGCGTTTTTGGCAGCCTTGATAACAAAGTGATGCACTTTACTGGTGCGGCAGGCTGGATATGTCAGCTGTTTTATGATTATTATTTATATATGGACGATAAAAACTTCTTAAAAAACAGGGCGTTGCCGTTCATGAAAGAAACCGCGTTGTTTTATGAAAACTTTTTAAAGTCAGCCGGCGACGGCCCTTATGAAACCAGTCCGTCTTTCTCGCCCGAATCATACCCGGGAAACCTTTTTCAGGGCGAAACTATAAGCATCGCCAGAAATTCATCTATAGATTTTTCGATCGCTAAAGAGCTTTTGCAAAACCTTATAAACGGGTCTGAAATTGCCGGAATCAATAAGCCTGATATTCCCAAATGGCAGCACATGCTTACAAAAATCCCCGAATATCAGATAAACAGCGATAATACCGTCAAGGAATATCTCGATTCAAGGCTTGCCGACAACCTTTCGATGCCCTCAAGCCCTATGTTTTATCCGGTTTATCCCGGAACCGAAATCAATTCCTCAAAGCCCGAGCTTTTTAAAGCGTTTGAAAACACATTAAAAAAGAAAGCGCAGTCAGCCGTAAAAAATCAAACCTCAATGTCGCTTTCAAGATATGCGAACATTTTTGCAAGGCTTAGCGACGGTAATTCAGCTATGGAAACGATCGCGTCAACTATCCGCGGCATGGCGATGAGCAACTTGATTTTCACTTCAAGCGATTGGCGCGGAATGGGTATCGGGAACACAGACAATTGGGCAAGCTACACTATAGAGCCGAATATGGGCATAACAAGCGCAATACAGGAAATGCTTATACAGTCTGATTCTTCAACTATAAAACTACTTCCCGCTATCACCGAGGAATTATCGAAAGGTGAAATAAACGGCTTTTTAACAAGAACCGGCGCAGAAATCGTCTCAATGGCGTGGGATAAAAAGAAAGGTTCTCTAAACGCAAAAATTAAATCGCGCCGCAGCGTTAAAGTAAATATTGTTTTGCCCTCTGGCGCAAAAAAGATGAAGCCGGTCGGGAAAGAAACAGTAGATTACGAAAGCGGCCTTGTGTCAAATCTTGAGCTTCCTGCGGGAAAGGTCATAGTTTTAGACCTTAAATTTTAGAAAAGGCAAAATATAGCTTATACAAAAAAAGAAACCATATCGCCATGGTTTCTTTTTTTGGTATAAAGTATTCATTCTAAATTTCATTCCGTCATATTGGGGCGGTATAAAAAGCCATGAAAAATGCCGGGAATTAGCCGAGAACATTTTTCATATTGTACATTCCGGTTTTTTTGCCGTTCATATAAATCGCGGCGTTGATTGCGCCGTCGGCAAATATCTTGCGCGAAAGGGCGGTATGGGAAATAGTTACTATCTCATCGTTGCCGCAAAACATCACTTCGTGTTCGCCAATTATCGTGCCGCCGCGTACAGCGTGGATGCCAACGTCGTTCTTTTTTCTTAAAGTGTCTTTTCCTTCGCGACCGTAAACAAAAGCTGCTTTTTCATCCGCCGCTTTATTAACGGCGTCCGCCAGCATTTTTGCTGTGCCGGAGGGAGAGTCGACCTTTTGGTTATGGTGTTTTTCGATTATTTCCACGTCGAAACGGTCAAATAAAATCTCTGTTGCGCGCTCCACAAGCTCTATTACGGTATTGACGCCCAGACTCATATTGCCGGACCTGAAAACCGCTACCTTTTTACTTAAAGCTTCAATCTTTTTTAATGCGTTTTCGTCATATCCGGTGGTGGCAAAAACTACCGGTTTTTTGAATTTTTCCGCAAGCTTTATAATATTGTCGAGAGCTTCGGGACGGGAAAAATCAACTATCACGTCGAAAGGAATATCAACGGCGTCAACATTATCAAAAACCTTATAAGCGGAGGTTTTATTTAAGTCGAAACCGCCGCAAATTTCGACTCCTGGAAAGTTTCCCGCGCTTTCGCAGATCATCTTACCCATTTTACCGTTTATTCCGAACAGAAAAATTTTCATCATTATGTACTTTTATCCTTCTAAATAAGCGATAGTTTTTTCATTTCAGCTTTGAGAAGCTCTGTATGCTCCGGCTCCATTTCCGTAAGCGGAAGTCTGGGGATCCCTGCGTCAAAGCCAAGCAGCTGCATTGCTTTTTTGCAGGGAATAGGGTTAACTTCGGAAAACAACGCTTTAACAAACGTAGCTATGCTGAATTGGATTTTTGCGGCTTCCAAAAATCTATTTTCAAGGCAAAGCGCGGCCATATTATGTATAGTTTCGGGTATAACGTTTGCCGCAACGGAAATTACGCCTTTTGCGCCTATCGACATTGCCGGAACTGTTAAAGAATCGTCGCCGCTGTAAAGGTCGAGCTTGCCGTCGGTGAGCCTTGCAGCCTCTAAAATCTGGTCGATATTTCCGCTTGCCTCTTTTATAGCGCGAATATTTTTAATTTTAGCTAAGCTTAAGCAGGTGGACGGCGCGATATTAAAGCCGGTCCTGCCCGGTACGTTATAAGCAACGATCGGAACGTTTACAGCGTCTGATATAGCCTGATAATGGGCAACTGCGCCGTTTTGCGTGCATTTATTATAGTAGGGCGTAACTACAAGCAAGCCGTCTGCGCCGATTTTTTCGCAGCGTCTGGCAAAATCAACCGCATCGGACGTGTTGTTGCCGCCCGCGCCGGCAAATACGGGTATGCGCTTATTAACCTTTGCGATAGAAAATTCTAAGACCTTTTCCTTTTCTTCGCGCGTCATGGTGCTGGGCTCGCCTGTTGTGCCGAGAACAAAGAGTGCGTTGGTTTTGCCTTTGATAATATGCTCGATAATTTTACCTAAAGCGTCGTAATTTATGCCGTCCTGAGTAAAGGGCGTTATCATCGCGACGCCGCTGCCTGTAAATAGAGCCATAATATAATCCTCCGTTTTTTCAAAAAAAGCGTTTATGCCTTTAATGGAAAATTTTTTTAAATTTAACCTCTTACTCTGTAAAATCTTATGGTTGACTTAAAGGCGAGCAGATTTTAAGATTAGAAAAAGGCTTGTTTTTGCAGGGGGTAGCAGCGCTACCTACAAGAAAAAAAGACTTTTTATTGCTTAAAAGATGCCGTATTTTAAGTCAACTAATTGATTTTACAGAGTAC
>JAVBKW010000049.1:0-11191 GCA_031553855.1 Eubacteriales bacterium | reverse complement strand
CACTGAAAAAGTCATTACTGTTCTTTAGAGGGCGATCAAAAAGGTGCTCAGAGTGGCGAAAAGTGTGGTTTTTCGACGATTGAGTGTACCTTAATGTACTCGATAGAGTCGAAAGTTCCAATTTTCGCCGCTATCAGCGCCTTTTTCAGCGACCTCCTTATTTTCCGGTCTTTCGTATATTATTATGCATATTTTTCAGCTCGGCTATCCTGTCGCGCAGCTTGATTGCCGTTTCAAAATCAAGGCTTGCGGAGGCAACCGCCATAAGACCTTTGAGCTTTTCTATCATTTTCGGGATCTCCGCCGAATCAATCTTCTCGCCCGATTTACTCGATATCTGAAGCGAATTGCCGATCGGTTTTATGATAGTTTGCGGAGTGATATTATGCAGAAGGTTATATTGCGTCTGTTTATCGCGGCGGCGGTCGGTTTCAAAAAGCGCGCGCTGCATAGAACCCGTCATATTGTCGGCATACAAAATTACCTTACTTTCAGCGTTTCTCGCAGCACGCCCTATCGTCTGGATAAGCGAGGTTTCGCTTCTTAAAAAGCCTTCCTTGTCCGCGTCTAAGATAGCCACAAGCTTAACTTCGGGGATATCTAAGCCCTCTCTTAAAAGATTGATACCCACTACGACGTCAAAATCCTTCGACCTTAAACCGTTTATTATTTCTATACGCTCCATAGTGTCGATTTCCGAATGCAGATACCGCACTTTTATGCCGTTTTCGGCTAAATAGGCCGTTAGCGCTTCAGACATCTTTTTTGTGAGCGTCGTCACAAGCACCCTGCCGTCTTTTTTTACAGTCTGTTTTATCTCGTCTATAAGGTCGTCGATCTGCCCCTCTATTTTCCGTATTTCGACAGGAGGGTCCACAAGCCCCGTCGGGCGGATGATCTGCTCGGCTATCCAGTTGTTCGACTGGCTAAGCTCATACGGCGCGGGCGTTGCCGAAACAAATATCAGCTGCCCCGCTTTCTTTTCAAACTCCTCGAACTTTAATGGACGGTTGTCGTAAGCCGCCGGAAGCCTGAATCCGTACTCGACAAGGTTGGTCTTTCTTGAAAGATCTCCCCGGTACATCGCACGCAGCTGCGGAACGGTCATATGGCTTTCGTCGATAAACATTATAAAATCTTCGGGGAAATAGTCTAAAAGCGTATAGGGCGCCTCGCCCGGTTTTCGCCCGTCGAAATAACGGGAATAGTTTTCTATACCGCTGCAAAAGCCGACCTCGCGTATCATTTCCATATCGTAGCGTACGCGCTGCTCGATACGCTGCGCCTCGATAAGCTTGTTTTGCGATGTGAAGTATTCGACCTGTTTTTCTAAATCGTAATTGATTTGGGCAAGCGCGGAATCCATAGTACTTTTTTCAAAAGCATAGTGGGAGGCGGGAAAAATCGCCGCGTGCTTTAAAGAATTTATCCTGTGCCCCGAAACTATTTCAAACTCCGAAACTGCTTCTATCTCGTCGCCGAAAAACTCGGCCCTTATCCCCAGTTCGCTCGACCATGGCACGAAAATCTCAACAGTATCGCCCTTGACGCGGAAAATACCGCGCTCAAACTCGGCGTCGTTGCGCTTATAATTAATTTCTATAAGGCGGCGGATCAGCTCGTCGCGGTCGAGAATATCGCCCGGACGCAGAGAAACCGCCATTTTATAGTAGTTTTCCGGCGCGCCTAAGCCGTATATACATGAAACGCTGGACACGACGATAGTATCGCGCCGCTCGCCAAGCGAGCATGTTGCGGAATTTCGCAGCTTGTCTATCTCGTCGTTTATCGCCATATCCTTTTCTATATAAGTATCGGTGCTGGCAATATAGGCCTCCGGCTGATAATAATCATAATAAGAAACAAAGAACTCCACCCTGTTATTCGGAAAAAATTCGCGCATTTCATTACAAAGCTGCGCCGCTAAAGTCTTGTTATGCGCCAAAATAAGCGCCGGACGCTGCGTGCTGGCAATTACGTTCGCCATTGTAAAGGTTTTGCCGCTGCCCGTAACGCCCAAAAGCACCTGGCTCCTGAGGCCGTTTTCAATTCCGTCTACGAGCTTTGCAATCGCCTCCGGCTGATCTCCGGTCGGTTTATATTTAGATTGTAAATCAAAATCCGCCATAATTATGATTATACCACATCGGCATTTTTTTACAAACCGTTTTGAAAGAAGAAACACCAGAAAATTTTGCGAATAATGATTGTAAATAATTCTTTTATTGCTTATAATTGTTTTGTCAAGAGCTTAATTAAGCGCAGCCTTAAAATTCTTACGTCTTATTCGCACACTTGCATAAGGATAAAATAAAATATGGAACGAACGATCCTGCATTGCGATCTTAATAATTTTTATGCGTCGGTGGAATGCGTAAAAAAACCTGAGCTGAGAAACGTGCCTTTGATAGTCGGCGGCTCGGCGGACTTAAGGCACGGTATCGTGCTTGCAAAAAATGATATTGCAAAAAAAGCGGGCATAAAAACCGGCGAAACACTTTGGCAGGCAAAGCAGAAAATTGCGGGGCTTGTCAGTGTTCCGCCCGATTTTGCCGCTTATTCGGCATATTCAAAACAAGTTTTTGACATTTATACTCGTTACACCTGCTATGTCGAGCCGTTCGGCCCGGACGAATGCTGGCTCGACGTTACAGGCTCGGCAAAACTATTCGGCGACGGCAAAACTATCGCCGACACCTTGCGCCAAGTCGTGAAGAAAGAAACCGGGCTCACTTTGTCGGCGGGAGTGAGTTTTACAAAGTCATTTGCAAAAATCGCGTCCGACCTTAAAAAGCCCGACGCAACAAGCGTAGTAACAAAAGAAAATTACAAGCAAATCATCTGGACGCTTGAAGCTTCGGAAATGTTTATGGCCGGGAGAAAAACCGCCGAAAAGCTGAAGCACATGAACATAAACACTATCGGCGAAATTGCCGCAACCGACGACGCCGTTTTAAAAAACCTTTTGGGCATTAACGGGATAAAGCTAAAAAAAAGCGCGCTCGGCCTTGATGATGAGCCTGTGCGCGAGTACGTGAAGTCCCGTACGCCGTTAAGCGTCGGGCACGGTATGACGGCGACGCGCGATATAGTTTCCTATTCGGACGCCGAATCGCTGATATATTACCTTGCCGATATGATAGCTGTGCGAATGCGCAAATACAAGCTCAAAGGCCAAGGCGTTGCAATAAATCTCAGAGACGTCAATCTTGAAACGGCGTCAAAGCAGTTAAAGCTTTCCGTTCCCACCCGCAACGCAACCGATATAGGAAAAACCGCCCTCGAGCTGACTAAAGCTATATGGAATCTCGATCCGCCGCTAAGAACGATAACTGTAAGCGTATACGACGTTTTTGACGAGACCGCAAATATACAGATGACGATGTTCGACGACGCGTCGGCCTCCAAAAACGACCGCCTTGACCTTGCCCTCGACAAGATACGCACAAAATACGGCCCCGAAAGCATAAAAAGAGCAAGCCTGATTGCTCAAGACTTTGTTTACGACAAAACCGACGACGAGGACTTTTTGCCGTTCAAGAGGTGAAAAAAGCCTCGCTTACTGCAAAAGTCTCGTTTGAATATAAAACAGTCTTTGTCCCAAAACTAAATGCAATTTAAAACTGGATTGCTTCGTCGCTACTCTCCTCGCAAAGACGGGACTTTTGACAAAAACCGAACTTCTTTAATCCGCTATTTTTTATTCATAAAAAGTTTTGCTTACTTTTGCGTCCCCGTTTGCTTGTATACCTTGATCCGTTTAAAGGTTTTGCTTACTTTTTAAAAAGTAAGTAGTTAGGGGGTTTGGGGGCGAATCTAAACGCCCCCGCAAGATATTCTTAGGGACACATTTGGGCAAACGGGGTTTAAACCGCTTGCCTATTGTGTTTTTTCTTGCTTTTACTGTATATCTATTGCGCCGACTAGATTGTAGATTATTTTAATTATCCGAGCATCAGTATCGTTTTGTTTTTCGCCTATTTCTATCCGGTCTATAAACGTGTGCAGGATTTCTAAAGTCAGTTCTTGAATTTCAGTAAACCGTCTCATTGTTATTAAAAACCTTTCAAGATTTTCACTATCCTGTGTGGCCAATGCCAACTGCTTTTCAATTTCTTGAATCTTTGCTTTAAGTTCGGATTGTTCAGCTTCATATGCTCCGGCAAGATTATTATAACGTTCTTCCATTATGCGGCCCAGAACTCTGTCCTCGTAGATAGACCGGAGAATTATGTCAAGTTCATTGTTTCGGGAGCGGGCTTTATTGAGCGAAGATTTCACAGCAGACATCAGCTTGATTTTTTCTTTTTGTGAGCTGCTTAAATATCGCTCTATAAATTCATTCTCGTGGTTTTTTACATAAGCGCTTACTTTTCGGATATCGTTTAAAACTAACTGATCCAGTACGTCCATTCGAATACGGTGTCCTGTACAAACACCTTTTTGTTTACGGTAAACTGCGCAGACCAGATAATCATTTCTCGGAGTTCTGCCGTTGTTTGCTATGGTCATTTTTGAACCGCAATCCATGCAGAACGCTTTTCCGCCGAATTTATTGCGCGGTTTATACTCTTTCGGCTCTTTAGGCAGTTTGGTTTTTTTTGAATACGGGCCGCGGCGCTTTATTCTCTCGCCCATTTTCTGCGCTAATTCAAAAGTATCATTGTCTATTATCGCTTCCTGCGTGTTCTCAAAAATAACCCATTCGCTTTTTGGCAGCAAAATCCGTTCTTTAGTTTTATACGATCGTTTCGAAGTTTTAAAATTGACGGTGCAACCTGTATAAGAATACTGGTTTAATAATGCATAAATAGTCGAGTTGCGCCACATTACAGGATTTTCACTAGAGGTTCGGACCGGCATTTTATTCTTACTGAAGTGAAGCTGCGGCGTGTCCAAGCGCCTTTCGGTCAAAATGTCTCTAATTGCCGGAACGCTCAAGCCCTCAATAAACAGCCTGAATATTTCTTTTACTGTTTTTGCCGCTTCTTCGTCGATAATCCATTTTGTTCTGTCAGCTGGATCTAATTTGTATCCGAACGGCGGTACTACAGTTATGTGTTTACCGGACATTCCTTTCGCTTTAAAAACGGCTTTTACCTTTTTAGACGTGTCGCGGGCATACCATTCATTTATTATGTTCCGAAACGGCGTGAATTCATTGTCGAAATTACTTTGGCTATCAACACCGTCGCTGACCGCGACAAAATGTATCTTTGAGTTAGGAAACAGTATTTCGGTATAATAGCCTACCATTATGTAGTTCCTGCCGAATCTTGACATATCCTTGACTATGACCGCTCCGACTTGACCGTTTTCAATATCTTTAAGCATACGCTGGAAATCCGGTCTTTCAAAGTTGGTTCCGGAATATCCATCATCGACATAATATTGGCAGTTACGGAACCCGTTCTTTTTTGCGTAGTTGTTCAATATCTCCTTTTGATTCACTATACTGTTGCTGTCGCCGCTCAGATCGTCGTCGCGCGAAAGGCGGCAATACAGCGCTGTAATTTTTTCACCTCCGTATTTTATTTTGGAATTATTAATAGCTATTTGCATTTCAAACATTTTTTACCTCCTTTTTGTTTGGCAAATAGCAAGTTCGTTCTTCTATTGGTGTGTCGCTTGAGTGGCGTTCGATCAAACGGCTTAATATACTCAGCGGCGTTTCATTAGCCCCCGCTTTTTCCTCTATAATAAGGATATATTCTCCGTTTCCAGCGGTTACCGACTCAACTCTCTGACATCTGGTTTGCAATTCATTTCTCTCTTGATTCAAATCCTCTTAATTTTTTATTATTGTGTGGATATGATGTTCTTTTTCCGTTAATCACAAAAATCTCCTTATAAAATATTTTCGTGTCACGGGGTTCGGCATCGGACAGGCTTGTTCAGCCGGTTCGGCGTCGACTCCAATCAATCGAATTGTGTGCCATTGGCATTTTGTGTCCGGAAATTATATATGAAAAACCATTACTGACTTCCCACTCTCCGGACTTCAATTATTCCTTTTAAAGCAGTATATCCCGCAGAAATAAGCTGAACCTTTGTTATACCGTGCTCTTTAAGGAATAAATTGATTTCCTCAAAATCTTTCCGCGGAATAAAAGTTGAAAATTGGGTGCTCGTTTCTTTTCTTTTTTCTTTGTGCATTTCCTCATAACGGCGGCGTATCTCACGCATAGGAGTAGATTCTTTTTTATTATTCATAATATCAATCTCCTTAATTATCCGTTATGGCGCACACAAGCACACCTATACAATTCATAATAAAATGTCCGGTTAATAATAATCCTACAAACAGAAACTTAAATATTTTTCCTGTAAATCTTAAAACTCTCATAATCCCACCTCTTTAATCCACATAAATCAGTTCGGTCAGAATTTCAGTTTCAATCAAATTTTGGATCTCAGTTTCTTTTTGCAGATTAGATATAAAATCTCCGGATTTCTTGAAACACTCATCAGCGGAAAGTTTGGTGTACATTGTTTCATAGAGTTCATCAGCCTGACTATCTATACCGTGCAAGTATTCAGGCAAGTCCCCCGCCAATGTCCACAGCTTTGCAGGATTGTGTTCCTCAAGATAAATTTTTGCTAACGACCCATACTTGCCGTAAATTTGAGTTTTCAACGGTTCAAGCTTTCTATATGCTAATATTTCCTTGACAGTCAGTCCTTCACCAATTTCCACTTTTACTAAAATCTCAACTCTTTTCATAATGATTTCCTCCTCATTATATTACCTTTGATTTTAGTATATCGTATTACTACGAGTTTTGTCAAGTACTATTTTTCTTGCCTAAAACGCCTGAAATGGGCTAACCTTTATCTCATATTATTAGTTTTATTTGTGGTCATAAAAAGAATCAGGTTTCCTGATTGCTTACCCTCCGGACTGAAACTTATGGCAGTCCCTTATCCTGCCTACTTTTTACCTACTTTTTTACGGTTTTGTGGCATAGTTTGTTTCCCTTTTGGTTGCAAAGCAAAACACATATTTCAAAGGCATTTCGCCTTGTTTGTTTTCAACAACAGATATTATTTTCATAAAATTTCATGTTCTGAAAGCTGGTAATTCTTTTGTTCAAAGGTTACCGATATAAAATATATTGTTGTTCAAAAAGCGTAAAAATTTTACTTTAGAAAATTGATACGCATAAATACTTCAATCGCCTTTCTGTTCAAAAAGCTAATTGAAGTCCTAAATTGAATACTCTCTGTTCGAAAGTATTTTTAACTCCGTAAAACCTCTTGTTCAGAAGTTTTCTTTAATGATAGCTTGTGTTAAATGACTCTCTGTTCGAGATGTCTTACCAATAAACAACTTTTTGTTCAAAAATTATTCTTTTCTTTAGCTACTAACTAGTAGTTTGTCAAATTATTTTATTGACCTATACTACATAGGATAGAGGCGTTTTAGCTTTATTCTTGCATTGGCGGTGGTAAACTGCCAATCAACACTTTTCTGGTTTTTGTTTCGTTCATTATGCCAAGCCGCAAGCTCCGCACGCAAATTCCCAATATTGGGTATGCGACGCTTAAGGCACTGTCGTTCCATTACGGACAATTCAATTTCGGCAATATTAAGCCAGCTGCCGTGTTTAGGTGTGTAGTGTATTTCTAACCGTTTTGTTAACGCTCTTGCCGTTTCCGGCGGATAGGTTTCATATAATGAACCTAACGTGTGCGTATTCAGATTATCTAAGACAAGCCGGATTTTAGTTTTATCGGGGTAGTGCACGGTAAGTAATTCATATACTTCTTCCGCCCAATCTTTTTTTGTGCGTTGCTCCCGTACGGACGTATTGCGCCAGTCTGCAAGAGGCTCCGTAAAAACAAATATGCTACAAGTACCGTTTCTCACATATTCATAATCTGTCTTTTTTGTTTTGCCCGGCTTCATGGATATAGGCTTGAGTTTTTCGTCCAATAATTGATACGGCTTTTCGTCCATGCATATTAGCGGTATATTTTCATCATATGGCAAACAGTAAGTATCTAATATATCTTCCATCCTTGCTACGAATTCGCCATTTTTCTCCGCAGGTATACAATAATATTCATTTAAATGAGGCTTAAGTTGTGTTTTTTTAAAAGCGTCCCAACGCTTTCGTAAGATATTGAGTCTATTATTTTTAGCTCAACCGACTTATCCGCCAACAATCTAAGCGTCCACCTTGCACTCCCTTTCGGCGCCTGACTGCAAGCTAAAGCAATTATTTTTGCTTCCACATCCCCGGTTATTTTTGGCGGTATTGGGGCACGCCCTGCATTCTTTCTTATAAGACATTTGTCTATTCCAACCTCAAAATAACGTTGCTTTACCTTGTTTATGGTCTGTTTCGTTGTATTCAAAGCTTCAGCTATTTGCTTGGGCGTGAACATTTTTGCGTTCTCGTCACACATCAGCAAAATATTTGCATGTAGTATTTCGCTCGCTTTGCCGCCATGAATTACCGCTACCAATTTGGCTCTCTCTTCCTGACTAAGTTTTATGTGGTTTTCTACCTTTCTCATACACTATACCTCCGTTTTCTTCAGTATAGCATATTTATTATATTTAGTAAATTAAATGATTTGACAATATACTAGTGTTTTAAACTTACTTTTCGAAACGTTAAACACCCGAAAAACTCTTTTGTCCAAAAGTCTTTCTTTTTTTCTTCTAGCAACAAAACTTGCAATATTAAATCTCATATTTCTGTTCAAAATACTAAGTCTTTAATGCAAAAACAACTATCATAATTTCATCTGTTCGATAATTTTTATAACAGCCATTTGCCCCGACAATTAAAATTCTGTTCGAAATTCCAATTTCCTTAACGAGCAACCTGCCGACTAAATAAACCTGTTCGATTCAATTTATTCGACTGCCATCGTTCACTTGCTCCACGACATTTCTGTTCGAAAATACAGAAAGAAATGAACTCCAACATTTGTTTTACTAAATATATCTGTTCGATAATTTTAATAAAACCATAATCACGATCTATACGATCGCCCGCTTCAATGCAATAACTGAAATAAACCTATTATTGTATTGAAATGTTTTCACATTATACAAATTATTCCAGTGCTTGTCAATAAAATCACTTGAATTTTATGATGATAATTTAGTGAATTTTATGTGAATATTTGTTTCACATTTCGAACAAGTCAAATATTTCAATAATATAAAAAAACATTGACAAAAAACAAACACACGGCGGTACGGCAAGAGGCGCTAATACGTTTGCCTTTTTACCGTTAACCGCCGTGTGTTGTTTGTTTAGATGTCAATGTTTATTCTATTGCTTAATTTTTTACATCTTTTTTTTCATTGAATAAATTCAAAAAATTAGTTATAATTTTCGCCACATTCGTCCGATTTCTCATCAAATCCCATCCATTTAATACCATTTACGCTACTAAGATAAGTATAGCTTACATCACCGAATTTTGCAAGGTTTTTCCCGCGAGCGGAGTGGACAAAGTGACGGATTGATGATATAATAAGAATATGGAACAAGCGAAAAATAAATGTCCGAGTTGTGGGCATGAAGAAAAACAGCATAAGCAAGGGAAGAACCGGAGCGGAACGCAGCGGTATAAATGTATGATATGCGGGAAGAAATACACTCCGGAACCGCAGAGCCTGGGATATTCCGAAGAGGTTCGGCAAAATGCGCTAAAGATATATTATTCCGGGGTAAGCGGACGAGGCGTCGGAAAAGTGCTGGGTATGAGCAAAGCCAATGTGTTTCATTGGATTAAAAAAAATGGCGGGGATGTGGATAAGTCCTAAAACGGATTTCGGAACTTTTGAGCTTGATGAGCTTTGGTGGTTCCCTGAGCACAAAGAATATACCGAAACTCGCGAAAATACATATATAATGACAATGGTAAGCCGAGAGCCTCGGCAAATCGTAGCTTTCGCTGTGGAAAAAGAAAAAAAATCATGGCGAATACAGAGTATGGTGGATAGCGTACCTGATGCGCAAAGATATTGTACGGACGGTTATAACGGCTATCTTAGCGTGATTTATCCGGGCAAACATGTATATAATGATTGGGATAAAAGCGATACTCATAATGTAGAAAGTATAAACGCAGATCTTCGTCATTATATATCCGGACTGGCTCGCCGAAGCCGTTGCTTTTATAGAAAACTTGAAACACTTCAAGCGGTACTTTCTGTGTTTATAAACGCTTATAATAAATACGGCGAAGCAAAACTAAAATACCGAAAACCCGTTCAACACAGAGACCATTTCCCAAATTCTCGGTTGCACAAATTTCGTGAACCGCCTTTCTCTATCCTTGATTATTTGTAATCCGCTATTTTGTCCACACCTCCCGCGAGACGATTCAAGATTTTTTCCGCGGTAGCTGCGAGGGTTTCCTAATTTGTCGTAATTGCCTATCGTTTCCTCTTTTATCACCGCTCCCGTAGCCCCGTCGGTCGTAGTTATTTTCGCAAGCATATCCGTAGGCTTTCCTTTGTATTCCCCCGTGCAGATAACCTCTTCGCCTAGATACAGCTCATTCAGATATTCAAACGAGTTTGCCGTTTGGCTATGATAGCTGTACTTTGTTATGAACCTCGGCGCACCGCTTACCGCGTTTAACGACGGCGTGTACGCATACTCTTTCATTGTTTTCCGGTTGCCGTTATGTTCCGGTCGTTGTCGTACTCGTAGCGGGCCGCATATATCGGAGCGTAATTCAGCTTATGAGTCTCCAGCTGCAACAGTCCCGTTGTTGGCGCGTACGTATAATCTGCCGTCAGCGGCTTAACGGCACCGTAAAAACAAGCGGCAGATTGCTCCGCCGCTTGTCGATTTTAGACTGTTTTTTGGGATTATGGATTTAGAGTCGAGCCGTTTCACTTTTGTTTTGGGACATATCGACAGCCATTCATTTCTTTTTAATTATTGTATTGATTTTTCGATTTTAGATTTTATATCATTGATTATATTAATTATTTTTTTTATTTGCTTTTTTGTAAAAAGTGAAATTGAAATATATTTCTTATCATTGTTAATACATTCAATAACTAAAAAATTTTTAAATATAAATTTTTTTTCAACAATACGTTCCTTCATTTCTTTATTAACAATTATTTTTTCTATATTCTTTATTTCTCTAATATTTTCGCTCCAATTCCAATCATCTCCTGGATGCTGTATGTTATTGGTAATTAGAT
>JAVBKW010000013.1:0-89743 GCA_031553855.1 Eubacteriales bacterium | reverse complement strand
AAAAAATAGTTTCTTTTTTAACATTTTCCCTTTTCTCAACTACACGCAAATAAGACCGGCAACCACCTTCATCATTTTTAACAAAAAATAACAAAGCATACGTTATATTGCCGGTTAGTTTTTGGAGAAATCAACCATTTTTCCCCGATCGATCTCCACTCTTTCAAAAAGTAAAGAATATTTATCCTTACTATATATAATATACATAAAGATAAAAAAAAAGTCAATAATTTTTTAATATTTTTAATTAACCTTTTTTTGTATTTTTCATTTTTAAATTAAATAATTCGCTTTTGACCGCCAAACAGCGAATCGTCCTGCGCAAATGCAAAATTTTATAGCGGCTTAATAGCTGCTGTGAGTTTTGACTAAGGCATTAAAAATCGCCGTATTTTGACATTTTTCTGATAATCTCGGCTTTTTTCGATATCGGGTAGGAAAACTGAAGCTTGATAAGATCGTCAGGCCGTTTTATAACAGATAATATTTCATCGAGGTGAAAATCAAGGTTGTAATATGCCTGTATTTTTTTACCGGAATCAGATATTTTGCCGTAAATCCCGCTCCAATCCTTTTTGAGCTGCTCACCCTCCCCCGGCACCCATTGTATGCCCTTAATGTTTTTCGAGGAAAGGAGCATATCTAAATGCGGCAGCTGTCCGATTCCGTCCATATGATAAAACGTATGGAAAAAATGCGCGGCGGAGCCGTCAAGCTCGTCTATTACAAATGTCCTGAACATATCGGGGCTTATCATATATGAAAAATCACTTTGAAGAATACATCCGGGTTTTGGAGTATAAATACTGCTCCAGTCTGTATACCCTTGAGAACCCTTTAGAATGTCGTTCAATTCGTCAGAAAAACGGAACCAAAGCTGTTGTATCTCATATATCAGACGCAGAATTTCTTCCGGCTCGTCGTAAAGAGCGACTAAAAGCTCTTCTGTTGAGGAAAGCGCCGCCAAAATGTCGAGAGCCCCGCCAAGGTCAGTCATTCCGATCACAACGTTTCCGCCCCATTTTTTCATACCGGCACGGAAAATATCCTTTATCCTGCGCAGCCAGATATTATCGCCGTCATAGCTTAAATGCATATCCTTGAACGGTATCTTTTTCAAAGGCTCAAACCATACTGTATCCTGCGCGCTGATGAGCTTTGCTCCTAAAAATGCCGCGGAGACGCCGGGGCCGAACTGCGTGGTTTGTATAAAGGGAAAGCTGTCGCCGTAAAACTCATAGGTAGAAAGCTCATAATCGTAACGCTCTATTATCATCTCCGGCGTATAAGAAAAATCGGAGCAATTGGCAAAGCTTAAAAGCGGATACTTCGGGCAATCCCTGCCGGGCTGCGCGCCCGTAAAAAGGCACGGCAAAATAGGGCGCCCTAGCGTACCGTTCCAAAAGCTTTCATATGTTTGGCGGATGCGGTCCCAATCTTTATCCGTAAAGTGTATCATATCATGCCGTCCTCCGAAAATGAGCTTAAGAAAACACAATATTGTTTAGCGTTCCTTAAGCCTTATCTGTCAGTATGTATTCGCCGGATTTGAGGCGTTTGATTTTCTTGCCGTTTTTCAGCATTATGCCTGCGCCTTTATAATGCAATTCAACCTGCGCCGGTACGCTCAGGCTGACAGCGTAAGACTCCCCGGATATCTTTTTCATCTTGACGCTTATCGACCCGTTTGCTGCGGGAACTGCGCAATCGATATTCTTCATTCCCATAAGGTGGGGATCAAATGACGCCGTTTTAAAGCCGGGTGATAGCGGGGAAATCCCGCCGATATACGTTTGCAGCAGCATACCCGCTCCGGCAGACCACCCGTGTGAGGCGCTGTCGTACACATCAAGGCTTTCATCGTCCGTTTTAAGCAGGCGCTGATAGATAAAGCCTCCGGTTTTTGCGTCGATTATTTCCCAAAAGGTGTCTGTGCCTTGTATCGCCATATTTCCGTGGCAAGCTTTTATCAGCCCGACCGCGCCCTTATGGTCGCCGCTTTTAAAACGCGCCTCGGCCTCAAACCCGACAAGGAACGGCCAAACGTTTTTGTTATGCGGCCAGTTCCGTCCGTCATCAGGCTCCGGCGGATTTATAAGCAATGCGCCGAATTGAGTACGGAAAAGCTTTTCAATGCTCTCCAACGTTTTGCCCACGTATTTCTTAGGACAAATTTCCGAAATTATCGCATAACTGTTGGCGTCGAGCGAATACGCTTTTTCGCCGTCCATAACGTCAAAAAACGCGTGCTTTTTCTTGTCGTAGCCTTTGTAAAAAATAAGGGCTTTAAGTTTTTGCGCCTTTTGACTGTATACTTTTGCAGCCTCGGCTTTATTCAAATACCCCGCCATCGCCGCCGCGCTGTCGTAGGCGCGCGCAAGCACGCAATTACTCGAAACGATTTTGCCGCTGCGGCGCATTGTGTAGGCCCATGTCTGAGTTTTAGGCAAAACCATCAGACCCTCGGAGTCGATCACTATTTTAAGATAATCAAGGATTTTAAGCAAGGTGTCAAAGTGCTGCTCTAAATACTCTATATCTCCTGAAAGAAGAACGTATTGATGAAAAACGACTACAAACCATGCGCTGTATTCGTAATATGTCTGCCATGATACGCTGCTGCCGGGGATGTAACCGTCTTCTTTGACAAGCCCCAGCATAAGCTCAACAGAATTTTTTATAACCTGAGCGTCCCCGAATCCGTACCACCACATCAGAACTTCCGGAACAAGATCGCCTACCCACACCTCGCGGTCGCGGCGGGCGCCGTCTACTAAAACATAATCGCTGTTTCCGAAGCCGACCCAGTTTTTAACAAATTCCTGATTTTCTTTCGGCAGCAAATTCATATAATTGTTGCCTATATGATGAGGACAAACGCACAGAGAAATCGTTGCCGCGCAAATATCGAAAATTTTGTTCAAAAGAACGTCATCGCAGACAAATTTGCCTTTTTTTTCGGCCTGATATGTCTCGTCCGAAAAACTAATATATTCTATATCGCCGCCCGCGTTATCTATTTTGAAATACCGCGCTGTGATCAGCGACGCGCAAACGGACTCATTTGACGCGCCCGCCTTCATTATGTTTTTCAGAGGCGTAAAATCCTTGAACGGGCCATAGCTGAAAGCGACGTCGCGCTCATTTTTAGTCTTGACTTTTATGTATCCGTATTTCTTTGTTCCCAAATCGACAAGCAGCTCGCTGCCCGCCTCTTCAACTGAGAAAATTGAAAGGCTGTGTGCTGTAAAACGCATAATTCCTCCGCTTATATGCACCGGCTGTATTCTTTAAGCAGCCTTACGTAAACTTTATAGTTTTCAATAGATACGTCCGGGGGCGTCTGATGATCGACAGACGGAATAAGCTTGCGCGATTTAAGGCTTGGCTTTAAACGCTCAAACTCGGCGCGCATTGCCGCTTCGCCTTTTTTCATACACATTTTATCAAAATGCCCCAAAAAAAACATATCCGGCTGTTTCTGAATGTAGAGTCCTACGTCTACGCCGGCCTGACGTTCAAGCGGAAACATGCCCTGCGCGCCGGCTTCGGCATACCAGTCCACCGCCATAGTGATATCGCCGTCGCTGTCGATAAAAACAGGGATCCCCGCCTTTTTAAAAAGAGGTATAATTTTTTTATAATACGGCAGTAAAAATTCATCGAACAAATCTTTAGAAAGCATAGGGCCGTTATTGTAGCTCATATCTTCGGCAAAGCTCATAAAATCGAAACGGAATTCATTGCCTACGTATTCGACTACCGTTTTAAGCCAATCGCAATAATCCGAACATATTTCATGATAAAGGTCGGGCTGATCGTAAAAGCTGTAGAGATGGTCCTCGATCCCGAAAAGCTCGCGCGGCATCCAAAAGAAGCCCTCGACCGTCATAAAATGAAGCGTATCGCCGTCCGCGCGTGTTTTTTTAAGCCACGAAATATAATCGTCCCCCAAATATTTAGTAACGTCAAGATACATCGTAGGCTTAATTTTGAGGTAGTCGGCGCGCGTTTTCATAATACCCGCTCCGTGAGTCTTAGCTGTCGGAGTCAGGTGCGAACGCGCCCAGAACAGAGTCTGCGCGCAGCCCTCAAGCCCGAAGCTGCGCTGTATTTTCAGGTAGTCCAGATGAGATTTCACGTCGACGCCAAGCCCCTCCTTATTCCATCTGTCCAACGTCAGATTCCAAAAAGGAGCCCATTCGATCGTGGGCAGTCTGTCTATTTCTTTCTTTTGCATCAGGTTAGCAAACCTTTCCGTCGCAGTCATCATAATTGATGTTTTATTCTCCTAATTCAATTTCAAGTAATCTTGCTTGTACTTTTTCAGTAAATGTGATATTTATTCCGCCTGCCGTTTTACGCACTGCCAGCGGCCGCGCCTTAGGATAAGCGGTTTTTACAGATAAGACCTTTTTATCTAAAGGCACATAAAAGTCGCTTGCCCCTTCCAGATTCCAAACGGCTAAATAGAGCTTGTTCCCGTTTATAATGCCGCTTGCCAGATTTTTGTCTGTAAAATCGGAAAAACCGAGCGGGAAATAGGGTTTGGAAACGACCTTGTCTTTTTTCATTCTTTCGGCAACTATTATACCCTCGCGCATAAGCTCAAGCTTTTCCTCGCTTAAAACGTTTATAAAGCTTGCAAAATGCACTCTGCCTAAAATGCTGTTGACCGAATTCATTATTATAGCTTCGTCGTCCGGTTGAACCTGCGCGTCCGTCACGGGATAGTTCCAGACGGCGGCCTGCTCGGGGGTAACAGCCGAAAAGATGTTCGAGGAAAGATGCGCGTACTTTTTGTAATTCGTCTGGTCGGAAGTGGACTGTATGGAATTGATTGCAAGCATAGCGTAATCCATCCGGCAGCCTCCGCTGGCGCAGTTTTCAATTATAACGTCGGGATAGCGTTCATAAAGCGAACTGAGCCATTTGATAAATCCCCTGTTGGATTTTAAAAGCCCGTCGCCGAAGCTGTCTGAATTATAGTCCGTTCCGGGGCCTGTATCAAGGTTATAATCCATTTTGATATATTCGATCCCGTACGCCATCATCTTATCTATAACGGAGTCAGCGTATTTAATGACCTTGGGATTGGAAAAATCAAACATTTGACGGTTATGTTTTCTGACGGGTTTTCCGTTATGCTGCAAAAAACAGTCGGAAGAGAACCTGTCTAACGATGGGCATTCAGTACCGATATTTTCTATCTCGACCCAAAGCCCCGCTTTCATTCCTGATTTTTTTATGTAATCAATCGTTTTCTGCAGCCCTGAGGGGAAACGGGTTTTCGACTCCTCCCAACCGCCCATCTTATTGGTCCAGTTTTCTTCGTCGTGCCAGCCGGCATCGATACAAAAGTAATCTATTCCGAGCTTTGCAGCAGCGTCTATTACCGGAATAAGGCCTTTTTCCGTCGGATAATCCCAAAAGCTGTGCATATAAGCGTTATAAATAAACGGCAGCTCTATGTTGTCTTTATTCTTGCGCCGGATCGCGCGGCGATAGCAGGTAACGGAATCCATAACCTCGTTTAGCGATCCGCCATGCGTAAGAGAGGCGGTAACGCCGGTAAAAGATTCTCCCGGCTGCAGCGTTTTGCACCATTGGTTGTTATCAAAATCAGGCCCGCCGGCATTCAAATATATCCTGTTGTCGTAATCGCCTATCTCATAATGCCAGCTACTGCTTGACTCTATCTGCCAAAGTAAAAAGCTGCCGTCCTCGGTGTCTTCTAAAATCCCCATAGGTAAGTATTCTTTTGTAGACCATGAGCCGGTATTATCGACGGATATCCTTTTCATCGACATTTTGTCATTACCGTTTTTTAAGCCGAGTTCGCCTAAAAACGCGGCTTTCCACTGCGCTTCCACATACCAGGAATTATGGGGGATATATAATTTCAGTTTTTCCGCCGCATTATCCGACGTCAATTTGAGTCCGAACAAACAAATTGAATTGACTTCTTCTATTGTTACGGGGTTTAAGCTGATATTTGTAACGGTATTAGTGACCGCTACAGCTTTTACGCCGTTATAAAAACGGTATACGGAATTGACCCGCACATTTTCGCTGAGCAGTACAAACACATAATCGGTAAAATCTGCCCGCTCGAGCTTATTCATTTCTACAAAACGCGCCGTTTCGCTTTCACTTGCACGCAAATGCTTCAGCCCTAAATGCCCGTTTCTGTTTCCTCCGCTGATATGTACCTGCTCCGGAGCATAAAAAGCGGCTTCATGTTCGGGAATTTCTTTTTCGATAAGCTCCGAACTGAAAGCTTTAAGGCCGAATCCGTTTCCGGCGCAGAATTGCAAAACCAGTCCATTTTCTTTAATTACAATGTCTTTCATATTTTTACCAATGCTCCCCTACAAAAATTTTGATATGTAAAAAATATTGCCCAACGTCCATAATAGTCTGAAAACGAGGCTCCGCCGAAAACAAGAATACCGCGATATCATCCAGCATTGCAGCCAGCATTTCCTCATCCGCACGCCCCGCTTTTTCTATAAATAACAGCAAGAGTTTTTGATAATATAAATGCAGGTGCCTGACCGCGTCAAGCCGCACTGCAACTTTTGCGTCCGCTTTTTTGATAAGCTCCTCAATTTGGGCGGTACTTTTACGGCAGTTTTTAAGCTCGGATAAAGCGCGCCCGACGATTTCTTCGCCTTTTTCGCAAATTCTGTGATTAAGATAATCGTCCGCCATCCACCCTTGAGTGCGGTCCATTATCTCTTTAATCTCTTTAGCAAAGCTAATGAACGCCGCGTCATAATAATCTGTTTCCAGTTGCTCATAGGTAAGGCTGCTGTCAAAGAGCGTATTGCCTAAAACGTACATACTTAGCCCTGTAGGAAAAAACGCTCTTTGCATCTGACAGCTTAAATAGCCGTTAAGTCCGAATCTTTTCAGCTCCTTGACATCACGCGAAATAGTTTTCGCTAAAATGACTCCGCCGATTTCCTTGCAGTTTGCCCATATATAAGGATATTCAAATATAAAACTGTCGCCGGAAAAATTCTTTCGCCAAGCTTTTAAGTACGAAAGGGCGAGGTTCATATCCGAGACAGGCATAAAGTTATTGGCGCGGCTGTAGGTTTTTGCGTCCAAAGCGTCGGAATCGTCGCTAAATTCGCTTAAATTGCGGCAATAATTTCGAGCGGACGGCGCAAACATTAAAACAAAGCGTCCGGGATTTTTGATTTTCTGCGTTTTAGGCGGCAGCATCAATTCGTTATACATTAAAAATACAATTTTTGCAGTTAAATTCCCTGCTTCCGTCAATTTTTCGTCTAATTCATTGAGCAGCATAACGTAGTGATCCGAGGGCAAAACGTTTTTGCAATTTTCGCACGTACAAAAATTATTGCAATCGTCTGCAAGCCAAACGTGCAGATAATCAACCTTATGCGTTTCAAGATAGCCTGCAATAGAATCTACCATAAGCTTGCGCGCGCCCGGGTCGGAATAGCAAAGATTTGTCGTCATAGGCACGCCTTTGAAAAACTTGCGTTCGCCGTTTACAAGAGCCAATTTTGCGCGGCTCTCGTCGGAAATACTGCTGTCGGGATAAACGTCCCAATCGTCAACGTGCATTCCGAGCGGTTCGCACGTCCAGCCGTGGCCTACGGCATGATGGACAAGTCCTCTTTCACGTATCGCATCGATGACTTCAGCGGCGTAGCGGTCGGAATCTTCCCTTTTATGCTTAGGCGCGCTTATAAGCGGGTTCCACCAATGCTCATACCATTTGCGGAAGAAGATGTCGCCGCTCTGAAACTGAATAAAATAGCTGTTGAAGCCAGCCTTAGGCAGCCAGTCGATCATCTCAAGCGCGTTTTCACGGCTGACGCTGCCCTCTATCGTGATACATCGATGAATATATGAGGCGGTATGCGAGAATTCAACGCTGCAATCGCGCGCCTCTTTTTTTACAATAATTTCGCCCGCATCGCCCGGATGAAGAAACTTTACGCCAAGCTTTTTAAAAAATTCATATACGCCGGTAAGTACGCTGCGCTCGTTAGAGGCGCAAATACTTCCCTTGCCGCGCTTTACCGAAATTTCAAACGCGTCAACCATTGCCGACAATCGCGACTTATCCTTAAAAAGTGAAAGCTGAATATCCGCCTTATCTTCTCCGGCCACTTTTTTCCAGTATTTATTAAGTTCTCTTAAAGACGTTTGCCTGACCTTGTCCACAGCTTTTCCTCGCAAAAAATAATGAAGCAAAATAATGAAATAAAATGATTTTTTAGAAAGCTGCCGCGTCGATTAAGCTAACTCTTTCAACGCAGCAGCCCTCTTATCAGTATTAAATTTGTTTTTTGAACGGATCTATAAGATTACTGGATATTAGCCTCGATAGCAAAATTATCAAAGTAGACTGTAGCATTCGCATCTCCGATGAGCTCAAAGAATAACATACCCACATTATCAGCGCGATACATTTGTGCAGTGATCAAATCTTTAAAAGTAAGACTTGCGACACCGGAAATCCACTCAGCTTTTGCCTCCATAGTTTCAGCTGTCACGAAAACCTTTACCCATCGTTTTGTAGGAATATTTGTACCTGTTCCGACTGTTCCGTCAGCATTGTAAAATCCAAATGTAACATTCTGCATTATCATTTGAACCGCAGAATCAGAATCAATATATACCCACAATGAAACTAGCGCATTATTGTCTACTTCATCCAAGAAAGTTCCTGCATCCGCTAAAGACACGGATGAAGCTTTAGCCTGAATACGGAATTGTGTTCCGCTAATACCTTTCATCCAGGCAACACCCGTACGGCCTTCAAACTCGCCGGAAACATAATTCCCGTAAGTATACCCTGCTAAACAAACATTACCAAGCTCGTCTGCCGTATTAGGACTGCCGTCAAACGCCGAAAGGATTAGTTTATTATCGCTTGTAACAGCAAAAGTTTTTGTAATTACACTATCAATTCTGCCGTTAATTTTTACTTTTATTCTATAAGTACCAGCTTCTGCAGCTATGAATTTGAGATCGTCGCCTACGGTGACAGCCCTGAAATCCGGATCGGTAACTTCGATCGTGTAAACGTGATTATACTCATTCGTAACCGTCAATTGAACTTCTTCGCCTAATTCATAGGAAGCTTTGTCGGTTGCAACCGCAACAGGACTCTTTCTCTCTATAGCAAAATCGTCAAAGTATACTTTTGTGCCCGACGCCCCTGTAAGCTCGAAGAACGGCATTCCGACATTACCGGGATGATATGACTGCACCATAATCAATTGCTTAAAGGTTTGCTCCACATAGCAAATCCATACGCCTTTAGTTGCCACAACATCCGCGCCTATAAATATTTTTATCCATTGCTGTGTGGGCAGATATTCGCTTGTACCCTTTGTTCCGTCGGCATTTAAATAACCGTAATTGGTGCCGCCCATTGTTGCATTGACCTGATCCTGAGAATCAATATAAACCCACATTGTTACGTAAGCATCTGTTCCCGCTGCATCAATGAATTGCTCCATCGCAGCACTGGCTACTTTAGATTGAATACGGAACAGGTTGCCGGATATTCCTTTCATCCAGGCAACGTTTTCACGCCCGCCAAATTCACTGACATAATTGCCGTTATCATATGATCCTGTCATGACAACATTTCCGAGTTCATCGGCTGTTCCTGCCGCTCCGTCAAAGGGTGACGCAATTATTTTATCGTCGCTTGTGACGCTGATAGTTTTAACAACGCTTGCTATCCTGTTATCGATCGTTAGAAGAACCTTATATGTTCCGTCTAATGCAGGCTTAAATTTAAGCGCGCTTAAAACAGTTGCATTATTATCAGGGTCTATCAAGGTTAGCTTATAATTTTTGTTTGCGGGGTTATCAACCGAAATCGTGACTTCGTCCCCTATTTTACAGGTATCTTTGTCTAAATCCATTCCTACGTTACTGAACGCTTCGATCGCAAACTCGTCAAAGTAAACTTTCGTTCCGGCGGGCAACGTATCGCTATCGTTTAATTTTGCAAGCTCAAAAGTTAACATTCCGCAATTCGCCGGATGATACGACTGGCTCATAATGATTTTTTTGAAATCATATACATCGCCAGCTATCCATACTGATTTAGATACGACGTCTGAAGCCGAAATAAACAATTTGACCCATTGTTTTGCAGGCAGATACTCGCCTGTTCCTATCGAACCGTCGGCGTTTAAGTAGCCGTATGACGCATCCATTCCGCTTAATACTGCGTTGACCTTGACGTCCGAATCAATATATACCCATACTGTGACATAAGCGTCCGTTCCGACTGCGCCGAGGAATTCCGACAGCGTTTCAGAGGATACTTTGGACTGTATACGGTATTTATTTCCGGTTTCAGCCCAATACGAGCCTAGGCCTTTCATCCAAGCCACTCCGCTGCGTCCGTTAAACTCGCCGTCTACGTATGCGCCCCAATCGGCAACTCCGTAGAATGCGTTTCCAAGCTCGTTTCCTCCTTCGGCAGAATCAAACGTAGAGAGTATGACCTTATCCGTTAAAACTTTAAATGTCTTTTCTACGGTATATTCCGTCTCATCGCCTTCAAAGATATACTTCGCGGTATATGTTCCGGTTGCTAAAGGTATGAACGAACCGCTCGCTGCAATCGTTGTTACGAGTGAGCCGTTTAGCGATATTTCTACATCAACTTCCGCATCTGTGACTCCGGTTTCGGTAAAATTATTAGTTACTTGCGCCGCGGAAACAGTATATGATTTGCCTATGATCCCGTCTTTTGCATCGCTTGCCGTCAACGTATACTTCGCTAAAACATCCAACGTCAAATATTTGCGGTCGGCTTTGCCGGATATGCTTAATACTACTTCATATTCGCCCGCAACAAGGTCAGTTAAGGTAAGGCCCGATAACGCCGCATAAGTGCTTGCTCCGGGAGCCTTATAACGGATAAGATACTGCGCGTTCAAGGCATTCTCTACTTCAAATGTTACGCTGTCTCCGCTAAAGTAGTTTTTATCTGTATAGCCAAGGCTTAACGGATTATAGCTTTCTAAAGTAATCGAGTCGAAATATACTTTGACTGTCGTAGCTTCAAGTCCGGATATTCCAAACATTTTAACGCCTACGCCGCCGCCGATCTGGCCGCTGAACATATCCGCCAATGTTCCTGTACCGCTGCCCACTACCCACGCATAATTTTCAGCCAAAACGCTTGCGGGAATAATTACTTTTGTCCATGTTCTTCCGGGTATCTGCGTTGCGCCCTCAATTATTCCGTTTTCATCAGCTATGGCTAAGCTCGTTGTGCCTACCTTTGCAGTTGAAGCTCCGTCCTGATCGACATAGAGCCAGATAGAGATATAGTCGATTCCCGCGTTAAAGTATGCCACAAGGTCATCCATTGAAAGAGTCGCTATGTTTTTAAATGAGAACGCATATCCCGTCCAGTCAGCTGTAGGCGTAAGCCATGCAACGCCGGTCCTGCCGTTGACTGCGCCGACCGTGCCCGTTTCGTATCCGCCTGTTGCATCGTGGAAAGTACGTGCGACCGTTTCGCTTGTCGCTTCGCTTGCAAAATCCGCAAACAACAACGTGTTGGCAAAGACTTTAAATGTCTTGACAAGCTCGTAGTCCTCGCCCTCGTAGCTTGCCGAATAAGTTACCGTATATGTGCCTATCTCCGTTGCCAGGAACGAACCGTCCTCGCCAAGAGTTACGGCATTGCCGTTTAACGTTACTGTTGCCTTTACGTTTTCAACTACTGCAACGTTCGTTATGTTATTCATTAAATCTGTAGAAGGGATAGTTACAGTTCTGCCTACAATCGCGTTCCCTATCGTGACGTCCTCAAAACCAAACGGATCTGCTATCGCTATTCTTTGAACCTCGCTTCCGATCCTTCCCGTTACGCTTAAGATTATCTCGTGTATGCCGGGTTTTGCAAAAGTAAACTCATACTCGTTGCTGTCTGCAACAGTACTTGTAAGAGTTTCGTATGTTCCGTCCGGTTTCTTTACCTTTACAACGTAACTCTCGTTTGCCGGATTAGTTATGCTGATCGTCGCTTTCTCGCCAAACGCATACGAATCTTTATCTATAGCCATTTCCGCTAAGCTGAACGCCTCGATCGCAAACTCGTCAAAGTAAACTTTAGTTCCGTTATCCGCTCCCGAAAGATCAAAGAACAACAGCCCAAGGTTATCCGGACGGTACATATGAGCGGTGATTGCAGTTTTGAAATCATACTGCGCGCCCATGCTCCAAGGCGTCGATTTTTCTATGTCGTCCGCTGAAATAAATATTTTTACCCATTGCTTTGTAGGTATCTTTGTGCCTGAGCCTATCGTTCCGTCGGCATTCATATGCCCGTAATAGGTGTTCCACATTATAGCTTCGACTTCATTTGTCGAATCAATATATACCCAGAAGCTTACATACGCATCCTTTCCTGCAGCGTCAATGAAAGCCGCTGCGTTTTCTACCGATAACGACGTGGGTTTTGCCTGTATACGGTATTTATTTCCCGCTTCAGCCCATGCCCCGACGCCTTTCATCCAAGCCACTCCGCTGCGTCCGTTAAACTCGCCGTCCACGTATGCGCCTGAATCGGCAACTCCGTAGAACGCGTTTCCAAGCTCGTTTCCGCCCTCGGCAGAATCAAACGTAGAGAGTATGACCTTATCCGCTAAAACTTTAAATGTCTTGACCAGCTCATAGTCCTCGCCCTCGTAGCTTGCCGAATAAGTTACCGTATATGTGCCTATCTCCGTTGCCAGGAACGAACCGTCCTCGCCAAGAGTTACGGCATTGCCGTTTAACGTTACAGTTGCCTTTACGTTTTCAACTACTGCTACATCCGTTAAATTATTCATTAAATCTGTAGAAGGAATAGCTACAGTTCTGCCTACAATCGCGTTCCCTATCGTGACATCCTCAAAACCGATAGGGTTGGCAACTTTAATACTCTTTATAACAGAATTAACTCTGCCCTCTACCGTAAGGATTATTTCGTACGTTCCCGTTTTTGAAGGAGTAAAACTAAGCGTGCTGCCAAGTGCGGTAATAGTACCGTCAGGATCTTTTACATTTATAGCATGTGTTTCTTTTGCAGGATTTTCAACTGTTACGGTTACGGTTTCGCTTAAATAATATATGTCCTTATCCGTTTCCATCTCAACCAGGCTTATCGCTTCAATCGCTAACTCGTCGAAATAAACGAGCGTGCCGTCGGCTACCCCCATCAATTCAAACAGCAGCATTCCGACACTGTCGGTGCGGTACATTTGCGATGTGATGATCGTTTTAAAATCATAATTGCCGCCCGTTATCCATTGCGATTTTGCTTCTATGGTTTCCGCGGATATAAACACCTTTACCCACTGTTTTGTAGGTATCACAGTTCCGGAGCCTATTGTTCCGTCTGCTTTCATATATCCGTAATACGTATCCCACATTGCCATTTCCGGGCTATCGTCTGAATCGATATATACCCATAAACTCAAATATGCGTCACCGTCCGCGGCGTCAAGGAAAGCCGACGCATCGTCTAAAGACAGCGCAGAAGGCTTTGCCTGCACGCGGTAAAGATTTCCTAAAACTATTTTTGCAGGGTCTTCGCCGCTTTCGGGCTGCCATTTTATGCCTTTCATCCAAGCAATTCCGGTGCGGCCTGCAACGGCTTCAGTTGTATAACTGCCGTAAGTATCTGAACTGCCTAAGTGGATATTTCCAAGCTCGTTTCCGCCGTCGATAGAATCAAACGTGGATAAAACGACTTTATCGGTTAATACCTCAAAAGTTTTTACAAGGCTGTAGTCCTTACTGTTATGCGTGCAAGAATAGGTCACCGTGTATATGCCGGGGTTCTGGGCTAAAAACTTATTATCGCCGCCAAGAGTAATAGGAGCGCCGTTAAATGTTACGGCAATGTCGGCCGCCATTACTTTGCTTGCGTCGTTATTGTCTAAAAGAGACGCCGTGCTTACGCTGACGGTCCTGCCGGCAACTACAGTAGTAATTTCTTCGTCCTGAACAATCTCATAAACAGGCTTGACATTAACGATTTCTCTAAAAATGTCAAAACCGTTGGCAGAGCGCAGCTCGACTATATATTCGCCGGTTTTTGCCGCCGTTACGCTCGTACCTGTCGAGGGCGTTACATTTGATCCGTCCGGAGCGGTCACAGAAACGTAATATTGTTCGCTTTCGGGGTTTGTGATAGTATAGTTAAATGAGCCGCCGATGATTATTTCATTCTTATCGACCGACAAGCTTAAATCGGATTTAGTCGCTACTAATACTTCGTCTACGTAAACTTTAACGTCGGCAGGGAGCCCCTCAAAATATGTTACTCCGTACCCGTTGCCGGATGTTGAATTGAAACCCGCGAAAATATCTTCAAGCGCCGCTCTGGGCTTTAACTGCGAGACGGTTTTGCCGTCGACTTCCACGTCTTCATTAATGGTCGCGCCCCAGAAATCCATCTGAGAATATATATCCTCTAAGGAAATATAAACACAAGTCCACGTACGTCCGGGAACTGATGTTCCGCCGCCGGCGACGTTGAACTTAAAGTTGTGCATTACTAATTCCTGTGCGTTTTCCTGATCAAGATAAACCCAAAAGCCGATATAATCCTTGTCCTCTATCAAATCAAGGACTTCCGCTTTAGTAAGAGCGAATTCAATATTGAAGTCTTTGGTGGAACCGGCAGTTTGCCATGCAACGCCCAATCTTCCTTCAAAATTGAACTCCCAGTCTTGAAGTGAACCGGTATTTTTATCGCCGCCCGTAATGCCGGAACGCTTAACGTTTTTAAGCTCCTCTGCATCATAGGTAAACGCCGTAAGCGCGTTCTCCGGCTTTTCTTCATTAATATAGATAGGTATTTGTTTTGCGCTGGAATTTCCGGACGAATCCCTCGCGGAAATGTTTAAAGTATACTCTCCTGCTGTCTCAGGCGTAAATTTATATGATTTGCCGTCTGAGGTGGGGGCAAGCGTTATTTTTTCGCTGCCAAAGTATAACTCAATCGTTGTATTCGTGACCGCGCCGGAAGCATCCTCAAAGGTTACAAGCGGAAGCCTGTATTCATTGGCCTCTAATCCGACTGCCGCCGTGCCGACTTTGATGTTCGGCCCCTGCGTATCGACGACGTTAAGAGTGTGAACTTTTGCATATTTCTTTTTGCCGATATTTACGTTATAGTTTATAACGTAGCCGTTTATGCTGGTCACCTCAAACGTGCCCAGATTGACAGTGACGGCGCTACCGTCTTTTTTCTTGACGGTATATTCGGGCTCATACATATTTCCCTCTTCATCCTCAATCTTAGGGTTCGACACCGTATATATGATGCCTAACTCTACAGTTTCCGAGGTGTCGGAAAAGTTGTCGAGCTGTTTTGCTCCGCACGCCGTCATCGCGATACTGACAAACAGTAATGCGCAGATAAGCAGCGTTGACAATTTGGCTTTTTTCATATTTCTCATTTTCTCCTGATCATATATTTAATTGTGTTTCAAGCAAAGAATTAAACCTCAAGACGGAAGTTATCGAAATAGAACTCTCTGTCGGTTCCTGCAAATTCCCTGTAAAGGATTTGCAGCTCGCCCATATCGATCGTAAATACATATTGTTTGGTTTCTTCGTTGTAAGTACGCACAAAAATACCGCCGGCCATCAGATCCTTTAGTGCGATAGAGTAGGTGATCCATTGCCCTGATATAGTAGCTTTATCAAATCCCGGCCCTAATCCGCCGCTTTTTTTATAGAAATGCGTATAGAACGTTGTTGCGGACGCGCCGTTGCTGTAGATATTAAAACGCAGGTATCCTATCTGAACGTCCTCGTAGGTGAGGTCTTTGAATGCAAGCTCCATAAGTTTTGACGGAAAGATAATGTAGTTTAAGCGTCCGTCATAGCCGTCAGTCTGCCCTGCTTTTAAAAGCATACGCAGCATTAGGTTGCCCGACGTAGGACGAATTGTTCCGTTGACTCCCTCTACCGCGCCCGTAACCGAAATATCAGGCTGAGGTTCGGCGGAGGTCCTAATAAGATACGGCTGATAGAATTTTTCAAAGTCGCATATCTCGTACGGGCTTAAAGGATTTTTCGCAAATAAATCTTCGGCTTCCGCCGGTTCGCTCCTTTTCAAAAGCAGCACGTCATCGACATAAAATACGCCGGCGTCCTCGAAATCACGGCTTTTCGCGTTGTCGAAACACAGCGATACTCCGTTAATATAGCGGGTCCTTTTGGTAAGCTCGATAAGCGAGGGCACAACCTCATAGGTGATATCGTTCCAGCCTTGCTCCAGAGTATATGCCGTTTTCATAACCAAATCGCCGCCGTAAATATCGATGCCGTCTCCGGCGTTGAGCCCGACTCTGACCACCGCGCCAGCTTTTTCGCTATAGATAGAAAGCTTGACGCTCTTATACCAGCGGAAATCCGTATAGTCGAACTGAAATTTGCCCGAATTTGTAGGGATCATTACAGTCGGCTCGGTCTTAGTGGAAAAGCCGCCGAGCGCCTCGATCTTAGCAGAATAACTACCGCTCTTAACATAAGCGGGATCATCATTGCGCGTTACGCGCCCGAAGTTTGAGGGAACTCTTAAAAGCTGAAAGTCAGGCGCCCAGTTTTCAAAATCCGCAAGAACGATTTCTACGAGTTTTTCCTTCGTTTTGCACGCCGACACGCCTAAAAGCATTAACAGCGCAAGAAGAATACATAAAACTTTTTTAATTTTTCTCATCGACTAATTCTCCGTTACCACAATATCATGAAGATAAATACTATCATTTGCAGCTCCTTGATTCTCATAGTGGAACAACAAATACTCTATTGAACCGTAGACCGCCCATTCACTGTATGGGATTACGACCTTTGTCATGCTATTTGCCGCAAGCGTATCTCCGCCTATATCGATATACATATACGAATTACTGAATTTAGCGCGAAGCTGGATCGTTAATTTGGTTGCAGATTTATTATATAAATATATCTCTACCTTATTTGTATCAGTGCCGAGTTCATCCATAAAATCGTGATCGAACTGGAAGATATTGTATTTTGTGGTATCTTTTATATTTGGCATTGCTTCAACTTTCAACTGCAGGAAGAAGCCTCTTAAACCGGATACGAAATCGCCGCCGCCTATAGCGTCTATAAGATTTGTCGAAACGTTTGCCACGCCAGCGCCTTTTGAGAACGAATTTTCAAACTGATCGGCATGATAAGCAATAACTGCGCCGCCCAGCGAATCGTAATAAGACAAAGTTTCTCCGCCGACTTCAACGCTGACAACAAGATCGCGGACGTCTGCACGCAACAGCTCGGCTTTAAATATCTTGCCGCCTTGTACAATTTGCTGATCCTGCGGCACTTGGCCGTTGATCTTTATTTCATAGCCGTCGTTTGCATACAGCTCGTAGTTTACCTTTCCGTAGCCGTCGTCTTCAAATTTTGTGACGACCACGTTCGCGGGCCCAAGCGTCATTTTAGCGAAATTGTAAAAATTACGGCGCGCATTATAAAATATTTCGCTGTCGGGAACGACGATCG
Source organism: Eubacteriales bacterium (assembly GCA_031553855.1). Lineage (GTDB taxonomy): Bacteria > Bacillota > Clostridia > Christensenellales > Pumilibacteraceae > RACS-047. The sequence continues at coordinate 72,187 of JAVBKW010000013.1, read as the reverse complement.
TTTTGTGATAGACAGGCCGCGATATACGGCTCATCGCGTCGCGCCAGTTGTTTTCAACATCCGTAACTTCGCTTATTTCGTTGTAAACATCCTCGCAATCCAGCCCTATTTCAAATTCCTCAAGTCCGTCGCGGATAGCTTCTAAACGGACGGAACCGACAGGCTCGTCTATGCCGTATTGCCCTCCCGGATAAAAGAGGAATCCGTCGCCGTTGACCTGAGGATAACGGCCGGCCATACCGTAATAATCGTCCAGCGGCCAATAACCGTTTACGCCGTTTCCGTGGGAGTAAAGATTGACTGACCAGTAAAGATTGCCGACTATACCGTACTCAGCCTGCATCCAGCTCATCGCTCTTGCCGAAACAAGGCTGTCCTCGATGTGATAAGTGGGTTCCGGCGCGCGGGGCCCTACGCAAGTATACCACCAAAGATCTTCCTGATGCGCCTTAAGTTCGTCATAATATTTCAAAAAACCGCTAACGCCGGGAACAAAAGTGTCTATATAGGGTTTATATGCATCGCTGTAGTAGCAAGGAATAACTTCCGGCAGATTTTCTACAGATTTAATTATCTGTGTTTTAAAATCACTTTCCGGTATAATTGTATTTTCCCGGAGTTGTTTGGCAACGCTTGTAAGCGTATTCTTATAGTCGGCATAAACCGCCTTTGTACGTTCTAACAGGCCCTGCGAATCCGGCTCGTCAATAATGTTGAAATATACGTTTGATTTGGCAAGTAAATCAAAGCCTGTTTCAAAGCTCTTTTCAATAAACGCATTGAGATAGCGCGCAAATACTGCACCGTCTATGGTAAGCTCGCCTGCCTGAGGCTGGCCTGCCGGAACATATTTTGTCTGATATGGTATGCTTATATTCGACAGCCTTTCGTTTTGCAGATATTCGTATGCCTTTTCAGTATAGTATTCTATATCTTCCTGGGAATGGACTGAATCCGTCACAAGATACTGAGGCGCAAGACGGTACTCTATGAGTTTATCCGTATAAGCGTCGTACATTTCCTGAGAGCCGTTCAATTCGCCTGCCTGATAGTTCCATTGCGACAAGAAAATATTTTTACTGCGGACCTTTGAGCTTACGGTAAGATCTTCAATTAACAGCTTTACCGGTATATCTTGTGTTTTCCCGTCGTACGTGACCTTAAAAGTTCCGGTATACAATCCCGGTGCCTGATCGGAGGGCACGTTGAAAGTGAAGTATATCCCCTGATTTTTTCCGGCGGCGACATTGTTTTGCCCATAATTCTTGATCGCCCAAAGCGGAACGATCGCATCCGGATACATGCCCACGGGAGCGCCGTTGTTCTCAAAGTTCGCCAAAACGTCTATGTATTTTTGATGGTATACAATAACGTTATCTTTAGAGAACGTTCCTTTAGAAGAGCTTAGATCCCCGATACTAACATCGTAGCTTTCAACGGCGGTTTTCGCGCTCATTATGATTTGCGCGCTCTCGTACTCGCCGCGGGCGGCGAAAATATCGATCTTTGCGTCGAATTTCGGCCCTTTAAATTCTCCTTTCGTCGAATCTTTTTCTTTGGGATAAGCTTGCAGCACTTTTTCGGTTGCGTAGGTAGACCAAAAATCCACCTTTGTTACGGGAGTTGTATTATTTTTACAGGCAGCTAAACTGATTATGAGTATACCTGTACAAAATAAAGCGATTATTTTATGAAATGAAAATTTACTTGTTTTATTCATCGTTTTCTCCTAAAATTACTGGGGCTTTAATCTGGCTTTACTTATTGCATCCTTCCATTTATCTGTAGTCCAATATTTTATTGTATCATCGAAATAATCCTTAGCAGTGATCGTCTTTTCTATACTCGAAAAATTTGTGAAGTAGTTCGCATATGTAAATGCGCCTACGCCGCCTCTTGAAAGGGGGAGCGAATCGGGCATAGGAAGCATATTGGGCTGAAGATTTTCATTATAGAATATTTTTAAACGTTTCTTTTGCAATCCCGACAATGAGTCATACAATGCGGGGTTCTTTGTCTCAACGTCGTATGTAAACGGCATAGATGCGCCGCCCGTTGCTTTTAAGTATGCGTTATGGGCAATATCGGTGGACATAAAACGGAGAAAATCGACAGCTACATTTTTACCTGTAGCGTACGAGGGGATGAACGCCGTGCTGTATGAGCCCATCGCAAAAACTATACTTCTCGCCTCTCTGATGATCTCGTACTCATCCGGATCAGCCCAGCTGGGAGCCGGCTCTTCTGCGTCTATAGTTTTAATGACCTCAGCAAGCTTTGCATCCGTATTGATCGTGTTGGGAGTCCTTTCTATGATTTTACTCACAACGGGCGTCCGCATCATCTGGAGATCGTATTCAACACCGTCTCTAGCTTTAACGTCTGCGCGCAGCTTTGCCATTTCGCGGTCGAACCAATCGCCGTTCGCGTGATATATCGCTCTGCCCTGAAGCATATCCGTCTGAGAGGACATAAACTTCTGACCTGTCCAGCGGTGATCGAGATATTCTTTGTTATAATCAAGCGCCGCTTCCATAACCTCGAGCGAATACAGCCTGCCGAGCTGCCCGAATATATCTCTGGTCAAAGAGTTATTATCGATTCCGTTATAGAAATTGCGGTATCCCTCCATTCCCTGATACTGAGTCCAGAAAACGGGGAACAGATATTCAAAATAGTTAGGCGCATCATATGATTGAATAAGAGAAGACGAATACTTATAAGCCGTTTCTTTCCCGGCTTTAGCTTTGATATCAGCCATGCTCTTTATCCATTGATCAGTCGTGACAGGGACTTCTAATTTTAACGCTTTAAGAATGTCCGCGTTATAGATTATTCCCGTCATACCCACATACCATGGAGCGTAATGGTATTCGGCGTCTCCGTACAGATTATCCGCCGTATAATAACGGCAGGACTCGCGGATAGTGGGGATCATCTTATCTTTATACAGTATCCCGCCCTCACCCGGAACTTCCGAATTATACAGAACGTCAGTAAGCTCAATGACCGCTTTTTCGCCGTTGACATAGGACGAGGCGACGCTTGAGCTGTTTTCGTCAAAAAATAAATCAATGGTATTGGTAGAGCCCTGCCCGAGCTTAGACGTAGCCAAAGTCCTGACGGTCTGCGTTTGAGGACGCAAAACATTGAGCTGGGGGTACCTTTCCTTGACCCAATCCTGTTTTTCAAATTCCTCAATTATTGCGTTACACCATTGCGTGCCGTAGCCTACGTCCAGTACGAAAATCTCCAGCACCTGTTCTCCGTCCGGTGATTTTGTACCGCACGCTGCCGACCCGAACGCCATTATGACGGTGAGTATAAACAAACCAATTTTTTTCAACATATCTTTATCTTCTCCAAAAAAATTTTCTTTATTTTAGCCTTTGAGTCCGCCGATCGTGAAGTTTGTCATTATCTTATCCGAAAAGATAGAAAAGACTACGACTACGGGTATTGCGGAAAGGAACAGGGAGGCAAATATAATAGGGTAATCGCCCTGTCGTTCAAGCGAGGTCTGGATACGGTACAACCCCGAGGCAACGGTGGGAAAATCCGGCAGATAGAGCAGCGGGCCCATGTAGTCGTTCCACGCGCCTATCGACGCCATAATAGCGAGTGTGAATATCGGCGTTCTTGCCTGAGGAAGCATTATTTTGAAAAACACGGTGAAATGTCCGCCGCCGTCGATAAATACCGATTCGGCATAGCTCCACGAAATGTTTTTGAAAAATCCGTATAGCAGCAGGAAGTTGAAGCCGAATCCGCCGAATGCCGTGACTATCGGAAGAAACGGCGTATTATACAATTTCAGATCCGTCATTAATTTGAAGTTGGCGGCCATGCTTCCCATAACCGGAACGGTCATCGAAAAGATAGCAATTCCGTAAATCAGGTTCCTGCCCACGAATTTATAGCGCGATATACTGTAGGCTGAAAACGCGCTGCTTAGCAGATTCCCCAAAATCCCTGCCGCAGCTATCCAGAAACTGTTAAAAAACATTTCTAAAAGCTTGATGTCGCGGTTTGTCGAAACGGCGGGAACGTACATATTATCAAATGCGGTCAAATAGTTTTTAAAATGCCATTTTTCAGGCAAAGAGAACGGGTTTCCTTCAATTGAAAGGATCTCCTGATATCCGAGCGCGTCCTGAAAGGAATTGACGAATAAATAAAACATCGGATACAAAAGCGAAAGGGCGTATATAGCGAATAGTATAAAAATTATTATGTAAACAACTCTTTCCGCTTTTGTACGCTGCTCAAGAATAGACTTTTTCTTCATTTTGACTGCTGATTGCAAAGGCATAACGTTTCCCTCCTTTTAGTATTCGTAGTTCGGTACTTTTTCAACCAGCCATCGGGTAATGAGTATAATCGGCAGCGTGATCGCGGTGAGCGCTATGCCTCCTGCCGAGACCACATACAGATTTCGTCCTGCCGCCGAACCTACGCCGCCGCCGCCGTACACTTGATAGAACAGCCAGAACGAAATCGTCGTCGTCTCATTTTCGCCGTTCGGAGCAAACAGCAGTATCGGGCCGCTTGCGCCTAAAATACCGGTAAAGTTAAGAATAAGCATAGACGAGATAGTGGGCCATATAAGCGGGAGCACAAAGCTTACTATTTCGCGGAATGGGCCTACGCCGTCTAGCTTGGCCGCTTCCATAACGTCGGCCGGGATTCTCGACATCGCGCCGTTAAAAAGCAGGATATTGCCGCAGAACCCCGTCCAGATACCGTAGATGACTATTACAATCGTCGCCGAACCGGGCGTATGCAGATAATCCTTTGCCGGCAGGTTTAACGCTTTAAGCACGGAACCCAAAGGACCGCCGGGCTTTACTATTTCGCTGAAGACCGTAACTAAAATTACGCCGGAAATTATCGAGGGCAAGTAAAATATGACCCTGAAACCTTTATACATAAAAACTTTTTTATACAAAAAAAAGCTCATCACCAGCGAAATGGGAAAGGTGATAAATAATCCTGAGAAGAAATATATTAAAGTGTTTTTAAGGCCCAGTTTAAGATTGATAAGCGGATTAATAGGGTTTGTTGCCGACATCCAAACATCTTTAAAGCTGCCAAAGCCCCAGACCCCCTCTGAAGTCTGGAACGCCATCAAAATTGTCTGAATATTTACTCCCAGCCAGAAAATCAACCAATTACTTACCGGCAAAATAAGCAAAACAACCAAAAAAATCGTTTTGTTTTTGTCGAATTTTTTTTTCTTGTTCAAAACAAAGCTCACAAACATCCTCCCCAGTAATATTTCCGTTAAAAGCCGAAATAATTAAATTTACTACAGTATAGCATATAAAATATACAAAAAACAATAATGAAAATTTACAAATTATATGGCGATTTTTCCAAAGCTATTAAAAAGTGCCTTAAAAACGCCATTTTTCCCTAATTTTTTCGCTTTTCTTCAATCTTGACAAAATCAGATAATTCTCGTATAATAATAAATAAGCACTTAGTTTTAACGAAAATATAAGGTGGTTTTTCTATGCCGTCAAAAGAAACTTTCTTCAGAGATAATCCATTCTTTGTCCAGACGCTTGTTTTTGAAAATTGCATAACTCACACGCACGACTTTTTTGAGCTTGCCTATATACAGCAAGGGAAAGCTATCAACGTTGTAAACGGAAAAGAAAAGCTTGCCTGTAAAGGCGATTTTTTCATACTGGACACTCACGCTACGCACGACATCAAAAAAGTAGGCGAGGATGACCTCGTCATTACCAATTGCCTCTTTCTTCCGGAGCTGATCGATCCGTCCTTGAAAGATATTACAAAACTTGAGCCGCTATTGAACAATTACCTTATAAAAATCAACAGCCGGTATTTTCATGAGCCGCCCGAGCTGCTTCTTTTCCATGACGCTGACTATTCCGTGAGCGAATGTATCCGGAGGCTGGCCGTTGAGTTTGCACTGCAAAAATTCGGATGCAATGAGATCGCGCGATCATTATTGATACAAATACTTATCATCGCAATGCGAACATATTTTGACGCTACTGTTGATATGTCCTTAAATCTTCCCGACAGTATTTCCCAAGAGCTGATAAAGCTGATGTCCGAGAAGCCGGGCAATTCAAATATTTTGCATGAATACGCGGAAAAAAAGAGTTTTTCAAATTCATATATAAGCAAAAAATTTAAAGAAGAAACCGGGCATACTTTTATATCACACCTGCAGAAATTCCGAATTGAAAAAAGCTGCCGCCTTCTTCTTAATTCGGATATGTCTATTGCTGAAATCGCCAATAACGTGGGCTACAACGACTTAACTTTTTACCATAAGCTTTTTAAGAATATTATGAATTGTTCGCCCCTGCAGTTCCGCTTACGGAACAAGCCTTTTAACCAAGCTTAAAAACCAGGCTGAACCTTCCCGTCGGCACGCAGGAGCCTTGAGTATAGAATTTTTCTTTGCTCCACTCATCGCCGCTTCCGTCGGCAATTTTAAAATACATAGTCCGCCATTTTTGCACGCCTATGTTCGCTTTGGGAATCGTCAAAGTAAATGTTTTCCCGCTGATTTTATATTGCGCAGCGCAAAACGGCTCATAGCTCAATATATTGTTTGTCCTTTTGATTTTTTCAACGCTGCAGGTCCCGTCTTCGCCGCGCGACCTGTTTATAACAAACTCAAAATCCAGAAACTGATTATCTTTGCCGTCAAATCCTATAAAAATATTCATTGAATTTTTGTCCGGCGTTAAATTTACGGGGCCGGCGCAGTCTATATTAAAATAAATATTATTCTCGTTTTGACCCGCGCTTACGCTTTCAATCATATTTTTTACGCTTGCGTCGCAGTAACTCTCGTTACCGGCAAAGGCTTTAAAATCGCGGTTCGACGCGCCTCTTGAGCCCGCATATATTTTTTGCGTTTTATCCCCGCCGGACTTAACTTTCTCTTCTATTCCTTTAAATCTGCGGATATTGCGTACCATCTGCAAATACGGATTATCAAAATATCCGTCCTTCATCATTTCAATATCGCGGGAATACTCAAGATTGAAGGTGTCTACAAAATACGGAACGTTTCTGTACGGGTCGATAAATTTTATAGCCGTCCATTCGTTCCAGCCTGTTATAAACAAAAACCTTGCATCCGTTTTCAGCGCGCAATCCCACTGCTCCTCAAAGTTTACGCCGCTGTACATAGCGTCTTTATCGTGGCTTTGCCCGAAACGGTCCGAATAGCCTCTTCCCCACATCTCCTCCCTTGTCTGCTCGTTTAAAAGCGCGTCGGAAAACGGCAGCCTGTTATGCTGGGCGATACTTACGTTTACAACGTCGTTGTGAAGAGGCTGCGGGCGCGTCCATTCGATCCAGGGTAAGCCGTCGTCATGGAAAGAGTTGTTAGGCCATTGAGATTCCCAAACGTCGAAAAAACCAAGTATTTCCGCATCGGTAACGCGCACGTCGTCGCTTCCGGCGTTGGTATTGCCTTTTTTAGTTATTGCTGCGATTTTCGGTTTTCCGTCCGGCATAAACCATAAATCTTTATATAATCCGCGCTTATAAATACCGTTGCGCATAATGTCGTTTTCCGACGTTCCGTCGCCGCGGTAGAGGGTGTCGATAACCTTTGAAGACTGCGAATTTAAGTAAAAAACTATTTTAGGAACGTTATATCCGTTGTCGTGATACTCTTGCATAATAGGCAGCAAAACTTCCAGCGTCTTAGGATAAGTAACCACATTAGTGCAGTCGAACACTAAAAAATCAATTCCGGCATAGCAGAACAACTCTATATGCTTTCTTAAAACATACGGGTCGCTGCTGTTATAATATCCGTAAAGCGGCTCTCCCCAGTGATGGAACATACGCACCTTACTTGTTTCGTTATATTCCACGTCCCAAAGCGCGGCAGGATCCGTCTTTAGGATTTTAGTGATATCGTATATATTATCCATTTCATCGGGATGCTGGCCATGCCACAAAAAATAGAACAGTCCGGCGTACTTATCTTTTTTCAGCCCGGCAACGGTATTCACCTCGCGCCCGTAGTCGTCTGTTGCGTGCAGGCAGTTTACCGAGTTTTCAACCGCTTCGGCGTTCCGTTTGTTTTTTATCATAAATCTCAATGCTCCTTTAAAAATTTTTGACCTTTTGCTAAAACTTTATAATCCGTTTTTGCCTAGTAAATATTCGTCCGTCCAAAAATCGCCTTTAGTCTCATACGAGTCCGGCCCGTATCCGTATATCGGGAAAGGCTTGGCGTGGAACGGCCCGAATGTATTGCGGCGGTTGAAAACACATTCCAAAATCAGCTCGCTCTTAAGCTTTATTTTTGCCTCAAAAGGCGAAAACGCTATAAACGGCTTGCCTTGCGCGCCATGAATTTTTGCAAGAGCAAAAGCGGGGTCTGTAAATGATAAGGAATAGTTTCCGTTTTTAATTCCGGTTTTATATTTAACGCTCCCGGTGTAGAACGGAAGGCCCTGCGCCGTTATATCGCCGCGGCTCAGTTTTTGGGGTAATTTTGTTAAAGTTGACGGGACTTTTACTCCGAATTGACCCAAAAGATATATAGACTCGATATTGTCGGTGCGGCAAAAACTGCGTTTTATCGTGATTGAATTTTCGCCGTACTTTAACAGATTTTCCGGAATTTTGATTTTATCGAAGCATATATCCAGCCATTTGCCCGTATAAGCTTTATCAATAACGGAGCCGTTGAGCGAGATTTCCATATTTTCCGATTCTTCAATAGCCATCGTAACGCCGCCCGCGGGGATCTGCTCGATATTAAAATTATATATAAGCTGTAAGTCGCAAAGCTTTTTATAAGAATCAGGTAAATGTTTCTTTGCATACCACGGCTGCAGCATCGATCCGCTGCGGTTTTCAAGGCCTAAACTGTCTCTTACTGAACGGTCCGCAGCCAAAACCTCCTGCGCTTTCCCGCCGCAAACCGCTTTTCCGTCTATGGAACATACGGCGTAATCAAGCACGAGCACGTTTTCTTCCGTCAGCTCATATTCCATTTCCTGAGGAATAGCTAAAGGCGCATATTTTGTGTTATCGGCTTTAAAATCGCTGCTTTTAACAATTTTAAGGACTATTTCCTGAGCGGGCGCGAAATTCAAAATTATCGAACCGGCGTTCATTACCCCGCTTATTTGCCCCACGCGCAGATCATAAACCTCCGCTACGCAATCCTTAAACTTGGGCGGCAGAGTGACGGAAACGTTTTCTACCGCTTCCTTGTCGTTGAGGTTGAGCATTATCAAATATAATTCATCGCCGTTTTTGCGCGTTGTGAGCGCGATTTTTTCTGAAAGGACTATCGGGCAAGGCGTAAGAAGCGACGAATCATAAGTTACTAAGCCGCCCTGCTTTTTAAACTCGTCAAGCAATTCTTTAGTCGAGTCGCGCAAATGCATATTTTCTATAAGCAGAACCTGATCATACTCTGCCTTGCCGATTTGCAAAAACGCCTTGCCGCCCCTTTTAACGATTTTTCCGTGACGGAACATAATTTCCTCGTCGCCGTAATCAAACTCAATATGCTTGGCCGTAAGGTCAAAAAACTGATCCGTATATTGTTTTTCAAGTTCGATCGCCTCCTCTGTAGCAGGAGACAGAACCGTTATCCAGTCTACGCAGACGTAGCCGTACATAGTTTCGATAGGATTGACTGCCAAAACGCTGCACGAACGTTCATACATAGAAAGCACGGCCTGAAAACGTGCGAAATAGTCCTGCAATATAGGAAAATCCTTATGCCAGCCGCTCTGCTGCAGAAAGCTGGACGGATAATCTCTTTTGTTCTGGCCTTTCATCGTATACCAGCTCAAATGCTCGCAAATAATATTGATCCCGTAAAAAATTTGCCAGTCGGCAATTTGTTTATATTTATCAAAAGACATATGCCAGCCGGTACAGCCGTACATTTCGCTTAAAACCGCTTCTTTGCCCAGCTGATAGGCAACCGACTTACATTGCTTGACCGCCCAGTAACACCTGTTGTCCGCGCCCAGATTGTCGATACCCGGATAATCCATAAATTCGTAATGGCGCATGAGTGAGCCTGTAAAGCACGTCTGGACGGTCAGACTGTCCTCGTGCAGAACGTGGCCGGTCACAATAAGCTTATTCTTTTTGCACCATTCATAGTACGGCACGGCAAAATTCTGAATAAACAAATCGTTTATAAGAAGTAAGTAGCGGTATGAAACCTCTCTGAAACCGGGTTTTTCGCTTTTAAAAAAGATTTCGGGCAGAGAGTCGCGCAGATCCTCGTTATACTTTTTGCTGTATTCGTAAAAAAGCTTGCCGGTATAGGGGGTCATGTATTTCGTATTCTTATTATCGATAGCGAACTTCATCAGGTTTTGACCCCTATACGGCTCGTCGGTGAATATACCCAATATTTCTTTGCCGAACATATCGCCGCAGTACTTTTTGTATTTTTCGTGAGTAAGCTCGATAAACTTATTGGTTGCTTCGATATTTAATGTATCTATGTAGGAGTAAGAATTAAAATTGTTGTTACATTGCATAAGCTCCTCTGTAAAAATACATTCCCTATACCCTGCGCGTGCATTTTCGTTTTCTTTTAGCCTGCGGTAATCTTTTATTATGTCGTTTTCTGTAAAAAATACTTCAAAACGCGCCAGAACGCATAAAACGTTCGGATCGTTTTCATAATCTTTTTTATCAAAATATAGAGAGAGGTAACGCGTTCTGTACTTTTCGTCCTTCGCCGCAAGCCCGCCGCAGCTTCCGCTGGGCCAGCGATCCTCATCGTAGAGCCAGGCCTGCATACCGATCTTGGCGGAATGCTCGGCGCAATCGCGCATTAGCTTAAACCATTCCTCTCCCAGATACTCCGTCTCAAGGCCCGTGCGCGAGTGAAGAAAAAATCCGGCCATACCCATTTCTTTCATGCAATCGATCTGGCGTAAAAGCTCGTCTTTTTCTAGCTTCCCGTTTAAAGACCAGAACGGTATGCTCCGGTATTTACTGCCCTTCCACGCTTTGTCAAAATTTTCTTTACTTATCATAAACATTCCTCTCTATTTTTTTCTATTATTGAATTGATTTTTTCTCTGAAACTTATGTGCCGCTCCGCCGAACGCGGGTATTGAGTATAACTGACGATCCCCTCGCTTTGAAGTAATTTAAGCACCCTATCTTTTCCTATAAGCGATTCAAGCAGCAAAAGTGCGCGGTGATCCTCGATTGCCGCTTTAAACGTCTCCGCCCGGACTGACATATATACGCCGGTTTTCGAGGGATAGACTATAAACGGGTCGCCGCCGGGGAACGCATACAGAGCGTCGGTGACGGCGTAGGGGTCGATATTATCCTTTGACAAATGACTGTTGTAAAAATTAAAGCCCCAATGCAGAAAGCCCTTTGCTGCGCAGCAGTACATTTGCATACCGATTATCCTGAGCCGTTGCAGCGGCATACCGAGAAGCCGGTTGCTTACGTAATTATCCTGCGCCGTACAGCAGTAATAAACCAGATGATCCAGTTTTTTCTCATAAAACGGCTTAGCGTGGTTCACGTCCGCCGCAGGCAGGTCGATAAGCCCTTTCTCGCAAAACTCCGCGTCGCTTACTGCATCAATGATTTTACAGCCGGATATCAGGGGCTTGACAATGCCCCGGAGCTTTTCATAATGACCGATATGTTCGGGCCCGGGCTCGTCCGACATATGAAAAAAACTTTGTTCAAGCAATTTTTCTTTCTTTAAAAACTTAATGAGCGCAGGCAAAAAAGCGGATAAAAATTCAATATATCCGGGGCTGTCCGATTTTGTTTGCCAGCCAAACTTTTTTTCGTCTGCATTTTGGGTTCTCACTATGATTTTGGGGCAGAATTGCGCGCCCCATTGCGTAAACAAGTGAGAAAACTCAAAATATTTGATCCCGCGTGACTGCGAAAAATCAATAAACTTTTTAAGCCTTGCAAAAGAAAAAGAATACTTTCCGTCTTTAAATCCGACTCCCATAAGCTGCGCGGTGCCGCGCTCTGCCTCAGGCTCAGTGTCAAGCGGCGGCGTGAAAAGCGGCGTAAAAAGCATATTGTTTCCGGCGGCGGTATATTTTTTCAGATAGTCGCCGAAAAGGTCATAAAACTGTTTTGAAAAAAGCTTGATTTTATGCTGGTTTGCAATGCAATCATAATGGACCCAATTCGTGATCAACAAATCATGTTCGGGCAAAAATGAGCCGATTACTTTTAAGGTATAAGAGCAGCTCCCTAAAAGAACGCCTTTATCGGATAAAATATTTAATTTAATATCATGAGTGCCCGCTGGCAAAAGCGCGCTGCCCTCAACGGTTATATATAAAGACAGCCAATTTTTTTCGGGAATTACCAAAGTGCGGTCTTGTAAATCGCGCAGAACATCCGGAAAAAGCCCCGGCTCGCTTGTGAGCCAATAATCGTCGTGCGGCTGATAGTTTACTGTAACGCAAGGGACGTTTTCAGTTATTCTTATATTTATAAATTTTTCCAACACGCCGTCTGCAACTACGCTGCAGCTGCGGTGCGGCCTGTCGGAAAATACCGCGGCCTGAAAGCTGAAACGCTCGTTACGCAGCATCGAACCCTTAGATTCTCTTAATAAGGGTTCCTTGTTTAAAAAAACTTTTTCCATCGAACTTACTGTAAAAAATTTATCTATCATATTTTTTAACCGAAATAAAACGAATATTTTTCCATAGCATCCATCAGGGCTTTCACGTTTTCAAGAGGGATACCCGGATAGAGTCCGTAAATCATCATTAATCCGCCCTGCTTGCTTCCAAGCTCGCCGACCTCTTTTTTTATAAGCGCGTCAACGTCGGACGGCTTCATAAACGGCGTCACCTTTTGCCTGTCTATATCAAGATCGATACATATCCTGCCCTTTAATTTTTCCTTGATAAAATCTATGCCGTTCACTAGATCCTGCAGATTGATGATGTCTACGCCCCCGCCAGTTATACCCTTCAAAAGCGTCCTTATATCTCCGTCGGAATGCATATGTACAAGCGCGCCGTTTTTCTTTGCCGCGCGGACCAGACCCGAATATGAGGGCAAAATATATTTTTCAAAGCAATCCGGCGAAAGCATAGGGCCGAACTGCATGCCCAAATCCTCGGCTATCGTTATAACGTCGCAGCCGGCGGAAGCGTATTGCTCGATGATATAAAGATTGAACTGATAAAGCTTGTCGATAAGGTCTTGCAGTAAAGGCTCCTCGTCTGTCATATCGAAGGTGAGGTTTTCATATCCCCGTATGTCGCACAGCTGCAAATAAGTATGGCCGTGGCGCAGTCCGCGGACCGTCAGCTCGCCGCGCTGTTTCTGCCTTAGTATCTCCGCCTTTTCCTCCGCCCAATCGACCGGGCATATTCCGTTGCATTTGCGCGGGTCGGGAAAGACATAATTTTTATAATCCGACCAGTCGCTTATCGGATGCTTATGCACCGATCCTGTAATACCGTCCATAGCAGTTTCCCATACGCAGCCGAAGTCGTCCGTGAAAGGCTCGTCTTTGCGCGCAAGAGCGTGGAATTTTACGTCGTACTTTAAAGGGCGCACAAAATCCGGGAATAAAAGCTTGTGCGATTCCAGCATATCAAACAAAAACGTATGCGGATAATGAGTCCAGCACGCCTGATTAATGGCAAAAACCATAGGGACACGCTCGGGCGTTTCAAATCTTGCCGCTTTTAAATAATTTTCTCTCTCGCTGATTTTCATTTATTTTACAATCCTTTTTCAAATATATAAGCATTTTGCTTGCCTACGCTAACGTAATTTCGATTTCTTTCGGCGCTTTGACCTTTGTTATAATCCTGCCGTCCTTGCTTTTCCTGTGCGATACGCTGATCTTTCCGTAAGGCGTGGGATATGTGCCCTTAGCGTATGTCAGGCCGTCTAAGTTCGGTTTAATTTCTATTTTAAGGCAGCCGGGCTCCTTTATATTTATTCCCAGCACAAATTCCGTTAAAAACGCGACCGGCCCGCTCGACCAGCCGTGACAAAGGCTGTGACGGAAGCCGACATAACAAAACTCGCCGAACCCGCCGTGTATGCTCTTTATATTTGGGTCCGGCATATCTGCCAAATGGTTGCTGCCCTCAAGCCATTCTATGTTAAAATCCTCCCAGAACGTAGTCGCTCCGCGCTCGAGCATCCCACCGTAATAGCTTTTCAGGATTTGAAGAGCGGAATCTGTATCCCCGCTTAAAGCAATCGCTTTAAGAATAAAATAGGACATAAACGTGGAAAGGCCCTTTGCGCCGCCCTCTGTTAAAAACCCGTGCGCCGCCGCAGCTTCAATTTCGCCTGACAGCACCTGCATAGCCTTGACCTGTTTATATCGTTTAACGCCGTACTTCTTTTTTCTAAGCTTATTCAACACGTTTTCTGCCAAAGAAGCGTCAAGCCCTAAATGCCTGAGCAGCTGCGAGGCGTGCTGCATTCCCCATATCATAAGAGCATGGACTCCGGCGGTCTCGTCTTCCTGGTCGTGAGTCGGCCAGTCGAGGAAGTAGAACGGAAGGCGCGTCGTGCCGTCCTCGTTCACTAAAGTATTTAGCTGCGTTATAAGCTCCGTAATGTAATCTTTCTGGCTTTCCAGATATGAATAATTTTGATTTTGATTATAATACTCGTTCAAAATAATGAGCCACCACACGGAATAAGTGGGGAAACCGTTCATATAAAGCGGCAGCGGAGCTTGGCTTTTACAAAAATCAAGAGATTTTTCTATGCAGTCGTCAAAACCATACAGAGCGCGTATCGCGATCATTTCCGGAAAAATGTCGCCGATCCAGACAAGCCTGTCGCGCTTGATGCCGTCCCATAGATACGTCTGCATACATTGATAAACCGTATGTGAGGCAACGTCAAAGATGCGGTTGAGCTTTTCATCCGAGCATTCAAAGCTGCCCGAGGGTTTGAGGCCCCTGTGCGAATAGACGGCGCAAATACTTTTTATTGAAGTCTCGTTCAACTCGTCTAAAAAATCGATGCGCGCAAATCTAAAACCGCTCTGACAAAACTCGGCGTCGGTAAAAGTAACGAGCTTTGTCGTTATATCGCGCAAGGCGTAATCGCTGCATGTGCCGCTCTCTCCGGGTTCTGCACACGTTTCGCATACGCTTTCGCCTAATCTTATGCGGATATCGGTATTTGTGCTTTTTGTAATGTAGGTGCTTATCCTTAAACTGCCCTGGTATTCCCTGCCAAAATCAAGTATTATATATGATTTGCCTTTAAATACGGCGGTTCTACTTTCGTTCAGCCCGATTTGATTCTCTGTTTCAGTTAGTAAAAAATCAGGATTTTCCACCTGCCCGCCGACGGCTATAACCTTTTTGGGGAATATGTATTCTCTTAGGCGAGTCTCAGCCATTTAATTCTTTCTCCATGTTTTATTTTAAGCTTATTACATCCTGCGGCTCGCGTATCAGCCATTTGCCGCCTGTGAAATCCGGGATTGCAACAGAACCTCCTGTGGAAATCGACTCGCCGCTGAGGCAGCTTACAGACATCCATGCGGCGGCGTCGTATACGTCTATGGGCATCGGCCTGCCGCTAAGCGCGCAATCTGTGAACTGACGCAGAAGGATAGCGTCCATTCCTCCGTGCCCTGATAAGATATCCTCTTGCGTGATATCCTTCCATATTTTAGGCAGGTATTTTTCTTCAAAGCTTACCGCGTTATCTAACAGGTCTTTGGCGTTTTCATAGCCGGTCCAATACTTTTCTTCGTGCTTTCCGTCCAAATACACGCAATTGAGCGTCTGCATATACATTCCGCGTGTCCCTCTGACGCAAATTTCCCGGTCGTAAAATCTGGGAAGTGTCGTATCGAGTTTCAACGTGATCGTTTCGCCGTTGGCGCACGTGATCGTCGTAATAACAATATCGCCCTGCCTGAACTGGCAATCCTTTAACGCAGGATTGATTTTATCGCCCTTTAATTTAATATAATCTTTAAGCCCCGCCGCTTTGGACGCAACGGATACAAGCGAAACCATACTGTTCCCGCGGTTAATATTGAGTATCTTTGAAATAGGCCCCAGCTGATGGGTGGGATAGTTGTCGCAATTTCTCGAAATATAATTACGCAGGCGGTAATGCTTACTCTCCGGCGCGCCGGTAATTTCCGCGCGTAAATCGTGCCCGTAGCTTCCAGAGCAATGCACTATCTCTCCGAACAATCCGGAGCGGACAATCGACGTTGCGAGCAATTCCGAACGGTCATAACAGCAGTTTTCTAAAAACATAAACGGAGTTTTGGTTTTTTCATAAGTGCGCACCAGCTTCCAGCAGTCTTCCGTACTATATGCCCCGCCCACCTCCAGTGCTGTTATTTTACCCGCCTCCATAGCATTTACAGCCATTTCCGCGTGCATTTCCCAAGCGGCGGATATCAGAACCGCGTCCACTTCTGGGCTTTTTAGAACGTCAAAATAATCGGTCGTTCCGGCGGGCTTGAACCCCTTCGCCTTATAAACGTCCTGAACAGCTTTTTCGACTCTGTCCGAAAAAACGTCAGATACGGCGGTGATACGCACGTCGCCGAATTTGAGCAAAACATTATTAAGCAGAGAACTTCCCCGCTGCCCCAAACCTATAACACCCAGTTTTAATTCCATTTCATCCCTCTTATTTTGTTATTTGTTGCAAAATATAAACTTTTTATATCCGGTTTAATAGCTGCCGTAAGTTTTGGCGGCTTCAAACATTGCAAGCACGTTTTCAAGCGGCGTATTATCCTGCACCATGTGGGTGGGCGCGAGCATATAGCCGCAGCCGGGTTTCATTATTTCTATCGTGTCGGCAACAATACTGCGCACTTGCTCTGCCGTTCCGTAAGCTAAAGCTCCGGCGGTCGAGATACAGCCGTGAAAGCTGAGGCGTTTGCCGAATTTTTCCATAAGGAAAGCGGGCGACATATTCACAGCTTCCGGCTGCAATGTGTCTACGGCGCCTACGCCCATTTCAATAAAATCCTCATATACCCATGAGCTTGAACCGCAAGTATGTATCATTACGGGCAAATTATATGATTTTGCAAGGTCGATATAAAGCTTATGAAAAGGCTTAAGGACTTTCCTGTACATTTCAAGGCCTATCATCGGCGCGATCTGCGTGCCTAAGTCCTCGCCCATCCACAAAAAATCGACTTTAGCCCGGTATTTTTCGATTAAACGTTCTAAGACCTTCAGCTCCATATCGCATCTGCGTTTAATATAGCTTAGCGTTGCCTCATCCTCGATTTGCAGATTGACAAGAGTATCTTCCATTCCCATAACGCGGCCGGTACTGTTGATTATATCAGCCTGCCCCGCGTTACCCACATAAACCGCCCTTCCCTCAAAGCGTGAAAGCAAGCTGCCGGCAGCGTCATAATCAAAATCGTCCGGATCGGGAACGGGAAAATTGCGGATAATTTCCTCATCCGCACTTTTTAGGGGATAATCACAAAAATCCCAATATCCTCCGCTTTGATTTTCGACCCACCTTACATAAAAACCGT
Source organism: Eubacteriales bacterium (assembly GCA_031553855.1). Classification (GTDB taxonomy): domain Bacteria; phylum Bacillota; class Clostridia; order Christensenellales; family Pumilibacteraceae; genus RACS-047. The sequence continues at coordinate 54,663 of JAVBKW010000013.1, read as the reverse complement.
AAACCGGGTCAACGTTGCGCCCCGGCTTTTCTTTAAATAAAAGCCTGCCCTTATAGGGCGCGTATAAAGGCCTCAAATCCGTTCCCAGACAATCCAACAGCTCGTAATTGTCTTTTGCTTTAAAATGCTTTCTCAGCTTTTCGTCTATGACGCCGTTGCCGCTGTAGTCTGTGGGAATGCGGTCGCTCTTCACTCTATAAAAAGCATTTAATACTCTTTCTCTTCCGGTCATAACGTCCCCTGCCAAAATATGTCTTTTTGGCTTAAATTTTGCCTTTTCAAACATTATATCAAATTGCCGGGATAAAAACAATAATAAAAATTTATATTTTATATGGCTTTTTTTCTCAAAAAACCGCGAATAGAATTTTTGACGGAAATCATGTGACGGGGCGTGAGAAAAAATGACGTCGCACCGAAATAGAGCAGCCCGATTTCCATCGGACTGCTCTATTATAAAAAGGAAAGAATCAGCTTATTCGGGGAAACTTACTAATTCTCTTGGGGTGCCTTAGGGCTATAAGTAAAACCTATAGTGGCAAAAAAAGGTTATGCTAACAGGCTTACAAGCGTTAGCGCAGACAGTATAGTTTTATCCATATCCAGATAACTGTACTGCCCTAGCCTGCCGCCGAAAACAATGTTACTGTCCGCCTTTGACAATTCGTAGTATTTACTGAATAATAAATTATTTTCTGCATTATTGACCGGATAATACGGCTCGTTTCCGTCAGTTTTTTGTGCGGGATATTCCTCTGTTATAACAGTTTTCTCCTGATTGCCGAATTCAAAGTGCTTGTGTTCTATTATGCGCGTATAGGGGACGTCGGCGGCGGTGTAGTTGACGACTGCGTTACCCTGAAAATTTTGTTCATCTAAAACTTTTGTTTCAAACCTCAGCGAACGGTATTCTAATTTACCGAAAATATAGCCGTAGAACCCGTCGATAGTGCCGGTGTAAATAGTTTTACCGGCAAGCGGCTCTAAGTCCTTGCGGTTTTGAATATAGTCGCAATTTAATTTAACTTCTATATTCTCAAGCAGTTTTTCAAAAATTTGAGTGTAACCGCCGATGGGAATGCCTTGGAAACGATCGTTAAAATAATTATTGTCGTAGGTAAACCTCAGCGGCAGACGCTTGATAATGTCGGCGGGCAAATCCTTGCATTGCTTGCCCCACTGCTTTTCAGTATAACCTTTTATAAGCTTTTCGTAGATATCCCTGCCCACTAAATAAAGCGCCTGTTCTTCAAGGTTTTTCGGGTCTGTGACGCCTGTTTCGGCTCTTTGCTTTTCTATGATTTCCCGGGCCTGCCGCGGGGTTTTTATGTTCCACATTTTTGAAAAGGTGTTCATATTGAACGGCAGGTTGTAGAGTTCGTCTTTATAAACGGCGACAGGGGAGTTTATATAGTTGTTAAATTCGGCAAACTGATTCACATAATCCCAAATTTGCTTGTTTGACGTATGGAAAATGTGCGCGCCGTATTTATGGACGTTTATTCCCTCTGTTTTCTCCGTATAGCAATTGCCGCCGATGTGGCCGCGCTTATCTATAACCAAAACCTTTTTACCGGATTTTTTAAGCTCATACGCGCATACGCTTCCGAAAAGCCCTGCGCCGACTATTAAATAATCGTATTTATACATAATTTCTTTGCGTCCGATCAATGAGGTCGCTACTCTCATTTCCATTGACTATTTCAGATTTGTTCTCTTCTTTTGCCTTCAGCCGCTGCCAGATGATATCGGCAAAAAGCTCCGCGCCGTCGGTTCGGTGATGCTTGGCGCAATTTTCCTGCAAAGCCGACATACGCTCAGGATTTTTTGCAAACGATTCGGCTAATTTAACGGCCTTTTTAATGTTAGTGACTTTTACCGCGTTGCCCATCGCCGTATGGTGCTGGCAAATCCATTTTTCAATAGGCGTTGCGCAAAACGTCACTATCGAGGGCGCGCCGAAATACGCGGGCTCGGCCAGATTGCTCGCTCCCGCCTTACCCATGAACAGATCACAGGAGGCGGCCAATGTGAGGACCTTATCCGTAAAACCGTACGGCACGAAAGTTATATTTTCCGGCGGCACAACTGACTGAAATTCTTTATAAAGCGTTTCATTCTTTCCGCAAACGGCAACAACCGTCATCCTTTGACCGGATTTTAGCAGCTCGTACACCGTATCCTTCAATTTACCCGCGCCGTACGCGCCGTCGGCAAGAAGGATAGTGAAATTATCTTTAGGCAGGCCTAACTGTTCCCTGTAATAAGCTCTGCCTTTATCCATACTTTCTACTTCCTTGCGGATAAAGAACGGGACCACCGCAAGCTTATTCTTACTAAAATGTATTCCTCTTGCAGCGCGCCTTTTTCCCGCCTCGCTTGAAAGCCCCATAACGTCGGCGCGGTTATCCCATTGCAGGCCTACGACGGGATCGGGGCAATAAGCAAAAACTTGAGCTTTAATGTGTTTTTGCGCTTTTGCTTTACAGGAACAATATAATGTTGAAAAATGCGTGTTTACTATCAGATCCGGATCAAGCCCGGCAAGGTAGTCCATTGATTTTTGAAAGCCTCTTTTATACCTGACTTCCATAAGTACTTTCATCGATAGGCGCGTACCGAATAAACGCATAAGCAAAAAGTGCAGGCTGCCCCACCATTTATGCTTATTGTGCGCCTTTACTTCGCGGATAAGCTCGTCTTCGACAAACTTCATATCCGGGTCTTTTGTATCCTGATAAAAATATGTGCGGACAACCTCCGCCTTATCGCCATACTTATTCTCGAACGCGTCGGCGATCGCTTTCATAGGCATAATATGGCCGAGTCCCGCTTCGACGAAAGGAAAAACGACTCTGGGTTTTTTATTCTCTTCCATAATTTTGCCTCCTTGCTCAAGATTTCACAGCTCTTTTTTGAGCTATAAGGAAAATACGATTAGAATTTAGCCGCCCTTTTTTCGGCTTTGATCCTTTTCTTTTTGATTTTGCCTTCCTTAAAAAACTTATTTAAGCCTTTAAAGAATTTACCGTTGAACATTATTATAAGGCCTTCAAGCTGGCCCCAGCTGATCATACCGCCCGTCATGCGCGAGAGCCCTCTTATGGGCATATTGAAAACGCCGAGATTCAGCATATTTGCGGTTTTTGCTTTTCCGATAAGCCTTAAAAGCTTATCTGAAAACCTGAGCGCACGCGCAAAAAGCCTGCCGGCCCAGCCTTTTGAATACCGCAAGGCTTTAACGGTTGTGTTTGCGTCTACAATAATACGGTTTTTCTTAATAAATTTATATTTTGGATCGGGTAAAGCTTTTGTATAAAGAGTCATAAATTCTTCCGCGCCTACGTTAGCCGCTCTGCCGCTGAAATATGAGGGCAATAACTCCTTGTTGCAGGGCGGGACGAAACTCTCGTTTTGCAGGCTTTTATCTATTTCGCCCGATAACTTAATATCTGATACCGACGCGCCTATCATCACATCGTAAACGCACGGCTCGGTTTCCCACGAATTACTTACAACATTATAAAACCTAAACGTATAATCGTCAAGCGGTATATCAACTTCTTTGCTTTCTCCCGCTTCCAAAAAGACTTTTTCAAAGCCCTTCAATTCTTTTTTAGGCCGGAACACCTTACTGTTTCTTGCGCCGATATAAAGCTGCGCTATTTCCGCGCCCGGCTCCTTGCCGGTATTTTTCAGAGTAAAGCGCACACCGCTTTGTGAAACGCGCAGATCGGAGTATTCAAAAGTCGTATAGCTAAGCCCGAATCCGAACTCAAACCTGACGGGAATATTTGCCGTATCGTAATAACGGTACCCCACAAAAATACTCTCGCGGTATTCGACCGTTGTGTCGCCGCCGGGAAAATTTTTCGCCGAGGGGCAGTCGCTGTAGCGCAAGGGAAACGTTTCGGACAATTTGCCGCACGGGTTGTTTCGTCCCGTTACGACGTCAAGGACGGCCTGTGCGACGGCCTGCCCGCCAAGGCCCGCGTAAATGAGCGCGTCTACGTCACTTAACCAGTCTGTTTCTATAACGCTTCCGCAGGAAAGAACGGCAACAATTTTTTTGCCCTTTTTTCTTAAAGCCGTTATTACGTCTATCTGATTTTGCGGCAGTTTTATATCGGGCCTGTCTAAGCCCTCCGTCTCGGTATTTTCGTCTAGCCCTATATACAGCAGCACTACTTCGGCTTTATCGGCTAGTTTTAACGCCTTATTGATTAAAGCTTTATTTTTCTTACCGTATCTTTTAAAGCCCGGCTCATAGCCCGTTTTAATAAAATCGTAATTTTCAAGCTGCTCTAAAGTATTATCCAGCCTTGCGGGATTTACTACCGACGACCCCGCGCCCTGATACCTTGCCGTTTTTGCAAAATCGCCTATAACCGCGACCTTCGTTTTAAAACTGAGCGGCAGGATATTATTATCGTTTTTTAACAGTACTATACTTGACTCGGCGGCGTTTTGAGCGATACGGTGATGCTTTTCGATATCCATTCCGCCGCTGTTTTCTTTTAAAGCTTTTGTTGTGGAAAAAACAAGTTTAAGTAAACGCTCTAAGTTTTCATCGATCAGCTTTTCGTCTATCTGCCCATTTTTTACCGCATTGATTATATCTCTGTTCGTCTCGCCGCCGGTCGTGGGCATTTCCAGCTCGTTACCGCATTTAAGCGCGGCGACTCTGTCGTTATTTCCGCCCCAGTCCGTCACCACTACGCCGTCGAAATTCCATTCGTTACGCAAAATATCCACAAGCAAATGCGGATTTTCATTGGCGTACTCGCCGTTTATGCGGTTATAAGATGACATTATCGTCTTGACGCCGCCCTCTTTTACCGCCATTTCAAACGCAGTAAGATAAATTTCCCTGTACGCCCGCTCATCGACGATAGTATCTATGACCATCCGGCGGTCTTCCTGATTATTTGCGGCAAAATGCTTTACGCAAGCGGCAGGCCCTTGCGATTGAATACCTTTTATGTAGGATGAACACATTTTGCCCGTTAAATACGGGTCCTCGCTGTAGTACTCAAAATTTCTGCCGCAGCGGGGATTCCTTTTGATATTTACGCCCGGGCCTAAAAGCACGTTGACCTTTTGATATGCGGCCTCGGTTCCCAGCGCAGTTCCCATTATTTCGGCTAAATCCGTATCCCAGCTGTTTGCCATTGTGGCAGAGGTGGGAAAACAGGTTGACTTCAAACTCGGATTTAAGCCTAAATGATCGGCCGCCTCCGCCTGTTTCCTTATTCCGTGAGGGCCGTCGGCTAAAAAAATACTCGGAATATTCAGCCTGTCGATATTCTTAGTCTGCCAAAAATCCTTCCCCGACAACATCGAGGCTTTTTCTTCCAGAGTCATTTTGTTTATTATTTCAAAATAATCCATAAAATTATTTCCTATAGATTTTTGCACAAACGAGCGCTTATATTTACAATACCTCTACCGACAAAACTCCGTTGCCAAGCTTTGAATAAGCCTTTATTTCTATATTTCCTTTTCTTTGCGGCTTGATTATAGCAAGGGCCTCGCCGTAATAGGTGTCGGTGGTGTCGGTCATATATCCCCTTGAGTTATAAGGGCAGGCGTTACCGAGCGCCAGCAGCTTACCGCCGCTTACTTCCAGCCTGACCTCGGCGCGCTCAAGCGGTTTTACAATATTGCTTTTATCAGTAAACTGCAAACGCACATAGCACAAACCCTCATCTAAACTTACGGAATTGTTTTCGGCAAAAACATTTAAAACGGTTTCTTTGCCCGCAGATACAAGGCTTTTTTCCGCCTTTAGGTTTCCGTCTTTATCGTAGGAACGCAGCGTGAGCGTACCGCTTTGGTACCTGACCTTAAATTTCACCCTGCCGCTCTTGTTCATCCGCTTTTTACCTGCCGGTTTACCGTTGATAAAAAGCTCGGTTCTATAATCGCGCGAGTAGGCCTCGACCTCGGCTTTTGCGCCCTCGCAGCCGTTCCAAGACCATGATTCCTGCGCGTTCGTCATTTTCCACGCAGACGGCGAATACCTCTTTTTGACTTTACTTACAGGCTTGACTGCAAGGCCGATATCGTCGATACCGTACGCGACGCGCATATAGCTCATTTCGCCGAGCCTTTTTCCCGTCAGGTCGATACGCCCCGAACCCGCGCTTATCCAGCCGGCAACGTGCTTAAAATCAGCCGCATAGTCAAGGCTTTCCCACGCGCCTATACCGACCTCTCCCAAATAGTCCATACCCGCCCAGACAAAATCGCCTATTACCGCGGGGTTAACTTTAGCAAAATCATAAAATTTCGCCGCGTCCCGGCAGAACGTTTCGCTGCCGACTATCACTCTGTCCGGATATTTTTTAACGTCCTTCTTATAACGCAAAATACCGTAGTTGTAGCCTGCCACGTCCAAAACGGAGAAAACGTCTTTAGTCTTTCTGTCGCTGCCGCGCAAAGTGGCTCCGAATTTCATAAAATCGTCGCCGAAAATACCGGCAAGGTAATTAAAAAACGCGCTGCCCACCTGCTTGTTCTTTTCGGCCTTTTTATCGGAATAAACGCCCATGCCGAGCGAGCTTAAAAAATTGAAAAATATATTTATGCCGCAGGTTACGGGGCGGTTATCGAGCTTATGTAAAAAATCTACCATTTTGCCGCAGAATTCAACGCCCTCTTTACGCGCCGATTCGCCGACCTCGTTGCCGACGGAATACATTATAACGCTTGGGTGGTTATAGTCTTTATCTACAAGGTCCTTCAGGTCCTTTTTCCACCATTCCATAATGGAAGAGGCGTAGTCGAATTTAGTTTTATGCATAAACCACATATCGGTGTATTCGTCCATAACTAAAAGCCCCAGCTCATCGCACGCATCGAGAAAATCCTTCGAGGCGGGGTTGTGCGCCGCCCGGACGGCGTTAAAACCGTTCTCTTTTAATATCCGCGCCTTTCTTTTTTCAGCCGCCTTATAGGATGCCGCGCCTAAAAGGCCGTTATCTGCGTGGATGCACGCGCCCTTTAAAATGACTCTTTTTCCGTTCAGGCAAAACCCGTTTGCAGTATCGCAGCTTATGCCGCGCACGCCGAACCGCACCTCATAAACGTCGTCGAAAAAAGTTGCCCTGCACGTATATAAAACTGGCGAATCAGTATCCCACAGTTTAAGCTCCGGCAGCGACAATTGGGCGGCCGCTAAGCCGCTTGACTGAATTTGACAAGTATGGATAAGCTCCCCCTCTCCGAGTATTTCAAGCGTAAGCGTGCCCTCGCAGTTTGTTTCGGCCTCGATTTTAATTTTACGCGCTTTATAATCGAGCGTTGTGATTTTTAAGCCGTTCAGCTTAATATGCCGCTCCGGCAAAGCGTAAAGGTTAACATTTCTGTATATCCCGGCTCCGCTGTACCAGCGGCAATTTGGCTGGTCGCTGTTTTTTGCAAAAACCTTTATATGGTTTTCGCCGGTAAAATCCAAAAATTTGGTCGCTTCCACAAAAAAATTAGTAAACCCGTACGGCCTGTATGCCGCTTTTTGACCGTTTATGTAGATTTCGGCGTCATGGTAAACGCCCTCAAACTCAAAAAAAATCTCTTTGTTTGCAAAACCGCCGTCTAGAACGAACGTTTTTTCGTAAAAATAATCGTCCGACTCATACCAGCCAGAGTTTACGCCGCCCGCGCAGCCATGTACGCGCTTTTCCAAAAACATCGCGTCATGAGGCAGACAAACGCTTAAACGTTTATCTGGGTTTTGCGCCTTATAGAATATCCAATCATCATTAAACTGTTGTTTTATCATAACACACCTAAAAAAACTAAAATATTGCCCAGTACTCTGTGCCAACTAAAGTTTAACGACACAGAGTTCCAATTACAGCATACCAAAAGTTTTAGCTTTTTCAAGTCTTATTTCCTAACCTTGCTTTTATCCGGCATATCCTTCGGGCGGCTGTATAGGAAACAGCAGATTCAGGTTAAAAACGTCTCCGTCTGTTTTAACAGACATCGTGCCGTTGTACTTTTCGGTGATCAATTTCATGCTTTTCATTCCAAAACCGTGGTAGCGCGTGTCTTCCTTAGTTGTGAGAGGCAGCTCGTTGCCAAAAGAGAGGTCGCCGGAAAAATAGTTTTCAAAATGCATTGAAACCATTCCCATAGTTTCTTTTATTGTTAAAGATATGATCCTCTTATCTTTGTTATCAAATTTTTTTACAGCCTCGATAGCGTTGTCGATAGCGTTTCCAAGCAGCGAATATAAATCGGACTGACGCATAAAATTCAGGCTTTTGCCGTCCGCTATGCAGTTGAGCTTGATATTATAATTTTCGCAATAAAGGCTTTTTTCCGCCAAAACCACGTCGAGTATCTCGTTCCCCGTTTTAACGGACTGGTCGTAGATAGTGATTATTCTGTCCAGTTCCGCGATCTCTTCCGCGCTGATACGGTTGCCGAGCAGCGAGAGCTGATGCTTTAGGTCGTGGCATTTTATGTTTATAAGGTCGATATTTTCTTTAGAAAGCTCATACTGCTTTTTCTGCATGTGCCATATCTGTTCCATCATCTTGAATTCATGTTCCCTCTTACCGCTTTTAAATATGCCCTTTTGTGTGTAGAGAGTGAAAAAACAGCACATAAAATCGTAGGCGGCCAAAATCAGATATGTGCCGACCGACGATATCTCGATGAACGCCTCAAACGTTGTCGTAAACAGCAGCAGCGCGATACACAAAACGATCACCTCGCGATTTTGAAAAAAATCGTCCTCGTTTTTTTGTATCGTGCGCGCAAAAGCAAAATAGAAAGTGATGTATACCGCCGCCGAAACCGCGGCGTAGATCATTTCGTCTATGCCCCTTATGTTTATCTCAAGGCTTTTTGAGGCAAGCTGCAAAAGCATAGACAGCCTGAACGCGAAATGCTGCGTGGCGTACGCGCCGATAGAGCAAAATAACGCTCTTGTCATCGAAACCTCAAAACAAAAGCGCAGTAAAAACATACCAAGTAAAAATAAAGTGGTGTATAAAATAATATTCCAGCTTTGATGGTGATCGGGCAGAAGACTCCAGAGTATTTTGATCAGGAACAGCAAAGCAATCCCCGCGCCCAGGCGCAGCGGGAAAAGGTTCCGCCTTTTTAAATGGACCGCATATATAAAATTTGATATGATTATTTCAAAAACAAAGCCGTGCTGCCTGAAAAAATCAACTATTTGGCTCATATCGAATTACCCTGTCCGAGCCAGTCCGCAAGCTCCGTCATAAACGCCTTTTTTTTCGGATGGCTGATCTGTAATTCGTCGCCGTTACGCATATACACGGTGTAATTCTGCACGCTCGATATGTATTTGGGATTGACAAGGTAACAGCTGTTGCATCGCATAAAACAGAATTTTTTCAGCTTGACCTCTAATTCCGAGAGCGCGCCGTACCCGCTGACGGTTTCGGCAGCGGTGTGATATATAAGCTTATGCCCCGACACTTCGACATAGTAAATTTCCTTGCTCGAAAGCCGGATCATTCCGCTTTGCTGGTTTACTACAAGCTCAACGTCCTGATTCGACTTTATAATATCGATCGCCTTTTTAAGCTTTAAATAAAAATTCTGATAGCTCACCGGTTTCACTATAAAATCCAAAGCGTCCACTTCATAGCCTTTGACGGCAAACTGCGCCATATTAGTAACAAAAATCAATATAGCTTTATTGTCGAATTTACGCAGCTTGTACGAAGCCTCAAGGCCGTCTAAATTAGGCATTTCGATATCCATAAATACGATATCGTAAATAGGCCGGTAGTTCGTTAAAAAAGAAATCGCGTCGGGAAAATGAATGATGTTGAACTGCTCGCCAAAAGACGCCTGATACGTTTTCACACAGTCTTCAAGCGCCTTTGCGGCTGAAATGTTATCTTCGACTATTGCGACATTTATCATTTTTACGGCCTCATCATTATTGTATTTTAATATTACATTAAGGCACGTAAAATGTCAATATCGATTTTAAAATTATTTTTTCTTATTCTCAAGTTTTTTCTCTTTTTTTAATTGAGCGTTTGCAATTTTTTGCTGATGCTTGGCTTCTTCCGCTTCAAAAGACAATCCTTTCTTTTCGCAATATGCTTTCAGCTCGTTTTTACGCGCCTCTTCGGCCTCAAAATCAAACTGTTCCTGTTCGCGTTTCAGTCTTTCCGCCGGTTCTATCCATTCGCCGCCCTGAGCCAGCACCGCCGCGTTTTGATTTTCAAGTATTGTTTCCTGATCCTTTTTCGTAAACTTTTCCACGTTAAGGAATATCATAAGTACTGCTATAAGCGCGTAGCATACAAGCTCGACTACAAGATAGCATATTACAAAGGTCGTCTGAACGGAGGAATTCACGCCGGAGGATGCGTCGTAATTGCTGTTTAAAAGCAGGAAGTTTATAAACGCCATCGAAAGCCCCGTCAGCCCTACCATAATAGAGCCGTATACCGACATTGTAAAGCCGTCGCTCCTGAATCCGTTTTTAGCCTCTAAATGGTCTAAAACGTCGGATAAAAGAGCTAAAGTGACGTACATAGCGGGTATCGAACCGACGCCCTTTAAAACCACGCCCGCGCAGACCCATACAAAGCTGTGTACGTTTACAAAGCTGAGTAGCCCGCCCGCGACGCTTATAAGCATTCCTATAACTACGGACCTTTGCTTGCCGAGTTTATTTGCAAGCGGCCACGCCAGCACCATACCGATAGCCGTAGGTATACCGCCGACAAGCCCTAAGAGCCCCATCGCCTGCCCGCCGGAGAGCTTACCCTCTAAAACATAGTCGCAGTAATAGCTCATCGAGCCGTTTTTTATTAGACCGCCGAGCTGGAAAATAAAGAAATAAAGGATTATGAACCACCAATACTTGTTTGAAACGACGGCTTTAAGCTGCTTCATCATCGGGATCTTCTCTTCCTTGATGTTGAGCTTGACGTTTTCTTCGGTGATGCGCTCACGCGTGAAATAATATTCAAATACTATCCCTAAAAACGTTATTACGCAAAGCGCGATCATAAATATGCGCCAGTTATTGTAGCTTGCAACTGCGTCAATCACTTTTGTGACTTCGCCCGACGCCGCGGTTACTTCGTTTGTGACGAATAAAAGGTTTTGAAGGAAAGTGGGGATGATCATACTTGCAACGATTCCTACCGCCGCGACGCCGGACGCGTTTGAAAACGTCGACAAAATGCCCCTATGCTTGGAGTTTCGCGTGGATAGACCGACCATCGAGCTGTGGCTCGTGTAGAAAAACGGATAAGCTACGGCATAATAGAGGTTATACGAGATGCAGATCCAGACCATAAGCAAAGCTTTATTCGACGTAGGCGCTAAAAACAGCAGCGCGACCGCTATAGCGACAAGCGGAGCCGATAAAAGCATATACGGACGCGCTTTTCCCTGAGAGGAGCGCGTTTTGTCTATAAGCCGCCCTACAAGCAGGTTGCCCATTATAACGAACACTATAGAAATCAGCGGGAGCAGTATTGAGAAAAATCCGAACTGACTCTGATTTGTCCAGCCTAAAACGTCGGAATAATAACGGTTGATGTACGAACCGAAAACCGCATTGGATATGAACGCGAAAAACGGGCCGATAAAGTAGCCGAGCAGCGCCTCTTTGGGCTTGACGTTAGCCGAATTTATCCGGCTTTTAAACAGCGCGCCGCTTAGCATTCCGGCACTTTGAGAATTTTTTGCCATAACTCCTCCAAACTTTTACTATAAGGAAACGCTGTATTAATCAGTTTTTCCTTAAATCGCAACAAAAACTGTAATTGCCGCTGCCTGTTTTATGCTCCGTTCCGTCCGGCATTTTGAGCGTGCATTCCGTACATACGGGAACGCTGACGTCTATTTTAAAGCTGCCGTCCTCAATTTTCCAGTCCGAAACGATCGTTCCGTACGGTGTGCCGACGCTCGCCTTTACAAAGGTTATTCCCCCGCCTATGACGGGCTGGATCTTAAAAGCCGAATAACCCGCCTTTAAAGGCTCGATGCCGCCTATGCGCTTATACATAAAATCGCCGACCGCGCCGTTTGCGTAATGATTGAACGAAACCATACCGTGAGTTCCGTCGGTTTTGCCTAAGTTGCCTATCCCGGAATCCTTGATAGCGTCCCAGCGTTCCCAGATAGTAGTGCCGCCGACCTTGACCTCGTGCAGCCACGACGGACAGGTGTCGTTGAGAAGCATTTTATACGCGTCCTCAATATAACCGTTGTCGGCAAGCGCGAAAAGCACATAAGGCGTGCCGGAAAAACCCGTACCTATATTGTAGTTATTCTTTTCAATAAGGCGTTTTAAATTCGCCGCCGCCGCCGCTTTCTCCTCTCCCTTAAAAACCCCGTAATGCAGCGGCATGACGTACGCCGTCTGGAACTCTTTTTTAAGCTTGCCTTTTTTATCCGTCAAAACCGACGAATATGCCCGGCAGATTTCCCAGTTCAGTTTTCTGTAATACGCGGCGTCCTCTTTTTGCCCTAAAATTTCGGCGATATCGGCAACAATGCGGGTGGAATTTGCAAAAGCCGCTGTAGCCGTCCATTTGCCGCGCCCCATCCAGCCGAACAAGCCTATGCCCGGAGCGCACCAGTCGCCGTAGTGGTGCCCCATTTTCCAAATCCTGCGCCGTTTTCCGACTGAAAACAGCCCTGCCCAGAATTTACACGCCTTTAAATAACGTTTCATTGAAAAATATGACTTTTCTAATATCGACACGTCGCCGCGCGCCAAATATTCGGCGTAAGGGACTAAAATACAGCTGTCGCCCCAATGGTCGATCGCCATAGTAAATACCGACTCGAGATTCGACTTGAAAACCACGTGCGGGATAGTGACGGGCACGCCGCCCGTTTTTTTCTGGTCTGTGCGAAGGTCGGTAAGCCACTTTTCATAAAAACGGCTGGTGTCGAAGTTGTACGAGGCGGTAGGCGCAAACACCGCTATATCGCCCGTCCAGCCCATACGCTCGTCGCGCTGCGGGCAATCGGTTGGGATATCTATGAAGTTGGATTTTGCGCTCCAGACAATATTGCTTTGAAGCCTGTTGAGCATATCGTTTGAGCATTCAAACGTGCCGTTTAAGGGCAAATCCGAATAAAGCGCGAAAGCCGACAGCGTCAGATCCTTTTCGTCTATGCCGGTCACTTCAACGTAGCGGAAACCCATATAAGTGAAGCGGGGCGAATACGTTTCAGTTTCCTTGCCCGAACAAATATATACGGCGGTTGCCTTTGCGGTGCGGAGCGGCTCTGTGAACAGCTTTCCGTCCTTCAATATCTCCGCGTGCCTGAAAACTATCGTTTTGCCTTTTTCAGAGTTTTTGATAACGGCGTTTATAACGCCCGCAAAATTCTGCTTAAAATCAAAAATAAGAGCGCCGTTTTCCTTGCTTAAAAGCACAGGAACCATTTGCTCATGAGCCCGCACAGGCGCGCCGTATGCGGCGATTATCTGCGGGTCTATTTTCAGTTTTTCTATTGACGCGGGTTTAAAATCCGCGGTTTTTAAGTCGGCGCAGGCGTCATAAACCTCACCGTCGTAAAAATCACATTCCTTAAATTTGCCGTTCCTTGTTACAAGCCAGCTTTCATCGGAGCCGATAACTTCTTCAGAGTCGTCCGCATATTCGATCCTCAGCTCGCATAAAAACGATTGCCGCGGGACGAATATGCGGTTTCTTAAGCAGTGCGTAAATTTGCCCGCCGCCCAGCCTCCCGCAACGACTGCAACAAGCTCAGATTTTTTCTCAAGCAATGCAGTAATATCGTAAACCTGATATTGAAGTTGATTTTTATATGAGGTAAATCCGGGCGCGAAATAATCTCTGCCCGCTTTTTTACCGTTGATTTCAAATTCATAGATGCCAAGGGCCGTAGAGTAAAGCCTCGCGCTCCTGACCTCTTTTTTCAAAGTAATTTCTTTCTTAAAAGTCATCGGTTTTGGCGATGCTTTCTTCTCTTTAAACTTATAAGACCCGTCCGTGATCCATTTCCCCGTCCATCCGGTGTTGAGCCTTCCGGTTTCAAACGTCATAGACGCCGACGCTTTTTCGCCCGCAGTATCAAACGCCGTAACACTAACGCTGTAAACGGAAAACGGCTTTAAAGCCGGCCCGCCATACTTGATTCCGAGCTGATTTTTAACGATTTTCGACCATCCGTTTACCGTGACCTCCGCCCTGTCGAGCGTTACGTTATTCTTATCGCTCTCCAGCGAAAAAGAAAAAACCGGCGCAGGATTATCGGTAATACACTCAGACTTCAAATTTTCAGTTTTAAGTTTTACTATTTTTAACATACTTAGTTCCTGCTTCATTGATTCTCAAACAAATATTGACACTAAGGCATTTATACATTTTACTTAAAATAATTATGACATACTATATTTTTTTTTCAAGCATCTTCGCTTATTCTTGCATTTTTTGAACGCAACCTTATATTTTTGTTTGAATTGACACAAAATCTTAGAATTGAAAATAAATAATTTATAAATTAAAAAAAATAATGGCAAAAGTTATACGAATTAATTTTGCTGCAATACTTCCATTTATAAATCTTACTTTAAGGAAATGCAAAGGTTTACCATTCAGTCCAAAGCCCTGAGTCCGTTCTCTTTGCCAGTCGTTCATAAAAAATGATGGCTACAGGATTTATAACTAATGGCGGTCGCATTTCTCTCAAGCAATGAACTCACTCACCTCTTATGAATGCTTCTTGATCAAAAGGCTATTATTGATATTTTTAGCTTAATGAGAGATATCGCTAATAATTTAAAAAAGAGCCTAGCGAACCGTTCCCGCTTTGAAAGCGGGGTTTTTTCATGATAACGTAAAGTTTATTTATACAGCATATTCCTATTACCTCTGAAAATCTTATGATAGACTATATACGAGCAAATTTTAGAAATAGAAAATGGCTTGTTTTGCGGCTGGGCATAGCTATCGACAAGAAAAGAAGACGTTTTATAGCCTAAAAGATGCCGTTTATAGTCATATGGAATATTTTACAGCCCCTTATGCCCTAAAATTTTTTTACAAAAGAGCCGATAGAAAGCTTTCGGAACGTTGTAACAGTTCTTCAGTTTGTTCTCTTCCAAACCCATGCCCGGATCCGGAAAACATTACGAGTTCCGCATCGGGAAACCTTGTGACCGCATGGGTGGAATAATCGATGCTGACCAGCTCATCCTGGTCTCCGTGGAAGATAAGTGTTTTTACTGTACACTTTTCAAAAATTTCATTCATTTTTCCATAATAAGAATAGGCATTTTCAATATAAGCCGTACTCGCGTTTAAAATATGATTACCTGTTTCATAATATCTGTATGCCGCATCGGGGCCGTTAAACGCAGGATATAACAAAATCATTCCCGCAATTTCTTTCGGCCTGTCAGAAGCTAAAAGCGTTGAGATCAAACCGCCTTGACTTTCTCCGTACAAAAATATTTTATTTATATTTTTTTTGCGTTTTACACATTTTAATATTTCATTCAGATCGTCTTTTTCCGTATCGATCGTCATTTCACTCATTTTTCCGTCACTTTTAGAATGGTCCGATCCGCCGCAAAAATCATAAACAAAGCTTGCAAATCCCAACTCCGCAAAAGAACGCGCTTTATAAATCAAATGCTGACCTATTGCAGAATAACCGTGGCTTAAAATTATTGCGGGCAGAGTGCCCTGATAGTCCTTTGGCACGAGCGCGAATCCGGAAATCTTTCTTCCGTCTTTAAGCGCGTTAAAAGTTACGTCATAGCTATTATAAGATAATGTCGCATTATTGGAAGGTAAAAGCTCATACTTATCATTAGTTTTTCTGCAAGCTATAAGTCCGGAAATTGAAATGCAGATAATAAAGGCTATTAAAAGTATGGACGCGCTTTTTTTCATTTGGCTCTCCTCTTTCAAGTTATTAGTGCGTTATCAAATCCCATAATATTTATTTTATTATATAATACTTATAAAAAATCAGGCCGTTTTTTTCATAATCTGCAGTTTTTTCAGCCTAACCTTTTTTACATATCGCCAAAAGCTATATCAATGGAGCTTTTTTCACTATTTTTACTATTATTTTTTCTGTTTTTTAAGTTGTGGATAAATGACTGCGCCTGTGGCTCCTGTGGCTCCTGTTGCTCCGGTTGCGCCGTCTACTCCGTCTGTCCCGGTTGCTCCTGTTGCCCCGGTTGCTCCTGTTGCCCCGGTTGCTCCTGTTGCCCCGGTTGCGCCTGTTGCTCCCGTTGCGCCTGTGGATGCAGTTCTATTAAGCCATTATTTATTGGTGTATAATATACAATATGTAGTGTTTTTCATAAATGAGACACAAGATATAATGTTAAAATAAAAGACACTCTTTTTTTCATCATTTAATACCGTCAAGCAAATCAACATATGACGGAGCCATCAATGCCCATTCTTTTTGCAGCACACTTTTTGGACGATATTCTATCGTAAGATATTCAATAACGCTTTTATTCATATGCTCTTTGCAAAAATCAAAAAAAGCGTCCGACAAGTTCAAACGTTTTTGGAAATACCAAAATAAATATCCCGCCTTTTTATAAAGCCCTTTCCGACTGTATTCAGTCAAGCAGTCTGTCAGTTGTTTTTCATCTAAGAACGGCAAGGTGCAGAGAATACCGAAAAGCCTTTGCACGCCACCAAGACGATTCATACATGCTATACAATCAATTATTGTCCGTTCTTTGCTTGTTACCGAAATCGCACCATTATCTATTTTATCAACAAAACCACAAATCGGGCTTTTTATGTAACTGTACTTAATTCCGTCAAATATAAAAGATCTAAACTTTTTATCATCTGCAACTGTTACAGGTGAATGTTTTTCTGCTAAATCAAAATAATGATACGCTAATGCGCTGTGCATAATCATATATGCTCCGGCGCTTATTTTTGATGCTATCATAAAACTATCCGCATATATTTTTCCGGAAACAGAATCGATAATCGCATACATATCACGTCGGACACGCCGTATCAACCCTGCGCCTATGAGTTTCTCTATGAAATAGCGAAACTCAGCCTCCGAGCAAAACCAATCAATCACTTCGGATTTATTAAACACTATAAGCTTTGCTATATCTTCAAATCGCACTTTACCTGACATTAATACTTGAAGTCTATAACAAAATAAAGGCTGCAACAACAATTTTGCGCAAATCCGTCAAATCACGTTTTTTATATTGATTAGAATATTGACAAGCTTTTATATAAATTAGATACTTATAAAAATAATAAATTAAAGGAGCGCTATTTATAACTAAAAACCTTGAAAAAGGCAAAATAAAAAAATGGAAAAAGACCGAGAAAAACCAAAGTCTTAGGAATGCTGAAAAGGAGCGGATCCGTGCCGGATATTCAGCAGACGCAGAGGTTATATTCATCCCGCCTAAAACCAGCAAACAAGCTGAAAAACCCCCGCTTATTAAAACAGCCGCATATTGCCGTGTCAGTACTCTTGAGGAAGCGCAAGCCGGCAGCTTTGAATTGCAATGCCAATACTATCTCGAATACATAAAAAATAATCCATTGTGGGAGTTGGTCTCAATTTATTCCGATGAAGGTATATCCGGCACATCTATTAAAAACCGTATAGGATTTCAGCAAATGATAAATGACTGCCATGCCAGAAAAATCGACTTGATTATTACAAAAAGCGTCAGTCGTTTTGCGCGCAATACCCGTGATTGTTTAGCCGTTATTCGTGAGTTGAAAGAATGTGATCCGCCTGTCGGAGTATATTTCGAAACCGAAAATCTCAATACCTTGGATAGTAAAAATGAATTTACTCTGGGCGTTTTAAGTCTTATCGCGCAAGAAGAATCCATTAAGAAAAGCGAATCCATCAAATGGGCATTTATCGCTCGGGCAAAAAAAGGTATCGTAAGGCTTTCCACACATAATCTTTTGGGATACGATAAAGACCGCTTCGGAAAAGTCTTTATAGTGCCGGAGGAAGCCGAAATCATACGCTATATTTATGATTCTTATTTAGAAGATTTCAGTCCGAGCGAAATAGCTCATAAATTAACCGAAGCACGCATACCGACCGTAATGGGCAACAATACGTGGCGATCCCAAGCCGTGACCGGCATCTTACGAAATGAAAAATATTGCGGCGATTGCCTAATGCAAAAAACCTATACTGTAGATTGCTTTTCACATAAATCCAAGCGAAACACAGGTCAATTAGCACAATATTATATTAAAAACTCTCATATTCCGATTATCCCGCGTGAACGTTGGACTCAAGCCCAACGAAAGGTGCTACGCAAAAAAGGCGGGTCAAAGTCGCTGTCAGGCTTTACGCAAAGATTGTATTTAACACATGTTAAAAACGGCACACTTAAAGGTTTTATAGTTATCGATCCTAAATGGAGTCCGGCGGATGTTACCGAAATATTTAAAAAATTATAATAAACAGGAGAAAAAATATGAATTACAATTTAAAAGACTTGAATTTTGAGACAATCGATTTATCCGTTCAAGGTGCCGCAGAGCTTTATGTAAACCTGACCGGATTGACTTTTTCAAGGCGTACCGTCGAGGATTTAGGCTATCCTCAGTATGTGAAAATCATGATGGACCGCTCGGAAAAAATTTTTGCGATACAAGCATGCAGACAAGACAGCGACAAAGCTTACAAATTCGCAAAAGCCAAGAATGATCAAAAATCCGGTGTAAGTCTTAATTCAAACACGCTGAGAAGTATCGTGCGAAACCTTGCCTCAGATTGGGATCCGGAAGTTCGTTATAAAGTCAACGGCACTTTCTTTTCCGAAGAACGCATCATGCTTTTTGATCTGAAAGCTGCTGAACCACAACCGGAGTTTCGAGCAAACACAAAAAATTAATGTTAGACGCAAATAAAATTCACCCATATATAAAATAATTACTCCGTTAACATCCTCTATTTATATACAAAAACACACCCTTTTATGAGTGCGTTTTCGTAAAAATCAATCATTTTTCATTTATTCGTCATCAATATCATTCATTTCATTTGCCAAACCAAGTGCTGATAAATAGTCGCTTCTACAATCAAAAACACGATAAACTTTAATTTTTGTCTTTTTAACGTCATGAATAACTATGTAGGGTTTTACGAGGCGACCAAGCAAGTCCGTATCTACACCAAATTTTTTACTAAGTTCAAAAGATATATACGGATTTTCAGGCAGTTTTCTAATAGCCGTTGTTATCCTCTTAACGACTTTCTTCGCCGCGCTTGGCTTATCTAATGCAATGTACGTTTCTATTTGTGCGATATCACGATAAACAATCTGCGGTATTTCTAATGTATACTTCACTCCTATACTCCCAGCTTTGCTTCTAATTCATCGATCGTCATACTCGGCTCAGTTGCAAACGATTCTTCTGCTTCCTTGATTTTATCAAAGAATATGGCCTCAGCTTCCGCCTTGGTCATTGGCGGCATTTTTATTTCAAAAGGCAAGCCGCGCTGTAGAACCACCTGATTAAGAAAAACATTGATTGCATCGTTAGACGTTAGACCAAGTCTTGATAAAATAGCCTCGGCATCACTCTTCAACTTTGGATCGATTCTCATATACATTGTATCTGTCTTTGCCATTTTCATTACCTCCACTATTATTCTATGCTAATTGTATCACAAATAACATACATTTGCAAGTGTTTTGTCAAAATTCTATAATTTGTCAATAATATTGCGCAGTATCTCCGAATTTGATTTGCCTTTTGGGTTCAAAGGGTATCAGATGGATCATCCGCTGTCAACGGGAAAAAATGTCGCTGAAAATTTATAGTAAATAAAAATAGTAGAGTTTAATTACGGCTCTACTACTTTTTTATTTATTGCCTTAATACAATGCAATATTTTTTCCTTAAAGGTATTCCATTTTATAGTTAAGCGTTGACAACGGCTGCTCCCTCTGATGTTTTCCCTTTGCCAAAAGGCGAAATAAATTCGGAGGAATAAACAAATGAAAGAAGAAAGAAAGCAGGTGTATCAAAAGGAAGTCGATGAAATAATCACTATCGACAAGGTGAAGCATTTAGGTGAACTGTTGGCTTTCAGTACACTAAAGATCATTATGCGCTATTCAGGCAGAGCGTTGGACGATTTGTATTACGGCTTGATACGGGACTTGAACCGTGCCGGAGACATCAACAGACCGTTATCTGATGGTTACGATATAGCTCAGACAGCGATATGCTTTTTATGCGGATATATCGGCATGAGTTTAAGTGATGACTCGGAATATTACAGAAACGGTAAAGCTAAAAGTATACGGTATGCTTGCTACAGTGCTATAGGCAATTACATATTTAAAGAGCGTATCAGAATTTATACTAATATTTGCATCGACGATCTGAAAGAGTGTGACGAACCTGTTGCACCGACTGGAAATGAAGCTTTATCGGATTACACCGTAGCGGATAAAATGATAACGAAAATGGAACTTACTACCGGACAGGAAGAAACTCTGTCTTGCTATATGAGCGGTCTTTCTTTTGTTGAAACGGCAAGAATACTTGAGGTAAATAATACAACCGTGTGGCGCAGAATGAATCAGGTACGCAAAAAATACTTTGAAAAACTTTCACCGGCATATTTTTGATAAATAATTAAAATGAATATCTGTCATTACAGGGAGAGTCGTATAACAACGGCTTTCCCTTTTTTTATACTCATAGATTAAGCTTTACTTTAAAAATTAAGCTGTTCAGCTTCCTCTTTGGCGAGCGGCCTAAGCTCGGCTTTATTAAAGCATCTGATCTCATGAAAACGGCTTTGAAAGGCTTTGCGCTTTTCATCGGCTTGCCCGCGATACTGATCATTTATGTGTATATTCGAAATTACATACACCGTATGCCACGCAGCCCATTTATTAAAGAATCGGCAAGACAGTTCACAAGGATAGATATCTAAAATGTTGTTCATGTATTCTATATCTAATTGGCTGTCGTACTCGTCAAGAACAAGAATCTTTTGGTAAGCATAATTGTCAAACGGATGTTTATAGTTTGTTACCCTGTAAAATTCGTCCGGAGAGTGTTTATCATAAACATAAGACGTTTTACCGCTTCTGGGCTTGCCGTAATAGTAATGACACTTAATATCTTTGCGCATAACTATTTTAAGCTCTTTTGCCATACACTCGGAATATAAACGATCTGCTAAGTGAATCTGCCCTGCCGTCAGTTCATAATTGAATATAAGCTCGTTCGGCGGCATCTTCTTGTCTAATACTAGCTCGCGCAGCTTTGAAAGTTCAATTTTCTTCTTATCATCTTCATCGGCTTCAAATTCAGTCAATGTACTATGGAGTTCTGACGCGTCATAAATATACTTTCCTTCAGCTATTGCCGCTTTTGTGGAATGTGTAAGATAATCATAAGCGCCTTCCGGGCAATAACAAGCCCTATGCAACACATCACCTAGATCGTCGGAAGAAAACTGCTTAAACCATGAGCCGCGCTGTTTAGCGTAAAGCTGTATAAGAAAATGGTAATGCGGCTTTTTCAACTCACCGGTTTCCGAGTCGGTATCTTTATTGTGTAGTATCCAAGCATAGTTTTTTATATCCGTTACGCTTATCATTGTGTTTAACTGTTCTTCATGATAGCAAGTTCCGCACCACCATGTAGCACGCTGTTTTGAATAATTCATATTGTCAACCTCCTATAAAATATAATGTTTGTCCCTTGTCCCCCACCTATATAGACGTAGCTATATAGGTGGGGACGGCAATGCAAATAATTAATATCTTAATGTAATTAATCGGCGGTGCGGTGCCGGGGGCTGCTGCGCAACGCTCCCCGCCACCGCACCGCTTGATAACACCTAAATTATATCCTATTGAATTTTTAATTACGAGTGACTATAGAGTTACAAAATAAATATAATTGAGTGATATTTCAGGTACTTTAAGTAAATAAGTCAGTTACGGGCAATTACCGATATTAGCACATGCTGTAGCAGCACAAAATTTGCTTGAGCACACAACAAAAATATAACAAATTCTATAATGAAAAACAGAACATAAACGAAGCGGGACCGCCCCGCTAAACCGCTTGGGGCGGGTTTCCGCTTTTCGTCTTTGTTATTCTGTTTTTTGCGTTTATTAGAAGCTTTTTTTTATTGAAATCCGGAAGCTTTTATATTACCTTGAAAATAAGCCTTTAGAACGGTCATAAGAGACGTTTTGAGTTTCAGCCAACCATTCTCACAACTTTCAAACATTGGCCGCCATTGCAATGCTTTTGAACCGTTTTTCAATACTCAATAACCTCGTTAATTAACGTTTGCGGCATTCGTTTTGCCCGTGCGTCGCATACTGCGCGGACACGGGCAAAAGCGAAAACAGTAGTTTTTCGCCAAGACAAAATATATTGCCTGCTCATCCGCATAACAGATAATCGCATCCTATTAACACTTAATTTTATAACGAAAGATGCTCCTAAAACGGAAAGTATTTTGTTGTAATTATTAATAAAATAATATCAATCTACAAACATTTTTTCATATAAAAACTCGCATAACTTTTTATTCAGCTGCTTGATATATGCTGTTGAAAAATTCCAGTCAAAAGCTAAAGCTTCCTGCGTATTGTTTTGAACATAGAGCGATATGTATAAGTCGAATAACCTAGCCGGAGCATACTTAACCACCTGATTATATCTACTCACCTTTTCCGCAACCGAGCAAGTAACAATAGTTTTTGAAGCATTATCGAACATTTTCTGCTTTGCATAGTAATACCGGATCTCTCTTAAATCCTCACGAATCGTCTGCATTGTTTTCATTTTTTTACTCCTTCGTAAGAGCAAAAAAATTTAGCTTGTATATGCCCTTACATATACAAGCCGTGAGAATTGCAAATGTTTAGGATTTCTGCCATAACTCGATGATTCTTTTTCTTATTCGGCATAATTTATGACTTATCGCGCTCTTTGTTACTCCTTGGATTTTTGCTATTTTTGTCATAGAAACGAGTTCAATATAATGTAGCTTAAACAATTCTCTGTCCTTAAGACGAAGAACTGATAATATTTTATATAACTTATCGCTGTCTAAATCATGAATCATTTGATCTTCTATGGATTTTGTCGGACGTACGCTATGTATCGCTTCATCAAAAGATTTATCATGGCGTTTTCTATCCCTGCTTCTTGAGGCTTTATCTTTTTTCTCGAGCATTACATACTCATCGGCAAGCTCGTCCGCAACAAAAAACTCTTCCACCCAACTGCAGGGAAGACTATATTGTATTTTTTCATTGGTAAAATTATTCGACAACTAAAAACAGTTGCGGAATAGTCCTATCTTAATTTAGATGATATAAAATCCATAAAATAATAAGAACCCTGATAACATCAGAGCTCAAATTATTTTAATAATCGGATCAGAAAAAGAAAAACTGAATCTATCGGCTGAAGCCGGTAGATTCACTTGCGACTAAAGTCGCCTAAAAGGATTTGTATATATTAAAATTATCTTGCTTCATACTTTATATCGTCTTGATTTTTGATGTACTTCATTTGTCTTGCAGATTTTTCGGATGAGTTTTCTTGTTTGTTCCGCTATCACTTCTGTTATTACCGGTTAACGATATTTCGTTATCCATGTTGTGTGATTATTCTATCGTATTTTATTGAGGTGCGGATAGGTGCGACTTATACAATAATACTAAGTCGTTGTTCCCTTGATCAGCTTGACATTAACTATCTTCTTTTTTTCATTTTTTTCACTAAACAGAATTTCAATTAAATTATTAGCGATTTCCTGACAGTTTTGCTCAATCGTAGTTAATTTAGGATATTGCAGAACTTTTGTGAAGTTTGAATTATCGTAGCCGACAATTTTTAAGTCTTCCGGTATTTTGAGGTTCCGCTTTGTCGCAATGAGATATATTGCATATGCGTACAGATCGTTGCTGCAGAAAACCCCGTCATAATTTTTCAGGATATCTTTTGTCTCGGCTTCCGCTATTTTATAAAGCTCGGTAAACTCGACAAAAGGTGTTTCAATTTCTATGATTTTTGCGGATATATTATTCTTTTTCGCAACTCCGATAAAGCCTTCCGAACGCAGCTGGCCGAGATGATTAAACGCGTTATCTTTTTTTGAGCCGATATGTAATAAATTTCTACAGCCTTTGTCTATCAGATGCTGCGCGGCTAGTTCGCCGCCGTGAAAGTTGTCTGAAGAGACGTAGGGAATATCGTCCGGAACAAACCTGTCGAACATTACGATCGGAATTTTAAACTTTTTGTAATACTCATCGTCTGTTGTATGGCTTGCGATAATCAGTCCGTCTACCCTACTTTCGGAAAAGGTGG
The DNA here is from genome assembly GCA_031553855.1 of Eubacteriales bacterium. Classification (GTDB taxonomy): domain Bacteria; phylum Bacillota; class Clostridia; order Christensenellales; family Pumilibacteraceae; genus RACS-047. The sequence continues at coordinate 30,310 of JAVBKW010000013.1, read as the reverse complement.
CTAAAATTCTCTTTTCTCTTTCTAAATCATTATTAGAATTGCAGATAAATAATTTCAGACCCAAATCGCTGATGGCCGTTTCAACTTCATAGATCAACTGGGCATAAAAATTGTGTGAAGAATTGGGTACGATCATTCCAATAGTACGCGTTTTGCTTTGCTGTAATGATTTTGCAATCATATTCGGAACATAGCCAAGATTTTCCAAAACAGCTTCTATGCGCTTGCGTGTTGCATCGCCGACATACCCGCTGTTGTTTATCGTCCTTGAAACAGTAGCGATTGAAACGCCCGCGGCTTTAGCGATATCTTTAATATTTATATCCATGCTCATATAGTATACTTTATCATTTTTTCAACCTAAATGCAACTTTTTTAAAGAGTTCTGATTTGCGCAGGAATTTTTTGAAACAAAATAATTATAAAAAAGGCGGTAAGCCGCTACCCTCGCTAGAGACTCGGCTTTTTTCGTGCTAACATAAACTTTTACTGCTCTGCCAAATGATATTTCCTATAGCATAAAAAAGAAAAACGACGATAATTTTATTTACCGCCGCTTTTCCTTAAATTTTTATCTGTAGAGTACTACATTAAAAGTATCAAGATGCGCTGCCCTGTCGGCCGCGGTTGACGTTGTTGTGAAATTGACACCAATCAGCAAATTGCCGTCTGTATCAATATCCGCCGCCGTCAGCGTTACCTTTGCGCTTGTTCTTATTACCCATGCATTTGTCCAGTTGCCTGAGGAAGAAATCTTTTGATCTCCAACAATAAAGCTTATTGCTCCTGTGTTACTTGTCCTGTTGTTAGTTTTAATTGCAAAAGAAAGCACTACTTGATCCCCTACTTTAAAACCGCCCGATGTGCTTACGCTTTGCGTCAGAGTGCCCGTCTTTGTGCCGGCGGCGGTGTCAAAGCTGCCGATTGAGGCATATGCACCTGATTGACCGCCCGTTTCCACTCTTGTCAAAGTACCCGTCTTTGTGCCGTCATCAGAACCCGTCGTATAAGTCCAACCGGTTGTATTAGAATCAAAGCCGGCATTTATTACTATCGGTTGAAAAACTGGCGTCATCCAGTTAATATTAACATTACCACCATCATTTGATTCTTTTACCGTATCAAAGCTTCCCGCAACAACAGGAGCTGTTTCATAATATGTGATAATTTCATCAAACATCGAGACTCCCCAACCACCGGTTTGGTCGTCTGCTAAAACTATATAAAGATCTTGATTGAGATATGTGCTTAGATCAGCCACGAAAGTTGTCATTGTCGCAAGCCTGCTTCCGCCAGCAATTAAAGGGAAATTGACATCCGCAAAAGCGGTGTTTCTGAAAATAGCAATTAATTCTCCGTTTGCTTTATAAACCTTTAAAGCCGCCAAGTTTCCACCCATTTTAAAGCTAATATATCCACTGCCAGCTAAAGTGAAATTTGTAGATTTAAGCTCATAAACATAATTTTCCTCAAGATTGCCTACGCCGACTTGCAGGAAATACGTGCCAGATTTGTTGAAAGGGATTTTTTCTCCCCAAAAATCTGAATTGTTGGTCACGCCCGAGGTAATATCGTTTCCGCTTAGTTGCGTCCAGCCGGTCAAATCGCCTGTTTCAAAGCCGCCGTTCAAAATCTGATTCATTACCGCCGGAGTTGTTGTGACGGTAAATGTGTTTTCAGTATAACGGTTATCGCTGCCGGTTACACGGTATGTGATTGTATAATTGCCTGTTTCGCTCATATCATATGCCGCCCAATTACCCGTGGTTATAGTAATATTATTAAAAGCGACTTTTTGAATCGAGTTTGTCAGCGCCCCTGATACGCCGGTCCCATTGACAGCTACAATTCCGGAAAGATATGAATTCAAATTTACGCTGTTGTTTGCAATTATTACGTCATTTTGAATGCGTGTATTGATAACAGGGGCACGTACGTCAACTAACGAAAGTCCTGCATAATAATTCTTTTGCGCGTTGAAAAGCGCCGTAACTGCTGTTAGATTGTTGGGAGTCTGATCTGCCGGAACCGCAAGCGCTAATGCCCACGCTTTATCGGCATCCAATAAAGTTTGCGCCTCAGCTTTTGTCATATTGACTTTTAAATCGTCAAAAGTGATTGCATCCCAGCTATCTGTAAAATCATCTACAATTGTTACATAGACAACCTTTCCCGCCCATGCGCTGGCATCGATATACCATCTTTGCATATTCAGCCACATATTAGGATCGGAGAATAATGTATTCTGAACTTTTTTCAGAATTGCGCCGGTATTTGCGTCGATAATTCCGACATAAAGATTCGTATTGTTTCCGCCGCCCATTTTAAATGTAATAAACGTATCGTCACCTACTACGAATTTTGCGCTAGATATCGTTCCTTTCTTTCCGCCCGCGGTTTCTGTGTTAATAAAACGCAAGCCTTCCTGATAAACCTGACGGTATGTTCCGGAGCCGGAAGGTGTCTGAGTATATTGCCAATTAACGTCGCCGCTCCAGAATGTTGTCGAAGTTGTAATAGCTGTTGCAGCGCCGCCTGTTACAGTCCAGCCGTTGAGGTAGTTGCCTCCGACTGCTTCTTCAAAGCTGACGTTGATAATATCCGTTCCTACAACTGTTATTGTAAAGGTTCCGGTGCTATAATAGTTTTCTGTGTCTGTAACTCTATATGTTATAACATGGCTGTTACCTGCCGTTGAGAAATTGTAAGCGGTCCATGTTCCGCTTGTTACTGAATCCACGCTGTCTATTGTCTTTGCAAGTTGTTCAGGCGTATTTTTGTTGCTTATCGCCGTGACCTTTGTCAAAAGCGATGTTATATCAAATGTCCCCACGCCGACATAATGTGTGAATGTTTCGGATGTTATTTCGGGATTTTCAATATTCGAAATAGTAATTTTGACAGTTGTCTCGCTGGACTGTTCGTAGGCATCAGTTGCTTTTACTGTAATAACATATTCACCAAGAGCAGATAAATCAAAATTCATAAATCCGGTCGTTATCGGTGTACCGCCGTTTTTAACAATCTTTGTGATAACCTTGGTTACATCCGATTCGGCCGTATAATCATCTTCGTAAACTACGTTATTTAAAACGTTAGTAATGAGATTGTAATTTTCACGCGGGCCTGATTCAATATCGTCCGGCTTTGAAATAAGCGCCGGTGCATTTCCCGCGATCGGATAGCTCGTGTTTTTGTAAATAAGAATGAGCGAACTTTTAATTCCGGCGTTGCTGCCTGTTCCTGTCATACTTGCCGCCGCTGATTTTGTAGAAGCTATTAATGCCTTGAACTCGTCAAGAGTCAGGCTGACCTGGAAATCGTCTACGTTGATAGCGCCGAAGTCAGAGCCCGCGCGGTTATCGACAACTTTCATATATAATACGCGCCCTTTATACTCAGAAGCATCAATGAATTTGCGGTTGAGGGTTTCCGCCATTGTAGGGTCTTCAAAATGATCGTTGCCGATTTTGATCAGCTCAGCTCCCGTATTGCCGTCGCAAACCGCGACATACAGCATATCCTTAAGTTTAGCGCCGCCGATCATAAACGAAATATATCCGTCGCCGCCCAAAGTGAACTTAGTGCTGCGCATCGAGCCGACAAGCGACTCATCGTTGACAAAACCCCTGAAGAAACGGCTGCCTTGCTTGTTGAAAGTACCGCCCCAGAACGTGCTTGTGTTTACAACGCAGCTTTCCGTAAAGGCTGTGCCGGATAAAATTTTCCAGCCGGTAAGATCGCCGTTCCCTTTTTCAAAGTCGCCGTTTACGATCTTGTTGCTGGTTTCATTCTCGTCAAAAGGTTCCGGCTCCAGTTCAGCAAGCTGCTCTGTTCTTTCGAGCTGGTAAGCCGCGATCTCGCTTTCCTCAAGCACCTTAAAATCATCTGCGTTGATCCATGAGTAATCTTCGCCGTCATCGTTATCTGTAATTTTTATGTAAAGGATTTTACCGATATGCGTCGATAGATCGACAACATTGCGGATCATAACATCGGTAATTTCAGGATCAACAAAATCGGTATTAGTCACTTTAAGCAGCGCCGCGGCGTTGTCCTTTTCAAAAAATTCAATAAAAATTTTCGAGCTGTCCTTGCCGCCGCCCATTTTAAATGTGATAAAACCGCTTTTTGATAGCTTGAACATATCCGACGTGAGGCTTCCCGTAAACTGCGGATTGCCCGCGTTCTTGCCGCTGAAGAAATATGTTCCGACTTTGGAGTTGTCTAAAGCGGTTATTGAACTCGTTTCAACAACTCCTCTGGTCGAAAAAGCGTTTCCGTTGCGCGTCCAGCCGGTAAGGTTTTCCAAGCCCTCTTCGAACCCGCCGTTTACTATTTGCTCAGGGTAAACTACAGGGTCATCTTCATCGTCTTTTTTTCCGCATGCTACTACTAATGAAAAGCACAGCAGAATTGCGATAAAACAGAATAAAATCTTCTTTCTCATATATTTTCTCCTTTTATTTTATATTTTATATACATACTTTGTATATCTGATTTAGCAGGCATAGCAGGCATCGCCCCTTTCTGAGTGACAATATATGCCGCACCGATTGAAGCGAAAATAATTATTTCTGATAAAGTTTTAAGCGTCACCGGCTCATCCGCCTGCAAAATTTTATGCAGCGCGCAACCTATAAAGCAATCTCCCGCTCCCGTCGTGTCGGCAACCTTTACTTTAGGCGGTTTATACGAAATATTTTCTTCCGTTCTGTCATAAACCGTCACTCCGTCGCCGCCTTTCGTTACAAAAATGAATTTTGCCGCGGCTGCGAACGTTAAAAGCTTTTGTACCGCTTGTTTTTCATTCTTGATTTTTGTGATCTGAAACAGTTCATCGTCGCTGACCTTTAAATAATCGGCATAACGCAGGAAATCGATTATTGTTTTTATACATTCCTGTTCGCTTTTCCAGAGCGGCGGCCTGATGTTTACGTCGAAAGAAATCTCACCGCCCGATTTTTTGCAAAGCTCTATTGCTTTGATATGAGCGTACTTGACCGGCGCTTCAATAAGATCGACCGAGCAAAAATGCAGAATGTCACCGCTGCCGAACCATTCGCCGATTTCGTTTTCATTGAGCAGCATATCGGCCGAAGGATTGCGGTAGAAAGCAAATTCACGTTCTCCGCCGGGTGAATGAGTTACAAAAGCAAGCGCAGTATTGGCCTCGTTCGTTCGAAATAAGTAATCCGTCCTGACGCCTTTTTCCATCAGAGTATCGCTTAAAAAATCTCCGAAACCGTCGCGCCCCAGTTTTCCGATAAAAAAACTTGTTCCGCCCAAAACGCTGTTGCATACCGCGACGTTCGCGGGCGCGCCGCCCGCCACCCGTTCAAAGGTTTTAACGTCTTTTAGAGCCGCGGCTTTATCCGGCATAAAATCTATAAGGCATTCGCCTATACAAAATAATTTTCTCATACAGAAAGCGTATACTTCTTAAGCGAAAGTATTGCCGCCGAACCTCCTTCCGCAAAAAACTCGATACCTGTGTTTTGCGCCGCCGTATAAACGTTACCGGTCATAGTTTTTTCACCGTCGTTGATAAAAACCTCTAAACTTGAAACATCTACAAAAAATCTTAAACGCAGCTTGTTGTCCCTGATTGTCGGCATACTGCTTCTTATGCTTGCGTTTTTCTCTTTTGCCGCGCAGGAAATCCTTGTTCCGGTTTCGCTTCTGTCAAAGACAACCTTGCCGCTTTGTTTGTCATAGTAGACTTTGACCTCATTATCGCCGCCCTTAAAAAGCGAGACCCCGACCTTTGAAGCCGTTCCCAAATCGAACTCGACATCCAGTTCCAGAGAATTTCCGCTTACGCCAGCAAAACTTTTGACGCCGCTGAGCGCAACATTGTTCTGAGTAATAGTTTCCGAACGGTAGTTCTCTATTTCTTTTACAGGAGCCTGATATAATTTCCCGCCGCGTAAGGTAAGCTCGCGCGGCAAAATCATTGCCCCTGCCCAGCCGTCTGCAGCCGTCGGCATTGTTCTGTCCCACATTTGCATCCACGCGGTCATTATTTTTCTTCCCTCGGGATTAGTCATTACCTGAGCGGCATAAAAATCAAAGCCGTTGTCGATTTCCTCCGCATTTGTATATGTATAGCTGCCGTTCTGATAATTCAAGGAGCCCGGCATATAGACGACCGAATGAACGTTTTCGTAGCGCCAATCCTGCGTAGCGTAAAATTGCGGGCTGGCTATCAGTATATCCTGACCGTCTATAGTGACAAAATCGGGACATTCGTAAATCCCTCCGGGGGTTTTGGTGTCGCTTATTAGCACTCCGACATAGCTCCAAGAATAAAGGTTTGAAGACTTATATAATAAAAGCTGCCCGTTGCCGTTAGTCGCTTTACTTCCGACTATCATATAATACATGCCGCCATGTTCAAATACTTTCGGATCTCTGAAATCGTTGGCGTTTGCTCCTGAAGGCAATTTTGACGTATCGATAACAGGATTTTGAGAATATTTTTCAAATTCTATACCGTCCGTCGAAACTGCAACCGCCTGCGTCTGTTTGTCGTTAGCGACCGCAGTATAGAACAGGTACATTTTTCCGTCTTTTTCCAACGCTGAGCCGGAAAAACAACCGTACTGATTATCGTAAACTTTGTCGGGAGCGAGCGCGACCGGCTGCATTTCCCACTTAACTAAATCGGACGAGGTATAGTGCCCCCAATGCATCGGCCCCCATTGTGCCGCATAGGGATTGAACTGATAAAACAAATGATATTTATCAAAAGCATAGGAAAATCCGTTAGGGTCATTCATCCAACCTACAGGCGGCATGGCATGGTAGTTTAGACGGTATTTTTTGTTTACCTTCGCCATATTTTCCTCTACATATCTTTGCGCATCGTATACTTTGCCCACTTTATCTTCCTTCCCGTTAAAATTTATTATAAAATCATCTGCATTTATATAATTAAAACCATCCGATCCGCTGTCGTTATCAACAATCTTAATAAAAACCGTTTTGCCTACATGCGCTTTTGCGTCTATTATTACGCGGTGCATCGTGTTGCCGGCCGAGGCGTCAAAATCCGTATTTCCGCGCTTTAAAAGCTCTTTTTCGTTTTCATCGCATACGGAAACATAGCATTTGGAAGCGTCGCTGCCGGCACCTATCAAAAAACCGATTTTGCCGTTGCCTTTAATCTTAAAGGAATCGCTTTTAAGGCTTCCGACTGCGTTCGCTCCCGCTTTATAACCGTACAGGAAGAAATTACCCTCCTGACTAAACAATATGCCGTTACCGTCGCGCGTATTGAACTCGACACACCTTTCGGTAAAAGCCTTGCCCGTTGCCGTCCAGCCTGTCAGGTCGCCTGCTTCAAAGCCCGCGTTCATAAAAGCATACGGCTCGGCGACGTCCTCGTCTTTACCCGTCTGCGAACAGGCTGAAATAAGTGTTATGCATAATACCGCGGTACAAATAACGGAAATAATTTTTCTCTTCACTATTTCCCCCTTAATGAATTGATTTCATTGTCGCCACATACATAGATAAAATCTGCGCGCTTCCGTTTTCAGCGAACAAGGTCAGCCCGAGACTGTCCTTTGCCGGATAAATGCTTGAGCTGATAGCTCTTTCGCCGTTGAAAAACGCTTCCGCAAGCGACCTGTCTAAATAGATTTCTACCGTCAAAGTATTATCCGATAAGGCTAACGCGCCGTTCGTATATCCGGAAATATTTTGCTTGCCGCTCATACCTGTCTTTACGCCGATCGTACCTGTAGCGACGTCGTACACATATTCTGTAAATTCCCAGCCATCGGAACTGCAGCGCACTTTGATGCCGAATTTTTCCGCGTTGACGTTTTTCATTACAAGCTTGATATGCAGCATATCGCCCCCGATTCCCGCAAGCGCCGTATTAGTATCAGCGATACTCTTTGCCTGTTTCTGATCGTACAGGACTTCTCCGTGATAATTTTCAAGAGCCTCCACAGGCCTGCTGTTAAGATCCGTGCCGTCCGCGTTTAAATATATCTCTCTGTATAATCCGACGCTGTGAGCCCAGCCCGAGGCGTACGCGTCGCCAGGCTTACGTTGATCCTGCATAATGCTCGTAACATATGACTTGCCGCTTACCGGGTCTACAAAGCCGTTAGGCCCCGTAAACACGTTCCCGCCGTAATCAATTATCTTAGGTGTTGAACCGAAAGCCGAATCGGGAATGAATCTGTATGTTTCCTTATTGAAATCACCTATCCAGTAATATATTTTATTATCGGCCTTATCCGCAGGCGCGGGGCTTATGATAAAAGCGTATTTGGAAATAGTTCCGGCGTCGTTTGCTACGGGAAGCAGCGTAGGAAGCTCCCACGTTTCTCCTAAATATGTCGGCTGACTGTTCATTGAATAAAACTCGCCGCGGTATGTCCAATTTTTGAAGCTATCGTTTGTCGTAGTATATATCAACGCCGTTCCGCCGGTACCGCTGCTTTTCGCACTGCAGATAAGCATATACCATGTATCGCCGTCTTTGAAAACCTGAGGGTCGCGGAATTCATTGCGTTTTCCCTGCCCTGACGCCTGCGCGATAGCAAGCTCATCGTCAACTATCCATTCTGTAAGGTTCGGATCGGTGGGATCTTTAGGGCGCGCGATCCCGATATTTTGTCCCGAATAATGCCCGCTTCCGCCAGCCGTAAAAAATAATACGGGAACGCCTTTCGAATCATAATTTGAGCCGCCCGACCAAACGCCTACCGTCGCAACAGTCCCCGCAGTCGGCGTGATGACCTCTTTGAGCGCCTTCCAGTTCACCATATCGTCGCTAACAAGATGCCCCCAGCAGATATTGGCGAAATAAGGACCGAATAAATTGAACTGAAAGAATAAATGATATTTGCCGTTGTAGTACATAGGAGCATGCGGCTCGTTCATCCAATGCTGGGGAGGACCGCCGTGGTATTGGGGCTTGTAATAATCGGTTGTGAGAATATCCTGAAGCCATATCTCCTCAAAGGAAATTTCAGGAATACTGCCGTTTTTCAGTCCGTCGTTAAATTCCTTTGTTACGTCCTCCTGAGAATAGAGTTTTTTTGTAATTGTCAGTTCGTCGATCAGCCCGCTGACAGTATTGAGCGGCGCGGTCGCGTTTGAGCCGGCATTATTGTCCCTGCCTACGAAAAGGTCGATGTCGGTAGCGTCCGGTAATTGCACGTTATCAAAAAAAGTTTTTTCGTTTGCGAGTACGCCGTTTTTGTATATTTTTGCGACACCGTTATCGCCGTCGAACGTGGCTACAAGATGGTTCCATTCGTATTTTTGTATCGGATTACCGTTGTCCCAAACATCTACCCAGCTGCCGTTGATACCGAATTGAAACGACCACGAGCCGTGCTCGGCATACCCAAGGCGGAAACCCTGCCCTAAAGACATATTATATTTTGAAACGATCGAGGTCAATTTTCCGCTTCCCATAGCGCTTTCAAACGCGCGCGGAGCGATCCATACGCTTATGGTAAGTTGATTAGACGTTATCCTTATATCTTCGGAGCTGAGCCTTGCCATATTACTGTACCCGTCCATCAACAGAGATCCGCCTTTTATGCCTGTGCTCCGCCATAACGGCTGCTGGTCTTCATCCATATACTTGGCGTCCTCAAAGACATATGCGAGCTTTGCCGAAAGCTTTTTTGACGAGCTGTCGTTGAGCTTATATCCCGTCCCCTCGTCGAAACCGAATTTTAAAATTATATCCTTATCTACGGGCGGAGTTTTATCGGCGCACGAAAGCAGCATACCCGCCGTACCGATGAGCAATAGCGCAATAATGGCAAAAAATATTCTTTTTCTCATTTTTAAGTTCCCCCGTAAATGCTTTTAAACTCATAAATTTGAAGTTTATCTATGCGGATATCGCCGCCGCTTGCGAATAAATTTATTCCAGTTTCCAGATTGTAAACCATACCGCTGATGACCTTGCTGTTGTTGATAAATATTTCGACCATTGATTTATCAATATAGATATCCAGTTTGAGTTTATTTTCCGGCAACAGTTCAACGCCGCCGCCGAACCTTCCGCGCGTTACAGTATTGCCTGTATTTCGCGTATCGATCTGCGCGTACTTATTTGTAAAATCATAATCAAAGCGCATATATTTTCCGTTACCGCTTTTAAGATCGAGTCCGAAAGAATTGTTAAGCGTAACTTCGAGCTTGATGTTCAAAAGGGTTTTATTTATTTCCTGCAGCGAGTTGTTCGCATCCGCAATGTTTACATTTGTCAGATTTAATAATTCTCCGGCGCGCAGATTTTTAATGTTATCATTAGCCAGAACCATCAGCTTGCCGTTGTCGTCGAGCATTAATTTACGCGGTATACCGGCAGTGTGTGCCCAGCCTGCGTTATATTCCTCTCTGCCGCTTCTTTGACCCTGCATAATGCTGCAAATATAAGCGTCTCCGGTTTTAGGGTCGCTGTATACGGTAGGCCCCGTGAAAACAAAACCGCCGTAGTCCATCTGTTGCGGCCCCTGCTGTTCGGGGATAAACTTGCCTGCTGCCGCGTCGAACTCTCCAATCCAGTAAAATACCTCCGCCTTAGCTCCGGTGCCTGACGGGCTTATAACATACAGATATTTATTTACAGTTTTTGAAGAATTGGAAATTTTCACAAGATTAGTCAGTTCCCAGCTGGTTCCTAAATAAGAAGGATACGTGCTTAAATCTAAAAGACTTCCTCTGTAATCCCAGTTCATAAAGCTGTCGTCGGTTGTTTGAAAAAGATGCGACATTCCCTGCCCGTTTGATTTCGCGCCCGTGACGAGCATATTGTATACTCCGTCCTCATAAAAAATATTTGGGTCGCGGAATTCGTTCATAAGCCCCATAGCATTAGTCTGCGTGACCGCCATATCCTTTGAAACGCGCCATTCTATCAAATCAGGGTCGGATAAATCGACAGGCTCTGCAAGCGCGATATTCTGATTAGAGCCGGTAGGACGAAGATCATTTCCCGCTGTAATAAACAAAACAGGCGCCCCGTTCTTTTTATGAGCTACACCGCCCGACCAAATTCCGTCGGGCGCGACGGTTTTAGGCGCGGGAATGATCGCCTCACGGACGTTTTTCCAATAAATCATATCCTCGCTGACCCAATGGCCCCAGCTTAACGAGTGCCAATACGGACCCTTCATATTAAATTGATAAAAGAGGTGGTACCTGTTATTGTAATAGAAAAGCGCGTGGGGCTCGTTCATCCAATGCTGAGGAGGCCCGATATGATATGCGGGACGATAAATATCGTCATATAAAATACTCTCGTCAAGCCAAGCGTCCTCAAAAATAACATTGCGCAGCTTTCCGCTTATTAAAAATTTCGAATTGTAATCTTCGACTGTAGCTGAATCAAGCGCGGTATCGTATATCCTCAATTCGTCCATAAGTCCGTTGAACATGCCCAGTTCAAATACCCCGGTGCGCTGAACCTGATTGCTTTTTCCTATATACAGGGGTTTGTTGGCGGGCGCGATCTGCCCGGTTCCGCAGTTTACCGTATTATTAAGCAATCCGTTACGGTAAATGCTCGCCTTACCCGCTTCTCCGTCGAAAACGCATACGATATGGTTCCAGTTATACCTGTCTAAATAGTCCCATGTATTCCAAACCTTGACCCATCTGTCCCCCAAACCGAACTGAAAGCTGAAATTGCCTCCTCTATACATTCCGACCACAAAACCGGCATTGGCGCTTTTATCAAATTGCCCCAAAATGACTTGTAAATTTTCAGTATTGAGATCTCGCGCATTGGGATCGTCCCATTCAAACATTCTGGGCGCTACAAATACGCTTACAGTCAGTTTTTTGCCCGAAACAGAAACTTCACTTTTGGGATATTCTATGTAATTTGAATACCCGTCGAAAGCAAGCGATGAACCGCTCGCCGCAGACCGCTTTATCCATCTGGGATCAACAGATTCCTTATAAACGGCATTATTAAAAACATAATTGATCAGTTTATCGCCGTATTGCTCTTTAACGTCGTTTACATATTTTCCCGAATTTTCGTCAAACGTCAATCCAAGTTTTAAATGTTCTAAGTTTTGATCGGTATAATCAACTATAAAATCGATATTTTCATCAATAATATCATCTTCGTCTCCGTTTTTACCGCCGTTATCGGGAGCGGCGCAAGCAAACAGAGCAAAACAAAGAATGAAACTTAATACAAAAATCATTTTTTTAATCATTATTTTAACCCCGTAAAAGAAACACCCTCAACGATATATTTTTGGCAAAATATATATACGATCGCGATGGGTATTGTGCTGAACGTCAGCGCTGCCATAACCATAGATATATCCCGAGGATTATAGCTGTTGATAAGCTGCAGGAAAACCTGAAGCGGCTGCTGTTCGGGTTTGCTGAATATAAGCTGCGCCCAGACATAATCGTTCCATGATCCCATAAATGTGAAGATACCTACCGTGGCGAACACAGGAAGCGCAAGCGGAAGCATTATCCTGAAGAAGGATTTCAGCCTTGTCGCTCCGTCGATACGCGCGGCCTCGTCAAGCTCTGAGGGGATCCCCATAAAAAATTGCCTGAACATATAAACATAGAAAGCGCTGGCCGCGCCCGGTATCAAATAACCTACGACCCTCATATTTGCCTGTAAAAGCTTTATTCTGTATAAAATCGTATATAGCGGCACTATAGAAGTTTCTACAGGAACTATAATAATCAGAATCAGTATCGTAGTCAGCAGTTGCGAACCAGGAAACCTGAACTTTGCCAAAGCATATCCGCCAAACGAATTGACTATCAAAACCATTAAGATAGTTATTGCCGAATATACTATGCTGTTTATTATTGACCGTCCGAAAAATTCAAATGCAAAAAACAGGTTTTTATATGAAACAAACCACGTTGAAACGTCGCTTGAGGGCAAGAATGTTCTGAGCGAGCTCAGCTGCTGATTGACTTCCGCCTGCGACTTTAAGCTGTTCATAATCATCCAGACGAGCGGAAACAAAAACAGTCCGCAAAGAAAAGCCAACGCGATCCATTTAAGGATTACGGCAAAAACTTTCAGAGTAGTTTTTATATTTTTATTCATCTTTTCTACTCCGCCTTATCGCCCAGCACTTTCCGCAAGGTAAGAGCGACTGTGGCAATTACCACGGTATAAAACAGTGCTATAGCGCTTGAATACCCCACATCACGGTAGGTTATGCCGTTTTTATAAATATAATAGGACATAGTCATCGTCGAGCCGATAGGTCCGCCGGAAGTCATTATCATCGGCTGTATTATCAATCTGAACGCGCCTATAAGCATTGTGACCAATACGAAGACAAACGTCGGCTTTATGCCCGGTAATGTAATTTTCAAAAATCTTTGAAATTTATTCGCGCCGTCGATTTCCGCCGCTTCATAGATTTCCCGCGGCACGTTTTTTAAAGCGGATAAAAAAATCAGCATCTGATAGCCCGCGCCTTGCCAGACAGAAATAAATACTATTGTATTCAGCGCCTGACCGGTACTGTTCAAAAAAGGTTGCGCGCCGATCCCGAGCTGGATCAAAAGCGCATTGATCAGGCCGTCCTCTGTATTTAACAAATTCATCCATAAGAAAGCCGTGACCGCAAGCGAGAGCATAACCGGACTGAAAAAAGCCCAACGGAAGAACGTATTGAACCTGAGCTTAGAATTTAATATCAAGGCTAATCCGAGCGACACGGCTAACTGTATAGGCACGACCTTAACTACGAATTCAAGAGAATTCCCGAAAGCTTTCCACAGATCGCCGTCGCCGCCCATTTTTTTGAAGTTATCAAACCAAATTATATTTACGCGGTCGAGTTTGAGTAAATTAGCATCCGTGAACGCATACGATAAAGAAATTACCATCGGCGCAATTATAAAAATCAAGCCTAAAATTACAACCGGAAGCATAAACATTACGCCTACCGCTGTTTCTTCCTTCGAGTAGCCCTTTCCGAGAAATCTATAATAACCCTTTCTTTTTTTCATAATTTCTGTTTTCTTTTATCTGTCTACCGTACTTGCGCGCGACGTAACATAGCTGGATAAATTGAAATCTACAGACGTCGCCATTGTTTCGATATATTCTATAATATTTGAATATTCGTCGGACAGCTTGGGATAATTAACCATAATCGGCCGCGGCTTTGCCGTATATGTGAGCAGATCCGCAAACGTTTTTCTGGGGCCGCTTTGGAACGCCGTCAATTCCGAGTAAAGGGATTTATGCGTCGGGAACGTTCCGATGCTCTGATACATCAGTTTGCTTGCGTCTTTATTTGTGAAATATTTAACAACTAATGCCGATGCTTCGGCGTTTTTCGCGCTCGTAGTTACTCCGAAGCCCCACGAACCGCAGCCTGTAGCAACTTCGCCCTTAACGCCCGAATCGCTTTTGTATACTGGAAACGGCATAATATCATAGCTGTTTTTAAAGCTTGAATAATTTTTTTCGATCGAATCTACAAGCCACGGACCATAAACTTCAAACGCTACGTCGCTTCCGGCAAGCGCGCTTTCGCTTGTACCGCTGTAAATATATGAGCCGTTATCTGCTTTAAAAAGCTCCGCAAATTGCGCAAGACCCGCCAGCGAAGCCGCTGAATTCAAATAGCCCGTCGCTTTTCCATTTGATCCGCTAAATAATCCGCCCGCATTATAAACGACCGGCGAATACAGATACATACAGCCTTCATCTCCCCCAAAGCCTAAATTCGTCTTGATTTTATAAGGCTTTCCAGCCGCTTTTAAAGCCGCGATTGCCGTCGTTAGATCCGAATACGACCACGGATCGCTATACGTTCCGAAATCAGCGTCGGTATAGCCGATAGTTTTTAAGACAGTCTTATTATAATAAAGTCCCGTGGGCGCGTCCATTGCAGAAAGCGCGTAAAGCTTGCTGTCTATCGTGCTTTGCTCTATAACGCTCTCTATGTAGCTTGCCCGTTCTTCTGTGCTTACATAATCTTGAATCGACTGCAAAATTCCAGCATCGGCATATGCCGCTATATTAGGCGCGTCAACCGCAACGACGTCCGGCAGTCCGCCTGTTAAAATTTCGCTTTGGATCGATGTAGCCAGAACGTCGGAGCTGTTCTTGAACTCCAGCTGAACCATAACTCTTTTGCCGTCCGCCGTAGTTAATCTTGCATCGTTAAAATTTTCTGCCAGCGCCTTATAAACAACACCCTCCGACTCCGCCTCAGATTTATGCAGCCATAGTTTTACAACGCGGACAGTATTGCCATCTTCATCAATTATCTCGCCGCTGTCATCAGCCGGATTGCATGCCGCAAGCCCGAAACAGCTTAAAACCAGAATGGTAATAAGTATAAAGCTGAATAATTTTTTCATCTCATTTTTCCTCCAAATATTATTATTTGCAAATTTTCAATAATTATATGTAAATGTGGAAACGTTTACATATAAAAATGTGGAAACGTTTACACATCAATATAAATATAAACCTATTTCAAGCTGTTGTCAATACTTTTTTGAAAAAAATATTATTTATTTAGAAAATTTTTATTACTTTACCGTAATAATAGGTTTACTGCTTTATCAAAGTAAATAACTATCTTGATAGTTTTTCTTTCGCCTATCTCCCCTATCGGAAAAAACCGTCGCCGTCAATTGGAAAAAGTATTACTGAAAACTTTAATGAGCCAAATTATTAATTCAGCTTGACCCTTTTTTTTGTTGCACCTTAATGCAATACTTTTTCTTGGCTCATTGACTGCGCCGCCTTTTTCCGATTCTTCTCTTTGGTAGCCGAAAGAAAAAAGGCAAAGGAATCAAGTGTTATGAAATCATATGTCGTTTTACTATCAAATCATCCCCCATAGATATAGGAAAAGTTATTGCATTGCATCCTTGATTACACTTAAACTACACTTAAACTACACTTAAACTACACCTAAACTAACCTTAGCTCCCTCTTAGCTTACTCGTGTTTTATATGGTTTTTGTATAAAAATAAGATCAGGTTTTAATCACCTTATCAGGAAAAAATTCATATACAACAATGCGGAGGAATTCATATATGACATTAGATGAATTTCTACGAATGAAGCTGAGCGACGTACAAAAAGTCGATGAAAACGCATTGACAGATATAAACAATATACATATAGATCAAAAAAGCCTGCCTCTGGACAGGTTAATTTCTTATACGGAACAAACAAATAATCCCTTTTGCTTTATATGCGAGGGAGTTGTTGTCAAGCTCAACTATTTAAGCAACGGTCAGACTATTGAAGAGGCTTTAGTAAAGCATTTTTTAAAATACAAAAGTTAAAGGAGATAAAAAGTACAATGAGAAACAAACAAAAAATCCGCCCATCATCTTCGTGTAATACAATTTGGAATATCGGCGCATATTTGCGGCTGTCGAAGGATGACGGTAATGAAAAAGAAGAAAGCGACAGCATTACAAACTCTAAGCTGATTGTTGAAAGCCATATTTCATCTCTACGGCAAAAGGGACAAATGATCGGCAGCGTAACCTATTTTATCGACGACGGTATTTCTGGAACCACGCAAGAGGAGCGCGATGCTTTGATCAAGCTGGATATTGCTGTCGATACAGGTAAGATCAATTGCGTTATCGTCAAAGACCTGTCAAGATTAAACCGGAATGTAGCAAATACGATCAATGACTTAGATATTAAATATAAACTTAAAGGCGTTAGATTTATAAGCATAAACAACCCGCCGTTAGACAGTTTCCTCGACCCTAAAAGCATGGATTCCCCGATGATAACCTTTCAGGCTATGATGGATGAAATGCACGCCCGCAACACATCAATCAAGGTTCGGGACTCGTTTAACGCGAAACGGAAAGAAGGGCTTTTTATCGGAGCGTTTGCGCCTTACGGTTATAAAAAAGACGAAACAGATAAAAACCGTTTATTGATAGATGAGGAAGCGGCAAGCGTCGTCAGGAATATTTACGATTGGTTTTTAAACGAAGGCTTGAGCAAAAATGGCATAGTCCAAAAGCTGAATAAACTGGGGATCCCGAACCCCGCTCTCTATAAAAAACAAAACGGTTATAAATACAAAAATCCTAGCATGAACGAAAGGTCAACCTTATGGACGGCTCGAACAGTAACGGCTATCCTAAAAAACGAAATGTACATAGGCAATATGATACAAGGAAAACAGCAAGTCGTATCCTTTAAAATCCACAAGCGGCAATCAATGCAGGACAGCGATTGGTTCAAAAAAGAAAATACACACGAAGCCATTATAGACCTTGAGCAATTTTTACAAGCTCAGAAACTGCAGGAATACGAAATCAGGACTAAAGACTACGAGGTGAGCATTTTCAGCGGTTTAATTAAGTGCGGAAGCTGCAAACGCGCTATGACAAGAACTACCGGCAGTAACCGTGAGCATAAATATTATAGGTGCAGGTCTAATACACAATTATTAAAAGATCTCTGCCCGCCGAGATCAATATCCTGCGCTAAGTTAGAAAAGATTGTTTTGGAAGCTATTAAACTAAATTTAAAACTTTTGGAATCACACGAGGCGGTAGTCTCCGAAATAATGAAAAGTCCTGCGTTTCGAGAAAAAGCAGACAGGACAAAAATATTAATTACGGCCCGTGAAAAAGAGCTCTCCGCATTGGAAGCCGATAAAGATTCACTATATTTCGATCTGAAGAAAAATATCATAGACGAAACCGATTACATAAGATTGCGTAAATCCTATGATGAAAAAATTGCCAAAGAAAAGCTCGCCTTATCCGAGATAAAAACCGAATACGAAAACACCGTTCAAAAAAACAACTCAATCAATAAGCATTTAGAAAACTTCT
The DNA here is from genome assembly GCA_031553855.1 of Eubacteriales bacterium. Taxonomy (GTDB): domain Bacteria; phylum Bacillota; class Clostridia; order Christensenellales; family Pumilibacteraceae; genus RACS-047. The sequence goes on along the minus strand of JAVBKW010000013.1, from coordinate 12,474 downwards.
TAAAGCACAAAAACATTACCGCCTTAGAGCGAAGTATACTGGTAGATTTGATTGACAGTATCTATATCCACGAAAAAGGCAGAATAGAAATAAATTTCAAATTCACAAGCGTATTCAATCTGTTAGAAGACTATCTCGCTCAAAAAACAGAGTAAAAAAGAGCCCTATAGAAAAACCATTCTATACGGCTAAATTAATCCCTTATTAATGGCTTAATAACATTGCAGACGTTGCTCCGGTGGCTCCTGTTGCTCCGGTTGCGCCGTCTACTCCGTCTGTCCCGGTTGCTCCTGTTGCGCCTGTGACTCCGGTTGCTCCGGTTGACCCTGTGGCTCCTGTTGCACCTGTTGCGCCTGTTGCGCCTGTTGCTCCGGTTGCTCCTGTTGTGCCGGTTTCACCGTCTGCCCCGGTTGCTCCCGTTGGCCCTGTTGCGCCTGTTGCTCCGGTTGCTCCTGTTGTGCCGTCTGCTCCCGTCGCGCCTGTTGCTCCGGTTGACCCTGTTGCGCCTGTGGCTCCTGTTGTGCCTGTGACTCCGGTTGCGCCTGTTGCGCCCGTTGCTCCTGTTGACCCTGTGGCTCCTGTTGCTCCTGTGACTCCGGTTGCTCCCGTTGCGCCTGTGACTCCTGTGACTCCGGTTGCCCCTGTTGCACCTGTTGCCCCGGTTGACCCGGTTGCGCCTGTGACTCCAGCTACACCGTCTGCGCCGGTAGCACCGGTCGGGCCGGCCGGGCCTATGGCGCCGGCGGCTCCGGTTGCACCGCGGGGACCCATCGGGCCGGGCGCGCCTATGCAGCAACGGCTGCATCTGTTATCGCAAAAATCCCGGGAATAATGAGGATCGAAAGAAGTATTGGATCCGCATTCGTTATCGCAGCAGCGTTTATTATCACCGCTATTATTATGAAAAAACATAAAAAACCCTCCTTTTTATGTAGGGGGTTTGTTTTGTGTTTTATAAATGATTTGCCCGGAGGCTTGCTTAATGGTTATAAAATGATCTGCACGCTAAACGCGGCACGTAATTATTTGGTTAATCTGTAACGCGCGCAAAAAAACTGCGCTTACCGCTCCTGCCGCTGAACGCTGATACTGCCGCTTATTTTGAACTCTGCTGATATTTTTAAACTATCTATTTAATCCGCCGCTTTTTTAGAGTCGAAATATTTCTTATTAAACTGGTACGCTTCGTTTTCGGGCTTAAAGGAGCCTGCCAAATCGTTATAAAACTCGGCTTTTTTGAGGTCGCCCATTTTGTCGTACGCAACGGCAAGCCAGATCGACGGCAAAAAAGTATAATGCTCCGCGTTTGAGAAAGCGGGAGAATCTGCGGGCGGCTTTAAAGACAGCGCCGTTTCAAACCAGTAGGCGGCGTTTTCGAATTTACCGGCATTTAAAAAGTATTGGCCGAGGCTATAGGCCGCGGCGGCTCTGGGCGGCGCAAATTCAAAGCTTTTGAATAAATATTGAAGCTCTTTTTTAGGGTTGTTCAAGGCCTTAAAAAGCGCGCTGACATCCGTACAGGCGCAGATAAGGTCTTCCTTCCAGCCGCGCCCCTCGTTTATAAACCGCTCGTAAGCCTTTGCCGCCTTTGCGCTCTGACCCTCGTCGCGCAGCTCGCGCGCGTAATAAAAGAAAAGCCTCGGCGAAAGCGTGTTGCCGTTTTTCAGATATTTTTCGATGATTTTTCTGTTTCTGCCGCTTTTAGTGCGCTCTTTTTCCTTCATATGGCTGACCTGAACGTCGGAATAAAGCGTTTTGCCGAACGGCACTATCACCTCATGCACCGGCTCAACCCACTTAGCATGAGGGCATCTTTTGATAAGCCGCTCCCTGTAAAAGGAAAAGACAGGCTTTCCCAAAGCGTCGCGGGAGAGAACGTATTTCATAAAAACGACGTCGACCGACGTATCTAGAGTTTTCTTGAGCAGCTTAAAGGCTTCTGCGTCCTCATTTAAAAGTACGTCGTCGGCATCCAGCCACAGTATATATTTTTTGGTCGCCTTTGAAAAAGCGAAGTTTCTGGCCGCCGAAAAATCGTCGCACCATTCAAAATCGTAAACCTTACCCGTGTAGCGCGCCGCGATCTCCTTAGTCTTATCTGCCGAGCCTGTGTCGGCGATTATTATTTCGTCGGCAATTTCTTTGGCCGATTCAAGGCACCGTTCCAGCACCGCTTCCTCGTTTTTTACGATCATACATAAAGATACTGTAATCATCTTATAACATAGTATGCTTGAAGGTTAATAAACGTGCGAAAAACCTATCGAAAATAATTTGCAAAAGAGATAATTTCTCGCTAAAACTTTCGTTTTTACAGCACAAAAGAGCAGAATTTTTGTTAAAATTTTTTAAAAAAATATTTACATATTGAGCAGATATGTTATACTTATTTTATATAGCGCGCAGCACTTTTGAAGTTAAGTGAGTATAAAAATTCAAAAACCCGCAGCACAGGCTTTTTATGAAGGCTGCTTTGAGGAGGTGCCGGAGCTTGTCCCGGGATTAAAACTTTATAAGGGAAAAGCTTATGTCAAAGGTATTTTAAGTGTGAATTATGAATAATCTGTTTAAAAAAATTAAAAATAAGTTCTTTAACGAAAACAATCCTTTAGAATACAGGATAACCGTCATTTTCTTTATCGTTACGTTTTTAGTATCCATTCTTTCCGCGGCGACGAATACTATCTTAGGAAAGGGATTGTTCGGTATTATTTTCCAATGGACTTTTATCGCGCTTATGATCGTGTTCTTTTTCCTGCCGCAGAAAAAACAGCTGATTTTGTTCCGCCCCCTCGTGCTGCTTGTGGGGCTGATTTACATTCCGTTCCTTTTTACCCAGACTGCGGGCTACGACGGCACCGCGCTTATGTTTTCGTTGATCGCTTTATTCATTATATCTGTGGCCTTTGAAAAACGCGCGCGCCTCGCGCTTATCATTATAAACGTAGTTTTGCTCATCGGCCTTTGCTTTATGGACTTTTTCCTGCACAACCTTATCATTCCGCATGAGGGCCCGCAGGCAAAGTTTATCGACCAGCTCGTAGCCCTTATCGCATCGATGTCGGGTATGGCGATACTTTCGGTTTATATTATCGGCGCGCTGAAAAAAGGGATATTATACAGGCAGAAATTGCTCTCGGAGCTAAAGCAGAAAAATGAAAATCTCGCTCAAATTTCGCAGCTTTTCGTACAGCTCCACCACGACGAGGCCTCTATGCGCAAATCCATGGAGATCGCCGGTTCTTTTTTAAACTGCGACAGCTTAGCGTTTTGGAAATACGACAAAACCGCAGGGCTCCTTTCGCCCGTATACGAATGGCTCAAAGACGGCTACGTGCGTGAGGCGCGCCTTCCGGCAGCTTTTGGGGAAGATGCCGATATTTATAAGGCGTTCATAGTAAATTCTGAATATTTCGTGAAAAAGGACCTGCCCTCGGGCACAGTTATAGCCGCGCCTTTATACGCTGATAATGAGCTTTGGGGCATCGCCGAATATTTTGTGGGCGCGCCTAAAGTTTGGGCTGACGGCGACATACAGCTTGCGGTTTTGCTCACAAGCGTTTACACGTCTTTTATTGAACGGCGCATGCATGAGGCAAGGCTTCAGGCGCAGCTTGCCCAGGCGGAAAACGCAAACCGCGCAAAAAGCACCTTCCTTTCCAATATGAGCCACGAAATACGCACTCCCATGAACGCGATAACGGGCATGGCGCAGATCGCGCTTACGTCTAAGGATGAAAAGAAACGCGGCGAATCGCTGCAAAATATTTTGTCTTCGTCTAAACAACTGCTGCATATACTAAACGACGTTCTGGACCTGTCTAAAATCGAGACCGGAGCGATGGTGCTGGAAAATCTGCCTTTCTCCGTGACGGAAGCTATGAACTCCGCGTCGGCATTGTTTGGCGAACAGGCGGAAAATAAAGGCGTTTTTATGGATTTTGTGTGCGGGCAAAACTTAAGGCGGCAGTATTGCGGCGACAGAACGCGTTTTTCTCAAATACTGACAAACCTTGTATCTAACGCGCTGAAGTTTACTCCGGAAAAAGGGAAAGTCAAAATTTTCGCAGACGAAATCAGCGGCGAGGGCGATACGGCGACGGTACGTCTGACAGTTTCCGACAGCGGTATAGGAATGACTCAGGAACAAATCTCGCGGATATTTAAGCCTTTTGAACAGGCCGACAACAGCGTTACGCGCCGGTTCGGAGGAACGGGACTTGGGCTTCCGATCATAAAAAACATCGCCGAGCATATGAAAGGACGTGTGCTTGTTGAGTCCGAGCCGGGAAAAGGAACTGTGTTTACCGTTGAAGTGCAGCTCGGCGTTATTTTAGATCCGCAGGAAGGACAAACCGAGTCCGCCTCGCAAGAAGGCGAAATCCCCGATTTTTCGCACATCACACTTTTGCTTGCAGAAGACATCGCTATCAACCGCGATATAGTCGCTATGCTGCTGGAGGATACGCACATCACTATAGAATTTGCAGAAAACGGCAAAACGGCGGTGGAGGCCTTTGAAAAGGAGCCGTCTAAGTTCGACGTCATATTTATGGATCTGCAAATGCCGGAGATGGACGGCCTCAGCGCGACAAAAGCTATCCGCTCGCTCGATGCGCCAAACGCTAAAACTATCCCGATCATCGCTATGACCGCAAACGTTTTTCAGGAAGACATACGCGAGTGCCTCAGCGCCGGAATGAACGGCCATTTAGGTAAACCCGTGGAGCTTGAAAAGATATACGCGGTTATAAAAAAATTCACCTAAAATGAGGAGCGGACATTTTGCCGCGTTGGCGGAAGTCTGCTGAAAAAAAGGATCTGTTTCACGGCTTAAGAAAAATCCATAGGGGTGTTTCAAGAAGGGGTAACAGATGGGTAAAAGGTGGCAAAATGGCGCTCAGCCGAGCGCGTAGCGCGAACGCCAACAGCAAAGCTGTTACCAGAGTGTATTTCAAATACTCAGGCTAAAGCCATTTTGACACTCTCAAGCCCGTATATGACCACTTATTGAGACACCCTCCCTTTTGACAAAAAACCTTATCTTCAACCAAAAAAAGCCGCTTTTGCGGCTTTTTCAACCTCATAATTCATTAAAGCCGGTAATAGTTTATTAACAAGACTGTGCGTGGAATCCAATTAATTTTAAGCAACTCCAATCACAGTCCTGCTTTAGGAAACAAAATATTTTTTATATCGGTATTTGAAGGAGGAAATATGAAAAAGAAGTTTTTGGCTGCCATTTTAGCCGCGCTCTGCATATTCGCTTTTACGGCTTGCGGCTCCAGCGTTTCGATCAAGGATATCCAGGCCGCCTACACAAGCGCAGGCTATAAGGCGGCGGATGCGGCGGAGGCGGATAACGTCAAAAATTCGTTCGGCGTAACAAAAGGCGGAACGCGGGTGAGCGTTTATGAATTCAGCAAAGAAGCATATTGTGACGCGCTTATCTATATCTATCAAAATAGCGGCAGCCCCTTGAATGCAAAATTTGCAAAGGAAGACAAAATCTACGTTTGCCTTGCGACAAACGCCATATCTGAAACCGAGTCGGCCGCCGCCTTAAAAATCTTCACCGCCCTTTTTGAAACGGCGGTTTGACTTTTACTTGGCGACTCTTACTCCCTCGGGGCATTTTACAGAGGTTTTAATTTTTCCGTCCGGCATTAATGTATGCTCTATTTCCACAATCCCAAACGACGTAGGATATGTGCCTTTTGCGTATTTGAGCCCGCAAAGATCGGGCGAGACCCTGATAGTTTTTCCGCCGGGCTCAAGCTCGGAGACGCCTAAAACATGGTGGAAAAGGAACGGTACGGGGCCGGCCGACCAGCCGTGGCAGAGGCTGTGACGGAACCCTACATAGCAATAGGCTCCGTAATCTCCGTGAATATCCTTTTGCCCCTGCAGGGGAAAATCGTCGATGCGGCTTGAGTTTTCAAGCCAGTCGAGGGAAAAATCCTCCCAAAAAGAGGTCGCGCCGCGGTTAAGCATTGCGCCGTAGTATTCCTTCATGCTCTCTAGCGCGTTTTTGCCGCAGCCGGAAAGCTTCATCGCCGACATTATATAGTAGCTCATAAAGGTGGAAAAGCCTTTCGCGCCGCCCGCATTCAGCAGCTTTGAAACTTGCCCCGCGCTTAAATGCCCAGCAAGGAATTTGATTGCGTTGACCTGCTTTAAATTTCCGCCGCAAAGTGTCGGGTCTATGCGTTTTACTATGCTTTCAGGCAGCGCCTTATCCTGCCCTAAAATTTCGAAAAGCGTCTGCGCTTTTTGCATAGCTATCCCGCAAAGCGCGTAAACTCCCGCGCGCCGCTCCGGGCTATCTGCGCTTGGCCAATCTAAAAAGTAGCTCATCGGCGATTCTGGGAAGGTAAGCGCGCCCTTTGAGGAGACGACGGAGTCGATATATTTTACAAACTCCGTAATATATGCGGCGTGTTTTTTAACGTACAAAGCGTCGCCCGTATAGAAAAAATAGTCGTGCAGGCAGATTATCCACCAAAACGAATATGCGGGTATGCCGTTCATAAACTCAGGCAGCGGGCAGGAGCCGGCGGAAAAATCTATAGCGTCCTCTATCATAGGCTGACGGCCGTACAGGCAGTTTATAGCCATCATTTCCGGATGCATATCTCCAACCCATATAAGGCGGTCGCGCTTGATGCCGTCCCATAAATTAGTCTGCATGCAAAGGCTTACTGTATGGGCGGCAACGTCGAAAATCCGGTTGATAAGCGCGTCGCTGCATTCAAACGTACCCAACTGCGGCAAATCCAGATGATCGTAAACCGCTAAAATATTCTTGATGTTCCCCTCGCCTTTTAAAACGTCGATCCTTAAAAAACGGAAACCGGTCTGGCCGAACTGCAGGTCGGAAAGAAATACAGGCGAAACGGAAAAGTCGCGCAGCGCGTGGTCGTTAACGGCGGTCGCGCCGTTTTTAGTTCCGATAAGGTCGGCGCACGTTTCCGTAACCGATTCGCCGAAACGAAGCCTAAGAGTAAACCCGTTTGCGGCGGCGTGCGTCAAAATCCTTGCCCCGCCGCATATCTCGCGCCCGAAATCCAGTATTATAAACGCGCCTTCCTTAAAAACTGTAAGGTTTTTGCTTTCTTCATTGAGCGCGATCTGCAAAAATTTTTCGTTCAAGAGCGCGTCCGCATTTTCAACGCCCTGCGCTTTAACTATCCTTACAGGAAGAAGATAATCTCTGACCCTCTTATCTCTTGCGACCGTTTTTGTATTGCCGCTGTTTTCCGTTCTGTTTATAAGCACAAATTATAAGCTCCTTAAAATTGTATAATTATCCTTTGACAAGATGCTTGATAAGCATTTTTTACTCCGCTGCGTTTTAATTTCTTGAGTCGATAAATTTGAGAAGTGAATCAAGCGACATTGCCGGACTGAATATGTTTCCTTGAAAATATCTGATGCCGAATTCTTCGAACGTCATAAGGTCTTTTTGCGTTTCGATATGGACTGCGATAAGCCTCACATTAAGCGTTTCGCACATTTCAACCATCTTTTTTACGACGATAGCTTTATCCTTTGAATCTTGGATGGCGAGTGAAAAGGTGGTATTGAGCTTTGCCATAGAGCAGTTTAAATCAAGTATATGCGAAAAGCATGAATTTCCCCAGCCGAAATTATCCACCGCCATACCTAAGCCCGCCTGACGCACCTTATCGGAAAACATTAAAACGTTCGATAGGTCGGCAAAAATATGCTGTTCCTTTATTTCTAAAATGAACGTTTTAGGGTCGATATCCTCGGCAACAAGCATATCTTTGATTTTCTGCGCAAATTTAACGTCGAATATCTGACGCTTTGAAAGATTGATGCTGATAAAAAAGTCGGGGCCCATTTTGCCTTTCAGCGTTTTGAGCGCGCTAACTGCCTTGCCCATAATTATTGTGCCGAACTCGTTAATAAGCTTGACGTCCTCTAATACCGGAACGTATACGTTAGGAAAAATCTTCCCCAGAGACGGGTGATCCCAGCGCGAAAACGCCTCCGCGCCGACTACCTTGCCGGTTTTTCTATCGATGACGGGCTGAAGCTCGAGCGCAAAGTCTTTTTTAAAATCCGGAACGTGTTCCTTGCCCGCAAGGCTTTTTTGCAGAGTATGCTGCAGCTTGAGGGCTTTATCGTAAACCTTTATGCTGTCTTTAAAATTGAACATACATGAGCGCAGCGCGTAGGCGGCGTTGGCAAGCGCTTTTTTTGTGTCCGTACCCTCCTCAACAACGTACACCCCTAGCCTGAATTCTATAAGGTAGGACTCTCCGTCCAATTCAATTTCGACCTTGCAGTTATTATTGAGCTTTTCTATAAGCTCGCCGATATTTATCGATAAGCCGTTTGAAAAGACGCAGAACTCGTTTTCCGAAAGCCGTGCGGTGATGCAAGGGTGCTTGGCAAGGCTTTGGATAAACTCTGCCGCAGAGCGGTAGAGTTTGTTTTTCTGGTCTTTTGAAAGCGCGCCGGAGAGGCTGTCTATATTCGATATAGTGCCGCTGCACAGGACGGTGCCGGAGAGCGAAAGGTTTTTCTCCGCGTAATTATCTAAAGCCTCCGTAAACTTATTGCCGTTCAAAAGCCCCGTCACAGCGTCGTATTCAAGCAGGTATTCAAGCTGCTTTTCAACCTCGTGTATCTGCGTGACGTTATTTACTATTATCAGCTTTTCCTCGCTCAAAGAGCTGCGGGAAATTATTTTGACCGTCCGAAACCTTAATTCCATAGGCTCGCGGCCGTTAAAAAATACCGTTTTCTGATAAGCCGGAAGCGACGGATCGCCGCTGTAAGGGCCGGGGAACAACTCCAAAAAGATACGCCCTATGCACTCGCTTAGCTTTTTTTGCAGTAGTTTTTCACCCGCAGGATTGACAAGCGCGACCCTGCCCTGTTCGTCCACTATAAACAACGGCTCGTCCATAAGGTCGAAAAGCCTGTGCTTTATGTACATATTAAGCTCGAAAATTCCGTAATTGTGGAAACATATAAACATTAATATGACCGTAACGGAAAACGAGGCGCAGGTAAGGTCGAACACGGTTACCCTTGCAATATAGAGGATAGAGGTGAGGATGGGCACCGCAAGCGAAATAACTATCAATATCGATTGGAGCCTCATCCGCCCCAGCTTGAAAGCGTGGCCGACGATATAAACCGAAACACCTACAAGCAATATAAGGTAGAGGACAACGAATATATAGAAAAGCGGGCCGTATACGGGTGAGATCATCAAATGTCCGGCGGCATTCTCGACAAGGCTTGCCGAAACGTAAAACGCGCCGCCCGGATTGACCCAGACGGAAACAAGCGTTAAGGCGATAAAAACTCCTGCGGCAGCATATTCATACCATCTGACGCTGGGCCTTGAAAAAACCTTCCGGCACATAAAATAGTAAAATACCGGCACCAGCATCATCCCGAAATATTCGGATTTCATAAAAGCAAGCTTTAGATTCTGGCCCTTGCTTAACAGCTCGGCCATATAAAACCCGGTCCATAAAAACAGCGACAAAAACAGCGCGATAACGTACCGGCTTCCCACAGTCCGGCGTTTTCTCGACTGAATGATTACCACCGCGGTCAGGATCAGCAGCAGCAGGGCTGTAATAGCGCATGCCCCCAGAATATGATAACTTTTCATAAGCCTTCCTTATTTTTTTATACTATTTTCTTTTTTGCCGTTGAAGTCCTTATAGAAAGAGATGAATGCGTAGGACGGCAGCGGGCGGCTGAAAATATAACCCTGTATCAGGGAAAAACCTTGCTTTTTGAGGCTTTCAAGAGCGTCTATGCTCTCAACGTGCTCAACGACGACCGGGATTTTAAGGCTGTCGCACATTTGCAGCAGCGATTTTACAACAATGCCTCTCTTTTTGTCGATATGGGCGTTGTCTGAAATACTGATATCAAGCTTGAGCTTATTGACTCCGAATTCGGTTATGTAGGCGATTGAGGTGTCGCCCGAGCCGAAGTCGTCCATAGAAACGCTTGAACCCAGCGCTTTGATGCGGCTGCAGAAATTTTTTACAAACTCCGGCGTCCGGCTTGCCGCCGTTTCGGTTATTTCAAAGTCTAAAAGCTGCGGCGAAATGCGCTTTGCTGCGATTATTTTTTTGATATCCTCGATAAGCGCGGGATTGTCGAGCTGTTTTTTAGATACGTTCAGGCTCATTTTGAAATCGTCATCCAGTATGCCCGACCACGCTTTAAGCGCGTCGCAGACCTTTTCTATTATGACGTAGCCGAGCTTGTCCATTTCGTTCACGCTCTCGAAAATCGGAATAAACACCGCGGGTGAAAGGTTTCCGTATATCGGGTGGCGCCACCTCAGCAGAGCTTCCGCCGCCACTACCTTATTTGAACGGATATCAACTATGGGCTGGAATTCCATATAGAAATCCTGAGCGTAGTTGATAGTGTTTAAAGAGCCTATAAGATTGCGCTTGAGCTCGTGCTGCTGCGACATATTAAAATCATAAATCTGAAAGTTTTTAGAGCCGGACATCGCGCTGCGCAGTACGTAGGCGGCTCTGTCTACCGCTTCCTTTGCGGATATGTCGCTCGAATCGGCTACATACGCGCCTATGCAAAAATCGATATTGAAGCTTATGCCGGAAATTGTGAAAACCTTTTGGCGGACGCCTTCCAGTTTTTGTCGCATATCGGAGAGCGGCAGCGGACGGCCGTTTGAAAAAATATAGAACTCGCTCTCCCCAAAACGCGAAAAGCAGTAGTTTTCGTCTATGACTGATGAGATAAATTCTACGATCTGCCTTAAAAGCTCATTCTTCTGCTCGATATTGGCTATGCCCTTGAGGTATTCCACGTTATCGACGGCAATTGCTAAAAACGCCGTTCTGTCAAGGCCTGAGGGAGAATTATTTTTATAGTTTTCCACTATTTCGATAAAGGTATCGGCGTTTATCAGGTTTGTGACTTTGTCGAAGGTGGTGAGGTATTTGAGCTGCTCGCTGGCAATTTTTTGTTCGGTTATGTCGTGAAGCATAACCATCATACCGCAAAACCGGCCGCTTTGATTATTGAGCGCAATAACAGACAGCTTGTAGGATGAGGGGTCGTCCGAAACCAAATCGACAATTGAAACGTTTGCGTTTATCTCTACGGGAAAACCCGCGTTTATCTCGAAAAGCTTTTTACCTTTTAAATAACTCAACGTCCGCCCCGACAGCCTTTCCGCAGCCGGATTGGCATACTCGACAGCCCCGTCGCTTGTGAGAATAAAAAACGGGTCCGAGAGCATAGACATAAGGTTGTTTTTTAAATATACGACCGGATCTTTTATCCCGAACTGAGTAAGGCAGTATGTTAGCATCATGGCCGAGAAAGCAAAAATAATGTTAGTATAGTCATAGAAAAAAACATGCGCCAAAAATAAAACGTTGGCGATAACGGGCACTACTACAGACGAGGCCATTATAAGAGTCTGCTTTCTGAGCAGCTGCCTTTTAACGCCGGCAATGATTATTCGCACCACCCAATACATAAAAAAACCGTAGATAGCCGCTTGAAAAACCACGAATAAAGGCGCGAAGGTTATCTCAAACTGCATAGCACCGCCGCCGTACTCTTCAAATCCGTACGAGCTTATCATCAGCGACTTCGGATTAATTAAAACAAGGACAGTATAAGCGGCCGACGCCGCCGCTCCGCCCGCAAGATACCAGATATTGATACGCTTTCCAGTAAGGCTCTGGCGGAAAAACATTATATAAAACGCTATTGTGAACAGCGTAATTATCATCTGCATTTTAAAAGCCAATAAAGCGGAGGCTTCATTTTTTGTGAGGCATTGTATTACAAAAAAAACATTACCGGCAACAAAAGTTGCCAGCAATGCAATGTACGAAACTACTCCCTTAATAGCAAAAGAACGGTTGTGATGCAGAACGATGACAACGCAGACTAGAATAACTATTGTAGCTAAAATACAAATTAAAGAATGAACCAAGTCGGCGTTCATATTTTCTCCCCAATAAAACCAACTAAGCAATATTTAGTTTGCATCGGCAAAACCCTGTTTTCAGATTTAAGGACGATTTTGCCCAATATAATATATATTACTAATTATTATATATTATTTTTACATATAATGCAAGAGTGTATTAAGAAAATATTTGCAAAAACAGCAATTTTTTATCATTTTTTTGCATTTATGTAAATATAAAACGGGAACGGCAGTTTTTCAACTCCGTCCCCGCGACTGATTTAAGCAAACATTTAATAATACGATTAGAATTTCCGGCAAGATTTTTTTATCGTTTAGCCGCCTTTTCTTGAGCGCACTGAAAAAGTCATTACTGTTCTAAAAGGGCGATCAAAAAGGTGCTCAGAGTGGCGAAAAGTGTGGTTTTTCGACGATTGAGTGTACCTTAATGTACTCGATAGAGTCGAAAGTTCCAATTTTCGCCGCTATCAGCGCCTTTTTCAGCGACC
>JAVBKW010000023.1:0-44790 GCA_031553855.1 Eubacteriales bacterium | reverse complement strand
AAAACGGCGGGCAACCGTCAATTTTGCCCGCCGTTATGCTTATTTTGTTAATTTTTCACTTTCTTTTCGATTTTCGCCGTTAGCAGAGACTTTTCAAAACTATACTTATCTACAAAATTCATTTTTTCCCCAGTCTGGCGGAATATTGCTGTTGCCGCTTGATGCAAAAGGAAACGCAGATGAGGGCTACACGCTGCCATCGAATATCGTGCAGGATGAGTGGACATTGCTTTATCTGACGTCTGATGAGGCGAACAGACTTTTATGCGCGGACGGTAAGCTTTACGGTATTCAAATAGCCGCGCCGATGTTAGATAACGGAGTTAACACCTTTTATAAGGGCGAAAAAGTCGCAAATATCTTAATAGACTACATAGCCGTTTGTTCTTTAAAAACCTTAACATACCATAACCTATACGGTGGCGGCGAGAACAGAAGTGTTTTAGTGCAGTCTCAATTCGACCTTGAAGGTAACTATTATTATCCGCCCGAACGCAACGGTTGGTTGTTCGGGGGTTGGTATGAGGGCGAGGATATTACAGTATTTAACGAACCTCACGATTTTTCTTTATCCGTGACCGACGATATCCATCTTACGGCGCGCTGGATCAAATTACATTCAAATCTCTCGGAATATATCGGCGTTTATAAGAACGGCAGCGGAAAATCCTTTATGATTACTGAGAACGGCATTAATTTGTCCGGCCTTGTTGAATATTACGACGGAGCAGGAATAGGCAATGATGGTATTTTATATATTGTTCAGTCCGACGGTATAGTGGAAATTCCATTGGACGGCACGGGCGATTTTGAGGCAAAGGATTATTTCACAATATCCTATTATTGTTTTGACGAAATAATTTATACCGGCATCTTTGCCGAGGAAGATGATAGTGCGGAATTTATCCCTTCAATGCCAAACGGCTTTAATTTTTTGAAGTGGACTACGGCGCAAAACCCGAGCAGCAGCAGCCCCGAATTTGTATTCGGCAACAAGCTGTCCGCGAACATCAATCTATACGCTTATTGTACATATCAATCAATTTCCGATGAGGCTTATCCGGCTTACTACGGTGTTTATTATAGGGTCGAAACAGGAGAAAGAGTTGTTTTGGGCGGACTCAATTCAGCTGTTTTCGTATCAGCCGATAATAATGAAAGGAACTTGACATATTTTGTGCTTGAAGATAACGGATTTGCCTGTATTTCAGGCGGCGTGTTAAAGCCTGGTACTATCGAGCCGTTACGGTTAGTATTTGACGGCGCGGAGTATAAACGCCTAACCCCATTTACCGTTTTGTTTGAAAAGGGCTATTTTGATGAGGAGCCGTCCGAAGTCGTTACGGTAGACGGCGGCGAAAATGGTGACAACTTTACGGTGGCAACGCCTGATGCCCCCGAACGCGCCGGCTATAAATTCCTGGGCTGGTATACCGATGTTCGGGACGGTTCGCTGTTTGACTTTAATTCTATAATTTACGACAATATCACCGTATACGCGCATTGGGAGGCATTGCCGCCGCAAGGTAATCCGAGTGATCCGGGCGACGGATCAGATGATAAGGAACTGCCGGGCTGGGCTATTGCGGTTATTGTGACCGGAAGTGTTGCTGTTGCTGCGGGCGGCGGATTTGCGCTATGGTACTTCGTTATCAGGAAAAAGAGAATCGGAGGCAATGTATGAAAAAGATAAACTTAAAAACTGTTCTATCGTCAACGGTGGTAATATTGTTAGCCGTAGCAATATTTTTAACGGGAGTTTTCTTTGTGCAAAATGTTGCTTATGCCGGCGTATCGCCTGAAAAGGTTGCAGAAAAGATTTCTTCGGACGGAAGCAGCATAGATGAGGGCATTTGGTGGCTGCCCGCACAAAATCGCGGTGTTTCATACAGTGACGGCATTGTGTTTTCAAATCTATCAACAGCATCAAGCAGGGTGGTTGCGCGGACAAAAGTTTTCAACTTGAAAAACGCGGGCTTCACAAAATTTCTTTCTGCCGATATCGATTTTCAAATCACAAGCCTGCCCGAAGGCTGTCGTTTCGGAGTGTTTTTCGGACTTTCATCTCAAACATCAAATCCTGCCGCGGGCGGCGCTGATACCTCGTTTATCTATTTTGCTTTGAACGGCGAAAAACTAATGTGCGGTGTAAGCAAATACTCCGGTACGGAACGAACCGAAACCCAGGTACTTCCCGCCGCTGACACAGCCGAATGGATAATTAATAAAACAAAGTCGTTTAAACTGAGAATGGCTGTCGATGTGGACGGCGGCATAAAAATAAATCTGCTGCAAGCGCTGGCCAATCAAAACTATTTTTATAGCAATAGCCAAGCAGCGTTGTTTACAGAGGGTTATATCGGCTTCGGACAAACGCTTGCGGGCGGTGTGATAAAGATATCGCAGGCTCAAATTGATGCGTTGAGTAACAGCACGCCGCAAAACGCCAACGTGTTCACAAGGTTTGAAAACGGAAACTACAGTATAAACGCATTTCACACCCGTTCGCGCCGCGATGAGTCGGGATTAAGCTATGTATCGCCGGATAACGGCGAGTTGGTTTTTAAAAACACCACGGTCGCTTTTTTATCCACTAAGCTGTCTTATTCAAATTTTGAAATGGATATTGAGTTGCCCTATATTCAGCGCGCGCCGCTTTTCGACGAAAACCTTAATCTGATTTCTTCGATTTCAACAGGCTTCGCTATATCCGCAGGGGCACCCCGTTTTGATGCAATGGGCGGAGATTTCAGAGTTAACTTCATTCCTACCGGCGGCAGCTTAACCCGTAAGCCGACGGCGACGGAAATATCTGTAGTCCGTCAAAGCGCTGAGCTTATGCGGATTAAGCTTCCGCCCGAATATCATATTTGGAACGAACAAGCGGCGGCGGGCAGGAGCGTTGATATAAAAGCTGTTATGCAAGACGGCAGTTTTACCCTATATCTTAAATATAGCGGGCAGCTTAACTATTATAAAGCATTGAAATTCGACAATGGTTATGTTCCTACGGGCTATATTCAGGTTAGCAGTTTGGTTCAAGGGAACGTCCGCGGCAGGTGCGACAACTTTTCGCTTTCTTTGGTATCTGTTGTAAATACCGATTATAACTGCCAAATCATCAGCTTAACAAACAAGAGCAGTTCCTCAATTGCGGTTGATTACGATTACACCGATTCGTGGAATGACGACGACCTTTTATGGAATCAAAAGTGAGGGGAGCTTTATGAAAAAGAAAAAGAGAACAGCATTATTGTTTATCCTGAGTGTGGCGCTAATACTGCCCGTAATAAGCATGACCGTTTTTGCTTCCGTAGCTGTTAATACAGGCGGTACGGAATTGATAAGCGGCAATAACTATGTGCCGTCAGTTGTTCGTACGGCTCAAAGCGTGCATTCGCTAAGCTTTCCGATTATTGGCGGCGACGAGGTGATGCCGATAGGAGCATGGTATGGACCATTTACGCCTACGGGTGACACGATAGACGGCGTTATGCAGCCTGACTTCATATCTGATAAATATTTTGAACTGATTAAGGCATCCGGCGTTAATTTCTTTGCCCATAATCCTAATAATTTTGTAAGAAACCGTTCCTCTGTTTTGCGTACGCTAGAATTGGCTGATAAATACGGTATAGGTATGTTTGTTGAAGACTCCGTAGTGAATAACATTCAAACTCCCGCCGAAATGGAAAGCCGGATGAATGAATATTTTTCTTATGACAGCTGCGTCGGCGTTCATATCGCCGACGAGCCGAATGCCTCTCTGTTCGACGGGATTGCCAAGACGTACGAGATGTTCGACCAAACCGTTTATGCGCCCTCAAAGCATTTATATACAAATTTATTTCCCAGCTATGCGGGATCTATCAACCTGACGGGCGCAACATTGGGAGCCGAGGGTGAAAGTTTGAACTATGAGGAATATTTGCGGCGTTTTGTGCAAAAGAGCGGCACGAAGTTTCTCTCTTATGACAACTACCCCTTTAGCCGCAGAAACCAAGGAGTCACAAACGGAATTCCATCTACATATTTCGGCGACCTGTCCACCGCAAGAAAGGTCGCCCTTAGCGAGAGCATTCCGTTATGGACATTCGTACAGGCAGGGTGGCATTGGGAAGGGCAGAGGGGCAAACCGACTGCGTCTTTACTTCCCGACGAGGCGGAAACATTGTGGAATATCAATACTTCTTTAGCATACGGGGCAAAAGCGATTCAATATTTTTGCTTGATTCAACCCGACTTTTTTGCCAATACGGGCACCGGTTTTGATTATAGCCGCGGCAGCATGTTGGGAGCGGCGGGCAACATAAATCAATGGTACTATTATATTCAAAAGGCGAACAAGCAGATTTCTGCAATCGACCATATTTTAATGCGGTCCACGAATATGGGTGTATTGGCGACAGGCTTTTGGAGCAATAGATTATTGGCTGACCGGCCGGCAGGGGCGGGAGCAGTTTCGTGGCGCGAGCTTACCAATATAACCTCGTCTGCAACCGACGGCGTAATTGTCGGATGCTTTGATTATAATTTCAGCGGCAGTCAAAGCCGCAGCGCGCTTTATATAGTTAATAGCTCCTCAACGGAGAAACAAACCGCTACTCTGACATTCAACAAAAAATACGGCTACGATGTGATTCAAAGAGGTGTTTCAATCGGCGTAACGGGTCAAAGCGTTACCCTTACGCTTGAAAAAGGCGAAGGAGTAATGCTTGCATTAAGATAGAATTGCGGCGAAAACAAAAATAACAATAATAATAACGGAGGGTTTAAGGGCAGTCATATGACAGATTACGAAAAATATAAGGCTACTAAAATCATGGATATAGGCGCGTGGTGGGCGCCCGCGTCCACCGAGGACGCCTACCGCTTAATGAGCGAATGCGGCCTGAACATGATATTCCTCAACGGGCCAAATACAGGCTCGGCAGGCGACCCACGATATCCGGACGCTCTCGCTCTATGCGAAAAATACGGCATCAAGAGTGTAGTCACGAACGGTAATAAGCTTGCGTCGCAAATGCTGGATTACACCGACTATAATAATGTTATAGCATACAACTTTTACGACGAGCCGAAGGCAAACCAGTACGACAACCTTGCCTCTCTTATCCCTGAGTTTGAAGGGATTTACGGCGGTAAAGCGTCTTTTAATACCAATCTTTTCCCAATCTACGCTTCCGAAACGCAGCTTGCAGCTTCCTCGTACGACGAATATGTTAAGCAATATTGCCAAAAGGTGCTTTCAAAGCTTTCTCATAAAAAAGTGCTTTCAACTGATATTTATCCGCTGCAGTATTCCGCAGGCAATTATTTGCTGCTTGAAACGTGGCTTTTAAATCTTGAGATCATAGCAAAATACGCAAAAGAATACAGCGCCGAAACGCATGTCTTTATACAGTCGATGTCATTCGGCAGAAATAACAACCGCGTGCCGTCCGAAGCAGACCTTAGGCTTCAGGCATATGTTTCGTTTGCGTTCGGGTTTAAATCGATATCGCATTTCTGTTATTTCACGCCCTCAAGCCCCGAATTCAGCGAAACTCAATTTGCCATAGTAGACCGTAACGGAAATAAAACCGAAATCTATGACAGCGCGAAAAAGGTCAACGAGGAAATACTCAGCTTCGACCATGTATATCTATCATTCAACTGGCAGGGAGTAATCCCTGTGCTCGGCAGCAATAACAGGCATAATAACGCGTTCGGTTATTTAAACGGCGCGCTATCATACAGCGATACCAGAACTCTTTTTAAGACGGAGAGCGACGAGGACGTGCTGATCGGGTGCTTTGAGGACGAAAACGGCTATGAGGGCTATATTGTCGTAAACTTTGCCGATACTATGAAAAATCTGACGGCCAAAGCATCGCTGTCGTTCCACGGCTGCACAAAAGCACAGGTATACCGCGGCGGGCAAAAAAGCATCTGTGAGCTTTCTGGCGGCAAGTTGAATGTTACGTTAAAACCCGGCGAAGGCATATTCGTTATACCGTATCAGAATTAATAAATAATATTATGTTAAAAATGAGAAAAACATAAGCTCTATCTCGGCGGAAGGCAAGCCACCTCCCTACAAATTTGAGCGTAATAAAAGCTAACTAAAACAGAGGCGAAAATTTTATGAACACAATTAACGGCGATAAATGTCATTTGGAGCTTGTCAGAGCGGTTAAGCCGGAGCTTAAGTATTAAAAAGACAGAAACTACAACGACTGGAGAAACGAGGTTTCGGGCAGGCTTAAGGCTGGGATATGCAACTTTGTGTATCGAACAGAGAGGTATGGGCGAGGCGCTGTTAAAACTGAACGAGATCATTATTTTGATAAAGAATTGTTTGCAAAAAATATTTGCTTTGAAGGATTAATACAGTAAAAGAGTTATGAATAAAAAAATAAGTCCGGTGATTAAAGAAGCCGTAAATATTACAGTAATAATCCTTTGCGCCGCCGTGTATGCGGCGGCGTTGCATATTTTTGTTTTCAACAGTAATTTTGCACCAATGGGTATAGACGGTATTTCAACTATGGTTCAGTTTTTAACGGGCTTTAACGCAGGGTTTACCGGACTTATTATCAATATTCCTCTTTTGGTATTGGGCTGGTTCTTACTTAACCGCAAATATGTTTATTATACCGTGATTTTCACTGTCGCGGAAAATCTTTTTCTTATCTTATATGCGGACATAAATCTGTATCAATATACTTCAGCTGCGGGTGACTATTTGCTTGCGGCACTGTTCGGAGCGATAATACGCGGTGCGTTGTGCGGTTTTACGATACTTTTAGGCGGCTCTACCGGAGGACTTGATATAGTTGCGAGCCTTATTCAGCGTAAGTTCGAGCATATAAGCTTCGATAAAATGCTGCTCATATTCAATCTTATAATAATAAGTTTTTCGTTCTTTATATACGGCCGCAACCTCAATCCTATTTTTTTGTCTGTAGTTTCTGCTTATGCCTACAGTAAAATTATCGAATCAGTCATGAAAGGCCCTAAATCTGCTTTGGAGTTTAAGATCATCACTGAGTGCGCAGATGAGCTTAAAGATGAAATTTTGTTCGTATTAAAGCACGGAGTGACTATTGTGGATGCTAAAGGCGGATTTACTGACGGCGAAAAACAACTTCTTTTATGCGTTGTAAATAACAGAGATATAGGCGCGTTTAAAAAAATAATCAAAAAGCACGACAAAACGTTTGCCTATATTTGCGATACGCGCGACGTGATAGGCAACTTCAGAAGAAAACAAAACGAAATACCAAAATAACAGGGCAAAATATGAAACAAATTAACATTGCAATTTTAGGATTCGGAATCGTCGGGAAGGGTACGTTTGAAATTTTGACCGCAAAAAAGGAAGAATTGAGGTCAAATTTTGAGCTTGATATCCGCATAAAAAAAGTATTGGTACGCGACAAAGCAAAGGCTGTCAGGCGGGGTTTGCCTCAAGCGCTTGCCGCGCTCTCCATCAATGAGATCTTAAATGACGAAAAAATTGAAACGGTGGTCGAGCTTATCGGCGGATCGGACGCTGCTAAAGATTATGTTATTAGCGCGCTGAAAAAAGGTAAAAAGGTCGTGACGGCAAATAAAGAGCTTCTTACAAAACATTGGGAACTTCTTATGAAAACCGCCGCCGAAAACAACACTTCGATCTATTATGAGGCGGCGTGCGCTGGAGCCGTTCCGATCATCCGCGCCATTACTCAAAGCCTTCAGGCCGACGAAATAACTCAGATAACGGGTATCATAAACGGCACTACAAACTACATTTTATCTAATATGGAACGAAACGGCTGCGATCTTGCGGAATCTCTTAAGGGCGCGCAAAGCCTCGGCTACGCAGAAGCCGATCCGGCCTCAGACCTGTGCGGTTACGATGCGGCATACAAGCTTTCGATCCTTTGCACGCTTGCATTTAAAACATACATACCATTTAATGATATTTTTTGCGAAGGGATAGATGCAATCACCAAGGACGACATAGAGTCCGCGCATGAGCTTGGGTACAGTATAAAACTGCTTGCCATAGCAAAGAAAAATAAGGATGCTATCGAGGCGCGCGTCCATCCGTGTTTCATATCGAAAAACCATGCGCTTGCGGCAACGAACGGTGCGTTTAATTCGGTTTATGTCACGTCAAAGTACGCAGGCGAACTGATGTTTTACGGACAGGGAGCCGGCGCGTATCCTACGGGCAGCGCGGTAGTGAGCGACATCGTTTTTTGCGCGCTGCACGATAAGCCTTCTAACAAGCCTATATTTGAAGTAAGCCGCAAAAACTATAATAATGATTTTGAATCAAAATATTATATCCGTATATCTGTTGCAAACGAAGTCGGAATGTTGTCTAAGGTTGCCGGAATCTTTGCAAAAAACAACGTAAGCATATCAAAAGTAACGCAGCTTCACGAAGGCGAAATGTGTAATCCCGTCATTTTTATAACGCACAACGCAAAGGAAAGCTGTGTCAACGCTCTTGTAAAAGAGCTAAAAAAATACGAAAAAATCAGCAGCATAGACAGTTTAATAAGGATTTTTTAAATGGCTAACCTTGAGATTTGCACAAATATGAAACTAAAGGATTTCACAATAAAAAGTTGTAGAACAACGTATGCGGACAGACGCGCGGAAAATGGCATTCACGAATTGATAATACAGTCTTGGTTAGGACATACAAGCTTCAAAACTACAAAACGGCATTGTTTGAAAATTAACGCTGATTTCGTGGAAAGTGAATTTGAAAAAGCTGTAAAATATTCAACTGAAAATATTTAAAAAACAGTGAAATATTTTACACAAAAAAATGGCTAAAAAAGGTTACTACTCAACGCTTAGTATGTATACTAAAAATCACAAAAGACAGATTTGAAAAAACGACACTTTTGAAGTTAATAAAGGGTATTCATACCGCAGGATAAATCCTGCACCTCGCGCCTTTGGCGCGCCTTTTTACGCTAAAGCGCGGGGTATGCACCTTTGTCGGTGGCGCAAAAATGCCCTTGCAAGCAAGCATTTTTGCTTCTGGAATCAATCAGAAAGTGTCGTTTTTTAAGTATTTGGCGGGAAGCCAGAGACCCATTTTGAACCTTTCTATATGCCGAATGGCGGGTTCGGAGTTATATAAAAAGGCCGAGACATATAAAAAACAATATGTTTCGGTCTTTTTTGTTTTTTCTATAATATATTCGAGCAAAAGCAAAGTCGATTAAAAGTTATGATTGAAAAAGAAAATAGGTAGGGAGGGAAGGGAATTTTGTAGACTTTTTATTAAAAAACACTATCTATTATTAGTAAAAATTAAAAGACTTTAAACGGAAATGTTGCTAAAATTTGATACACTTCATTAGCAAATCATTAGCAAAAATGAGTTTTTGACCCTAAAATAAAATATCCGCTTTTGAATTATCGAAAAATGACCCTCAAATATCAAAAAATCGATACTTTTGGGTCATTTTTGTCGATATTTTGTGGTATACCCGACTGGATTCGAACCAGCGGCCTTCAGAGTCGGGGTCTGACGCTCTATCCAACTGAGCTACGGATATGCGGAGTTTCTGTGAAATGATAAAAGGCATTTTAGAGGCTTTATATCAGCTGTAAAAGTGAAAATGAATAATAGCGCGAAAAAGCGGAGTATTTAGTGAAAGGGATATGTGGAGTTTTTGTGAAATGATAAAAGGCATTTTAGAGGTTTATTTAGGGCGGGGTATTTAGTGAAAGGGATATGCGGAGTTTCTGTGAAATGATAAAAGGCATTTTAGAGGTTTATTTAGGGCGGAGTATTTAGTGAAAGGGTAATAGCGGTAGTAATAGAGAAAATGCATAACAGAGAGAATGCTTAACAGACGAATGTAGAACAGCGTGAAAAAAAGGCGGGGGCTTTGAGAGAAGGGCGGGGAGGCTGTCTTTTTATTAAGTTCTTTTTTAAACGCAACAAAAGTATTATAACACATCTTTGTTTAGTTGTAAATTTTTTTTAATAGTAATATAATATGTTTGAAGGGAATTTGAGAGAGGAAATACGAGGGAAAAAGCTGGTTGAAAAAGCATGGTCAAGGCTAATCTGACGGAAGGAAGCGTATTAAAAAAGCTTATAGTTTTTGCGGTTCCGTTTTTAATAAGCAATGTTTTGCAGGCGGTATACAGTACTGTCGACCTTTTGATTGTAAGCTGGTACGGTTCGGGCGCCGACATTGCGGCCGTAACGGTGGGGTCGCAGGTTATGACGCTCATAACGAACGTTTTAGTCGGTTTTTCTATAGGAATAACTATCCTGACGGCACTTTACGTGGGCGGCGGGAATATAAAGAAAGTCGGTAAACTTGCGGGGACTTCGATCGTTCTTTTTTTAGCGCTCAGCATCGCCGCGACGGTTGCGCTGATGCTTACAACTGCGCCTATGGTGCGTCTTATGAACGTTGCTCAAGAATCGCAGAGCGCCGCTAAACAATATCTTGATGTCAGCTATTTAGGCATAATTTTTATTGTGCTTTATAATATTATCGCGGGGATGTACCGCGGCGCGGGAAGCACGAGAGCGGCGTTGATTTTCATTTTTATTTCCGGCGTTATGAACCTTATTCTGGACATTGTTTTCGTCAAGAATTTAGGCATGGGCGCATACGGCGCGGCGATAGCGACTGTCGTTGCTCAAGGCGCGGCTTTTGTTATGGCTTTGGCGCTTTTGATAATCCAACGCAAAAACTTCTTTTTAGATTTCAAAAGTTTTAAGCCCGACTGGCAGGAATTTATCAAAATGGTCAAGCTCGGACTTCCCACGGCGGTACAGCAATTTACGATTCAGATGTCGTTTATGATCCTTATGTCGCTGGCAAATTCCTGCGGAAACGATTACAATATCGCCTACGGTTACGTTACAAAGGTTTCAAGCTTTGCCATTTTACCTTTAGCTGCGGTCATGAGCGCGGTTTCGGCGCTTGCAGGGCAGAATCTCGGCGCGGGAAAGCCGGAAAGAGCGGTCAAATCCGTTTCGGCGGGATTTTTTATGATGCTGCCTATCGCGCTGCTTATTTTCGCGCTTGTAAACATTTTCCCCAAAGGCATCTACGGCTTTTTTCAGATAATGGCGGAAAATAAAAATCCAGCAATAATAGAGATAAGTACTGAATTCACACGCTATATGAGCTGGGAATACATAACTGTTTTTACTATTTACGCGCTGCACGGGTTTGTAAACGGAGCGGGAAAGACTACTTTTACTATGTTCAACAGTTTTTTAAGCTCGCTTATAATCCGCATACCGCTGGCATACCTGCTTTTTCATCTTATGGGCTTTAACGGGCTGGGGCTGGCTATCGCGCTTTCTCCGATTCCCTCTACGATCGTCGCATTTATTTATGTGGCATCCGGCAAGTGGAAAACTAAATCCGCCGCCGCTCCCGCCGCCGCTCCGGTTACAACAGTATATTCAGTTGCGCCCGAAGAACAGACGGAGGAAATAACTGCTGAAGAAAAAATTTAGCGTTTTATCAGCCTTGAAGCAGCTCTGATACAGCAAGCTCCGAAATAACTCCGAAATAACAAGCTCCGAAATAGCTCCGAAATAGCAAGTTCCGAAATAGCTCCGAAATAGCAATATCTATGTGACAAAAAAACTTGAAAATAACGCTTTTGTATGATATAATATTAAACAAGACTGTGAATAAGTTTATAATTTTTGAGTCGGAGTACGTATGACGATTGACGAGCTGATTGAGCCGATAATAAAAGGGAAAGCTGATTTTGAGCAAATCGGGCGCGATTTTTTCGCGTCCGGCTTTGACGCGGAGGATTCAAGGAAGTTTCTTCGCCTTATTTTAGAGGAGCGGAACCGGCCGAATTTATGCAGGACAGTCGTCGCCGCATATATGAACGACAAGCTGCTCAACCTTGACTTTGAGAATTTTACCGGCCTTTCTTCGCTTGAATCGCGCTATTTTAATATTTTTATTTCGCTTGTTTCTTTTTGCGGTTTAAAGCTGCGCGATATTTTTCCGTATCTTTTATATGTGCTTTCCTCTCCCGATACCAGCCTTACCGCAAAGTGGAAGGAGGCCGCCGAGAGTTATCTTTTTAAAGAATCGGCGCGCGATTTTGCCGAGGTTTTTGATTGCTTTACAGAGTTTGACCTGAAAATCGGGCATTATGATATTTTATTAAAGGCTGACTATTCTGCAACGGTAGCTGCGCTCACAGAGCGGATAATAAACGATAAACATGCGGACAAAGCTGCGATAAGAATGTTTTTTCTGAAAAATAAACCGCCGGTCGTTTCGCTGCTGATCAAAAAATATGCCGACGCAAAAAACTTCCAAAAGCGCGAGATAGTCAAATTGCTGCTCGTTTACAAAAACGAGGCCTCCGCCGCGCATTTTCTGGACAAGCTGGAAAACTCGGATGGAACTCTTCCGGCTATATTAAAAATAATCGAAACCGACAAAAAAAACAAGGTTTATGTTCCCAAAGGAATAAAGAAAAAGGATTTTGGTTTCTGCCTGAAAGCGGCGATGATAAACGGCACGTTGCTCAGCGCTGATGAATTTAGCGAAAAGGTTTTCTCTGACCCTGATAATGCGGTTTTAGCGGAAACGACTTTTTTCACCGTTGTTAAAAACGGCGTTATATCGAATGTAATAGTCGTAGATAACGGAAGCTTTTTCGACCTTGACAACAGGCCCTTTGCTTTACAGGACGATTCTTTATTGGGCGTGCTGCATCCGGCCGATATCCAGTCGCGTTTTGAATTTTTAAGGCGTCTGAATATTGAACAGGGCTTTGAGCAAATCAAGCGCGAGGTGTTTGTACCGATGCCCTCGGAAAAAACTACAGGCGTCAGCGCGCGGCTTTCGGGGCGAATTATAAGGCTTAAAAAGCTTATATCCAATTCAAAAAAGCTGGGCATTAAGTTTATAAATAAGGAGCATAGTAAGGATTTCCGCTATGCCGCCGTATTTATGGAAGGCTGTGTTTTCGTCGCCGAGATCAATAAGTCGGAGTATCCTGGGTCGGAGGAGCTTGTTTGCGGCGGGAACGCAAGGTTTTACAGAACGGGCGAGCTTATAAAACTTAAGCGTCAGCTATATACTAAAGACGTACCGCTTTGCCCGGCGTCCGAAATACCCGCAAGAGTTTTCAGCGAAATAATGTTTGAGATAAATCAACTATTCGCCGATTTATAAAAGATTTACCGCTAAAAAGATAAAGGCATTTATGAACGAAAAGATAAAAAGCATATTATTAAAGGTAGACAAACCGTCGCGCTACTGCGGCGGCGAATTCAATACTCCGCTCATCAAAAAGGACGCGCCTTTGAAGTTTTTGATGTGTTTTCCCGACGTGTACGAGGTTGCGCATTCAAATCTGGGCATCAAGATTTTGTACGGTATTTTAAATAACCGCCCGGACACCGCCTGCGAAAGCTGCTATACTCCGTGGGTCGATATGGGGCAGACGCTCAAGAACGAGGGGACGGAGCTTTTTTCGATAGAAACTAACAGCCCTGTAAAAAGCTTTGATATCGTCGGCTTTTCGCTGCAATACGAGCTTTCTTATACAAACGTATTGTATATGCTGGATTTAAGCGGGATACCGCTTTATTCTGCCTCCCGCTCAGAGTCCGACCCCGTTATCATAGGCGGCGGGCCCTGCGCTATAAACCCCGAGCCGGTCGCAGAATTTTTCGACCTCTTCTGCATAGGCGACGGAGAGGAGGTCACGGAAAAGATCTGCGACTTGTATTTGGAAAATAAGAAAAACGGCGGCACTAGAACCGGCTTTTTGAAAGCGGCGGCACAGCTTGATGGCGTTTACGTTCCGCTTTTCAAGAAAAAGGAAGTTCGCCGCGCCATACTCAAAAACCTTGATAAGGCGTATTATCCGACCAAAGTTCAGATACCCAACACCGAAGCGGTCCACAACAGGGCGGTGCTCGAAATTTTCCGCGGCTGCACGCGCGGCTGCCGCTTTTGCCAGGCGGGTATGATCTACCGTCCGGTGCGGGAAAGAAAGGTCGATACTCTCGTCAAATATGCAGGTGAGCTAATTAAAAACAACGGCTTTGAAGAAATATCATTTTCTTCTTTAAGCACCTGCGACTATCCTTATTTAAAGGAGCTGCTCACCGCCGTCAAACCGCTTACAGATAAAGCAAAGGTCAATATTTCGCTGCCCTCCACAAGAGTAGACAGCTTCGAGGCGGACTTTGTGGACAGCGCAAGAAAAAGCTCGCTGACTTTTGCCCCCGAGGCCGGAACGCAGCGCCTGCGCGACGTTATAAACAAAAACGTTACTGAAGAAGATATACTAAACTCGTGTAAATCCGCGTTTGAAAAGGGTTATTCCTCAATAAAGCTATATTTTATGATCGGGCTTCCCACAGAAACTCAAGAGGATTTAGAGGGCATAATAGATTTAGCGTCGAAAATAAAAAGGCAGTATAAGCAGTATTCGTCCGTGAAAAAGCCTCTTGCGCTCAGCGTTTCCACCTCTACGTTCGTGCCAAAGCCGTTCACTCCGTTTCAATGGGAGCGTCAGATAAGCTTAGAGGAAATTGCCGCGGCGCAAAGCTTTTTAAGGGAAAAGCTGAGGGCGTTGTCGGTCAAATATAACTGGCACGATGCAAAAACCTCGCGTATTGAAACCACGTTCGCGCGCGGCGGCAGAGAGCTTGCAAAGGTTATAGAAACGGCTTATAAAAGCGGATGCGTGTTCGACGGATGGTCGGAATTTTTCAGCTATGATAAGTGGGTTTCGGCTTTTGAGTCGCAGGGCATAGATATAAACGAGTATACTTGCGGGCAAAATATAGATAAGGAGCTTCCCTGGTCCTTTATAAATGCGGGAGTGAGCCTTGATTTTTTAAAGAAAGAGCTTCAAAACGCATTAGCGGGCAAAACTACGCCCGATTGCCGCGGCGGTTGTAAGAATTGCGGTATAACGGCGATAGCTAAAGGTGTGTGCCCATGATAATTTGCAAATATTCAAAAACCGGAACAGCGGTGTATACGCCGCACCTCGACCTTCTGCGCGCCGTGGGAATGGGAATACGGCGCAAAAATCTTGCAATCAATTTTTCAGACGGCTTTAACCCCCATGCAAGGCTCTTTTTTACGCAGCCTTTGCCTATCGGAACAGAGAGCTTATGCGAATACCTGTGCGCCGATTCGCCCGAAAACGCGGCTGAATTTATGCGTCAGCTTAATTCCTCTTTACCGCCGGGCGTGCAAATATTAAAAGCCGCTACGGTCAAGGACAACCCAAACCCCGCAAACCTTATGGCAAAAGCCGACTATATTATCAGGCTGTATAATAAACTGCCCGCAAATTTAAAACTGAGCGATTTTAATAAGGCTGAAAAGTTTGAGATAGAATTTGAAAGCAAGGGCGAGGCGAAAACTAAAGACGTAAAAAATATGATTTACGATATCCAGAACAACGAAAACTCAATTTTTGTGAGCGTGGCGTGCGGAAACGTAAATTTAAGAGCCGACAGGCTGGCGCAGAACCTTTTACGGATGTCAGGCTTTCCCGATACGGGCTTTGATGCGGTAAAAACGGCGGTCTACGATAAAAACGGCAAAAATCTGGATGAAATATTTTTTGGAGTGTGACAAAAGGGCGTGAAACGCGGGCAAATCTTAATTGACGTCGATCATAATATGTCGAGCGTGTCGCTTTTGGAGGACGGGAAACTCAATGAGTTCTACGTCGAGTTTAACGACGTCAATTTAATAACCGGCAACATTTATAAGGGCAGGGTTGTCAACGTGCTTCAAGGCTTGCAAACTGCTTTTGTGGATATAGGACTTGGCCGGAACGCGTTTTTATACGTCGGCGAAACTTTGGACGATAGAAGCGATCTAAGAAAAAGCGGCGTTATCCCCAGCCAGCTAAACGTGAAAGAAGGCGACTACGTTATGGTTCAGGTGACGAAAGAGGAAACTCCTATGAAAGGGGCTAGGCTTTCGATGAACATTTCATTGCCCGGCCGCCACATTGTATATCTTCCGACGATCGGTTTTACGGGCGTTTCAAATAAGATCACAGACCCCACGGTGCGCGAAAAGCTGATAAAGCTTTTAGATAAGCAAAAAAAAGACGGCGAGGGTTTTATAGCAAGAACGGTTTGCCTGGACGCGAAAAAATCCGAGATAACGGACGATATCAAGTATCTCAAGGAGCTTTACAGAGGAATAAACGAGGCCTACAACGAGGCGGACGGCGTTGCGCTTATACATTCGGAGGGGAATCTTTTGTTCAGGTCTGTGCGCGATATGCTCAGCCAGAACGTGGAATCGATAATTTGCAACGATTTTAAAACCGTCGAAAATTTAAAGCGCAATTTCAAAAAGCAAAAATCGCGGTTTTATAATCTAATCGAATACTATGAAAGCGACTACGATTTAATGGACGTTTTCGGCGTTACAAAAGAGCTGGATAAACTGCTTGAGCGCAAAATCGACCTTCCCTCCGGCGGCTTCCTAGTCATAGATAAAACCGAGGCTCTCACGGCAATAGACGTTAATACCGGGCGTTTTCGCGGCAGCGGCGACCATGAGGAAACGGTTTTTTTAACGAATATCGAGGCGGCAAAGGAAATAGCAAGGCAGATACGGCTGCGTAATATCGGCGGCATTATAGTAGTCGATTTTATCGATATGGTCTTGCCCGAACATAACGAAGCGGTGGTGGAGGCGTTAAAACTGGAGACGCTTCACGACCGGATAAAAACGCGCGTGCTGGATATGTCGGGGCTTGGCCTTGTTGAAATCACGCGCAAAAAGGTGGGCAGCGAGCTTTCAGAGTTCCTCTATGACACCTGCCCCTACTGCAAGGGTATGGCTCATACTCAATCGCCTATGTATATCGCGCGTAAAATCAAATCCGAGCTTAAAAAACTTTTTGCGGACAATAATTATTCCAGCGCGCTTATCAGCATAAATCCGAATCTGCCCGATTTTATGATTTCAAGCCGCTTTTTCGCCGCTGAATGTGAAACGCTCTGGAACAACAAGAGGATATACCTGATACCGGGCGACGCTGTGAAGATAAAGGATTTTGTTATAACGGGAAGTAAGTCGGCATCGCTCACCCTTCCTCAAAACGCAAAGCTGCTTTATTAAGGAAACGATTTATTCAGCGTTTCCTTAAAGCGCCGTCTGCGGCTCCGAAAGGTATTTTAAGAGGTTTAAAAAAATGCGTTATATAAATAAAGAATACGGATTCACGTTCCGGCCTCCGTTCTTTGATAAGTTTTACGAGGAAAAGCAGGACGGCCCCGATATCGACGAAAGCAACTTCCCCGGAAGATATATCCAAGGGGTGGGGTATGATTATTCGGCGATAAACGGCGCGATGCTCGTAGGGAAATACGGCTCGATGTGGGGAGTGAAGGCCAGCTATTACGACGGCAAAAAATGGCTCGATAACGAGGACTTTGCCAAAAGCTTAGGCTCAAGCTGCGCTAACACCGCCGACGGAAGTTTCGCGCATTTTTCAAGCGGGCAGATCAGCGTCAAGTGGGTGCGCCACACAGAACAGAGTATGCTTATGCAGGTTTCGGCGAAGAAAAAACTGCGCGTAAGAATCGTCTTTTATCCCTGTTATAATTTCGCCGGAGAGCTTTCTATCGAGAATGCGTTCGTCAAAGGAAGGTGCCCTTATACCGCTGTAATTCCCGGCTCGATCAGCCTATCCGATTCCAATGCCGTGTTTAAAGACCGGCATTTGGTCATTTGCGACGATTTCCCCGAGCGTGAGTACTTTTTAGCGCAGAGCTATAACCGTCCCTCAGACAGTGCCAACGGAGCGTTCAACGAGGCGATAATGGAATTTGTCATCAATAAAAACCAGCCCAGCGTCTACATCTATGCGGCGGTCGGGGGAGAGAATATTTTCAACAACGAAATACCGCATATCGACAAGGTAGTCAAGCAGATAGAAACGGCGGAGCTAAGATACGGCGTCAATAAAACCATGGGTACAGGCCCTTTAGGCGTGTCGGTGGAAAGGATGCTGAACTCTGTTTTATGGTCGAGGATATATTACCCTTATCTGCTCTGCGAAATCTATTCGCCGCAGCGCGCCTTATTGAATAAGCATTTCGATATCAAAGGAACAGAAGAAAACTGCAGCGCGATATTGGGATGCTATACCGGTATAGATAAAGCCAAGGCGCAGCTCAAATATACCGTTGAAGATAAAATACTGGCGGTGTTCACTATATGGCACACTTTTTCGCACGCCGCCGAAAAGAGCGAAATTCTGCATCTTTATAAAACTCTTCAAAAGCTTTATCCGCCTGTCAGCGGACTTATAGCATCCTCGCCCGATAAAAACGAGGTCGCATATAAATGGAACGATTCGCCTCTAAAAGAAAAAAATTCCTCGCAGCTGTACAGCCTGGATATGTCGTGTGTAAAACTGCTTGCTTTTGATATATTGGAGCGCATCTGCGCTTTGTTCGACCTGCCCGAGCGCGTCAAGTATGAAAAAGTCAAAGCGGAAATGATTTTAAAAATCAACGACACTTTCTGGAACGAGCGGGAGGGAATGTATATCAACCGCTATGTTACGGGCCAATGGGCGTCGGCATACGGCGCGACTAGCTTCTATCCTCTGCTTGCCGGAGCGGTTGATACGAACGAAAAGCTTTCCGCGCTCATAAATAATCTGACTGATACTAATAAATTTTGGGGCGACTATATGATCCCCACGCTTATCCGCGATAATAAGGAGTTCGGCAAAAAGGGCAGGCCGAACAACAACGGCGAAAGGATGCCGCCGTTTTTGGAATACCGCGGCTCAATAGTCCCGTACGTCAATTACATTGTGTATCACGGGCTTAGCCGCTACGGCCTTGACGAGCTTGCAGGAGAGCTAGCTTTAAAAAGCGCAAGGCTTTGGGCGAATAACGAGTCGGACAACGTCGAAAACTTTTCGATGTATCTGCCCAACGGCAACCGCTACAAGGCAATGGAGTATATGTCCTCAAACGGCAATATGCTGGCTATAATCGGTATGCAGGAGCTCATCGACCTTGAATATTTCAGGAACGACCTTAAAACCTTTGCTTTGCGTTTCGGCACGTTTGTAGAGGGCGAAAACTCGCTGACGAACCTGAAGCTGTTGAACCGGTCGTACAGCATAGACGTAAATGACTTGTCTACAATGCTGATAATCGACAACGTAGACGTTTTCCGCGGCGTAGGCGGAAAGTTTATAGTGCGCGGCTTTATCGAATCTAAAACCGGCTGCGAATTTTTAATTGACGCGCATTCAAGCATAACTATCAATTTGAATATCCCGAACAATAAGGCATATACGAAATACTTTTTCATCGTACCCGTCGGAAAATCGAGGATCGTGGCGGAAAACGGTATGGTCAGCATACAGCCTATTTAAACCTGCGTCGTAGGCTTGCTCTGTTAATGAGTACGGGTTTGAACAAAAAATTTTTGAAAAGCAAAAAAATTCCGCCCTTTGAGAAACCTCATAGGGCGGAACCTTATATTAACAAGGCGCTAGAGATACGTTTATTCTTATTTCAACAAATTCTGAGAGAGTTGAACGTGTTTAATAAGCTTCTTTGTAAGTCAGTTGATTGCCTTGTAATGATAGATTGTGACGGAGGCGGATATTTTATTCATATTTTAAAAAAATTTTTAAAATCTTTTTTTAGCCGTTTACAATATTGACCTGACACATTTTCATCGTTAAAAGCGCGGCTTGGTGGCTTTCTTCGCTGACTCCGGCGCAAGCTTTTGCGTCCACCGTTATTTTGATTTCCGGCAGGGCGGCTTTTAAAATCAGCGCGTTAGATACGACGCAGATATCAGAGCACAGCCCGCACAACTCGATTTCCTCCGTATCAACGGCAAGGGCGGCGACTTTTTCTGCAAAAGCTATGTCGCCAAAAGAATTTTTGTCGTACACTTCGCTGTCTTTAAAGTCCAGTTCTTTTGTTATTTCGTAACCGTAAGTGCCCTTTATGCAATGCCTGACCGGAAGAAGCCTGCCTTCCTGCGTGCTTAAATAATTGTCAGAGTGCGTGTCGCGCGTGAAAATTATTTTGCTGCCCAAAGCGCGGTATTCTTCGATTTTTTTCTTAACGTAAGGAACAATTTTTTCAGCCTGAACCGAGCCTAAAGAGCCGGTAATAAAATCGTTCTGCATATCTACGACTATCAAAATTTTATTCATTTTTTCTCACCTCTTATTAAAATATAAACAAAACAGTACCGATTGCCGATAAAATTATGCCTATCAGAATACTGAGCGTCATTTTTTCTTTAAACAAAACCGAGCCTGAAATGCTCATAAGTACTATCATTCCGCCAGTTATGATAGGGAAAAGAACGGTTGAATCCATAGTTTTTGCCGCAATCAGCTGAGAAAGGCTGCCGCTGCAGGAAATCAATACGGCCGTCAAAACGCACGCAATGCTTATAAGAGTTTTGTAAATGGGCCTGATGCTTGCCAGTCTTTTTTCCAAACCCGTTTTTTCCGGCAAAGACGCAAGGACAGGCTCGCTTGCCGCGGCGGGGGCGGCGTTTTTGATTTTCGCTTTTGAAATTAAAGAATAAACAAGATAAACAGGCAGGCTCAAAGCGAACTGAAAAATTCCGCACCAAGCCAAAAAACTGTTCGTATCTATCGCCGACGCGCTTTTTTGATGGATAACGCAAACGACACCGTTTGAGCCGTTTAAAAGAAAAATAATCAGGCATAGAAAAATAAAGAGCGGCTTTACTTTTTCCGATTGTTTTTTTTCTATTAAAGGTATAAACAGCGAAACCGTCAGCACAACCATACCTATAATCGCAAAAACAGAGGGTTTTTCGCTTGAAAAAATTATGCCGTAAATATAGGGCAGCAGCATACCGCCGAGCATCAAAAACATTGTCGATATAGAAACTTTTCCGTTCTTATAGGCGAAAATCGTAATGATATTCTGCATGATGAGAATAAATGCAAGAAGCAGGGCCATCAGAACGGCAAATAAATTCGCCTGGAGCTTGAATCCGTTTAAAACAAGCGGAAAGAGGGTCATTGCCACGGAGTATATGACGGGATATAAAAGCGTGGATTTGAGTCCGTCGGCAAAATATTTCTGATAGAATTTTACTACCGAAAAATTTACTGCGAAGGCAAAAAAAGCATAAAAAGCTAACAAAAAATTTATCATAAAACTCCTGATAGAAACCCTGCTGTTAAAAAATATAGCATATAAATTCAGGGCAGTCAAATCAAATAAAAACAAAAATTCAACTTAGTTAAAAAAATACGGACGTGGCTAAACACATCCGTATCTATTCATCGCTAATTTAAAGCTTATTCCTTATATCCGTCAGGGTTAAGGGTCTGCCATTTCCATAGCGAGGCGCACATTTCATCGACGCTTTTTTCCGCTATAAAGTCCAGCTCCTTTTCGGCTTTTTCGGACTTTGCATAGCACGCGGCGATATCTCCGGGGCGGCGGGGGCAGATTTTGTAGGGAAGCTTTTTGCCGCAGGCTTTTTCAAAAGCGGCGATCATTTCAAGCACCGACGTGCCTTTGCCAGTTCCCAGATTGAAGATATGAACCCCGGCTCCGTTCATTTTTTCAAGCGCTTTGATATGGCCTATGGCAAGGTCTACAACGTGTATATAATCTCGCACGCCCGTTCCGTCGGAGGTGTTGTAGTCGTTGCCGAAAACGTTTATGCAGGGCAGGGCTCCGCCGGCGACTTTTGCGATAAACGGCGTAAGGTTGTTGGGAATACCTTTAGGGTCCTCTCCGATAAGGCCGGAATCGTGCGCGCCGACGGGATTGAAGTAGCGCAAAAGCGTGATGTTCCACGTATTGTCGGAGGTGTAGAGATCCTTTAAAATATATTCGATAAAGAGTTTCGTCGAGCCGTAGGGGTTAGTCGTCGAGAGCGAGCAATCCTCGTCTATAGGCAGCCTTTCAGGGTCGCCGTATACCGTCGCGCTTGAGGAGAAAATTATTTTTTTCACATTGAACCGGCGCATGACTTCAAGCAGCGCAAGGGTCCCGCCGATGTTGTTGTCGTAGTATTCAAGCGGCTTTGCAACGCTTTCGCCCACGGCTTTCAAGCCCGCAAAGTGTATGACTGCGCTTATGTCGTGAGCTTTAAAAATTTTCTCTAAGGCAGCCGTATCGCGTATGTCCGCCTTATAAAACACGGCCTTTTTTCCCGTGATCTTCTCTACGCGCCTGACCGCTTCAGTCTTTGAGTTTACAAGATTGTCAACTATTACAGGCTCTAGCCCGCGGTTTAACATTTCAACGACTGTATGCGTGCCGATATATCCGGCCCCGCCCGTAACAAGAACGCTTTTTGACATTTAACTCCACACTCCTTATGTGTTATTTTCACTATTAGTATATTACATTTTACGTGAATAATCAATTGAAAAATGTGTAATATTATCCCGGAATTGTGCTCATTTTTTTTCATCCGTTTTTTCGGATGACTGATATTTATTTAAACTATTTTTATAAGCGCATAGACAAATCGCGTTTTTAAGGTTATACTTAAATAGTAAAGAGGGGGCTTTAAAGTATTGAAAAAGGATTTGTATGACATTACGGGTGAAATGCAGGCGCCGGAGTGCAGTGCAATTATAGACGAGTTTGTTGAGCAATATCATCAAAATAAGCAAAAGTACGAAAAGCTTCAAAAGGATGCCGCCGACGTTTTAAGCTCCGCCTTAAAGGATTCGGGCGTTTTAGCTGCGGTAACGTCGCGCGCTAAGGACGAAAAGAGTTTAAAAGAGAAGCTTGAGATACGCAGCAGGGATAAAAATTACAAAACGGCAGAGGATATTAAAAATGATATAGTCGATTTAGTCGGGCTTAGGATCGCGCTATATTTTCCGGGCGATCAAAAGATTGCCGATACTATTATCAGAAAGTTTTTTGCCATAGATAATATAAAACATTTTCCCACAGAGCAAAGCGAAAGCGAGTTATATAAAAGACGCTTTTCCGGTTATAGCGCAATACATTACAGGGTCTTTATAAAAAAACCGCCGCACTATACCGAAATCGCGGGCGGGACGGCAATGATCGAAATACAGGTCGCGTCGCTTTTGATGCACGCGTGGGCGGAGGTCGAATACGATTTATCGCGCAAGCAAAAAAAAGGCAGCGCGTCGCGCGATGAGCTGGAGTCGCTTGACGAAATCAACGGTTTGGTTATTGCCGCTGAAATTGCGCTGCAAAGGTTGCAAAGACAGTCCGAGCAAAGGATAATCAAGGAAAACAAGCCGTTTGTAAACCATTATGAGCTGGCCGCATTTTTATTTGAAAAATTCGGGTCCGATATCCTTATTGGGGACGTTGAAACGCTGTTCAGCCTGCTAAAAAGCATAGACAGGCTCTCGCCGGTCAAAATCGAGAACGACATCAAAAAAATCAGCATAGACGATCCCTCACCCATAGCCGACCAACTGCTAGACCTCAATTCCTACGGCAATATAAAAAGAAACAGATATATTCTCGAATCGAAAACGCATAAATCGAAGCTCGATATTGCGGATAACCGTTCCATAGGTGAATTTTTAAAATGCTGGATATCGCTCGAAACCCTTATTGGAAGGATATTCAAGCAAAAAGGAATAAATACGTTCCGCAAAGACCCGTTGCAATTAATGCGTCAAAACCTGATTTTAGGCGATAAAGATCTGAATGAATTTGATTTTTTAAGAAGAGTCCGCAACTATCTCGTACACGGAGTCGAAATCCCCGACAGCGCGCAGCTGATGGCCTTTTCCCAAAGGATCATGCAGCTGAAATCTAAAATCGATAAATACGCAATGAAATGGAACATAGCTTAAGCGCACTCATAACCTGTGCCCGGATAAACGAAAGCGTCCGGTATTACCGCTGCTTTTCATTGACAAAAATGAAAATAAAGCTTAAAATATAATTAAAGATATTCTATTATTATATTCAAGGAGTTCTTATAAATAATGATAAAAATGTTTACAGCGCGCACGTCGGAAATAGACGAAATCGACGAGGCTATAAAGGAAATCAAGAGCCAGATCGATTTTTCAGCTTTGAAAAAAAATTCGGGCGGACTAATTTTTACCCATATCGATTTTGTCGACAGCGGAGTAGTCGAGGCTCTTTGCAAGGAGCTTCCCTTCAATATTATAGGTATGACCTCTATGGCGGGCGAGGATGAACACGGCTACGGCCTTTACGATCTCACGATCACGGTCCTTACAAGCGACGAGGTCACGTTTGAAGTAGGGATGACAGGCGGCATAAATAATAAAAACTATAAAGCCGAAATCGACGCTTTATATAATACTATGCGCGGCAAGGTTTCGGAGGACCCCGCACTCATCTTTTCGTTTATGCCGTATCTTCGCGACGTATCGGGTTACGAAGTTGTGGCTGCGATGGACAAATCTTGCAAAGGTATTCCGATGTGGGGGTCTATCACGAATAACATCGATTTCAACTATGAAACAGTCCAGACTATCTGCAACGGAAAAAACCTTTCCTCGGGAGTTGCGATGATGTTTTTAAACGGGCCTGTGAAGCCGGAATTCATTGTTTCATCGATTCCTGAACGCAAAATCGCCAACAACAGGGCGGTCATCACAAAGAGCGAGGGCGCAGTTTTGTATGAAGTGAACGGTATGCCGATACTCGAATACTTAGCAAAGGTCGGCCTTATCATCACAAAGGAAAACATCACAACGACTCCGCTTATGGTTTACTATGGCGATTCTAAGGAGCCGGTCGCGCTGGGGTTTTATACGTTGTTCGAGGACGGCTCCGTCCTTACGGGCGGCGAGATGCCGGTCGGTACTTCTTTTGCCGTAGGCAGTATCGACGCCGACGGTATATTTGAGTCGGCAGAGGCCGGACTTAAACATATCACAGACCTTAAAGACCGTCAGGCTACGCTCCTTTTGCCGTGCGTAACGCGCTACATCATGCTTTCGCCCGATCAGGAGCGCGAGCTGCGGCTTATAAAGGAAAAATTGACCGGCAGCGGCAAGCCGTTTATGATGGGTTATTCCGGAGGCGAAATTTGCCCGATGCGCGGCGCGGACGGAAAGCTGCATAACCGTTTTCATAACTATACATTTTGCGCCTGCATACTGTAAAACGGTCGATTTAAAGGCCGGAGGTAGAGATATTTGGTAGAAACTCCGAAAGAAATGCTAGATTTGCAAGAGAAGCTGACACAGTATGAACGCGAGATACGCAAGCTTAACCGCGAAATTTCTCATTTAAAAAATGCTATCGTGCAAGAAAAGACGGCCTACACAACCGTACTCAATCAGCAAAAAGCCAGTACCTTTATTCAGCGTGAGCGCGAAAGGTATCTGGCGCTTTTGCTTGCCAATTCTCCGAGTATAATTCTCTTTTTAAGCCAGACGGAGAGGGTGGAGTTTTGCACGGAATACTTCCTTAAAAAAGCCAAATTTGAAAATACGAACTATGTTTTAGGGCATACTGCCGCGGAAGTCCTTTCGCCTTTTTTAGATGCCGGGACTTTAAAAAAACTTAAAACGGAAAGCGAAAACGCCATCCGGTCGAACTCTCCGGTTTCCTTTGATATATCGTTTAACTTCGGCTCCGCCTCAGCCTCTGCCGAGGAATTTGTCGGGCTTCTTGTTCCGATGAGCGATGAGAATCAGAAAAACAACGGTCTTATGCTGATGTTTCACGACGTGACGGACCTTAAACGCTCCCGCGAGCAGGCGCTTGAGGCAAGCAAGGCAAAGAGCGTGTTCCTTTCGAGCATGAGCCACGAGATACGCACGCCTATGAACGCTATTATCGGTATGACGGCGATCGGAAAGAGGGAGCTGGGCCCCGAACGCAAGGATTATGCCTTTGAAAAAATAGAAAACGCCTCAACGCATCTGCTCGGCGTCATAAACGATATTCTGGATATTTCCAAAATCGAATCGGGCAAAATGGAGCTTTCGCCTGTGTCGTTCAATTTTGCTCAAATGTTCGACCGTGTTAAAAGCGTCGTTTCGGTTAAAATGCAGGATAAACATCAAAATCTTTCGGTTTATATCGATCCGGCTATTCCTGAGGTTTTGTTCGGCGACGATCAGCGTATTGCGCAGGTCATTACAAATCTTTTGTCGAACGCTACAAAGTTTACGCCTGAAAACGGCAATATAGAATTTAACGCCGCTCTTGAGAGCGAAAGCTCCGGCAAATGCGTTATCAGTATGTTCGTTAAAGACGACGGAATAGGCATTTCAAAAGAGCAACAGAGTAAGTTGTTCTCTATCTTTCAGCAGGCAGAGGCAGGAACGTCGCGCAAGTACGGCGGCAGCGGTTTAGGGCTGGTTATATCAAAACGTATCATTGAAATGATGAAGGGAGACATAACGATAGAGTCGGAACCGGGAAAGGGCTCATGCTTTTATTTCAAGGTCACTGTTTCTTTGCCTGATTCTTCAAGAGAGCCGGGTATGCTTGAGAATAACGCTCAAACGCCGGAAGAACGTGATTTTTCAAATAACACAATTCTGATAGTGGACGACGTCGATATAAATCTTGAGATCGCGGCCGCCTTTTTAGAGCCGTCAAATATTACGATAGATACGGCAAAAAGCGGCAGGGAAGCATTTAATATGTTTGCCGCATCTCCTCAGCGTTACGACCTCATCCTTATGGATATGCAGATGCCTGAAATAGACGGCATTGAAGCTACAAAAATGATCCGTTCGCTCAGCATTCCCGAAGCAGCCACGATCCCCATCATAGCCATGACGGCAAACGTTTTCAAAGAGGACATTGAAAAGTGCCTCAGCGCCGGTATGAACGACCATTTAGGCAAACCGATCAATATAGATCAGGTAATGAAAATATTGTCGTGCTATATAAAATAATTGCCGCGCCTTATAATAATAGAAATAAGCAAAGTATTTTGTTGAAGTAAAAGGTATTGACCCGTTATTTTTTTCGGTTCAATGCCTTTTAATTCGTTGACAAGTAAGCTTTATTTTAGATATAGTATGAAAATAAATCGGGAGAGTTTAATAAATGAAAAGAAAGCTGTTTTCTATTGGCGAGAGCCTGATCGACTTTATTCCCGACCGCAGTAACGTCGGCTTAGACGAAGTGAAAAGCTTTAAAAAAGCGGCGGGAGGAGCACCGGCAAACGTAGCCGTTTGCGCCGCAAGGCTCGGAGCGGACAGCTATTTTGTGGGAAAAATTTCAAACGACGGGTTCGGCAATTATTTATATGAAACGATAACCGGCGCAGGTGTTAAACCCGACTATATTTTCCGTACGGATAAAGAGCAAACCGCGCTGGCGTTTGTCGCGCTCAAAAATGACGGCGACCGCGACTTTTCATTTTACCGCAACCGTACCGCCGATTTGATGCTAGATAAGGAAGAAGTCAAAACTATTCCGCTTAAAGAAGGGGACATTATCCATTTTTGTTCGGTTGCGCTTGTAGATTCTCCGTCAAAAATCGCGCACCGTGCTTTTATTGAGCGCGGTATTAAAAGCGGCGCGCTCATATCCTTCGACGTCAACGTCCGCCTGCCTCTTTATGATTCGCCGGAAGTTTTAAAAAAGACGGTATACGAGTTTCTTCCCCTTGCGGATCTTATAAAAGTAAGCGAAGATGAATTAGTATTCTTAACTGATATACTTGACGAAACGCGTGCGGTTGCCGCCTTGTTTTCTATGTCGGCGCGCGCAAAAGGAATACTTGTAACAAAGGGCGGGAACGGTTCTGTATTTTTTACGCGTGACCTTACTTTCGTTAAAACCGCTGCGGTTAAGGTTAAAGCGATCGACACTACGGGCGCGGGCGATTGTTTTATCGGCTGTATGCTATATAAATTCCTATCCGCGCCCGAACCCTTTGATAAAGCCGAAATTGCCGCGGCTATGCGTTTTGCATCCGTCGGCGCGGCAGTCACAGTTACGAAAAACGGCGCGATCGAAGCTATGCCCGAGCATTCCGAAATAGAGGCAAGGCTTTCCAGCCAGTCACAAATAAAAGGATAAGCATTATGAATAAAGATTTAAATGCCGTACATTGTATAGGCAACGGCAAAGTTGTCGCGTATCTGCAAAAAGCTGATATTTTTCAAATTTTCGGGAACGATTATTCGGTTCCGAGTTTTTGCTCCGTTAAACTAAACGGGAAACAGGAATTAGTAGCCGAACGCGAGGAAGGAACTTGCATTTTCAGTTATAAAACAGGTGAGTCCGCAATCCTGCGGGATTTCGTCTCCGGTAATTTTTTTATGCGTCAAATATTGTGTGACGACGAACTGAGCTTTGATATTACTTTTAATCCTTCTGCAAATTGTTCATGTTATATCCTACCGGGCCATAACGATATTATTTTTGCCGAAATGAAATCAGGCAGCGCAGTTTTCGGGGCGGCGCTTCTAACGCCCCGGCCGTACTATCTTTTGATAAAAATAAATAACGGCAAGATTGTTCAAAACGGCAAAACCTTCAATGCGGCCATAAAAAAAGGCGGGTTAGTTTTTTCTTTTTCACCCTCCTACAATGAATGTTTTTCCCAGCTTAAAGATGTTAATATAGAAACGGAGCTGTCTAAGTCGCGTGTTTTTTGGCGGCAATTTTCTGAAAGGCGTTTAAAGATAAATCCGTCAAAGGAATTTGACGCCACCGCCTGTCAGATAAAAGCGCAGCTGTCCTGCGAGGGAGCGGAAATCGCCGGATACCCTTATCATCTTGCGTATGTCCGCGATAATTTCGGAACATACTTAGGTTTGTTCAAATTAGGAATGGCCAAAGAGGCACAAAAACTCCTTGATTATTTCAATATTATTTTTAAACGCTACGGCCGCATACAGAATGCGCAGGGCTTTGGTTTAGAAGCCTTTCATGTACATGAAAATGACGGGGTGGAAATCACGGGCTATCTCGGTTTAATGCCTTTTTATCTTGCAGATTATCTCAAAAACGCCAAAGTTTTAGTGCGCTATAAAAAATTGATCAAATGGTGCGTTGATATGCAAGCCAGCAATTTGCGGCGCGGAATGTTGCCCTTTAACGGCGATGAAACTTATATAGCCGGAGCAATATTGCCAAGATCTGTTTTGGCGGACGGCTCTCTTGAAGCTACAATGCTATTTCACACGCTCTTAAAAAAGATAGTTGAGCAAAAGACTTTCGATGAAAGTTATCTCAAAAAATGCCGTCGCTATATTGAAGATATAGAGCAAAACTTTGAATTGAACTTCGTGCGCAGCGATGAACTCGTTTGCAATAATACTGAATATGAAGAACTCGGAAACGAAATACTTTTTCGTTACGGCGTGCGTGATTGCGGCCATGATATGGGGCTGTGCTATAAAAATAAAGCGGGGCGGTACGTTTGCGAAAAATGCTTTGACACCTTTTTAGAGCCTGCTGCAAAAAAACATTATAAGCTTGCCGCAGTTTCGCTTACGCAAATTTTTATTGAAGGCACACTGATACCAGAGCATTATATGCGGAAAAATATTGAAGAAATAAAGGAAGCATATAAAAAGAAATGTCTGGGGAATAAATTTGTGGGTTATGAGTTCGCATTTATTCTAATGGCTTTAAAAGACGACCTATCTATTGCAGGCAGTCTGAAACAAACTATTTTGCTTCTTATGGACGAGTGGGGAATGTGGTCTGAATATTACGCCGACAATTGTCACTCGGGCGCAAGATGCCGCCCATGGGAGAGCGCAATAAATATTGACGCTTTATCAAGAAGCATTTCAGGCAAATGAAATCCGGCTTTTATTTCCTTAAATGCGAGGCCCCGTATCGCAAACTAATATTTTAGAGGAATAATACAAAGGCTCATAACTGTAAAAGGCTGCGCTAATACCTTAAAGTCAATACGAAATTTGCCTCGACGCCTACTATCTTGAGTTTATACCGGCCTGCTTCCAATTCTATCTGTTTGCCGCCCGTAACGCTTTCCTCGGTCAATAACGTAACGGTTTCGCCTTTTACCAGCACGATTTTAAATTTGCCGCTGTTTATCGTAAGGTCAAAATCGATAGTCGGATTTTCCGACAGATTCAATTCCTTGAGCGTATCTACGCCGGAAAACTTCTTCGTCGTTTCTTTATAAACGCCCAAAATATCGGTTTTAACTGACGCCGTTCTGATATTTCCGCTTGAGTTTATGATTTTCGCGTCATTGTCATACGCGGCTTCATAGTCGCACGCTGCAAACATCATTACAGCGCACATAAGCACGATTAAAACCGAAACCGCTTTCAAAATTCTGTTAAATGATTTTTCTTTTTTCATACTTTCACCATATCCTTTCCTTTATCGTTTTATTATAACATTTTATAAGCTCTATGCAAATAATTTAACGGTAAAAATAGTTTTAATTTATATTTTTTAATAATACTATGCAAATTATAACGCTTGAAAAGCGTAATATTTTTTATTTGCCGTCCGTTTAATCTGCTTGTCTAAAATCTGCGGGTGTGATATAATTTTATACGGTACAACAAATCGGAGGTATAAGAAAAAATGCATTTTTCTAAAGAAGTCGAAGAAATGATTTGCGTCCGTAAGGGCCCGGATCACGGACCTGCCCCCATTCCCGAAGAAGGCA
This sequence comes from Eubacteriales bacterium, assembly GCA_031553855.1. Taxonomy (GTDB): domain Bacteria; phylum Bacillota; class Clostridia; order Christensenellales; family Pumilibacteraceae; genus RACS-047. Next base: position 14,179 of record JAVBKW010000023.1, on the reverse strand, counting down.
GATGGGTACAGGCTAAAGAAGTTAAGGATATAAGCGGACTTACGCACGGCGTAGGCTGGTGCGCTCCCCAGCAGGGTACCTGCAAGCTGACGCTTAACGTTAAGGACGGTATCATCAGAGAGGCTCTGGTTGAAACTATCGGCTGCTCGGGTATGACGCATTCGGCCGCTATGGCAGCAGAAATCCTTCCCGGCAAAACTATTTTAGAGGCCCTGAATACTGACCTTGTTTGCGACGCTATCAACACGGCTATGCGCGAATTGTTCCTGCAGATAGTTTACGGTAGAACGCAGAGCGCATTCTCCGAAGACGGCCTTGAAATCGGCGCGGGGCTTGAAGACCTTGGTAAAGGTTTAAGAAGTCAGGTAGGCACGATCTACTCCACCGAAGCTAAGGGCGTAAGGTATCTGGAAATGGCAGAGGGCTATATCACAAAGCTTGCCTTAGATAAGGACGGCCTCGTTATCGGTTATGAATTCGTTAAAATGGGCGTTATGATGGAAAAGATCAAGAGCGGCGTTGACGCTAACAAAGCGTTGAAAGATTCTACCGGAACTTACGGCAGATTTGAAGGCGCGGCTCAGTACATCGACCCCAGACATAAATAAGGAGGGACTTTAAAATGAGTATTACATTTGAAGGCTACAATAAAAGAATCAAAAAAATTAACGCCGCCCTCGCCTTAAACGGCATCAAGGACCTTGAGGACGCAAGAGATATCTGCATAAAAAAAGGCATCGACGTTGATAAAATCGTTAAAAACACTCAGATGATCGCTTTTGAAAACGCGACCTGGGCGTACACCGTAGGCTGCGCGATGGCTATTAAAAAAGGCGTAAAGAAAGCAAGCGACGCCGCTAAAGTGATCGGCGAAGGCTTACAGGCTTTTTGCGTACCCGGCTCCGTTGCAGAACAGAGAGAAGTCGGTTTAGGCCACGGAAATTTAGCAAGCATGCTGCTCGACGAAAAGACGAAGTGTTTCTGTTTCTTAGCGGGGCACGAAAGCTTTGCGGCGGCCGAAGGCGCGATCGGTATCGCTAAAACTGCGAATAAAGTCCGCAAAGAGCCTCTTAAGGTTATTTTGAACGGCCTTGGCAAGGATGCTGCAATGATAATTTCGCGTATCAACGGCTTCACTTATGTTCAGACGAAATTCGACTACGCCACAGACGAACTTAAAATCGTTCAGAAAATTGCCTACTCGGACGGCGACAAAGCAAAAGTTCTCTGCTACGGCTGCGACGACGTTCGCGAAGGCGTCGCGATTATGCGCCATGAGGATGTTGACGTCTCCATCACCGGAAACTCGACTAATCCTACCCGTTTCCAGCATCCCGTCGCAGGCACCTACAAAAAATGGTCTGTCGAACATAATAAAAAGTATTTTTCAGTTGCAAGCGGCGGCGGCACCGGACGCACACTCCATCCCGACAATATGGCGGCAGGCCCCGCATCCTACGGAATGACCGACACCATGGGCCGCATGCACTCCGACGCCCAATTTGCCGGCTCATCCTCCGTTCCCGCCCACGTCGAAATGATGGGCTTGATCGGCATGGGCAACAACCCGATGGTCGGCGCATCTGTTGCCGTAGCTGTAGCTGTTCAGGAAGCAATGGCAAAATAACGCCGCAATATCTAGTGTTTTTAAAACTATTTAAAATTTTGAACATATAACCAAAATATTTTAACGCAAAAGGGGCTGTCTCAATAAGGGGTCATATACGGGTTACGTACGGCAAAACGACTCAATCGAGTACGTCTGTGTACACTCAATCGTCGTTTTGCCGTCTGTTGCCCGTCTCTAACCCATTCTTGAAACATCCTACTAACAAAAACAACAAGAAAATAGGGGCTGTCTCACGAGTTTTTTTCTCGTGAGACAGCCCCTTTTTGTCATGTTTCTTTTGTTTTCTTACTTTTTCATCTTGGCTTGTTTCTGGGCAAACTTCTGTTTAGCCTGAACAACCTTTTGTGCGGGCGCGGGTTCGGTAGGGTATTGGTTGCGCTCGTTCATATAAAGGAACGCGTCAAACTGGTCGTTTGCGCACTCGCTCATCTGCTTATTGACGACTTTCCTCAGGTTTTCACAGGAAACCTCGCACAGCGCGGAGCCGTACATTTTTATCAGGTTTTTCTGGCTGGAAAGAATGTCTGAAATAAGCGCGACGTCGTCGAGCGTTACCATTTCCTGCGCAAACTCGGTTTTAGGATTAGACGTTTTCGTCTTTCCTGTGGTCGTCGCAGAGGTTTTTCCGGCGGACATAGACATTGCCGGCGAAGTTTTAGGGTTGTTTACCGACGCTTTATTGATAGTATTTGTCGTGCCGGGATCGGGCTTTGCCGTATTTGTTCTGACGGCGCTTGCGTTCGTTGCGGCTTTAACCTGTTTTGAGCCGAAACTATTGCTTGTAGTTGTAGTTTTCATTGCCATTTTAAACTTTTTCTCCTCTAAAAATATTCTTATTCGTGTGAGTTAAGGTAAGAAAGTAACGATTCGAATCTTTGTCTGTGCTTGTTTGCGTAAGTTCCGAACTTTGCTTTCAGCGTCGCGTCGCAGGCCTGAGTCGCGTAGTAAAGACATTTTTTGTACATTAAGTCTTCGCTGTCGAGAAGCTCTGAGATCTGCTCTAAGTTTTTGCTTGTGAGTTTAGGTGCCATTTTAATAAAAATCCTCCATTTTTTATAATGTTATTTTGATTATTAACAATTGAAAAAATCTTATACATAATGTATAATTAATTTATGGGTAAAATAACTAAAATCGAAACGCAAAAGAAAAACAAGGAAAGGGTAAGCATTTTTATCGACGGCGAATTCAAAACGGGAATGGACCTCTTCGTGTCGCTTAAATACCGTTTGAGTGAAGGGCGGGAAATAGGCGATGAGGAACTTTTAGAAATTGTCACCGAGTCGGATAATCAAAAGGCGCTCGATAGCGCGTTGAAAATGGTCGCGAGAAAGCTCTGCACCGAAAAGCAGGTGCGGGATAAACTAAAAGAAAAAGATTTTGCCGCCTCCGCGATAAAACACGCTGTTGAAAAGCTGTATGAATATAAATATCTTAACGATTTTTCTTATGCGGAAAGCTTCATTAGTTTTCACAAAAGGGAATGGGGCGTGCTTAGGCTTAAAAACGAACTCAGGCTCGACGGCGTCGATAAGGACATTATCGATGAAGTGCTGGAAAACCTGAGAAACGACGGCGGACAGACGGAGGAAGTCTTAAATGCGGCGCGAAAATACGTGCGGCAAAAAAAAGAATTCAACCGTCCTAAGGTTTATAACTATTTATTAAGTAAAGGCTTTTTAAGCGAGGATATTTCGCCCGCGCTCAAAATACTTAAAAGCGAAATAGACGAGCTTGAAGCGGAAGAATCTGAAGACGGTGAATAAATAAGCATATCAATTTGTGCCGCCATACGGCGGAATGGAGGTTAGTATGGATAAAATCAAATTGCCCGAGGGGTTTAAGCTAGGGCACAGCGGAAACGGGAAAACGGGCGTGAGTGTTGTTCTTTGCGAGAGCGGCGCGGTCGGCGGCGTTGACGTTCGCGGCTGCGCTCCGGGAACGCGCGAAACCGATCTTATGCGGCCTGAAAAAGCCGTTGAAAGGGTGAACGCCGTCGCGCTATGCGGAGGCTCGGCATACGGGCTTAACGCGTGCGGCGGAGTTATGGAGTATTTAAAGGAAAAGGGAGCCGGGCATAAGATGGGGCCGCTTGTTGTGCCTATTGTTGCCGGAGCCGTCATATTCGATCTTGATTCCTGCGGCTATGATTATCCCACTTCCTCTATGGGCTATGACGCTTGCAAAAACGCTGTTTTGAGCGGATTGGAATGGGGCGGCGTCGGCGCGGGAACGGGTGCGTCAATCGGCAAAATTTTAGGCCCGCAGTATTGCTCCAAGGGCGGTATCGGCGCGATGAGTAATGAGTCGGGCGGAGTGCTTTTGACCGCTGTAGCCGTCGTAAACGCCGTAGGCGATGTGTATGACCCGGACAACGGCAATATAGTATCCGGCGCAAAGCTCGGAAACGGTCAATTTTTGTCGACAAAAAATTTCATACTCAACTCGGATTTATCTAAACTTTCTAAAGGCGCGAACACAACTTTGGTTTGTATTATGACGGATGCAAAGCTTACCAAATTACAAGCCAATAAGCTTGCCTCAATAGGGCAGGACGGACTTGCTCTTGCGATACGTCCCGTTCATACCGATTACGACGGCGATACGGTTTTTGCGCTATCCTGCGGCGAAAAGCAAATCGATTTTACGCAGCTTTGCGTGATGGCGGTAGAGGCGGTGTCGAAAGCTATAGTAAACGCCGTAAAAAACCGGTAAATAAAATATGGATTACGTAGTTTCTAAAGAACAAATGCGCGCCGCTGAAAAGGCGGTCATGGACGGCGGAGTATCAGAGTCCGTGCTGATAGATAAGGCGGCTGCCGCAGTTTTTGAGCGCGGCTATAAATTTAGAAAAACGGATAAGGTTTTAATTGCGGCAGGCGGGGGAAACAACGGCGCGGACGGATTGAGCCTTGCGCTCATCTTAAATGAAAACGCAATAAAAACGGAAGTTTTATTAGCTGCTATAGAGCAAAACGAAAATGTCAAAACGCGGCTTGAGCTTGTAAAAAAGAAAAATATTAAAATTGTTGAAGGCGTCGATACGTCTAAAAATTATACCGTTATAGTTGACGCGATTTTCGGAATAGGCTTAAACCGGCCGGTTACCGGAGAGATCGCCGCGCTTATAAATAAGATAAACTCTATAGAAAACGCGGTTAAAATTTCGTTGGATATTCCGTCCGGCCTAAACGCAGATACGGGAAAAGCGGACGGAACTTGCATTATGTCAGACATAACACTGACGTTTTCCGCCTGTAAAACCGGACTTATCATGGGTGAGGCCTTAAATTATGCCGGACAAATCAAGGTGTTGGACGTAAGCATTCCCGTTTGCGGCGATATGCTTTTGTGCGGCAAAGAGGATTGCGCTATAGAAAAGCGCAAACGAGTCAGCCATAAATACGATTACGGTAAAATCGTCATAGCGGGCGGGTCGTCAACTATGCCGGGTGCGGCCGCGATAGCGTCTAAGGCTGCGCTCAAAGGCGGGGCGGGACTTGTGGTAACGGCTTTGCCCGATTGCCTGAAAAACGCATTTACGGTAGAAGTGCTTGAAACTATGTATTATTTTCTGCCCTCAAACGCAGACCGGATCCTTTTTGATGAAACGGCTCTCAGCGGCCTTATGCAAAAAACTAACGCAATAGCTTTGGGAATGGGAATGCCGCCGGACGATGAGCTTAAAAAAACAATCGCGTATTTGTCTAAAAACTTTGAAGGCGCGCTGATTTTGGATGCGGGCGCGTTGTCGTCGCTATCGCAGGATTTGTCTTTAATAGAAAACGCTAAAGCCAAAATTATCTTAACGCCGCACGCGGGTGAATTTGAAAGGCTCGCCGCAAATGAACGCGATAAGGGGCTGCCTGTTTATCAGCGGGTGAGAAACCTTGCCCGCAAACTTAACGCGGTCATCTTGTACAAGTCGGCGTTTTCGATAATTTCAAACGGAGAAAAGACAGTTTTCAATATTTCCGGAACAGCCGCGCTTTCAAAAGGAGGAACGGGCGATGCGCTAAGCGGTTTGACCGCCGCATTGACTGTGCGCAGCGACCCATTTAAGGCCGCATATATTGCTTCATTTATAATTGGCAAGGCCGGCGAAGATGCTGAAAAAGTTTTTGGCAGCGAAGGAGTTACGGCAAGCGGTTTGATAGAAAACATTAGATTATAGTTTTCAAAACCCGTTTAAAAAATTCACCATCAATATTTTTCTATAAGTAAAAAGCGTAGATGGGGCTGTCTCACGAGAAAAAAACTCGTGAGACAGCCCCTTTTTTCTTGTTTGTTGTGTTAGTAGGCTGTTTCAAGAAGGGGTTAGAGACGGGCAACAGACGGCAAAACGACGATTGAGTGTACATGGACGTACTCGCTTAGCCGAGCGCGCAGCGCGAACGCCAACAACGAAGTTGTTATTGAGTCGTTTTGCCGTACGTAACCCGTGTATGACCCCTTATTGAGACAGCACTTTCTTTTTTAAAACTTTTTTAAACGCAAGACAAAGTGCAAACTTTGTTTAGCGGTATATTTTTATACAAAAATTGTAAATACTACGTTTATAAAACCAAAAACAGGAGAAAATACAAATGATAAAATACTGGATCGAGGTATCGGACGAATTGAACAGGATATTAACCGACAACGCAAAGGCAAAGAATTTAACTATCGAGCAGTTAATCGCTGAAGTTTTGAGTCGTTTTACTATTTCAGCTCATATATTGGATAGTGAAGATACGCAAAAGGGTTACGCCGAGTGCGGGGATATTAACCTCGATTGGGCGAATCTTTAATTTTAGCATAAGAAGAGAGAGATAAATGGAAAACGTAAAACGCGGAGAAATATATTATGCGGACCTAAGCCCCGTTATAGGCTCTGAACAGGGCGGCGTGCGTCCGGTTTTGATCATACAAAACGACATCGGAAATAAATATTCGCCTACGGTGATCGCCTGCGCCGTTACAAGCCAGCTTACAAAAGCAAAGCTGCCCACTCACATAGAAGTCAGCCAAGGCTCCTTCGGGCTTCCCAGAGATTCCGTTATATTACTCGAACAAATCAGAACCCTCGATAAACGCCGCTTAAAGGAAAAAGTAGGCGAAGTCGATGGCGGCACTATGCAGCGGATCGACAGGGCGATACTCATATCCTTAGGGTTCTACAAATAAAACAACAAAAGCAGTCTTTATATAGGATTGCTTTTCTTTTTTTTAAACCGCATTTGGATTTTTATGTTTAAATTGCATTTAGTTTTGGGATAAAGATTATTATTTATTCAAACGAGGTTTTTAGTGAAAAAACGAGACTTTTTTCTTGTATCAAAGGTGTCGCTTTTTCGGGAGCGGAAAAAAGCGACGCAAAAACGCTTTGGGAGTAAGACATTCTTAGGGACACCGAATAAAAGCAAACAGCAAGTTCGTAAATCTTTAATTTAATGTACTATCAGATGTCAATTGTAATAGGTTATCGAGATCTATAACATTGTCTTTTGTTATCAATCATTTTATTAATCTCCGGATTTTTTATTTTGCATTAAGGCTGACCATTAGATAAGCAGAGGCACAATATACGTTTAAAAAAATATCATCTGTTTCCCATATTGAAAATATTGCCTTGTGTAACTTCGAATTTTTCAGCAATATCGGCTTAGTGTATACGGCATTTTTTCTTTTAAATACTTAATTTTATTTATAGCATAAATTTTTATAAATAAGTTTAACAAATATATTTTAAATATTCAAAAATTATTTTAAAATATATTAGAAAAACTCTTGACAAGCTGTATTTGATGTGCTAATATATAAATATGAAGCGCAAATAATATTAGTTTCAAATTATTAGAGCGTTTTAAATATTAGTGAAGAAGGAGAAAAAACATTGACATACATTAATTGTCGTCGTGCGGCGGAAGACTATTGGAAGGTACCGAAGGCAGTCAAGTAAAGCTGAAATGTAATAAGTGCGGAAAATTAGTCAGCGTGAAGATCGAAAAAGAAAAGGTTATTTTAAGTACGGAACCCTTCGGCGAACCGCTCAAAAAAATTGGTTAAATAATACTTTAATTATTTTCATTCAAAAAAAAGTGCGGAACAAAATTTGACAATACGCTTTCGCAATATGATATAATAAAAGTAGACACATAAGAATAATAAAATTTGCTAAGAAAAGACCCCGAAAGCGAGGGCAGTAAAGACGGCAAACGGTTACAAGAAGCAGTGTACAGGCTTCTAAAACCGCTTGCCGTCTTTTTTATATAGATAAAAACAAAAAGGAGATGAAAAAATGGAGAATTTAGAAATATTATGCTCGATCGCAGGAACGGCTTTAAGCCTGCTTATCACAACTCTGACGTTTGCGATCAAGTTTTTCCGCAAGCTGAAAGAAAAGCTTAAAACGGAAAACAACATCAAACTCAGCAACGCGATAATCCCGCTGATCGAGAGCGCCGAACAGTTCCTGCACTACAGCGGCGCAGAGAAGAAAGAATATGTGCTCACAAAAGCAAACCAATTCGCGATCGAAAACGATATTGATTTCAATATTGAAAGCGTATCGGAGAAGATTGAGAAACTGGTTGAGTTGAGCAAACAAGTTAATAAAAGAGTATTTTAAAAAGAGCAATTAATGTATTTACATTTCAAAAAGGGTGGACAGAAATTTACGCAAAAAAACAACGTGGTCTGTATGCGCAGCGGACGCAAGAAAATATAGCACGTTTATCTTGGTTTAAGATGAAAATAAAAACAATAAATATTTAAAATATAAGGAGAACAAATAATGGAAAATTTTAACAACAGAGTATCAGAGAAGCCTAATTTAAGAAGGCTTAAAATTTTGGATACAAACGGTAATATTACAGGAGAAGAACAGCTTGTCTTAATTGAGCGCGACCCGCTTGAATGCGTAGTGGGCGGTCAAGAAGGGACGAAAATTACTGCGGAAACATTTATCGAAATTGAAAATATTGCAAATACCGCTTTAGCGAGAGCTAACACAGCATTAGCTGCCGATGGCAGCAAGCTTGACAAAATGATTGTTTTAAGCGCTGCCAATTGGATTAATAATAGGCAAGTTATTTCAGAACCAGATCTTAATCTTACAAAGAGCATAGATATGGGGCTGCCAATGCCAACATCCAGAGCAAACATTATGGCTGTAGCAGATTCAGAATTGATAATTGTGGCAATAGACAGCGAAATGCAGACTATTACTTTTGACGTCACGATAGAACCGCAGTCGGACTTAATAATTATTTTGAGAGGAGAAGTAAAATAATGCAGACGATGATATACAAAAAAGGTTCGGTTATGGCTGTCGGATACAAAGTAAGGTTTATCGATTTTGACGGTACTGTGCTGAAAACTGAAATGGTTGTCAGAGGAGATAACGCAACGCCGCCTGATTTGCCGGATTATTCAACGGCATGCACTACACGTCCTGCGCTAACCTTTCAGGGCTGGAATAATGACTATACAAATGTCACTTCGGATATTGATATAGGCGCGGTATGGATTCCTGCGGACGGAAAAACCCATCTGTTTATTACATTAAATGAAGCAACCGGATTATCGCCTAAGCTTCTTGTGTATAAATTGTCTTCAACGCCCATGACCATTGATCTTGGAAACGGATCGCAAATCACAACTTATAGCGGCATTCAAAACGTAACTTTAAACTATTCTCAATATGGAAGCTATGAGGTAATAATTTCGGACAGCAGTACCTATACATTGGGACACAACGATGTTTCGACTGGTATTTTTACTAATGCAGCTCAATATAAAAACATTTTGCAAGCTGCTTATTTGGGCAATAGTGTAGGCGGTATTGCAAACTATACATTTGCTAATTGCCAATCGCTAAAAGTAGTTACAATACCACAGCACATAACGAACATAAATCACGGCGCGTTTGTATATTGCTATTCACTACAATGTGCGGTCATTCCCGGTCAAGTTTCAGTTATCGCATCATGGGCATTTAATAGCTGCTACGCAATGCATGAGGCAATTTTACCGCGTCAATTATATAGCATTGGAAATCAAACTTTTCTATATTGCATTTCGTTGGAATCAATTGTTTTGCCGCCCAATTTGGAATTGATCTATGAATATGCATTTCAACATTGCTATTCGCTGAGTTATATAAAAATGCAGAACAAAGTATTTTATATAGGAATTGGAGCATTTGAGTATTGCTATGCGCTCAAAGAAATGACGCTATCATCAAATGTTGTAAGAATCAACGAAAATTTATTTAACGAGTGTCGTTCATTGCAGACTTTAAATATTGGAACTAAGAGCCTTGAAATTGGAGCAAAAGCATTTTGCAATTGTCATGCTCTTAAAGAAATAAAGCTTCCAATGCTTGTATCAAATATAGGCCCATATGCATTTTATAATTGTTATTCATTAACATCATTAATTTTACCGGAACGTTTAATGAATATAGGCAATGAAGCATTTTCTGCATGCTATTCATTGGACAGAATTGTTTTCCCTTCAACTATGACTACAATCGGAAATTCAATTTTCAATCTTTGCTATAGATTGTCGGAAATTGTGCTTAAAAGTACAAATCCTCCGGCATTATCCGCTAATAACAATTTTATAAAAAGTAATAACACTTATAAAATTTATGTGCCCGATGAGTCAGTAGATTTATATAAAACAGCTGCGAATTGGACGGCTTATGCGAATCATATCAGGCCGATGAGCGAGCTTGTACAGTAGAAAAACAGTATGCTTTACTAAAAAAGGTTAAAAAAACATTAACATCATCAGATGCGGCCGGCGGAATTGTTTAGAGAAGTTCCGCCGGCATGGCATCCTGTTGTAAAAATTAAAAATAAGGAGAAAAAAATGAAATCAAAAAGATTATTTGAAGATAAAAATATGCGAGATAAATGCACAAAGCATTTTCACATGTCAGACGGTACTTGCCAGGCTGTTATCAGCGGCGGGCCTATACATTACTTTAATGAAAGTGAGAAAAAGTACAGGCAAATCGATAACGATTTAGTTTTAGCCGCTGCGAAGGATGAAGACGACTTTTGCGGTTATGAGAATAAATATAACAGCTTTAAAGCTAAGTTTTCTAAGGACATGTCGGGTAAGAACCTGATGCAGCTGACTAAAGGTGAGCATAAGCTTACGTGGAAGCTTTTAAGCAGAAAATCTGCTGCCGAAGAAGGAGAAAGGGTTGATTACGCGGATGATCTGAATCCAGCATCTCAGGCAGAGATTATATCCGAAACAGAAAGAATGTACGAAAACGACGAAAACATTTCCGTTAAACTCAGCAGCGGAATTTTGTACAGAGACGTTTTTCCGGAAACAGATTTAGAATACAATATTTTACCGGATAGAATAAAGGAAAACATTATAATAAATCAAAAAAAGAGCGACTATAAATTTTTGTTTAAAATCAAAACAAAAAATCTTAGAGCAATATTGTCTGATGATTTTAAAAGTGTAAACTTTTATTCGCAATTGCATCATGAGCAGACTGAACCGGTGTTTATTATCCCGTCGCCCGTTATGGTCGACGCATTGGGAAAAACCAGCGGAAATATTTGTTATGAGTTAAACGAAAAAAATATCGATAATTATATTTTTGTAATTTCCGCTGATGCTTCTTGGATTAATTGCGAACAAACGGCTTTGCCCGTAAAAATTGATCCGGTCATTAAAATGGGCGGTGAAGGAAGCTATGAGCAGCCTTTTGACTATTTTATTAGCATGCCTAACGGACAAGGTAATAGTACAGCGGCAATTACACATGCGATAGAAGAGATTTCACATGGCTGGGACTTATTAATTAAGATACCGGATATTTCTAACCGTCTTGATATTGTTTCGGCGCAAATCGGAATGTCTGTAGTTAATAACTTCTATCCGAACACATCTTTAAGATATTGTATTATGGGCGTTAAATCTTGGGAATTCAGAAATGATGATTATGCAAAAGAATTTCCAATAAATCCTATATATAACAACAATATCTATGATCAATGTGTAAGTACAGCTATTGAAGAAAATAAATACCTGTTTTTTGATATTACAAAAGCGTTAGAAGAAAGATGTTTCAGGTTCGCAGTATGTCAAAGTTATGGCTATTCGGACTGGCAAAGTAAAAGCTTACGCATTATGAACATGTGGTCGTCGCAAAGACCAGTACTGGTAATTAATTATAAGTATTACAATGCAAGAAAAGGGGACAAATCGATTAATCACAATGTTGGTACTTTAGGCACAGGAAGCGTAGATTTATTTACGGGTTTATATAAATTCAGGCATCAGGCAATAGCTTTGGAAGGCGGAAATATTCCTTTAAATATAGCCATCACATTTGATATACATTGGGGATATTATAAACGCTGCAATTTAGATGCATATGTTTCTGATTTTCCGTATGCGACCACTTACGATCAAAGCTCGAGAATCATCTATTATGATTTTGATTTGCATCCCCATGTGTTTACTTTCGATGAAAAAACCGGAAAAATTCTCGATGAAACCCAGTCAATGGAATATTTTGAAGTTGACGGACAAAAATACATTAAAGATACAACAGGGAACAAACTGTTTTTTCATACAAACGGACAAAAGCTTATAAAAATTGAAGATAAGTATGGTCAAACGTTGACAATAGACCGCGACAGTTCAAATAATTACAGAATAATGTCCGTAACGGATAGTTCAGGCAGAACCGCGGTATTTACTTATGAATCAAACCAGTTAATATCGATCGCATGCGGAGATGAAATAATAAAATATCGTTATTATGATAATTACCCGTTAAGTGAACGCGATGAAATAGAATATCCGGACGGGTCAAAAGCTACAATAGAAAAGCTTGACGGCGAGTATGTATTTACAGACCGTACAGGCGAAGAATTAAGATACGGTTATGAAATTGCCAATTTGCAGCACAGGATAAATAAAATAACGGTCAGCACGAAAACAAAACGTATTACGGAAAAGGGTACAGAATATTTTACTCAGGCAGAAGCGGTAAATCAAAAGCGCAGCGTGACAAGCATTATCTACGAAGACGGGAGAAGTATTGTTTGCAACCAGGACCGGCCGGATATAGTCGTAAATTATTTGTATAACGCCGGCGGAGAATTCAAGTCTGTGTTCGCCGAAAGAATTGAGAACGGTCAGACTAAATTTTTGGCGGGAGAATATTCCGGCAATTCCAAAAGCAGTACTGATGAAACGGCTTTTTACGGATCTACAAGTTTAACGCAGCTGAACATTCTTCAAGGCAATACAAACATTCCGAGCGTGTTATACGCCGGAGACAAGCAGAGTATAAGCCTGAATCTGGAAGCGGATAAAAGCTATGTTTTCAGCGCGCTGGCAAAGTCCGTTTATTCGCGGCCGCTGACAAACGCGAAGTTTGAGCTTTGCGCAGTACTGTCATATTCAAACGGAACAACGGAAAGATATTCAGCCGTTTTTGATTGGCAGCAGAAAAATTGGCAGTACGCATGCTCCGGTTTCCGCGTCAAAAGCGGTTTAATCAATGCTAAACTTGAATTCGACTATTCAGATAATTCAGTAGTCGTATATTTTAAAGATGTTATGCTTACCGAGTCAGGATACAGCCGTCAGTTTAAGCTTGAGGAACAATGCATTTTAATAGAGGACGGAAGTAAAAGAAAAACTTATTTATATTTTACAGAAGAAGGTAGGCTTTATAAACAAGTGCAGGATTTCGGCGTTCCTAATAGCTCTTCAGAGAAAAATTTAAATGCAAAAGGGGAAGTATACTCTCAATTCGTGTCAAGTCCCTCGGGAAGTGCAACAATAGGATACGAATATGATTCAAAAGGTAATTTAATAAGAATGACCGATGAAAAACGTAATATTTCAGAGTATTATATGTACACCAACGGGAAATTAACAAAAATTAAAGTTACGGGTACAAATGAATTCGGAACAGCCAGCGCGGAGCAAACTATCAGCTCCGGCAGCAAGTCTTTGAAAAATACAGTTGATTATACTGCCGGATTAGTTACCGGAATGTCGGATAATAACAATAATTATGGTTTCCACTATAACGGTTATGGTGAACTAACAAAAAGTTTAGTCAATTCAAGTATATATGAAAAGTATATAGATAATAAGACTGAACAGGGTTATGAATCTCAGATAGACTTCGCTAACGGCTATACAGAAAAGAGCTATACGGACAAAGACGGGAATATACTAAAAATAAGCGGGAAACAAGCGGGCGGAACTGAGCAGGATATACTGACATATGCATATGACGAAAGAAATAACGTCAAGAGCGTAACGGATTTTGGAATGGGCGGCGGAGAAGGCCTGACTTATGAATTCGACAATTCCGAAACCGAAACAAAACTGACAATGAGCGGATATTATTCAGCGTCCGCAACGGATACTCTGGATTTGCTGGGCAGGGTTGAAAAAAGCGAAAGCCAATACTATGATATGATAGCCACAACCGATTACGAATACGATCCTTTAATAGCGGACAGCCGTATAAATTCAATAAAGCAAACTGTAATAGAAGGCAAT
>JAVBKW010000027.1:0-157114 GCA_031553855.1 Eubacteriales bacterium | reverse complement strand
GGGAAAATGAAATTTGGAATTCAATGATTTTTTTGTTGAACAATCGCTCGTTGATCTTAACATTTTGGAATGCGGCAGGGAGCAATGTTTTAACGGCAAGATTGTAAATCATGAAGTTGATCAGGCTTGTACCTTACACTTAATAGAGAGGGGCTGCGGTTATATTATTGTCAATGATAAACGCATCCGGCTAAGCAGGGGTAATGTGTTTGCAATTTTTCCTAAAGAAAATATTTCATACGAAGCCGATGCTGATGCACCGTGGACTTATTCTTGGGTAAGATTTGACGGATTTCAAGCAGAAGTTTTAATGAAAAAAACAGGCCTTTCACGTGAAATGCCTTATAAACATTATACGGATTATCATGTGCTTCTTGAACCGATGACAACGGTAATAAATACGTATACCAGTTACGGACTTTTTAATTTGGAGTGCTTAGGTTGGTTATATATTTTTTTAGGCAAACTTATAAATCTTAATACTGATAAAGGCAGTAAGGTCTTTTCGGCAAAAGAAAAGCTTGTGCGTGAAGTAATGATTTTCTTGCGATTTAACCGTCACAATAAATTGAAAATTTCAGAACTTGCAGCAAGGCACAATGTTTCGGCTTCATATCTTGTCCGGTCTTTCCGTCAGGCGATGAATATGTCTCCTAAAGAGTATTTGAGATGGTATCAACTGCAAGAAGCGTATAATTATTTGCTTTCGCCTGATTCCACAGTAGAAGAAGCTGCAAAAAAATCCGGATATACGGATTTAAAATATTTTTTCAGAATTTTTAAAAAGCAATTCGGTTTTGGCCCATGGGAAGTAAAAACATTAGGTCAGGACGAAAAAAAAATTGAAACAGAAACGGAGGAAATTAAAATTGAGTAAAAATAAACACATAATAAAAACAGGCGTCGCAGCTGCTATTTTTTGCATCTTATTAAGCTCTTTGTTTTTATTAAGCAATCCGACTGCAAAAGTTGCGGCTGCTGCTTCTAATGACGGTCTTGAATTCACAATTAATTTAGAAGAATTATTTGAAAAACATTCTCTTGAAAGCCAAATGTCAGGGAAAACATATATTTATGCGAATTTAGTACCTTTCGGCAATATCGGCTTTGATATCTACGACGGAACTCAGTTATCGTACGAGATTTATTCACCGGACGCGCTTTACGGCATTGCGTCGATGGATGCGCAAGTTAAGCTTTTCGATACTAAGGGGAATATGCAGTATGTGTACGTTAGCCCCTCCGCAGATCCTGCCGGACTTGACGACGGGAATGGATATCCCGTGAGAATGGCTGATTTCACATCTGAAATGAAAAACGGATGGTTTAGCCGCTCGTTGAAAATAGATTTCGACGTGCTCGGTGCTGCCGCGTCCGTCAAAATAGTTTCTATGACTACAACAGTCTTGTATGTTACTATCAATCCGGAAATATCCGAATTGAAAGCTCTTTATCAGCAAGGAAAAAAAGAGTTGAAATTTTATGTACGTAACATAAAAGCAATTCATAAAAACGGATCGGAAACAAGCGTTTATACGGAAAAATTTAAACTGAAAGATCTTGAGTTTAAGGAAGATTCGTATAATGTGGATATGTATTCTTTCGGTTTTTCAAAGATTAACGGAGTTGATTACGCTTCCGTAATGTACAACCTTAAACCCTCGGTAAATAATATACGCTACATAACCGTACAGGAGACTGTTTGCCCGTCGCCTCTGCAAATGGATTTTAGTCCTGCGTTATTTCTTACCGACAGCGATTACGACCTTAGCGACTATGTTTCAATAAACCGTGACGGCGCAACGCTGACTGTGACCGGAGACGGAATAACGGGTCAGACTAATTTACAGCGTTCTGTCAGGGGTGAAATCGTCTTAACTTTCAAAGCCGAATATTTACAGGAAAAAGCGGAATCTGTACGGAAAATAATGGTATACGATAAGGACGAACCCGTTTTGTTCGACGAATATTTTGTAACCGTAAGCCGTAAAGGTATTGCGGGCGAAAGATATACGATACCGGAAATCTATGCGCTCTGGCACGGAAGCCGCACTGAGATTAAATGTGTTCCGTCAGTCGAATTTAACGGTCAAACGGTTACAGTAGAAAATCAAAGCTTTTTGCCTGCGGCTAAACGTGCAGGGGAAGGAACTTATACGCTTACCTACACCGCAAACTATGGAACTTTCACCGCTGAAAAAGAAATTGAAATATACATAGAAAATAAAGACGTACCCGTTTTTGATTTCTCAGCGTTTTCAGAACAGGCAATTTGCGGAACCCGTTATGAAATTCCACATATCGGAGTAAACAGTATTTCAGACGGCGCTATTTCGGAATATGATCTGGAAATTATCAATCCTTACGGTGAAAAGGTCAGTTTTGACGATTATGTATTTTTTGATATTGCCGGAGACTATATTTTCAGGGTTACCGCTACGGACAGCGATTCAAATACACGCTCCGGCGAATACGTTGTAACTATTGCACCGAATTCACATTCCGTAGCCACTTTAAGAGCTTATATTAAAGAAGGATATAGGGATGAGGGCGTGCAGAAAAATATTGTGATGGGAATGTATCAGGTCTGGCTCGGCTACAATATAGAGTTTAATTCCCGTTCTACGCTGCATTATTCAGTATATTCGTCTACGCCGTTAGCGGGAGTCGGCTCGTTCACGGGACAGTTTATTGGTGACTTTCAGGGAGTCAATTGGCCGAATTGGGACCGTTTTTATTCAAGCTCTGATATTACAGACAAAAACGGTGTCAGCATGACTGTGAGTACCGATATTACTTCAAGGCTGAAAAACGCTCAGGGCAACAGCGTCTGGTATGAACGTGAGGTGCCTATAAAAGGCGAATTGATAAACGGTATAGCGCAAACCTTTGCTATTCCCATCTCGGTTACGGCACGTACGGGTGAATATATCGAGGTTTCCGTAGCTAATGTTTACGTTGAAACCGACGGTAAGATATACAATATTTTTAACGGAACTACGCCTATTAATCCGATTGTATGGAGCAAGTCAAATGCTATCGAATCGGCTTATCTTTCAGCAACGGTCAATGAAACTCCGGTAGTTCTTGATCAGTTTATTCCTTCGTCCTGTAATATAAACAGGCAGGTTTTCATATCGAACACAGCTGTTTATAGCTATACCGAAAACCGTGTTTTGCCGGTGAGTGTTAAGGTAACGGCTCCGGATAATACCTTGGTGGACATGAAAACAGAGGGTATTTCGGGATATTCGTTTGTGCCAAATCAAAGCGGCGATTATATTGTTGAATATACGTATTCCTATAAGGGCGATACCTATAAGTATTCTAAAAAGCTGTATTCCGGCGACAAAATTTTCCCTACTATAAAATTCACTTCCCCGGCATTCGACGACAATACGCTCAATACGGCAGATTCTAACGGAGTAACGGTTATATATGTCGACAAAGGGACTGATATTAATATACCTCAGATAATAGCAGAGGATAATGTCTCAACAGGTACTAACTTAAGCGTCAACGTGTCCTATTTGCGGAACGGCAGGAACTTTGTGCCTGAGGGGAATATTTTCTATGGCGACGGGTCTGCTTATTATATGATAAGGGTCATAGCAACCGACGAATTCGGCAATCAAACGATCCGTTCGCTGCAGTTTACATATAAAGAAGCGGGCAATTCCGGCAATCCTGACAAGGAGAGCGGATGGCGCACGTGGTATATATATTTGATAGTAGGGTCAGTCGTTGCAGTCGCAGGACTTGCAGCAACAGTTGTGTGCGTTGTTGCTCGCCGCAGAAAAAAGAATGAGGAAAAAAATGCAAATGTTTAAAAGAAAAAGCTTAATTAATTTTTTAATAGTATTAATTGTTGTAGCGTTATGTATGCCGGTAGCAGCCTGCGGCAGGGGCTCCGGTGACGGTGACGGCGAAGAAGAAGTAATTGTTCGGGATTATCTTGAATCGTGCCAGCTTAAAATATTGCTTTGCGTCGATAAAATACCGTCCGATGCGGCAGCCGTTGTCAGTGCAATCAACGCAAAACTTTTGGCGGACGGAAAGCCTTACAGCGTTTTCTTCGATTATGTATTGAATCATAATTATGTTAATACAATCGACAGTAAAGTCCGTGCGGGATACGACGGAGGCTATGCCAGCCCCGACGATTTTCAAGATTTTATTACAACCGGAAAAATTAAGACGAATCTTTCTCCATACCTGAAAGAATACGGTCAGGACATTCTTGAGAATATGGAAGCATATAAGTTTGACAGCGTAAGGAATTGGGAAACGGGAAGCATATTTGCTATTCCAGCAAATATTCCTACGGCTAACGGCACAGACATCCAGCTTATACGTCAGGATTGGCTCGAACAGGTAGGAATGAGTGAAATCACTTCTTTGGCTGAATACGATGATTATCTGTCAAAAATCAGCAATGAAAAAGGAATAGGGCGAAACAATGACGGAACTGTAAAGAGCGGTTTTTATGCACATGTTCCGGATAGCTACAATTCGTTTTTAACACGTGAATTCTGTCCTGATTATTTTTTCCCTATTGTAAAAGAAAGTTCACGGCCGTTATATATTGACATCAGCGAAAGTGAATGTACGGTAAAATCTTTCTATCAATCACAAGCGTTTATCGACACAGTGCGCCACGCAAGAAGCTATGCGGATGCAGGATATGTAAATATTGCTTATTCGTCTGCCGGAGAGAACATGTTCTTTCAGCAACTGTCGGGATCGATATCTGACTATTCAGTAACTAAACTGCAGGAACGTGCGGAAAAATTCGTTGCGTCTGTTCCGGAAGGCAAGCTTGCCGACGTTTTGCTCGGCTCGGACAATAAAATAGTTTTCACTACGGCATTGAACACTATGGTTGCCTTTAAAAACAGTACGCACACCGAGGAATATATAGATTTTATCAATTGGTTCCGTTCAAAACAGGAAAATATGGATCTGATGAATTACGGAATCCTCGGGCGCAATTATTATCTGACGGATGAGGGGCGGTTCACTTACACTGACCCTGCAAATAAATCAAATATTATCCCTGCGAATATGAGATTTGCCGATTATATGCCTGGTTGGGCATACTGGGATGTTAACTTTATACGCTGGTCAGAAGTTGTTTCGGACGAATATATTCAAAGCGTTATGAATTGGGAAGGCTCGGAAAACGGTGTCCGGAATTTTAAGATCAGTCCGTTGTGCGGATTCAGAATACAGCCTACCGTAGAATATCTTTCAGCACTAGCAAAAGTTAATGAGACTACGCCTACAGTTAACCTTCTTATGAGAGGTTTCCGTGCTTATAACGAGACTGTGAGCGGCAGCACGACATATCTGCAAAGCGTAATCAATGCTATCAACAATGATTCGGCAATCGACAATCTTATAAAAGAGGTTCAAAGACAGCTTAATACGTTTATCACTAAAAAAGCGGCTACAAAAGCACGTCTTGACGCCGCAGGAGGAAAGGTGTTATGAAAGGGCTGAAAAAATTCTTATTATGTCTGTTAGCTGTTATTATAGCTCTGCTGCCGGTCGGCTGCGGACCTGCTGATGATGACAACGGTAAAAACCCCGGAGGAAATGACGGCGTGAAAAAGAAATTGATGTTTCAGGTAGACGAGGGCATGGGCGGTTACGAATATCTGGCGGGCTTCGGATATGACGATGCCAATATCCCCATGATACTGGAACACACCTACGAAGGCCTTGCTCCTTTTATGGACGAGTATGACGTTTCAGTGCTGATTTATCCCTGCTATTACTATAAGGAAGCCGGATGGAATGAGGGTAAGGACGTTCTTGCAGAGCCGATATATAAGCTTTCGCCGAACTTTCGTAAAGCGCTCGATTATTACAGAGAAAAGAATTTAAAGCTCTACGTAGGCATCATGACAAGCAACAACATAGATAACTATACCGGCGTTTTCGGCACGCTTCCTTCCGTTAATATATTCCACGGACAGGAAGGCAAGGAAGAACGGCGGGTTGCCAGTTTGTCGCTCGATCTTGAAACTATAAAAGCAATCGCAGACGTGTATCCTGAGGTTTTTGAGGGACTTTATACACACGAATTGATACCCACTCATTGGTTATATCAGTCAAGCCCTACGGAAAAACATTATTTTGAAACGCATAAAGAAGATATAATTGAGCTTTTGAATGTTTGTATTGAAAAGGATCTGTATTTTATTCAGGAGGATTTCTCATGGGAAACTCTTGATAACATAAACTCATTCTGGTACGACATTTATGATTATGCGCAAAGCCGCAATATGGGCAAGAAATTCAAGCTCATGTCGGGCGTAGGTGAGGACGGAAGTATTCATGCTTATTTTGAAACGCTCAGAAGCCGGTATCCTTCCTTCGGCGTAGGAGCAACGATTCAGGCGTGGGACTGTCTTGATCGTTACCGTATTTCAGGAAGCAAGGGCGAAAACGGGTATATGGATATGGAGTATCCTGAACTTAACATGCCCGTGGAGCTAATGGCGGGACGCACTATTTATGCTTTTGAAACTTTGGATTTTGAAATTGTGCAGTATGAACCGAATTATGAGTTCTGGAATTGCGAACGTGTTATCTATATAATGGATAAAATGCTGCTCAATAATCAGAATGGCATACGTGATTATGTTCCGGATCCGTCGATATATGAAAAGGAGCATGATTTCAGCCCGAGGCTTGAGCTTTTCCAGCTTGCCGAGCTGTTAACAGAA
This sequence comes from Eubacteriales bacterium, assembly GCA_031553855.1. Taxonomy (GTDB): domain Bacteria; phylum Bacillota; class Clostridia; order Christensenellales; family Pumilibacteraceae; genus RACS-047. Next base: position 150,380 of record JAVBKW010000027.1, on the reverse strand, counting down.
AAACGTTTTACAAAAACATCTGATTTTGTAGATGCCGACGCCGCTAAGTTAAGCAGAAATTCCGAAGATAATATGCCTGTTTTGTTCACTCAGAATACAGTGATAGATTTCGGAAGCGAAATAAACTGCTGGGACAAATATATCAATGATAAAAATAAAATCCTAAGGCAGGATTATTCACGATTCGGCGATTGGTATCTTAATGAAAATACCGCTTTTGCAACAAGAATAATGATGTCCCGCAATAATTACGACAGTATTTTGACTGCGCAAAACGAAGCAGACGGACTTAATCTATACATTCACAACCAACGAAGCGGTCAGGTAATGAAAAATTCCTCAATACTAAAAGAAAACACACTTGGAAAAGTGGTCGGAATAACTACGGCAAACATTATTTCTGAAAAGGTAGTTAATTGTGCTGTAGATCCCGACGAAATGATAGTTGCAAGAGAAAAGAATGGAAAGGTCAAGTTTGAAATATATCAGATCAAAAACAGTATGACAGATATCCGTCAAAAGATTTCTGCTACCGTGTTCATAAAAATCGATTCGACTCTTTCCGATCTATACTTGATGAATCTGCTCGGAAGAACAGAAATTGATCTTGAAAATTACTTAGGACTGATTGGAATAAGAACCAGAAACGTAGTTAATTTCGACACCGGTCTGCGTGCTACCGACGGTCTGTTTATTGCAACGAGAATCAGCAGTGGAGTGAAGTTCCAGGGCAAGCTGCACTCAAGCAATATTTCGAAAGAGTTCAGCATAACAATGCCCGGAACAATCAAAAACGTTTACAGCGGTGACTTTAATATGGATACTCATATGCAGGATGAACTGATAATAAAAGTCACACAGGGAAATGATACGAATCTGATGTTTTACGACTTTGGAAACGGTGATTCGCTGACCAAACTGACAGATTCCATTAAACTCGATTCACCGAACAACAAAACATTAGTTTTAAGAAAAGCAATGTTCCAATTTTCAGAGGATATAAGTTAAGAACAATGAAAAAAGTATTCCCAAAATACAATAAAAAAGCCGGATTGATCTGTCTGTTAATTGCCGGATTATGCTTTTCTTTGTTTGTTTTTTCAAACGCCGTCAGCTTGGCTGAAGCGGAAGAAGCTTCGGATCCGGCAAGTCTTTGGCAGGTGAGGGATACGGTTGCGGAAAAAGACGAAGAAGGGCTTACTTTTCGCTCACAGAACGACGTTTTTGCCCAGTTCAAGGGCGGATTCAAATTGGATTCTTTCTGTATTTCCTCAGAGCCCGAAATTGATGCTGATTATAATATGACGGTTTCATTGTTAAATCAAGACGGGGAAATTAAGATGAAAACGGATCTGACGTATGATGCACAAAATAATTCGTTAAGAGCAGTTTGGACTTTCGGAAACAGTAATAACTCCTCATTGACGATGAGTTGCAGCGGAAACGGCGGTAGTATTGCGTTAAGAATTTATCTGGCTCCGATGCTTGACCTTATGACAGGAAAAGAATCAAAGGCGTGGTATCTGGGCGCAAATAACACAGGCGAAAGACAAAGCTTAATCGGCGATGCTAAATTAGGAGCTTATTTGGATCAGTTAAATGAAGAAGAAATAACTGTTCGGATTGAAGCTGATATGGGATTAACGCTCAGACAAATGACAGACGAGATCTATTACGAAGTTCCAAGTTATGATTTGTTTTTTATAGATACTGCATATGTGGGATATTCAAAAATAGAGGTACGTTGGTCTTATCCGGAGGATATTGAATTTAACAGCGCCAGATTAGAAAGTTTTTCAGGCGGGAAGCGAAATTTTGCTTACGATTACGGTAAAACCATTATGAGCTACAAGGATACTGAGTTGAATCAGGGAACGGAATATACTTATCGGTTGACAGGTTATGAACAAAAAATATCCGAGAACAACCTTTGTCCGAAAATTGTTTTCCGTGCTGTAAACGTTTCTGTGTCTACGCTTAAAGGGCAAATGACCGGATTTTTGCTTACGGTTTTCGGCATAACGGCGGGGCTTGTTGCGGCGGTACTGATTTACATATTCTGGCCTCGTATCATCGTTTTTCTTAAACGGAGGAAATTATGCAAGCAATAAAAAAGAATAAAAAGAGATATGATTTGATTTATAATTGGCGAAGATACATTATGGCTCTGCCGGCACTCACGCTTTTTGCTCTTTTTTCCTACGCAACGCTTCCCGGAATCTGGCTTTCGTTCACAAATTATACTGTAAACGGCGGAATTTTCGGTTCTGAATTCGCAGGATTGAATAACTACAAAATCTTTTTTGAAAGCGCAGACGTCGTGCGGTTACTACTGAATTCTATAGCAATCAACATAGTATCGTTGTTATTGTCAACATCTATAACCATTGCGCTGGCAATATTGCTGAATGAATTGTTTAGCGCAAAACTGCAGAAAGTTTACCAGTTTTTGATTTTCGTGCCTTATTTTTTATCCATAATAGTTGCTGCAAAATTTACAGATATCTTGTTCGGATCTAACGGAATAATAAACAAATTGCAGGAATCTATAGGAGTAAAAACGACAAATTTCTATTCACAGCCCGATTCATTTTTTTGGATATATATTTTTTCTATGATTTGGAAAAGCGGCGGCTACGGTATCGTTCTTTATTTTGCTTCCATTATCGGATTCGATCAAACGATGTACGAAGCGGCAAAAATAGACGGAGCTAATCGCTGGCACCGAATTGTGCATATCACGCTTCCGCATCTTATCCCTACAATTATCACTATTTTGCTGTTGAGCGCAGCAGGGATGTTCTCGTCAAACTATATAGCAATCTATACTTTCACGGGTGATAATCCGGCGCTTCAACCACGTATGGACGTAATAGAAACATACCTTTTCCGCAATCTTTCGGGGAAAGGAACTTTTAAAAGCTACGGCGTTAACGGTGCAGTCAGTATGTTTCAGTCGCTTTTAAACTTTGTTACGTTAATGCTGATTAACGGCATAGTCAGGCTTATCGATAAAGATAAGGCGCTTTTTTAGGAGGAGGTAGTATGGAAGTATTATCTATGGAACGTAAAAGCGCTAAGGTGCGGCTTGAGCAAGCGCTTATCAATATTCTTTTTACGGCATTGTGTTTGACGGTAGTATTGCCGATTCTGTTAGTTTTTGTCTCTTCATTTGCAACTGAGGAATCTATTCTTACAAAAGGATACAGCTTTTTTCCGGAAAACTTAAGTTTGAATGCGTACAAAAATGTTTTTTCCGATAATAGTGTTTTCAGTGCATTTTTTGTAAGTATTTCCGTTACGGTAATAGGAACAGTTCTGTCGCTGATTGTAAATGCTATGTGCGCTTTTACGCTTGCTTCTCAAAAACTAAAATACCGCAATGTTTTAGCAATGGTGCTTTTTCTGCCTACGCTGTTTAATCCGGGCATTTTGCCTTGGTACTATCTGATAAGGGAAGTTTATCATCTGCATAATACGGTTTTTGTACTTTTTCTTCCCTCTCTTGTAACTGTTAACACAATATTTATCATGCGAAATTATTTCAAGAGCATTCCCGAATCGGTAATAGAAAGTGCCGAAATTGACGGAGCTAAGGATTTTCTGATATTTTTCAGGATCATAGTGCCTTTGTCGGTACCGATGTTTGCAACCTTTGCGCTTTTTTCGGCACTCGGTTTTTGGAACGATTATACTCTGGCTCTTTGGTTTATCGACCCTAAATATTCATATCTGTATCCGTTGCAATACTACATTTTTCAGATTTGGAGTAAATTCGGCGATACGGGCTCAGGCGTTGTAGGATATGAAACGACCTATCTTGCCACTATGTTTATTTCTATGGGGCCGTTGCTTATACTTTTGCCTTTCGTGCAAAAGCATTTTGTTAAAGGCTTACTTGTAGGTAGCGTAAAAGGTTAGCTAACAAGGCTTAAACCTTGGAAAATATAAAAAAAATTGGAGGAAATATGTTAAAGATGAGAAAAAAATATGTAGCATGCCTGCTGGCATTGCTACTATGCTTCGGTGTTGCTTTTAGCTTTGGATACAGCTCCGAGCAAGAAGTTTTTGCCGCGGGAAGCGGTAACACGGCGGTATTATTTGCAGGAGATGCGGATAAAGATAAGTTGACCCCGCTTCAAGCTGAAATGCAGATAGTTGATGGAAAGCTGGTAAGTTCATCAGAGTGGTTCGCTTCCGCATATCAGACCGGAAACAGTATATCTGCAGCGGAATGTGTGTCAGTAACCATGAATCTTGATTTCAGCCACGCTGTGAATCCCGGTTATTCGCTTTACCTGCTTGATAGCGGTGCGACCGGTGACAATTGGGGCAGTAATAATTTTGTGCAATATTATTTTGCCCCGTCGAACAGTGTCGTTGTGGGATCTCAGGATATCACGTTTAATTTAACTGATTCGTTTGCAAAACAATTAGATTTTGTTACAGCTTCTTTCACAGGCTTTGCATTTAAAAATAATGGTTCTAACAAAACTTCGGACGGCGATCCTATCACAGTTAAGTTGAATTCAATCACACTTAACGTGTCACGCACCGAAGCTTCAGTGATTTTTGATGACACGGCTGCAGTTGATATAGTGCATGAGCCTACAAAAACGGATGCAACGCACAATGACGGTAAGGTGATCTTATCGCAGGACGGAGTAGTGGGCGACGGACATGACGGAAGATGGTCGAGAGGCGTTTTCCAAACAAACAGGTATGCGGTAAGCGAAAAATATGACTACGCAGCCATAACTCTTAGCTTTCCTAAAAAATTCGCAAGCGCTGATGCATATATGAATTTTTATTTGTTAGACTCTGCCGGTACTTACTCTAATCTTCTTAGTTATGCCGTTTATCAGATAAAAGAAAACTTTGCATCCGGCAGCAGAATAGTCAATATACCTTTTACAAGCTTTTTCGCTCATGAGGGCGCATCAACTGTACCTGCAAAAATTTCAGGGTTCGGAATACTGTTCAATAACGATTGGGCGGCGTCGGTAACAATAGAAAAAATAGAATTTTGCAACGGTCAGGTGCCTGCCGCTATCCCCGCGGATTTGGGTGCAGGTGTACTCTTTGCCGGAGCTGAAGAAGGAGCAACTTTAGCTGTCGGAGGCGGATCCGCAAGCTATATTGCAGATGAGAACGACGGCGCATTCGGCGCTTTGCAATTGACCGGAAGCCCGTGGGAGGGCTTTGCATTGAAAACTCCCAGATCAATTTCGACAAGCGAATATGATTTTATTAAATTCCGTTTTTGGGTAAATAAGGCGCTAACTGGCACTGAACATGCTTTCAGCATTATGCTCTATGACGGTGCTTTTAACGGAGTCTATAATTACGATACAGCCGTAAGAAAAGACTATGCCGAATATAACCAGACAGGCTGGTATGATTTAATTATTGAACTAAATATAAGCGCAAAAGGAATAACGCAGGGCGAAGTTCCGTCTACTTTGAGCGGGTTCGGTTTGTCGCTTCGCAATATTGATGACGTTACTTTTAAAATTGGTAAGGTATCGCTTGGAAATTACAATTACGAGAAAGTATCTACAAGCTCTCAGTTATTATCCGCATTGGCAAATACGGCAAGAGAAGAGATTATACTGACATCTGATATCACTCTTACTGCGCCGTTAAATATTACACGAGATATAACCTTCTCGTCGGAAAACGGAAACGCCCTTACTGTTCAGGGGGGGAGCTCGCCGTCAAACAAATATGATTTTTTAAGTTATACCGCTTCAGTAAGCGCGGAAGGCGCGGTTCTGAAATTTGAGGACATAACGCTTGCAGGCCAAGGATTAGGAATATCCGCTGACAGCGCCTCGTCGCTTATTTTGAACAACGTTAAATTAAAAGGATTCGATACCGGCGTTTACCTTGAAGGAACTTATACTGCGGAAGGAGAAGTACTTTTTGAAAATTGCTTTATAAGTCTTGCGGCTGAAAACGCGGCGACTATAAGCACGGTACCTGTTTCCGAGATAAAACATACGATGGAAGCCGCAGCAACGGCCGATCCTGCCGATATTTTGAAGATAGGTGCAAGCAGCGGCATAACGTTCACTCTTGTAGCGGGCGGCTCAACCATTCCGCTTGACGGACTCGGTAATTATACAGCTAACGCTACTGTAAATGTAAGCGGCATAAAAGCTATTCCGTTCAAAATCAAAATTACGGTAGCGGATTTACAGCCGCCTGTCATTACAGCCGAAAATAAAAATATTGAAATCGGTTCTGAAATTGATCTTTTCGATTATATAGAAGTTACGGATAATCATACCGCCGCGGCAAATATCATAGTCGCATTTATAACAACTTTGCCCGACGGTTCTAAAAGCGTAAGCAACGCATTAACTCTTTCTGCGTCCGGAATATATACTGTTAAAGTTTCCGCAGAAGATGAGGCCGGAAAAAAATCGGAAAAAGAATTCACAATTACCGTAGCCGATACCGTAGCGCCTGTAATCCACGGGCTGGACGTATTTAAAGCAAAGTATAATATCGGCGACAAAATCGATATTTCAGAAGTATACGTTACCGATAATTTCCAGGTAAATCCTACGCTTGAGATCAAGCTGTACCGCGACGGAACAGAAGTTACTTTCAGCGGAATTGAAATAACTTTGACCGAAGCTGGGAATTACAAGCTTGTATTTAAAGCAAGTGACGGAATCAACACAAAGGAAGAAGAAGTTTCGTTTGCTATTGACGCTCCGCCTGCAAATAAAGGCTGTGCTGGGGTTATGGGCACTTCGGAGTTGTCGCTTGTTGCAATATTTGCGCTGCTTGCGCTTCCGATATTATTTGTATTTAAAAAAAGAAAATTTATATAAGCTAAGTAAAATAAAATTACGGGATTTGACAAATGAACAGAAAGACTATATTGCCTGATTGGCAGAATTTCGAAATTATCGAGCGAAATAAACTAAAACCGAGAAGCTACTTTATTCCATTTCCCGATGAGGCGAGCTGCTCAGGTAACTTATATCCCGAAAAATCAGAACGTGTTGTTTCGCTTAACGGCGAATGGGATTTTTGCTACTTGCCGGATTGCCGGCGGCTTGATACTGATATGGCGTTGAACGGCAGCTTGCCGTTCAACAAAATACACGTGCCCAGCTGCTGGCAGTTCACCGGTTATGAAGAGCCGTTCTATCTTAACGATACGTTTCCGTTTCCTGTTACACCGCCTTTGGTTCCTGCGGAAAATCCCGTAGGAATCTATAAGCGCGAAGTAATTACGGAGCGGCTGAAAGAGCATACCTTTATAACCTTGCACGGAGTATGCTCTGCTTTTCACCTTTATGTTAACGGCAAACAGGCAGGATACAGCGAAGGCAGTCATAATACTGCTGAATTTGACCTGACTGACTTTTTGCATACCGGCACAAATTCTATTGTTATATTTGTCTATAAGTGGAGTAACGGAAGCTATTTGGAATGTCAGGACATGTTCCGCAATAACGGTATTTTCCGTGACGTTTATCTGACCGGATTTGAGAAAAGTTTTTTTTATGATATTTATGCCGACGGAATCCGCATAAACGAAACAGATTATTTACTTTGTATTGACACAGAAATATCAGGCAAAGACAAATGCGTTGTGGAAATGACATTACAGCACCACGGTGACATTATCTTAAAAGATGTTTTTGCAAGCACTGAAAAAGAACATAAATATAGTATTAAAAACCTGTGTAGTTGGAGCGCCGAAACACCTGAGCTTTATGATTTAATTTTAAAAATAAAAGACGGCAATGAAACGCTTGAGTGTGTAAAAAAACGTATAGGTTTTAGAAATATCCGAATTGACGGCGGACGTTTTTTATTCAATGATAAGTCGCTTAAATGTAAGGGTGTAAACTTTCACAGCACCCATCCTCTCAACGGATGGGTAACGTCTGTAGATGACTTAATCAAAGATCTTGAGTTGATGAAAGAAGCGAATGTCGATACCGTCAGATGCTCGCATTATCCGCCGCCGCCCGTATTTTTTGAGCTATGTAATGAAATAGGTTTGTACGTTATAGATGAGGCGGATATTGAAACAAGCCAATGGGCGCCGCTATGTTATGATTTTACATCTGACGTTACCTGGGAAGAACGGTATAAAAAGCGTGTTCTTGCTATGTATATGAGAGATCGCGGAAATGCCTGTATTATTATGTGGAGCTTAGGTAACGAAAGCAATAACGGAAATAATTTGTTTGCATGCCGAGATTTAATAAAAAGCCTTGACACACACATACCCGTTCATTATAATTCTAATGAATACCCCGATTATGACGTTTATAGCATGATGTACACTTTTCCGGACAAATTGGAAGAAATGTGCTCACTTTCGCCAGTTAAGCCGTTTTTCCTATGTGAATATGCTCATAGTATGGGTATCGGTCCTGGCGGTTTAAAAGAATACTGTGAATTTTTTTATTCACATGAAAATTCAATGGGCGGTTGCATTTGGGAGTGGGTGAGCCATTCTCCGTATATTTACGGTTATAATACCTATGGCGGTGATCACGGTGAGTATATGCATAACTCAAATTTTTGTGTTGACGGCGTCGTTAATGCCGACCGCAGTCCCAGCATATCGTATTATGAAGTCAAAGCTGCATACCGTCCTGTAAGATCGAAATTAGATAATGATAGAATTCATTTTTTTAATACTTGGAATTTTAAGAACACTTCTGATTTAAAAATCGTAATTAAACATTTTGTAAACGGGACTGAAACCGATTCGGTCGAGTTTACAGAAATAATTCCGCCGGAACAGACGGTTTTACATAATATTGGATTCACAGTCCAAAAGAATAAAGAAAATTTAATAAATATTCATTATTTGTTAAACGACAGAGAAATAGCGTCAGAGCAGCATTGTTGGGAGTCAGAGCAATGTTTTGCGGTTCAAAAAGAAACTGCGCCGCCGGTTATTTTAGCGGAGACAAGCGAATTTTACAAGCTTAGAGCTAAAGACTGTGAAATTATTTTTGATATTTTTAACGGAACTATATCAAGTTTTCGCTATTGCGGCGATGAATTAATATGCCCAAAACCTTCAACAAAATACAGAAATTTCGGAAGCCCCGTAAGCGGATTTGTTCCTAATATCATGCGTTATTCTATTGATAACGATATGTATGCCGAACGCACATGGAAGGAATATAAACTTCATCAGATGTGGATAAGCCCAAGAGAAGTTTCTGTTGAACGTACTAAAACAAGTCTTATTTTTAAGGTAAAAAGTGATTTTTCTCCGCCTAAATATCAAAAAATGTTTGAACTGAATACTGAGTATGAAATATTCGGAAACGGAGCGATTAAAATTAACTGTAATCTGGCACCCACAGTGTGGGCAGAAAATCTTGTATTTCTTCCCAGATTCGGACTTAAAATCGATTTACAATCCGGCTTTGATAAGCTTGAATGGTATGGTTACGGACCACGCGAAAGCTATCCTGATTTTTTAGAGGCAAGTACTGTCGGAGTTTATTCGGAAACTGTCGATAAGCTTTGTATGCCTAATATCCGACCGCAAGAGGGCGGAAATCGGCATGGAGTGCGGTGGGCAAAACTCATAGATTCGAAAAAAGGAATAGCACTCAAAGTGTCGGGTAACGGCTGCGTTCTCGATATAAACGCACTTCATTTTAATCATGAGGATTACGAAAAATTCAGCCATTTGAGAGACATAAAATTCTCAGAATATACTCAATTCATGATAGACGGATATTTTTCAGGTGTAGGTTCCGGCAGTTGCGGCCCTTTTCCGACAGAAAAGTATCGCCTGAAACCTGAGAATTTTTCATATTCATTTTTAATAGAGCCCTTTAAAGAAATATCTCAAGATAACTGACAGGAGAAAAATTTTAAATGACGCCCAAAATAACAGCCGTATTCAAAACTCATTTCGACATAGGATTTACTGAATTATCCTCTGAACTCATAGGCAGTTACGGTACTGGTATGTTGGATAAAGTTCTTGAAGTCTGCGAAGGTACGCAGGATTCTAAACAGGGCCTGCGATATGTTTGGACAATGCCTGCATGGCCGCTTCTTCAAATGCTTAAGCACACTACTCCGGACCGCCTTTTGCGTGCTGAAAAATTAATTGAGGGAGGACAATTGCTCTGTCATGCGTTGCCGTTTACTATGCATACGGAGCTTTTAAGCGTGGAAGAGCTTATATACGGCTTCAAATACGCTAAAGAGTTTTGCGATAAATATAATAAGCCTTATCCGGTCAGTGCAAAAATGACTGACGTTCCGGGGCATTCGCTTATTTTACCGTCTGTGTTAGCTTCAGCCGGCGTTAAGTTTTTACATTTAGGCTGTAATCCGGCAAGCCTCCCGCCGGACGTGCCCAGGCTTTTCTGGTGGGAAGGAAAGGACGGCAGCCGTGTTTTAACTTTTTACAGCAAGGGAGGGTACGGAAGTACTTTGCTTCCTCCGCCTGACTGGAAATATAAAGCGTGGTTGGCTATGCTTCAGACAAACGATAATATAGGTCCGCACGATTCAGGCATTGTCGGGCAGCTTCTTAATCAAATAAATGAGAGCGGTGTTAGCTGCGATTTTAAAATTGGTTCAATGGATGATTTTTATTATGATATTATTCAGGAAGATTTATCTGACTTGCCTGTTGTATACGGAGATTTGGGCGATACATGGATACACGGCGCCGGTACTTATCCGATTGAAACAGCGCTTTTGCGTCATAGCCGCAGAGAAATAACAGCTCTTGAAAAACTTGCGGCATATATGTCTTTTAACGGAGTAACGCTGCCGAAAATACAAACGGACGATTATTATGATAATGCGATATTGTTCTGCGAGCATACTTGGGGCTTGGATGTTAAATCTCATTTAGGTTGGGGTCGTGCATACGATAAACAAGGTTTCAATTCACAAAAGTCTGAGCCCCGCTATATTAATATGGAGCAATCATGGGACGAACAGCGGGAAAGAGCTAATAAAGCGGCAAAAGCTTCGGATTTACTGAAAAAAGATTTACAAAATCATTTTTGCGGGCAGAATAAATATATTTCAATTTTCAATCCTTCCGGCAAAGTTTTTAAAGGATGCGTTGATATAGGCGAAATAAAAGGTCTAAAAAATATTCCGGTTATTAACGGTGTGCGTAATTTCGCTTGTGTAGAGCTGGAACCGTTCTCACTTACGCCGTTTGAAATCATGCAGAAAAACGAATGTACTGTTCCGGAAAATAAGGCCTTTTCACTTAGTATTGAAAATGATGATATCATGATCAACGATATCAAAAACGGAACGAAAATTAAATCGGCCTATCAATATAGTGTTATCGGCACTCAGCGTATGACGGATTTTTTGAAAGACTATCTCTATAGAATTTACGACTGGGCTATAGCTGATTTTGGCAGACAAAACTATCCTGAGATACAGGATGAATATTTCATATGGAAACCCGTCAATGTTGCACAAAAAGGTGCAAGCACCGTCGTGTCTTTGTCGGCAACAAATAAAAAAAGCTGCACCGAGTTCGGCGATGCGGAAAATATTGAAATCATTTATACGTTGCTTACGGACGGGGTGCATATCGAACTAAGACTTCATAATAAACAAGCAACGCCTTTTATTGAAGCCGGTTATTTAGTTTTTGATATAAATAAAGCACCCAAACATATTTGCGTCAATAAATCCGGATTAGTTCTGAATCCGCAAAAAGATATTTGCAAAGACGCAAATAATTTAATGTTTGCCGTTGATAAGTTTATTTCGGTTGATAATTTAAGAATAGAAAGTCAAACTTGTCCGCTTGTTTCATTCGGCAAAGACGGCATTTATCGTTTTAACGGAGGCACTTTTAAAAAACCTGATAACGGTGATATATTCTTTAATCTTTTTAATAATATGTGGGGTACGAATTTTCCGCAATGGATGAGCGGGGATTTGAATTTTGAGTTTTATTTAGGTAATGTTGAATCGGAAAAAGAAGAACCCCCGATTCTTCTTGAAGGCGCTTTTACTGCAAATATCACAGAAAACATTTTAAAATGTCACAACTGTCATATATTAGCTATTCACGGCAACACGATGCGAATTCAAAACGACAGTTCAAAAGCAATTATTAAGGGTTCGCTTTTGAGAAACAAGCAAGTGATATTTGCTGATTTATTCGGCAGAATACTTTCATCAGAGAAAATTCAAGAAGATAGCCTCACAATAAAAGCACATGCCGGCAAAATCAGCACATTAATTCTTAGTGGATACTAACAAAAAAGCGTAGAGTAAGTTCACCCTGCAATTTTGCATATAGCAAATAATCAGAAATAAGATTTTTAACCATGATAGCGTAGTTCAAGCTTTGGAATTGCAAATAAACGAAGTTTATAAGAATAAACAAAATAAATAAAATCCATTAGTTTGACTTTACGACTCAACTATTGTACAATCTTTGCGGAGGAGATTTTAATATGTGGCAAGGCAAGAAGAAAGCTCTAACGTTCAGTTTTGATGACGGCGTTACGCAGGACATCCGGGCAATCGAGATATTGGATAAGTATGGATTAAAGGCAACATTTAATTTGAACTCGGAGTTGTTGGTACCGGAGGGAGAATTGGAAAGCAATGGAATAAGTAACAATAAGGTAATAAAAACCCAAGTTGACAGAATTTATAAAGGGCACGAAGTTGCGGTTCACACGTTAACGCATCCGAATCTGACGACTCTAGATGAGTACGCAATAATAAAGCAAGTGGAACAGGACAGAATAAACTTGCAAAACTTATGCGGATATGAAGTGAAAGTGATGGCATATCCTTGCGGCGGAATAAATAATGACGACAGAGTGGCGGCAATAATACGGGATAAAACAAATATAAAGTTCGCTAGAACAATAACCTCGACGTATTCGTTTGAACTTCAAGAAAATCTATACAGGTTTAATCCAAGCGTATTTTATATTGAAGTTGATAAACTTTTTGAAATGGGTAAGGAATTTATTTCATTAAAGAGCGAAGAACCTAAATTATTTTATATTTGGGGTCATACGTACGAGATGGATGCGGATTATATTTCGTGGGATAAATTTGAGAAATTTTGCAAACTTATTTCAGGAAGGGACGATATTTTCTATGGTACGAATGGTGAAGTGTTTAAAACAAAGATTTAGACATCTTCAAAGGGTTAAATAATACAAGCACTCAATTTTGTTTATAGGTAAAGCTAATGAAAAAGCAACTTTTGTATAAGCCTGATGAGATTACGGGCTTGATGTTTGCTATGAAGAAGGCGTTGATTATTCTCTTGCAAATGACGGTAAAAGTAAGCTGACTGAAAATACCAAAACAAGTTTGCGTAACGTACAGACATTCTCAGGCTTATAAAGGCTTTGTTCCAGAAAGTCAAAGCGCAAGGGTAAAAGCTTTTGTGGAAAAGCTTAAGAATCCCGAAAAGCCCGTTACTATGCAGTTCTTTGGCGATTCGATAACGTGGAGCGGAGACGCAAGCGGAAACGAACGCAAATGACGTTCAAGAAAGTGATATCTTTGAAGACGAGTATGATGATAACGAAGATATCTATGAAAATGATTCAGCGTTTGAATGGGATGATGATGATGAAATTAAAACAATGGATTTTGAGATGTAAAATATTATTTATATAGCCTAAAAAAACAAATTTAAGTGAGTTTTTTGAGAGTATAAAAAGAAAAATGGGGGAACTCTTTTGGAAAAATGGGGGAACTTTTGGGTAAAAACAAGATTTTCGCATATTTCAAGGAATTTAATAGAATCGAAAAAATGGCAGCAGACTTTCTGTAGGGGAACTAAAATAGGGGAACTAATAAAAAATTACAACACTATATATAGATAAACAAAAGAAAAAACCACAAGATATAGTGGTTTTTTTTGGGTGGACGGGGTGGATTCGAACCACCGAAAGCGGAGCTGGCAGATTTACAGTCTTAGAAAGTCAAGCTCATTTATGCTGAAATATGCGTAAATGAGCTTTTTTATTGTAAAAAGAAATCCACCAGCAGCTGGTGGTTATGACTTGCGTTTTTTTAGTATTTTTCTAAAAATTGATGCTTAGTTAAGCTAAGATAAAAAGGAAAAATGGGGAACTGTATGTGAATTGAATTTGAAATACTGATTGAACAAAAAGAGGACTATTGTTATGAAATATATAAGTAATACTAAAACAATTTACAATCCAACTTTTAATTATGGCGAATTCGCCATAATTAAAAGTGAGTCAGGTGATTAAATAAATTAAAAATAAGTGTGTAACCGTTAAATTAAAAAGTACAGCAAATGCTAAACAAAATTCCCTATCAGAAACAAACTGCTGAAAAAAGCCTTTTACTTTTTTGTGATTTATGTTAGAATATAGCATAACACACAACTTTCGTATGGAATTTTTAGGAGATAGGTGATATGGACAACCAAAGAAAACTTACAATACGAAACGATGCAAATGACTTTTTGGTATTTGTAAAAGAAAACGGCGGAGACGGCATTGATGTTTTAGTCGCAGATGAAAATGTTTGGTTAACACAGAAACTGATATGTCAACTATACGAATCATCAAAAGGTAATATATCGGAACACTTAACAAATATATTTAAAAGCGGTGAGTTGGATGAAAATTCAACTGTTCGGAAATTCCGAACAGTTGCGTCAAACGGTAAGCCTTATGACCAAAAGTATTATAACCTGCAAGCTATAATTGCTGTGGGGTTTAAAGTAAATTCACAAAAGGCGATACAATTTAGGGCATGGGCCGCGGATGTATTGGCTAATTTTGCAATTAAGGGATATGTTTTAGATAAGGAACGATTAAAGAATAACGGCATTTTTACCAAGGCATATTTTGAGCAGCTCTTAGAAGATATTCGCGAGATCAGACTTTCCGAGCGGATGTTTTATCAAAAAATTACCGATATATATGCAACAGCTTTTGACTATGATCCGAAATTACCTAAAACACAAAAGTTTTTCCAAACAGTTCAAAATCGACTTCATGCCGCCATTCACGGACAGACTGCCGCTGAGGTCATTGTAGAGCGAGCGAATGCTGAGCGTGAACACATGGGATTGCAAACTTGGGAACAAGCGCCACACGGGAAAATACGAAAATCTGATGTGACTATTGCAAAGAATTACTTAGGTGAAAAAGAACTTAAGCAACTTGAAAGACTTGTAACGGCATACTTAGAATTTGCCGAATTTCAAGCCCAGCGGCAAATTCCGATGTCAATGGATAATTGGGAAGAACGACTCAATCTTTTTATTGAAGCCTCGGGAAGTTTGCTGCGCTTAGATGCAGGCACAGTAACTGCGTTAACCGCTAAAATCCACGCTGAAGGGGAATATGATAAGTATCGTGTAATACAGGATAAGTTATTTCAATCAGACTATGATAGATTTGTCGCTGAAGCTGATAAAATTATAGGAAGTCTGAAATCAAGTAAATCAAATAAAAAGACTGAATAGTGATGGTGAACTAATAGGGGCGAATTTCATTTTGCCATAATTACTCTCGTTCATTAGACGCGTAAACGGCTAGCTTGTGGCAAGTGAGATCCAAACTTGGTAATAGTTTGAAAAATGCTTGATTTTTTTAGGCTATAAAGAAAATCTTTTTAATAAAAAAATATTAGATATGTCTTGTGAACGTAGTAATTTTTAATTGAAATAGTTGATAGATTGAAATAGTTGATAGATATATTGCAGATTCTTTTAAATGATCGAGTAAAAAACATTATAAAACATAGATATATATCCCAAAACTATATAAAAATGAAAGGAATACAAAGCAGTGTTTGATTCAGAATCATGTGCTGATTTTTTACTTTTGTATTGTAAAAAAAGTAAATATATGGTAGAATGTACACAATATTAAATATTAAAGCAACAAAGGATAAAATTATGTTTTTAAAAAATTTGACGATTGAGAATTTTAGAAAATTTGGTAACAAAGATAATGTTATTGAGTTTTGCGCCGCTGGCGATTATATCACTGGAGCAAATAATACTGGTGAAAAATCGTTGGAAATAAATATTGCACCCAAAACAACTTTAATTATCGGCAGGAATAATTGCGGAAAAACGACAGTAATTTCTGCTCTAAATAAATTAATAAATAGCAATTCATTTTTATCCACGGATTTTAATTTTGCATATTTAAAACAAATATTGACCGCTTACAAGACAGAAGGTTATTTGGATGAGTATGAAAAAGTGGAAATGCCTCAATTGAGTTTTGTAATTACAGTTGGTTTAGAGCAAATTGATGAAGACGAAGTTCAAAAAGATACAACGAATGAGTGGGAGTTATTGACAAATCTATATTCATTTATGACAATTGAAGATGTCGAAAAAGGTGAAATAAATATAACTGTAAAATATCAAATTAAGGAAAAAGCAGACTTTGTCGATAAAATTAGAAAGTTGATTAGTAATCCGTTATATAAAAAAGATGAATTGTTGTTTGATCGCTTTTTAAATCTTCTTAATGAAACGGAATTTAAATTATACTATCATAATGGAGAACAAGAAAAACCTGATTTTACTTTAAGAAATCTTATTGAGTTGACACCTATTAAAGCAAATAAAATAACAAACGACAGTGCGTTAACAGAAGCTTTTAGTAAAATTGTTGATGCTCGGTATAATAATTTGATGAACCGAGCAGTGGGAGACAGTGAAAAAGAAAAGAATAACAAAAAGGAATTAGATGATTTTGAACAACAGTTGATTGAGATAAATGAAAATTTAAATATATATCTAAATGAAAAACACTCAATAAATATTAATGATTCCATTAAGCAAATGATTAGTAGCGAAAAATGTAAGGTGCTATTGAAATCTGATTTATCATTTGCCAAGTTGATAAAACAAGTTGTCAAATATGAATATGCTGAAGGAAAAAATCACATTCCAGAGGCACAATTCGGCTTGGGCTATACTAATTTAATGATGATTGTGGCTGAAATAATTAGTTATATGGAAAAATACCCTGAATCATCTTTTAATAGCCAAATTAATTTAATTTCTATAGAAGAACCAGAGGCATTCATGCATCCTCAAATGCAAGAAAATTTTATATATAATATTAACAAGATGATTAGTGCTTTATTATTAAACAGTAATAAGCACATAAATAGTCAAATTATTATTACAACCCATTCTTCTCATATATTGAGTAGCAAAATTCACGAGGGTAATACATTTGATAATATCAGTTATATTCTTGATCAAGCTGGTTATTCGTGCGCAGTTAATTTAAAGGATAAAAATGTAATAAAAAGTATTGATAATACTGAAACGAAGGCTGAAACGAAGGCTGAAACGAAGGCTGAAACGAAGGCTGAAACGAAGGCTGAAACGGAGGTCGAAACGGAGGTCGAAACGAAGACTGAAACGAAGGCTGAAACGAAGGCTGAAACGAAGGCTGAAACGAAGGCTGAAATGAAGGCCGAAATGAAAGAAAAGCAAAAGGTAAATTTGAATAATTTAAAATTCATTAAGAAGCATATTAAGTACAAAACCGCAGAAATATTTTTTGCGGATTACATAATTTTTGTTGAAGGAGTTACAGAACAGACATTGCTCCAATATTTTATTCAACAGGATAGCACGCTAAATCAATACTATGGTAGTATTATGTTAATTGATGGAGCGCATTCGAAAATATATGAGAATCTTATTGAATTAATTAAAGTTCCAACCCTTATTGTTACAGATTTAGATATAAAACGAACTGATTGCGAAAAAGGCAAAAAATGCAAACCCGATGTTAAATGCAACATTTGCAAAGGTAGCGAACCAGTTTTATTGCAAATAAAATCAACAAATATTTCAGATAGAATAACTACGAACAATTCTCTTGAACATTTTTATGCCCAAGGAAAACAATTGAAGTTGCAAAATATTGTTGGACAAGAAAACTTTGTGAAAAATAATTTATCTTTAGTTACCCAAAATACACCAATCAATGGTTACTTTGCTACTAGTTTTGAGGAAGCATTAATATTGAAAAATTACGAGAGTGTTTTACTGAAAAATGTTTTGCAAAATTTAAAGCCAACAATTTATGAGGAAGTAATGGCGGAAGGTGGCATCTTGTTAAATTCATATAAATTGCAAAGAAAGCTTTCAAACAGTAAGAGTGACTTTGCTAATGAGCTTTTATTTCAATTGGTAGCTACAGAAACGCACGATTTAAAGCTGCCTGATTATATAACTAATGGATTAAACTGGCTTAAAAAGCTTCTAAGTGGAGTTTGATATGAAAGAAAAATTACTACTGTTATTAGATCCAGATAAAGAAAAACAAGAAAAAGATGTGCATAAGCAAATTTGTGAATATATTGATAAAAACGAAAGCTTCATCTTTTATGCTGGCGCTGGAGCCGGAAAAACTTTTGAACTTGTTCAGGCTTTAAAATATATTGTAATTAGTAAGGGACGTTCTATGGCTTTGCATCGGCAAAAAATATTGTGTATAACATATACAAATGCCGCAGCAAACGAAATTAAAGAAAGACTTGGAAATTCATCCATTATTTATATTTCAACAATACATGAATTTTTATGGTCAGCGATTTCTCCATATCAAAAACAGTTAGTTCAAATTCATTTAGATAATCTTGTGGACTCTTTATCGAAAATTGAACATGATTTAAAAAATGAAACATGGGCAACTGTTTTTTGTGGTTTATCTGAACCACAAAGACAAGAATTTATGACAATATTTTCTATAAATGAAAACTTAAAACTATATTATGACAATAAAAATAAGGGCGCAGTAGATTTTAAAAACTCGCTAAAATCATTTTTTGACGACACAAAGTTTCCAAATTTGCTAAATAATGTTGGAAATTTCAAAAAGATTGTTGATGTATTAATTAAAAAGAATAATTTTGAAAGTGCAAAAGAAAAAATTATTGCAAAAGAAAAAAAATATTGTAGCGTTAAATATGGTTTGCAAAATAATCATGATAGATTACATAAGATGGAAATTAGTCATGATACATTACTTGACTATGCGGAAAAGATAGTCGCGCAAAACAAAATTTTAAGAAGATTGTTGTTAGATCACTATCCATATATATTAGTTGATGAAAGTCAAGATACTAATTCAAAAGTAGTAGAATTGTTGAAACATCTTTATTGTTATTCCGGTGAAACAAAAAGAGTTTTTTTACTTGCTTTTTTTGGTGATGTCATGCAAAAAATATATAAAGAAGGCGTCGGAAATATTAAAGAAAAAATTTGTATAGAGAAAAAAGTAATTAAGGGATTTAATAGACGATCTGCGCCTGAAATTATTGCAGTTTCAAATTTAATACGTAATGATGGAATAACGCAGCAAACTATTTTTAGCAATTTCCCAAAGGGTGATGTCAGCTTTTATAATGTCGATGATGATGAAAGTATGGAAAAATTGATAGAAATGCAACGAAGCAAATGGGGCATTAATTCACAAAATAAATTACATTGTTTAGAGTTAAGAAATAGAAATATAGCGAAGAGAATGGGGTTTTCGGAAATTTTTACATTTTTTGAACAGTCGGAATGGTATAGCTCGGGGAAGAACTTTGAATTGCTAGGTCAACACATACTGAATTCCGATAAAGAAAAGCGAGCGGAAATTCAAAACTTATTTCTTAAAATAATCGAATTTAAAATTAATATACAAAATAACAAATCATTTGTTCAGAATTTGTTACAATCAAAAGAATTAAGAAATTTAAGTATAGTCAGATTAAATAGATTATTATCAGTTCTTCATACATTAGAGGGGAAAACATTATTAGAATATTTATTAAACATTTTTAGTTTATATAAAAGTGAAGATAAATTTTTTAAATCATGGTTTGAGGGCATTTTTGGGGAAGATATAATAACTTTGGAGGACTTTAAACAACATATCATTCATATCTTGTTCAGTGTAAGAATGGATAAAGATGATACACAATCTAAGGAGGTATTATTAACAGTTGAAAATTTTCTTGCTTTGGATGTAAATGTGTTTATAAATTGGTATAATTATTTACACGAAAAGACAGAAGGTGATTTAGTATTTCACACTTTGCATAGCACTAAAGGCTTGGAATATGATAATGTGCTAATAATTCTTGAAAATAATTTTGCTAGAGATGCTCAATATTTTAGTAAAGTGTTTTTGTCAATGGAAAAAGGTAAAACAAATCTGAATGAGGAAGGGCGAAACTTATTTTATGTAGCTGTAACGCGTGCAAAGCGTAATTTATGCGTGCTATATCAAAGCAATATGACCAATGACGAAGAAGAAATAATTAAAAAAATATATGGTTCAATAATTAAGAAAATATAATATTCCCGTACAAACAATGGATGATATAAAATTTGTTTTATTTATGGAAGTATTAAGAACGACTTTATCATATGGCTAAAAGAATTTTTTGACTATATGCAATACGCCGCACATTGGTTTGTGGATAGAATAACATCAAGCAGGTTCCGGAAGAAACTGCGGCGCAGATTTTTAACTTTGGAGTTACAATGGAATGAGGGACATTTTGGACAATGTATTGATTCGCAAAGCTGAACCTTCGGATGCAAAGATGCTTAAGCAAATTGCCCGTCGCGTCATTCTTAAGAGATATCCGGCATTCTTAGGTCACGATAGCGTTCGATCATTCGTTGAAAGCGGAGCGTCGGATAATGAAATAGACAGCGGACTAGCCTGTAGCTTTATTTTGTGTCAGAAAGAAAATATAGCGGGTTTTGTCATAATCAAAGCTGATTTACTTCATATTTTGATGATAGATATCGAGTATCAGAAGAAAGGCTTTGGAACTCAGCTTCTTAAACATGCGGAGAATCTGATGTTTGAATGCTATTCTTCGCTTCGACTACAAACATTTAAAGAAAACTATGCCGCAGTTGAGTTTTATATTAAAAACGGATGGCAGATAAAAGAAATGGAGTCTATAGATGGGCCTGCCATGTTGAAGTTTGAAAAAAATAAACAATAAACAAAGTTGTCAATTATCGGCAAATTAAAAGTGGAGGGGATATGGGGCAGTTTAATGATTTTCTGAATGAAGTAGAGCAAGCGCACAAAAACTTTGCCGAAGAACTGCATGACATTTTTTTAAGAGTTGGTTGCAAAGTGAAAATCGAAAAAAAAGCGGCAGGCTTTTTTGTGGCATTTTCGAATCCTGAAACAAAAAGGTCGGTTTCCAATTTTTACTTCAGAAAAAACGGCCTTCATGTAAGACTATATCCCGAATTCTATTCCAGCAAAATTATATTGACAGATTATATGGTTTCAGAAATTGATAAAGCTGCTAACTGTACTCGTCTGAGAAACACCGCCGAATGCAACCCGAAGTGCATTATGGGTTACGATTTTGAATTGAGAGGCAAGCACTACCAAAAATGTCGGTATTGTTCTTTTCAATTTCTTGTTACAGATGAAAGTAAGCCCGTGATAATGAAATGGGTTGTTGATGAGCTTGGATCAAATACTTAACGATTTATGGAGCAAAAGAAATGGTGAAAAAAATAAAAACAGAAAAATAAAGGATAGTATATATGGAACCTGAAATCCTAAGTCTGTTTGAGAAAACTCCCGACACATTGCCGCTTTATTTGCACTTAGAAAAACGCATACTTGAGACTTTTGAAAATGTTACAATAAAGATAGGTAAAACACAGGCGGGCTTTTTTAATAAGTATGGCTTTGCGTGGGCATGGCCGCCGTATTCTAAAAGAAAAGGGTGGCCGGACGTTTGTCTCGGCGTAACGTTCGGTCTATGTGTTAGGATAGAGCATCCCCGTATTGTCGAAGCCGTAGAGCCGTACCCGCGCCGCTGGACACACCATGTGCTGATACAGGATGTAGCCGAGATCGATGAGCAGTTGATGGGTTGGCTGAGGGAAAGCTACTTTTTTTCTTTGTCTAAGCGATAGTTGAAAATGGCGGATAATAAAAATGGTCAAAAAAACTATAAAAAGCACTATATTTGAAGATACTGAATCTTTATATGATCTTGCGTTAAGCTATATGAACGGAAACGGAGTGGAACGAAGTCCGGAAACAGCGTTTGAGCTATATACAAAAGCGGCGGCTTTGGATTATGCTCCGGCTATCCATAATCTCGGCATGTGTTATAAAGACGGAACAGGCGTGGCGCAGGATTTATCAAAAGCATTGGAGTTATTTCAAAGAGCTGCAAAGCTGGATTACGGATTAAGTATGCATGCGATAGGCGCTATGTATTATTTCGGAGATGGCGTCGATCAAAATTTCCCCAAAGCTGTAAAATGGTTTAAGGAAAGCGCCGAGAAAAATTGTCCAGAAGGGCAGAACGCTTTAGGCGTCTGTTATGATCACGGTTTGGGTGTCGAGCTGAATCATACGAGCGCGGTATATTTGTACCGCGCCGCTGCAAAGAAACATAATGATTGGGCAATTTATAACCTTGCGGTCAGCTACGACCAGGGAACGGGCGTAAAAAAGAACGCAAAAAAGGCGCTTGACCTCTATCGTTCAGCCGCGGAAAAAGGTTTGGCATCTGCGCAAAATGATCTGGGCGTGGCTTTGATGCGTATTGATCGTGATACTGAAGCGGCAGACTGGTTTTATAAAGCGGCAGAAAACGGCTGCGCTCAGGCACGTTATAACCTTGCGGTCAATTACTATAAAGGAAAGGGCGTTCGAAAAGATTACGAAACGGCAATGATACTTTTTAAGCAAGCAGGCGAAGAAGGTTTCGCGGCGGGCTGGCACGATCTAGCTTTGTGCTATTTTCACGGTACAGGAGCCGAAAAAAATTTAGATTCGGCGATTTTTTATATAGAAAAAGCCGCTGCATTAGGCCTCGATTCCTCTATAAAATTATTAGAAGTATTTAAGGCTCAACAAGAAAAAGACGATAAGCAAGATATTCCCGGATTGTTAAGTTGAAATATTATACAAAATTCGGCACTCAGTAATATTTAGTTTTAACCTTATAATATTATTCGTAAGACGCTAAATATCGCTTTAAATATGGATAATAAAACCGATAATAATTAAAAATAAAGCTTACGCAAAAGGAGTAAATAATTATGAGAAGAAAAATATCAGTAATTTTTGCGGCAGTCCTAATGCTGCTGACCGGTTGTACAAACGGTTATAAACCTACTAAGCTTTCGGTCAATAATTTGCTTGACGGTATGACTGCAAACATGGTCAGCGCGCGGTCGGCAGACAAAACGTTTATTGACGCGGCAGCTGATTTTTCCTTGTCGCTTTTGAATGCTGCCTGCAAAGAGGGGAATTCGCTTATTTCGCCTTTATCTGTTTATATCGCGCTTGCAATGACAGCTAACGGCGCGGTGGGAAACACATTGACCGAAATGGAAGCCGTTTTAGGCGGCGGAATGCCTGTTGCACAATTAAATGAGTACGTTCACAGCTATCTGAACAGCTTGCCCTCCGAGGATAAAGCAAAGTTAAACATTGCCAATTCTATTTGGTTCCGTGATTCTAACATAACAGTTGAACGGGATTTTTTACAAACTAATAAGGATTATTATAACGCTGATTCTTATTCTGCGCCGTTTAACGGACAAACGCTTAAAGACATCAACAATTGGGTCAAGAACAACACGGATGGGCTGATAGAAAAAATCATAGAGAACATAGACGCCGACCATGTAATGTTTCTTATAAACACCGTGCTCTTTGATGCCGAATGGCAAGAGATTTATAAAGAAACTGCCGTGCGAAACGATACATTCAATTTAAGTGACGGCACAAAAAAGACAGTTAAATTTATGAATTCGACTGAATCGAAATTTTTAAGCGATGCAAGCGGGGCAACAGGCTTTATCAAGCCTTATTCAGGAAATAAATACAGCTTTGCAGCGGTGCTCCCGCCTGAAAATACAAATGTGTACAGCTACGCTGCTTCACTCAGCGGCACGGATTTTCTAGCACTGATCGCCAACTCGCAGCAAGCCGTAGTAAACGCTTCCATGCCTAAATTCAGTTATGAGTGTTCGTTTACCTTAAATGACGCGCTGACAGCGTTGGGAATAAAATCCGCTTTTTCAAACGCCGATTTTTCTAAGCTCGGAACTTCGCCTTTAGGAAACATTTTTATTAGTGAGGTCAACCATAAAACCTATATCAGGGTTGACGAAAAAGGAACGAAGGCGGGAGCGGCGACAAGCGTGGGAATATCAGTTGAAAGCGCCGATCCTGCAGGCATAAAAAATGTAAAGCTTGACCGCCCGTTTTTATACTCAATAATCGATAACGCAACAAACCTCCCAATTTTCATCGGCGTATGCGCATCAGTTTAATTCTAATAAATATTAGCAAGAATTAGTTTTTGGTTTAATGGACTTTACTGGGCGAAGCGGCTGTAGTTTTATAATAGAATTGGGTTATATTACGCATAATATCGACAGGAGGTGCTATATGGCAAAAGCAGGAATGAGAAGATACGATGAGCTGCCGCACGATGATGAAAAGGGCGTGGTAAAGAAAAAACCGAAAAATGACGTTGAGCCCGTGCCTGAACTTCAGGGCAAGGCAAAAGAAAGCAAAGAAAAGGCAAGACCTATCAAAAAATAGACTAATAAATTACCGTCCGCAAGGATGGTTTTTTATTTTATAATGACATACTATCAATATGGAAAATTTAGAATCAAGATTAAATACGAAAAATCACAGAAATAACATTTTTAATAAATTGCAAAATGAAAAATCTCCTTATTTATTGCAGCATGCGCAAAATCCCGTGAATTGGTATCCGTGGGGAGACGAGGCCTTTGAGAAAGCAAGGACAGAAGATAAGCCCATATTTCTGTCTATCGGCTACTCGACTTGCCACTGGTGCCATGTGATGGCTCATGAGAGTTTTGAAGATAACAGTGTAGCAGAAATCTTAAACGAAAACTACATTTCAATAAAAGTGGATAAAGAAGAACGTCCTGACGTTGACAGTGTTTATATGGACGTTTGTCAGGCATTCACAGGTTCGGGCGGCTGGCCGACCTCTATTTTTATGGATCATGATAAACGGCCGTTTTATGCCGGAACATATTATCCTAAAGAGGCATTTATGAGCGTTTTGAACAGAATCGGCGAGCTTTGGGATAAAGACCGCAGCTTGCTTGATAAACAGGCGCATCAGCTTATTGAGGCTGTCAGCGTTGAACGGAAAAGAATAGTTTGCGCGGATATTGAAAGTATAGATACTCATGCCGCCGATATTTTAAAAAAATTATATGAACCTGATTACGGCGGCTTTTCCAAAGCGCCTAAGTTTCCCACGTCACACAATCTGCTTTTTCTTATGGATCAGTATGAAAATACAAAAGATACTGTCGTATTGAAAATGTGTGAAAAAACTCTAAACGCAATGCGCGGCGGCGGAATTTATGATCACGTCGGCGGAGGCTTTTCCAGATATTCGACCGATCATAAATGGCTTGTTCCGCACTTTGAAAAGATGCTTTATGATAATGCATTGTTAATGATTGCTTACTCGAGATTGTACGAACTTACCTTAAATGAGAAATATGCCCAAACAGTAAAAGAAATCGCAAAATACCTTACACGCGATTTAATGCACAAAGACGGCGTTTTCTACACTGCTGAAGATGCAGATTCCGAAGGTGTAGAGGGCGAGTTTTATTTATTCACAAAAGATGAAGTTAAAAATATTTTAGGCGCAGATGCCGAAATATTTTGTAAACATTATAATGTAATCCCAAGCGGTAACTTTGAAGGCAAAAACATTCTAAACACTATTAAAGTTGATATTCCTGATAGTATGACAGACATACTACGCAGTTGTTTGGAGAAGTTGTTTGCATACCGCAGTAAACGAATCAGGCCGCATCGGGATGAAAAGATCCTGACAGGGCAAAACGGTTTGGCGATAGCCGCTTTCAGTATTGCAGGCAGGATTTTGAAAAATATTGAATATATCCAAACAGCGGAAAAAGCAGTTGATTTTATATTTAATAATCTAAAATCTAATGACGGTCGATTTATTTCTCTATACAAAGACGGAAAATGTAAAACTGCGGCGTTTGCCGAAGATTATGCTTATCTGACTTGGGGACTGCTTGAACTTTATGAATCAACAGAAAAATGTGAATATTTATCTAAGGCTGAAACGCTGCAAGAAATATTAAGTCAAGATTTTTATGACAACGAAAACGGCGGGTATTTCCAAACATCAAAAAACGCCGAAAAAATGATAATTAATAAAAAAGAATTATACGACGGCGCGACTCCGTCATATAACTCCGTGATAATGCATAATCTTTTAAATATATTTTTATATACTCATAATACTGATTATATCAAGCAGCTTTCATTAACATTAAAGTATTTTTCGCAGGAGCTGGCGTCTTATCCTCATGCTTATATCCACAGCATTGCTCTTGTTTCAAAGCTCAAAAATAGTTTACCTAAGATAATAATTTGCGATGATAATGCCTGCCGTCCGGCGCCGAAAAGTCTTAATGAATTTATGCGGTTATTCTAAAAATGTTAATTGCTGCGATTGGGTAATTTTTCTTTGCATAATAGGTTGTTTGGAATTCAAATAATCTAATGCAAACCCGGAATCATGGAGCCAATTATATGAATCTTTACAATTTAAGATTATAGGCATACGAGTATGGATATCTGAAATAGATTCATTGGCTTCGGTTGTTAATATAGCAAAGTTGTTCGTGCTGTTGGAATGATCATAGATTCCGGCAAGGTAAAAGTAATCAGTATTCGGCAGTTTAAATAAATATTTATCTTTCTTGCCTGAATGCGCCCATTCAAAGAAACCGGAGCAGGGAATAAGACAGCGCCTTTTGAGGATCGAATTCTTGAAAATGCGCTTTTCTTTTACTGTTTCGGCTCTCGCGTTTATTATGATACTTTTTCCTTCATGCTGCGGAAAACCCCATTTAAGCAGTTTGTATTTTGTCGCGCCATCATCGCTAGTCATAACGGGAACGGTTTCAGTAGGAAAAATCTCCCCGGTTTTAAATGCTTGGCCGGAGCAGTTGTCGCTGATCTCTTTTATTATTCTTGCTATCTCGGCACTTTCTTCGGGAGACAGGCTGTACCTTGCACACATATATCTATTATAACTCTGTTTATATAAAATTGAACATAAAAATTATAAAATTTTGAAAGGCCGGAGCAACGTTCCAGCCTTTTGATTAATAACTATTAATTTTTGATGTCTGTGCGTCCGAGTAAGTAGTCTATAGAAACTTTAAAATAGTCAGCAATTATATCTAAAAGTTCAAAAGATGGTAAATATTTTTTATTAAACCATCTTGAAATATAATTATTAGAAAAGTGACAGTCTTTACTAACTTTATAACGCGTAATCTTATTTTCATCAACCAATTCCTGAAAGCGTGTATAAAAATTTATGTTGCTTTCGGATTTTTCAAAAAAATCATCATCGGTACGTGCAAGCAAATAAGGGATAGAAACATCTAAATAATCAGCTATTTTTATTAAAATTTTAGGTTTTGGAATGATCCCATAATTTAAAGCATTTGAAAAAGAGCTATAATCAATACCTATTATTGTGGGTAAATCAGACCTCTTAATATCAAGCTCGCTTACTAATTCATTAATCCTATTTTGAAAATCAACAAAAACCGACATAATACCCCCAAATTAGACATTTATTTGTATACATTAAAGCTAGACGATACCTATAAATAAATGATATAATTTCCTTGTTGCCAAATATAGACACTAAACCTAAATAGTATCTACAAAAATATCTTTTGATATTTTAAGCATCAGTAATCAAGCTGTTAGGTAAAAAAATTTAGAAGGCTAAAAGATGAAGCTGAAATCAAAGAGAAATTAATGAAAAGCGCAAAGTTTAACTTTCTATTAGAAAGATATAAATATGATCATGGCGCAGCCAAAGCTTTATATCTATATTTTTATCCGTTGATTGTTTTGAATATAAACTGCAACTTCCACAACAAGGTAGACGGGCGGGATATAGCTCACCAATTCTTTTTATGGTTATTTACCTATACGCCTGAAGAAAAAATTGAGTATCCGACAAGCTGGGTATATAACAAGGTTTATTATTTATCGCTCGACGTTTTGAGAAAAGAAAGAAAAAGGACGACTGCCGAACTTAAAGCAGCCATCCCTGAAAATACTTTTATACCGGATTATGCGTCAGACCTATTAAAAAGTTTAAACCCGCAGGAGCGACAAGTCATATTTCTGTTTTACTGGCAAAATTATACGTTTAAAGAAATTGCTTTAAAACTTGAGCTAAAATATGCAGCTGTAAAATACCTGCATAAAACTGCCAAGAAAAAAATAAAAAAAGAAATTATTAAGGAGAGGACCGATGAAAGTATTAAGTAGAGTTATTTTCCCCATATTCCTGATCGCCGTTATCATATTGCCTATAGGGTATTATATGAAAGCTCAAGCGAGCTTTTCTTATGACGACGCGGATCAATTATTCTTATCTACACTCAATGAGATTTTCGAGTATGAGAATATCGAAATGGCTGATGTGTCAGTCCACAGAGAACCGCTGTACGATATTGAATTAAATCCTTTAGGCGCTGTATATGATTTTGAATATGAAAGCGCACAAGGCTATGCAATATTAATCGATGATGGTTTTCTGCAAGTTACTGAATTTATAACGGACGGCAGCTCACCGTATTATGGGATAGAGGAAACAAAAGTATATCCGTCGTTACAACTATACTGGTATCAGACTAACGGCACATTTTTTGATTGCGATACCGACGCGGAGATTTCAGGTTCCGCGCTGGAGTTTGTTTCAGAAAATGCCTTTTCTGGATCGAACTTGCTTAATTATGATTCAGAAGAAGTCCAATATATTTATCGGTCCGAATCAAAGTACAACGTCCTAACATCCATTCCGAGCTATACATACGGATTATCTAACGGCTGCGCTCCTGTTGCCGGATCGAACCTGATCGCTTATTATGATAAAACATACACAAACCTTATCCCTAATTACGAACCCGGAACAACATTTTTAGGAAAATATAATTTCAGAGGCGAAAACAGCACTACAATGGATCTGTCAGAAACGCTGCATGCAGATATGGGCACAAATACGACCGGCGCAGGAACAACGGTAACACAGTTCCGTAACGGGCTTAAAACATATGTTAACAGGCAAGGCTATTCTATAACTTACTCCAGTCTGATGTCCGGAGGGCAATTAAATTATGATTCCGCAAAAACAGTAGTACAGAGCAATAAAGCAATCGCGTTATTTTTAGCAGGTTACAGGTCAACCGTCATAACAGTCGGCACAGGCTTTGATATATTAGCATATGAGTACGCTTATTCAAATCACGCGGTGTCCGGCTTCGGCTGTCTGGAAGTAAGCTATACTTTGAGTAACAATCAAACAAGGTTTGACAGATATATTCATTGCGCTATGGGGCTTGGGTTATACAGAACCGGATATATTAACGTCAATACCGCCCAAATTGACGAGGCATTAGTGCTTAATATATCTTGAGAGGCAATATGAAGAAACTAAAAAAACAAATTAAATCAGAAGAAAAAAGAATACTGGAAGAAGATAAGGGCTTTTTAGAAGAAGTTATCTATCCAATCATTGATAATAATGCTGTCGCACCAAAAAGCAAAAGAACTAATAGGAAATTATATTTAGCGATTCCGGCAGCGTTTGTGCTGATATTGGCTTTCTCTTTAATAGGATATTACTTATTTAAGAATGACGAACCGTATTATACAACTGCCTACGAAGTGAAGAAATCTGATATTACATATTTAAACAGCACTCTTAAAGTTACGCAATTACTTGGCGATTATGATGACATTACGCTGACTTATGAAGTTCACACAGAAAAACCGGCATACTTTTCTTTAATGATTGAAGAAGAACGAGAAACTTCATATAGCACCTGTACATTAAATGTTGTAATAGATAAAGATTATCCATATAGAGATAACAGATTATTTATGGATCAAATATCATTCATGGACTTTGTGATCGACATTAATATTTCGTCAAGTACAGAAAACGGCGAAGATGGAGATGTTTTTGTTCACGAGATTATGGCGCGATTGGATACCGGCGCAGAAAAGTATTATTTTGATTACTTTGAGCTATCGCTTGACAGCTTTTCGAGATTCACAGATTGGATCGAAATTATTTTAATAAAAAAATAAACTAAAAGGAGAGATAATGATATGTCGGATTTTCCAAATGAGAACAGCGAATTAAATTCAGAAGATGAAGAAGTCAAAAAATATTATAATGAGTTTTTTAAACAAGAAGCTAAAGAAAGTGAAGCCCGCGCTTTAAAATCTAACCAGTCAGAAAAAGGAACTAATTTTTTTATCAATATTCCGGAGAGCAAAGTTGATCCGATAAATTTCTTTGATTTAGGCGATGAGCCCATTCCTTTAAAAATCAAGCCGCGCGTTACTCTCAAAGATTTTGTTTTTCAAGTTTGCATCTCAATGAAAGAAGTATTTGCAGGAGATATAGTTAAATATGGAAATGCAATATATTTTTCATTCGCTGATGATAATAATTTTAAAATGGAAATTAGTGATAAGGAATAATTATTTTTACTCTAATTCTCAAGTACAATTGGTAGTTTTTTACTTAAAAGAGCCATTGCATTATTGTGCACAATAGCTCTTTTCCTAAAAAATATTATCTTATTATAATGTATGCAGTACAGATTTAGGTTCGTGGGAACGCAGTGTTAATAAAATAAATACAAGGAATAATATCTGTGTAAAGTAATAATTTAAAATAATACCGCCACTATTTCTTAGCTGTGATGTTGCGAAGGCACTGCCCACAACAACCGTGCTGACTGACACGAAAAAAATATATAAACATAAAACAATCAAAGAACAAATCCAATATATTTTGTGTGCTTTATTGTATTTTTCACGCTTTTGGAAGATGAAAACCGGAATAATCAAAGCAAATAATTGAGTGAATAATATAATATAATCAATAGGACTGTGTACTACCGTATTAATCCGAAACAGAGAAAGTAGATTGCCAATAATAAGCAGAACGATTGCAGTTTTATGCATTATTTCGCAGATTTTTTTCTTTTCAATCACCAAGGCGAAATACATAAAAATAAATGCTACTGCGCCGGCAAGCGGTGTTAAAACAATACAGCCAATCCCAAGTATAGTAAATAGATTGCCAAACAACAATGAGTGTCCGAATAAATTTGCGAAAATAATGATAATTGGAAATATTATAAGTGTAATGATCGCTATCCGTTTTGCAACGATATAAGTGTTCGAAATCACTTCTATTGTCTTTGGCTTTTGCTGAACCATAGCCTCTGCAGCAGGCAGTACTCTCCGTACAGGCTGAGGCGGAGGTTCCGGAGTTTTCCCGAACAATATATCTATATTAATATCAAAGACTTCGCATATTCGTGTAATCAATGTCATATCGGGAAAAGCTTTGCCTGTTTCCCAATTTGATACTGCTTGAAATGTAACTCCTAAAAGATCGCCGAGTTCTTGTTGTGATAAACCAAGCTTGATGCGATATTTACGGATTGTAGCCCCCATATCTTCAGGATACAACATAAAAACTCCTCCAATTGGTAAAATAACAAATACCTATATGACAAGTATATGTTTCTGTTTGCGTTTTGTAAAGAGCTTTTCTTAAAATTGATACTACACCGTTAATTGAATGAAACTTTTGGCGCGATTCTCTGATTCAATTAACAGTTTAGCTAACTCAATTAATGATTGAATCTAAGTACATAAAACTCTTTATTTATTAGATAAGCTGGACAGAGCCAGCACTACGAAAACCATGCGAATTCCATTTTAAAATACTTTTACATTTAATACCATCAGTTAATTTTTCAGTTTAGTATTTACTTTTATTTTTCGTTGTGTTAAGATGAAAGTCCGCACACTTATGAAAGATAAAGTTATTTTGCATAGCGACTTGAACAATTTCTATGCTTCGGTCGAGTGCCTCCACAATCCGAAATTGAGAGGAAAGCCTGTTGCAGTTTGCGGGGACGCTGAACTGCGGCACGGTATTGTGCTGGCAAAAAACTATATTGCCAAGAGCTATGGAATCAAAACGGGCGACGTAATCTGGGAAGCTAAATTGAAGTGTCCGAAGCTTATAACTATATCTGCAAACTTCAATCAATATTTAAGATTTTCTCAAATCGTAAGGCATATCTATGAGAACTATACCGACCAGATAGAAAGCTTTGGAATTGACGAGTGCTGGCTCGATGTGAGCGGTCAGGACGGCGCACTTATTGCGGACGACATAAGACGCAGGATAACCTTTGAAGCCGGTATAACGGCCTCTGTGGGCGTCTCATGGAACAAGATTTTTGCAAAGCTCGGGTCGGACATGAAAAAACCCGATGCAACGACAATAATTTCAAAAGAAAATTACAAAGAAACAATATGGAATTTACCCGCTAAAGATCTGCTATATGTAGGCAAAGCAACAGAGGAAAAGCTTCGCAGGATAAATATAAAAACTATCGATGAACTGGCTCAAACCGACGTTGAATTATTGAAGCTGAAGCTCGGAAAGTGGGGCGAATATATCTGGACTTTTGCTAACGGTTATGATACTTCGCCTGTTGAAGTTAACGGCGCTGAAGGTATCATAAAATCTGTCGGGAATAGCACGACCACAATACGCGACCTTATTTCTTATGACGACGTGCTGATGATAGTAACGGTGCTTGCCGAGAGCGTTGCCGCGCGCTTAAGAGATCAATGGCTGAAAGGGCAGGTCGTAACGTTATATCTTCGTGATTCAATATTAGATACTTGGGGAAAACAAATAAAAATAGATACGCCGACTTTTATTTCCGAAGAAATTATTGATACGGCAATGAGATTATATGAGTTCTATAATTTCAAACGGCCTATAAGAAGCGTAGGCATTAAAGTTTCAAATTTAGTTTCCGCAGATACCGTTGTACAGACAAATATGTTCGTAAGCGAAGCTCAAAGAATGAAAAATGAAAATCTTGAAAAGACCATATTCGAGCTAAGAAAACGGTTCGGGCATTTTTCTATCAACAGAGGCGTTGAGTATTTGGATAAGGAACTGACTGCATTCAACCCATATTCTGAGAATGTCATTCATCCAATAAGTTTCTTTAAATAATAATTGTCAATAATCTGCGTATGAGTAAAATCTATGTAGAGATAATAGCTAAATTTACAAAAGAAGGTCAGATCATTCCGCAGAAACTTATATGGCGGAACGGTATGACCTATTCTGTAACTAAAGTCATTGATGTAAGACGCGCGGCATCGTTACGAGCAGGCGGAGCTGGTATCAGGTACACCTGCATAATTGAGGGGCAGGAAAGATATCTTTTTATGGAAGATATTGAATTTAATAAGGTGGCAGGTTGCCGGTGGTTCACCGAATCAAAAGACGAAACTTAAACCTTTTCATAAGGCGTTTGCTTATAGTTTAAATACTTTTCAGATGCAATTTTCTTTTTGTAATCTGACGGTGAAATACCTTCGGATTTTTTGAAGTTTTCGTAAAAACTTTGACGGGAGCCATAGCCGCAATGGAAGCCTATATCAGTAAGGGATAGGTTGGTGTTCAATATGAGACTCTTTGCCTGAGTAAGGCGGAAGTCGGTTATGTGCGCTAAAATAGTTTTTCCGGTAGTTGACTTTATAAGCCGTTCTAAATAGTTAACGTTAAGACCGACAAACTCTGCGATTGCAGTGACGGTTATTTCGTGGGAGTAGTTTTCCTTTATGTACTCCATTGTTTTGGATATAAAGTGTTTTGAATCGGACTGTGCATTGGAAAAGCTGCGATAGATTTGAATCAGCAGTTGAGCGATAAGCATTTGTATATAAAAATCTTTTGACTCTAAGTAGCTCGTTGAAAGTTCGTCAAGCAGTTTTTTGATCGTTGATTTCATATCGACGCTGTCGCTGCCTAAAATATAGCCTTGCGGAAGATTGAAGATTTCAAACATTTCAGACTCTTGGGTTATGGCTGTTGATATATCAAAATTGCCGACAGCAGGAGAGAACTCTAAGTTATAAATTTTGCACGGCTTGTCTTTTGATACGTAAAGACGGTGTTTTAATCCCGAAAAAATCAAAATAAATTGTCCTTTCTTCAAGCGAAATTTTTTGTATTCTTTATTGTTTTCCGTTAGGTAAAGATAGACTTCGGATTCACCGCTGGAGCAATACATAAGCTCCGCGCTCATATGACTATGTGGAGCCATATTAAACTCGTCGTAATTATAACCGTAATAGTTTTTTACGGTAAGTGAATTAGCTTTATTATTACTAAATCCTAAAATATTCATAGGTTTATTATAACTACACTACTGTTTATTGTCAATATTATCTTAATTATAAAAACAAAAGTCAGATTTGTTTACGTAAATGTACAAAATCAAAATATTATATTTACGCATAACAAAATATTTTGAGTTAAACTGTTATCATGGATAATAAAGAAAAAATTATACATGGGAAAACGTCATTGGGGCTTGAACTTGGTTCTACAAGAATCAAGGCGGTTTTAATTGACGAAACTCATGCCGTTTTGGCTTCAAGCGAACATGGTTGGGAAAATCGGTTTGTTGACGGCATTTGGACTTACAGCTTAGAGGATATTAAGACGGGAATTCAGTCGTGCTATGAAGCATTGAAATACGATGTTAAATTAAGATACGGAATCACATTAACCAAAATCGGTTCGATCGGCATAAGCGCTATGATGCACGGATATATGGTTTTCGATAAAGCCGACAATCTTCTTGTGCCGTTTAGAACTTGGCGAAATAATAATGCTGAATCTGCGGCAAAAGATCTAACTAAACTTTTCAATTACCCGATCCCTGCACGCTGGAGTATAGCGCACCTTTATCAGGCTGTTAAAAACAAAGAGCCGCATATTAAGGATATAGCTTTTCAAACAACGCTTGAAGGATACGTTCATTACATATTGACCGGAGAAAAGGTTATAGGAATAGGCGAGGCGTCGGGTATGTTTCCGATAGACCTATCCACTAAGAACTATAATAAAAAAATGATTGGTCAGTTTGATCAAATATTGAAACAAAACAATCTCAATTTTACGCTTGATCAAATTTTTCCTAAAGTCTTGCTTGCCGGTGAAAATGCGGGAAGTCTTACTGCAAGCGGCGCAAAATTCCTCGATCCATCAGGAGAACTGCAAGCGGGCTGTTTATTCTGCGCTCCCGAAGGCGACGCGGGAACTGGCATGGTCGCAACGAATTCCGTAAAAGTCGGCACAGGCAATATTTCCGCCGGAACATCTATTTTTGGTATGCTTGTTTTAGATAAGGAATTGTCAAAAGTTTATCCCGAAATTGACCTTGTAACAACTCCGTCTGGCGAACTGGTGGCAATGGTACACTGCAATAATTGTACCAGCGAAATCAACGCATGGGTTAATCTCTTCGAAGAGTTCGCTTCGCTTACAGGCAGCAAAGTAAGCAAGAACGAAATCTATGTCAAGCTGTTTGAATCTGCTCTCAAGGGCGAAGATGATTGCGGTGGTTTGCTTCTATACAACTACCTGTCGGGAGAGAACATAACGCAAATCGACGAGGGGCGTCCGACGTTTGTCAGAACGACCGAAAGCAATTTTAACCTGTCTAACTTCATGCGCTCGCAAATCTATTCGGCTTTTGCCACGCTTAAAATCGGTCTGGACATTCTGTTCAAAAAAGAGAATGTCAAGTCGAATTTTATTAACGCTCACGGCGGTATCTTTAAGACCGAGGGCGTGGCTCAAAGATTTTTGGCGGCGGCAATAAATACCCCGATCGCGATCAATAAAACCGCTAACGAGGGCGGGGCATGGGGCATGGCGGTCTTAGCTATGTTTGCTCAAAACGGAGCGGGAACGGCTTTAGAAAACTATCTGGACGATAGAGTATTTAAAGGTCAGGATTGCTTAATGGTTGAAGCGAAAGAAAACGAAGTAAGAGGTTTTGAGCGGTTTACTGAAAATTATATCAACGGTTTATCGATAGTAAAAGAAGCGGTCGCCGCATTAAAGAGGTAGAGATGTTAGAAGATTTAAAAGAAAAAGTTTACAAGGCAAATCTGGATTTAGTCAAGCATGGACTCGTTATTTTTACATGGGGAAACGTGTCGGCAATTGACAGAGAAAAAGGCTTGATAGTTATCAAACCGTCGGGATTTGATTACGACAAAATGAAAGCATCGGATATGGTCGTTGTTGACATGAGCGGAGCTGTCGTAGAGGGGCAATTAAAGCCGTCGAGCGATTTACCTACACATTTGGAGCTCTACAAGGCATTTACAAGCCTCGGAGGGATTACTCATACACATTCAACCAATGCTACGGCATGGGCTCAGAGCGGACGTGACATTCCCTTCTACGGCACAACTCATGCGGATTATTTCTACGGAGATATACCTTGCACAAGAGCGTTAAAAAAAGAAGAAGTCGAGTCCGATTATGAGAAAAATACAGGACTTGTAATCGTTGAAAAATTCAAGAATATTGAGCCGTCAGCTATACCTGCGGTACTGGTGAAAAATCACGGAACGTTCAGTTTCGGTAAGAGCGCAGACGATGCGGTACATAACGCAGTTGTGTGCGAGCAGGTTGCAAAAATGGCTTACTTGACGGAACAATTAAATCCCCAAGTTAAAAAAGCAGATCAATATTTATTAGATAAACATTATAACCGTAAGCACGGCAAGAACGCGTACTACGGACAAAAAGGAGATAAATAATATGAATAACATACCTAAAGTAAAACTCGGAATCGTAGCGGTTTCCCGAGATTGTTTTCCCGAAAGCTTATCTGTCAACAGAAGAAAAGCACTCGTTACAGCTTATCAAAAGAAATATGGTAAGGCAGATATTTACGAGTGCCCTGTATGTATTGTCGAGAGCGAAATGCATATGCTACAAGCGCTTGAAGATTTGAAGAGGGCCAATTGTAATGCGCTGTGCGTGTTTTTGGGCAACTTTGGACCGGAGATTTCCGAAACAATGCTTGCCAAGAATTTTGATGGTCCTGTAATGTTTTGCGCGGCAGCTGAAGAAAATACCGGCGCGCTCAGTAGCGACAGAGGCGACGCTTATTGCGGTATGTTAAACGCAAGCTATAATCTCAAGCTCCGCAACGTAAAAGCATATATTCCCGAATATCCGGTCGGGGATGCTGAATATTGTGCTGACCTTATCAACGAATTTTTGCCTATTGCAAGAGCTGTTATAGGAATTAAAAATTTAAAGATTATCTCATTCGGTCCGCGACCGATGAACTTCCTTGCGTGCAATGCGCCTATCAAACAGCTTTATAATATGGGAGTTGAAATAGAAGAAAACTCAGAACTTGACTTGTTTGAAGCATTCAACAACCATGCAAATGACAAGCGCATTGCTGATGTTGTCAAGGATATGGAAATGGAACTGGGCATTGGCAATAAAAAGCCTGAAATACTCAATAAGCTTGCTCAATACGAACTTACACTTCTTGATTGGATCGAGAAGCATAAAGGCAGCAGAAAATACGTCGCAATTGCCGGCAAATGCTGGCCTGCGTTCCAAACGCAATTCGGCTTCGTTCCGTGCTATGTGAATTCAAGGCTTACCGGGCGTGGAATACCTGTTTCGTGCGAAGTAGATATTTATGGCTGCTTGTCCGAGTTTATAGGTACTTGCGTAAGTCAGGATGTCGTAACCTTACTGGATATTAATAATACCGTTCCTAAGGATATGTACACAAAGGAAATTGAGAAGAAGACTGGCTACAGCTTTAACGACACTTTCATGGGATTCCACTGCGGCAATACTTGCAGCAAAAAACTTTGCAACCCCACAATGAAATACCAGAAAATTATGGCACGCTCATTGCCCGTTGAAGTTACTAACGGAACCTTAGAAGGCGATCTGCAACCCGGCGATATTACATTCTTCAGATTGCAGTCTACTGCTGACAACCGCTTGTTTGCGTATGTTGCGCAAGGTGAGATTCTGCCTGTCGCAACGCAAAGTTTCGGCGGAATCGGTGTTTTTGCAATTAAGGAAATGGGCCGTTTTTACAGACACGTATTGATTGAAAACGGATTCCCTCATCACGGGGCAGTTGCTTTCGGGCATTTTGGCAAAGCATTGTTCGAAGTATTTAAGTATATAGATGCGGATAATATAGGGTATAACAAGCCTGCGTCAGATAAATATCCTACAGAAAATCCGTTTTAAAGCATAAATTACATCAATCGAAAATTAAATATTTCAACTTACCTAGTACATTAAATTTTTGTGCTAGGTAATTTTTTTGAAAAACTATTGACAAACCTTATTTCTTGCGATACAATTAACATTGTTAAATGTATACAATGATAAAAAACGAGAGGTGAAGAAATGAGTTCGCAAAAAAAAATTACAATTTATGAAATGTTTATTCAGTTAAAGATGAGATTTCCAACATTCAGTATAGATAAGCTGACGGATAAACTTAATAATAATGATTTAGGCATTATGCTTATGACAAAAAAGGCGAAGGAAGAAAGGGGGGACACGTATGTCTCAGATATTTCGTCCGCGCTTAAAACGCCTATGAGTGCAGTATCGAGAAGTTTGAAGCTTTTAGAAGATAAGAACTTAATAGAGAGATTTACAGATAAGCAGGACAGGCGCAATATTCATGTTCTTCTGACTAAAGATGGCGAAACTGAACTTGAAAAGGTTTCTCAAAAAATTTGGGACTTGACCTCAAGAATTTTTGGTCATTTGACAAAAGAGGAGCAGGAAATGTATCGTGTACTTAATGAGAAGCTGCAAATTGCTACAGACGAGGAAGTAGAGAAGTTCTTAAAATAGTTTAATTATAAGGAGAACATTTTATGTTCAAACTTTTAAAATATTTCAATCTTAAACAATGGATTT
Source organism: Eubacteriales bacterium (assembly GCA_031553855.1). GTDB lineage: Bacteria > Bacillota > Clostridia > Christensenellales > Pumilibacteraceae > RACS-047. The sequence continues at coordinate 111,392 of JAVBKW010000027.1, read as the reverse complement.
TGCTTGCATTAATAATAGTATTCATTGTGCTTCAGGCATTTTGTGACGTCACGGTGCCGTCATACACTGAACAAATAATAAAGCAGGTGCAGGCGGGTGAAAGCAGCGCCGCAATTTTAAAAACCGGCGGTGTAATGCTTATTTTTTGCGCAGGGGCAATATTGGCGACTATCGCTATCACAATATTAACGTCAATAGTTTCTTCGACATATTCAAAAAATCTAAGGCGGCGCATTTACGAAAAGGTCGGCGGCTTTTCGATGGAAGAAAGCGATAAATTTACTACCGCATCATTAATCACGCGTTGTACTAACGACGTTCAGCAAGTCACGGGTGCTACAATGATGATGATACGAATAGGTATTGCCGCGCCTATTTTAGCGGTCATGGCGATTTTGAAAATATTCACATCGTCGTCTGAACTGACCTTTACAACAGCCGTCGGCGTTGTGTTTATGATTGCGGCGATTTTGGCCATATTGATGTCCTTAGCTCCGCAATTCAAAAAGATCCAAAAGCTGACCGATAAGCTAAACGGTGTAACCAGAGAAAAGCTCACGGGGATAAAGGTTATACGCGCATTCAATGCCGAAAGCACCGTAGACAGAAAATTTGAAGACGTAAATACGGATCTGACGAAAACCAACCTTTTTGTCGGACGCGTTCAGTCGCTTATGAGCCCTGTGATGATGATAGTCAACTACGGCATAACACTTTCTATTTATTGGCTTGGAAGTTTCATAATACTTCGTGATAACGCGCCCGATTTCTTTGCATCAATGTTTGCGTTCACGCAGCTTTCGGGGCAAGTGGTAATGGCGTTTATGATGATGACAATGTTGCTGCTTATGTTCCCCAGAGCGCAGGTTTCGGGAAAAAGAATTGCGGAGGTTTTGAACACGGTGAGCAAAATCAAAGATCCGCCGAATGTCCGGGATTTTATTACGGACGGCGAGATAGAATTCAAAGACGTTTCCTTTGCGTATTCGGGCGCGGAAAAACCGGTTTTGGAAAACGTAAGTTTTAAAATCAATAAGGGCGAAACGGCTGCAATAGTAGGTCTTACAGGCGCGGGTAAAACTTCGCTCGTAAATCTCGTTCCGCGTTTTTACGATGTAACAGACGGTCAAGTGCTTGTAAACGGCGTTGATATAAAAGATGTTAAACAGGAAACTTTGCGAAGTGTTATTGGCTATGTTCCGCAAAAAAGCCTTTTGTTTTCGGGTTCTGTTTCAAATAATATAGCTTACGGCAACATGAGCGCGGATGCGGAATTGATAGAAACGGCGGCAAAAGTTGCGTGCGCGGATGAATTTATTGAAGAAATGCCCGACAAATATGATTCTATTATTTCTCAGGGCGGAAAGAACCTGTCCGGCGGGCAAAAGCAAAGGTTGTCTATAGCAAGGGCAGTCGCTTTCAAACCGCAAATTTACATATTCGACGATTCTTTCTCAGCGCTTGACTATAAAACGGACTTGAAAGTAAGGCAAAATATCAAGGCTTATGCCGCTGATGCAACAAAAATAATAGTTGCCCAGCGTATAGGCACTATTATGGACGCGGACAAAATAATTGTTTTAGACGGCGGAAAAGTTGCGGGCATTGGAACGCATAAGGAGTTATTAGAAACTTGCCCGTTATACTTAGGTATTGCAAAGTCGCAGTTATCGGAAAAGGAGCTTGAATTATGAACAGAAAAAGTAAAATCAAGCAAACAGAAAAAGAAGTAGTATTTGCTCCGGCAAGGAAAAAGCCTAAAGCGAAAGACCTTAAGGGCAGCCTTATAAAGCTGATAAAGTACATAAGGCCGTATTATGTGCCGGTTGTTTTCGTAATACTTTTTAACCTTGTATCCGTAGCCTTAACGATTTACGGAACGCTGCTCCTCAAAGATTTGACTAACAGCTTAAATGCCGTTGCAAAGCATTTTATAGACGGCGGCGGCGGAGTTGTTGCGGATATTCTCGACTATTCATATATCGTAAAAACCTGCGTAACACTTATTATTGCTTACGGCGGCTGCGCGCTCTTGTCGTATTTTCAGGCATTTATTTTAGCAAAAGTCAATCAGGGCGTAACGCGGAAACTCCGCAGCGAAATCTCGGGCAAAATTAACCGGCTACCGCTCAAGTATTTTGATAATAACCCTTTGGGTGACACTATGAGCCGCGTCACGAACGACGTCGATACGATAGGTCAGTCGCTTAATCAGGCGATAAGCACCACCGTCTCCTCGATTTTTCAGCTTGTCGGCGTGTTGATTGCGATGTTTGCGCTATGTTGGCAGCTAGGCTTTACTACAATGGCAACTGTACCGTTCAATCTGTTAGTTGTCATAATTTTTATGAAGTTCTCGCAAAAGCATTTTGTCCGTCAGCAAAAATATTTAGGAGCGGTCAACGGTACGATTGAAGAAACCTTTTCAGGACAGACGATAGTAAAAGCGTTTAATGCCGAAGAACGCGCGAAAAAGCAATTTGACGAGTTCAATGACGCATTGCAAAAAGCTAATTTTAAATCCTCATCTATTTCGGGACTTATGCACCCGTTCATGACGTTCCTTTCAAAAGTAGGGTACGTGGCGGTATGTGTTGTAGGCGGAATTTTGTATGTAAATGGTAAATGCGATTTCGGAACGATAACTGCATTTTTGATTTACGTTAATATGTTTCAGCAGCCGATAGGGCAACTAGGTCAAATAATGAACGTACTGCAAACGGCGGCGGCAGCTTCCGAGCGCGTGTTTGAATTCTTGGGCGAAGAAGAAGAGACGCAGGAAAATGCGGCAATGGAAAATAATAATAAAGTTTGCGGCAACGTAGAATTTAAAAACGTTAATTTCGGATACTTACCCGAAAAGACGGTTATAAATGATTTTTCCGCCGATATAAAAGCCGGACAAAAAGTAGCTATAGTAGGGCCGACCGGCGCGGGCAAAACAACGCTTGTCAATTTGCTTATGCGTTTCTATGAATTAAACGGCGGAGATATTTTTATTGACGGCAAATCTATAAAGGATATGACCAGAACGGAAGTGCGCTCAATGTTTTCAATGGTGTTACAAGATACTTGGCTTTTTGACGGAACGGTTAAAGAAAACCTCGCCTTTTCTAACGCAAGCGCAACCGATGAGGATATAGTAACCGCCGCTAAAGCCGCCAATATAGACAGATTTATAGAAACCCTGCCGAATAATTATGACGGTGCATTAACGTCGCAAACGACTATTTCCGGCGGACAAAAGCAACTTCTAACCATTGCCCGCGCTATGGTGCAAAACGCGCCGATGCTTATTTTGGATGAGGCGACTTCCAATGTTGATACCTATACGGAAGAACTTATTCAACAGGCTATGGATAATCTCTCAAAAGGAAAAACAAGTTTTGTTATAGCGCACCGCCTCTCTACTATAAAAAATGCCGACCTTATTTTAGTGTTAAAGGACGGCGATATTATTGAGCAAGGCAGACACGAAGATTTATTACAAAAAGAAAACGGATTCTATGCGAGCATGTACAATTCGCAGTTTGCAATTTAAAAAATAGTAACGGAAATTACCAAATTAAATAGTATTTTGATAAACTTAACCAAAACTTAATTTATATAATTAAAGTAAATGTATTTATCTGCAATAATAAACGCTGAATAAGATTACTTTATTTATTTTAATAAGGAGAACAAGAAATGATTGAAAAAATAAAAAATCTTATTAAGGAAATGACGCTTGAAGAAAAGGCGTCTTTATGTTCGGGAGAAAACTCGTGGCTGACAAAAGCCGTCGAGCGTTTGGATGTGCCTTCGATATGGTTATCAGACGGTCCGCATGGACTGAGAAAGCAGGAAGGTCTTACGGATAATCTTGGCATTTTTAACAGTAATCCCGCGGTCAGTTTTCCTTCATTAAGCACGGCTGGTGCAAGCTTTGACAGAGAACTGATAAAATCAGTCGGGCAGTCTTTAGGCGAGCAATGCAGCGCTGAGAATGTCAGCGTTCTTTTAGGTCCGGGCATTAATATTAAAAGAAGTCCTTTGTGCGGAAGGAATTTTGAGTATTTTTCCGAAGATCCTTATCTTGCAGGCGAACTAGGCTCATCTTACGTTGAAGGTGTGCAAAACAGCGGCGCAGGCGCTTGCGTCAAACATTATCTTGCAAACAATCAGGAAACAAGGCGTTTTACATCTTCTTCAGAAATAGACGAGCGGACGTTAAGAGAAATTTATATGCCGGCGTTTGAAAGCGTCGTCAAAAAAGCTCAGCCATGGATGGTCATGTGTTCGTACAATAAAATCAACGGCACTTTCGCGTCAGAAAACCGCAAATTTATGACGGACGTTTTAAGAGGCGAGTGGGGATTTAAAGGCTGCGTTGTCAGCGATTGGGGCGCGACGCATAACCGCGTTAAAGCTGTTGCTGCAGGTACGGATTTGACGATGCCCGGAGAGCCGTTGACTGACTGCGAGATAGTAGAAGCCGTAAAAGCCGGTATGTTGCCCGAATTTTTAGTCGATACGGCTTGCGAAAATATTTTGAATTTAGTCTTTAAGGCTGTTGAGAACAAAAAAACAGATGTAAAAATCGATCATAAAAAAGCTCATGAAGTATCAAGAGCGGCAGCCGAGCAATCGGCGGTTTTATTGAAAAACGAAAACAATATTTTGCCGCTCAACAGCAAACAAAAAATCGCGTTTATCGGACAGTTCGCCGATAATCCTCGTTTTCAGGGCGGCGGTAGTTCGATAGTCAATGCGGTATTCAAAACAAAAGCTTTGGATGCCGTTAAAGGTCTTGCGGACGTTACATATAGTCAGGGATATGACGGCTTAACGCCTGACAACTCCTTGATAGATCAGGCAGTAAAAGTCGCAAAACAAGCCGACGTTGCGGTCGTATTTGCCGGCGTACCTTTGGAAATGGAAACGGAAGGCAACGACCGTACGCATTTAAAACTTCCCGACAGCCATAACGCGCTCATAGAAGCCGTCGCAAAGTTGCAGAAAAATACCGTAGTTGTTCTTCATAACGGTAGCGCGGTCGAAATGCCATGGCTGGAAAACGTAAAAGGAATATTGGAAATGTATCTTGGCGGCGAGGGTATCGGCGAGGCGACCGTTAATTTGTTGTTCGGAAAAGTTAATCCGAGCGGCAGACTGGCTGAAACGTTCCCTCTATGCGCAGAAGATAATCCGTCATATCTATATTATATCGGTACGGGTAATAAGGTTGAATACCGTGAAGGTGTATACGTTGGATATCGTTATTACGAAAGCAAGAAACAAAAAGTGCTTTTCCCGTTCGGTTACGGGCTGTCCTATACTCAATTTGAATACAGCGACTTAAAAGTAAGCAAAGAAATTATGACCGCGGATGACGTTCTCACAGTTTCCGTAAACGTTAAAAATACCGGAAAAGTTGCGGGGAAGGAAGTTGTTCAGTTGTATGTAGCGGTAAAAGATTGCGGCGTTTTACGTCCCGTGAAAGAGCTTCGGGGATTTGATAAGCTTGATTTAGAGCCCGGCGAAACAAAGACGGCAGTCTTTACTTTGGATAAACGCACGTTTTCGTATTGGAACGAAGAAGTCCATGCTTTCCATATGCCTGCGGGACTTTATGAAATACAAATATCAAAATCGGCATCGAAAACTGTTCTTGCAAAAGAAATTATGGCGATCGAAGAGGAGCTCAATATCGTATCTGAATTAACGGAATTATCTTTAATTAAAGAGCTTGTCAAACATCCGGCAGGAAAACAATTTATAGAGGAAAACCTTGACGCGATATACGACGGCGTTATTGCCAGCGGAATAGCAAGTCACGTTACGGGTCGTAAAATTGAAAAAGAAGAATTCAGTAATATGTTTACCGGCATGTATTCCCAACCGATTCAAGTTTTAAAAATGTTTTTACCTGCCGTTACGCCTAAAGAATGGAAAGCGCTTTTAAACGACATCAACAAAGATATTTTGGGTTTCTAAAAGGTATCAATACCAGATTCATAAATAATAAGGGGTAAAAATAATGGAACGAATAAGTTTTGATCAGGGATGGGAGTTTTCTAAAGAACCTCCCGCGCTATTCTATATCATTCAAGGAATGATGGGCGGCGGAAAAAAGACGGTGGATCTTCCGCATGATATTGATATTTCGGAAGGTATTTCGGCAGATTGCCCAGGCGGACCTAACAAAGGCTGGTACAAAGGCAATTTAGGCACATATACAAAATATTTCGACGTTCCGAATGAGTGGCATGGTAAACGGATTGCCGTTGAATTCGGCGGTATATTTTGCAATTCTGAAATATTTATCAACGGGCACAAGATGGCTTTCCATCCTTACGGATATTCGCCGTTTGTATGTGATCTGACAAAGCATATTAAATATGGCGCAAAAAACAGACTTTCCGTATTCGTTAATAATTCAATGCAGAATACGGCAAGGTGGTATTCCGGCTCCGGCATTTACAGGCGCGCTTATTTACTTATTGGAGAAGACGTGCATCTGAGCGCAAACCCTGTCTTTGCGTATACTGAACGCCTTGATAAATCGGAGGCGCTTGTTACAGTCGACGTTGAAGTTGAAAATCATTCTTTAAAAGATTTAAAGGGAAAAATCAAAGTCGGACTATTCGAAGATAAAGGGCGAGACACGGCAATATCCGACAAAGCGGAGGCAACCGGAGAAGGCGTGGTCTTTTTGCCTGAAAACGGGAAAGGTAATTGCCGCATCCGCCTTGTTATTCCGTCTCCTAAAGTTTGGGATATTGATGATCCTAACCTCTATCGGATAAAAACAGATTTAATAATTGACGGCTCGGCAACAGATTCTCATACCCAGCTTTTCGGTATCCGCACTATTCATTTAGACCACATCAATGGTTTACGCCTTAACGGCAAAACCGTTAAAATCAAGGGCGGATGCGTTCATCACGACAACGGCATTTTGGGCGCGGCATCGTTTTATGACAGCGAATACCGCCGTATGAAACTACATAAAGATAACGGTTATAACGGAATCCGTTGCGCGCACAATCCGATGTCCGAAGAAATGATGGAAGCCTGCGACAGGTTGGGTTTACTTGTGTTTGCCGAAGTGTTTGACGTATGGAACATGCAAAAAAACGTATCGGATTATCATCATTTTTTCAATGAATGGTGGGAAAGTGATATGACTTCATCCATAGTGGCGGCGCGAAATCATCCGAGTATTTTTTGTTGGTCGATAGGTAACGAAGTGGACGAGAGGAACGGACTTGAGGGCGGCGCAAAGTACGCCGCAAAATTATCTGCAAAAGTGCGCGAGCTTGATCCGACAAGATTTGTCACTGCCGGTGTTCCGACAATGTTCAGCGGCTTAAACGACGACGATACGCTTTTACAGATGCAGGCGATGCGTGCGATGGGCGGACCCGGACAAAATCTTTCTACACCGTGGTCGGAGCAAGTATGGCCGGACAGGACGGAAAGTTTATGCGCGCCGCTTGATTTTGTCGGTTATAACTACATGGAACACAGATACGAAAAAGAACCGCAAATTTTCCCTAACCGTATTATCTGCGGCACTGAAAGTTTTCCGAACAATATTGATAACGTTTGGAGTCTGGTCGAAAAATTGCCGCATGTAATAGGCGATTTTACTTGGGTAAGTCATGATTATATAGGCGAAACAGGTTGCGGTTTCACGAAATACTTAAGTCCGGATGAGCCTGATGTTCCGCGTGCAATGATGCAGCCCGCATATCCTGCCCGCACTTCGAATTGCGGCGATTTTGATATTACGGGCTGCGGCAAGCCGTCTCTTCATTACAGAAAAATCGTTTGGGGCAGCAAAGAAACTTATATTGCGGTTATGAATCCGTCTAATTACGGAAAAAAAATCAGCATGGCTCCGTGGGCATGGGAAGATTGTGAAAACTCGTGGTATCGTCCCGGATATGAAAATAAACCTATCGAAATAGAGGTTTATTCTGCAGCAGAAGAGGTTGAGCTTTTCTTAAATAAAAAATCGATCGGCAAAAAAACCGTCGGTAAGAATAACCGTTTTAAAGCAAGATTCGATACAATATATAATCCCGGCGAGCTATTGGCGGTAAGTTATGTAAACGGCAAAGAGGTTTCAAGGCAAAATCTCATTACGCCGGGTAAAGCAAATAAAATCGTTTGCATAGCGGATAAAAAAGCGCTTAAATCGGACGGACAGAGCTTAGCGTTTGTGGAAATTAATATTGTTGACGACAACGGACAGATAGTCCCTGAATCGGGAGAAAAAATAACTGCTAAAGTTTCGGGCTCGGCATATTTAGCAGCGTTAGGCTCGGCAGCCGCGTTCACGGAAGAAAACTATACTACGGGCGAATTTACGGTCTGTAAAGGCAGGCTGCTGGCAATTGTAAGATCCTGTTTTGAAGCAGGAAAAGCGGAATTGATTATCTCAAGCGAGAAATTCGGCGACGTAAAATGCGTCTTTGATATCGTATAAGGAAAATTTTGAAATGAAAAAACAAGTTTTTAATCCTTTTTTACCACTGGATGAATATATCCCCGACGGCGAGCCGCACGTTTTTGGCGACAGAGTTTATTTATACGGCTCGCATGATAAGGAGGCAGGCGAAGAATTTTGTATGCTGCCGTACCGTATATGGTCGGCGCCGGTCGATGATTTATCGGATTGGTCAAATAAAGGCTTCAATTATGAGTTGAAGCAGGATCCTGTTCTTACTGCGGCAGGAAAAAAATATATGTATGCGCCCGATTGTGTCATGGGTAATGACGGACGCTTTTATTTATATTACTGTTCTAACAGTTACGCCGGTCCCATCGGAGTTGCCGTATGCGATACGCCCGACGGTAAATTTGAATTTTACGGACATGTCAAAAATCCCGATGGCACATATTTGAACCGCTTTATTCCCGGCGATCCGGCGCTGATCAATGACGGCGGCACAATCCGTCTGTACTACGGCACATATTATCCATTCGACGAAACGGATCTGATGTCAAGAGAGCAAAGCCTTCAGCTTCAGACGCAAATGTTCAACAAGACAAAAGAGGAAATCGAGGCGCACGAAGGCGGCATTTTCGGGCCAGCAACCTGTGAGTTGGAGGACGATATGCTCACGGTAAAAACACCGCCCGTTCGCATTATGCCCGCAAAGCTCAAGGGAACGCCGTACGAGGTGTCGGCGCGAAGGGATGATGATAACGGCGGACACTTTTCCGGACATGGTTTTTACGAGGGCGCGTCGATACGAAAGATTGGTGATGTCTATTATTTTGTGTATTCCTCTGCAAACAACCATGAACTGTGCTATTCGACCAGCAAGTATCCCGATCGGGACTTTGAATACGGCGGAACGATCGTCTCAAACGGCGATATCGGTTATAAGGGAAGATCGGCGAAAAACAGGCTAAACCACACCGGAACAAATCACGGCAGTATAGAGAACATAAACGGTCAATGGTATGTTTTTTATCACCGCCAGACACACGGTACCGATTACAGCCGTCAGGCTTGCGCTGAGCCGATTGAGATTAGATTTGACGGAAGAATTGAACAGGTCGAGATCACAACAAGCGGACTCTATGTTAAAAGCCTGCCCGGCGCAGGCAAATATCCTGCGGCAATCTGCTGTAACCTGTCAAATGGAAACATGCCGCACACCAGCAATAAAAAAGCCGAAGGCTTTCCCATGGTGACAAGCCGCGATAACGAAAGATTTATTACCGCTATGACGCAGGGTGTTTTGGCTAATTATAAATATTTTGATTTATCTGATACGTTTTCTATAAAATTAACGGCAAGAGGCGAGGGCAGACTGCTTGTCAAAGTTGACGGTAAAAGCGTATCCGAAATAAATGTATCTTCCGGCACATGGAAAGAATATGCCACAAACATTTTTAACGGAAACGGCAAAAGCGTCTTAAGTTTTGAAGTAAAGAGCGGCAATCTTGATTTATTATCATTTGAATTAAATTAATAGGAGAAAAGTTAAATGAAAAAGAAGTATTTTTGTAATCCGGTGAATATCACGTATCGGTATCAGCTTAACGAAAGGGGCAGCGAAAAAAAAGTAGCGCGTAACCGCGAGGCGGCGGATCCGTCAATGGTTTATTTTCAGGGCAAATATTGCCTCTTTCCCTCTATGAGCAAAGGATATTATTTAAGCGACGATTTGATCAATTGGGAGTATAAGCCCGTTAAAATGTTGCCGGGATACGACTATGCGCCGGCAGTCAGGGTCATCGGCGACTATCTGTATTTTTGCGCTTCAAGACGGACGCAAATATGTGATTTTTTCCGTACAAAAGATATACAAGGCGGCGAATTTGAAAAAATTGAAGGCACCTTTCCGTTTTGGGATCCGGATATTTTTTGCGACGACGACGGCAAGGTTTATTTGTATTGGGGTTGTACGAATAGTGAGCCTATTTACGGTGCTGAACTCGATCCGATTACAATGAAACCCTTGTCTGACCCTATACCGCTCATAGAAATGAATCCGGGTGAGTATGGTTATGAGCGTACAGGTGACGACCACAATCCCGATAATTCTTTAGGCGCCGGTTTTAATATGTTGGAAGCGCTTAAAAAGAATGTTGCCGAAGCTGTAGGCAGCGAGGTCGTGGAGAAAATGTCAGTTGATGACTTGATTAACTTTGTACCGGAAAACGTGCGTCATCTTATTAAGGGTATGCTCTCTAATAATCCGTATTTTGAAGGCGCGTGGATGACGAAGCATAACGGTAAATACTATTTGCAATACGCAGTACCGGGCGCACAATACAACGTTTATAACGATGGTGTGTATGTTTCTGACCATCCGTTAAAGGACTTTGTGCTTGCAAAAAACAACCCATTCTCTTATCAACCGCAAGGCTTTATAACAGGCGCGGGTCACGGCTCTACGATGGAGGATGAGCATAATAATTGGTGGCATATTTCAACGATGCGTATTTCCGTTATTCATAATTTCGAGCGTCGTTTAGGCTTATGGAAATCAGGTTTTGATTCCGACGGAGAATTATTTTGCAATCAGCGTTTCGGTGATTGGATAACAGAAATCAAAGACGGGAAACAGGATATATGGGCGGAACCTGAGTGGATGCTGCTGTCTTACGGCAAAAAAGCAAAAGCTTCCAGCGCGGCGGAAAACGCTGGTAATGTGACCGATGAAAACGTTCGCACATGGTGGACTGCAAAAAGCAATAAGCCGGGTGAGTGGGTAGAGGTTGATTTAGGAAAAGTATCGGATGTTCGCGGTATACAAATTAATTTTGCCGACGATTTTGTTCCCGACGTTAAAATTCCAGAAAACTCCGACGCGCAGCCAAACGAAGAAGGCCGCCGTTATATCGATGACAATATTTATAAAACGCAGTGGCTGCTGGAAGGATCTGAAGACGGTAAAACCTATTTTGTATTAGAGGATAAGCGCAATGCCGATACTGACTTAGCACATGATTTAGTAATTAAAGAAAATGGTGTTAAAACAAGATTTATCAAATTGACGATTCAGGCAGTTCCCTATGACGTGAATCCTTGTATTTCCGGCTTGCGCGTGTTCGGCAAAGGCGACGGCGCAAAACCGAGGAAGGTTGACAACATTAAATCCGAAAGAATTTCAGATTTGGATTTTACCGCATCGTGGAGCGGCGACGCCGTAGGATACAATCTTTTGTGGGGACACGATCCGGAAAAGCTATATCATAGCTGTCAGGTACTTGGAAAAACCGAGCAAAAAATCGGCGCGCTTGTAAAAGGGCAGGAATATTGGATCCGCATAGATGCCTTCAACGAAAACGGCATAACGCACGGGGATTTAATAAAACTATAATGTTGAAAAACGAAAGGGAATTTATGTATACAATAATTCCAAAAATAAACGGCTCGGTCAAACCGTTGACCGGCGAATATGTGTTGCCGCCGTCCGCGTCGTGCGGAACGGATTTTCCGGATATCGACGAGATATTTGTCGGACGTTTGAGTGCGGCGGGATTGATACAATGCAATGACAGTAAAGATAGTTCAACGCTTGTCAAATATATTGCTTCAGATATGAAAAACGAGGCATATAGACTTGAAATTGCCGCGCAAGGAATTACGGTGTACGCCTCGGATAAAAGCGGCTATTCAAATGCTTTGGTGTCTTTATTTCAACTTTTATCGTATGGAAAAGGCAAAGCTACCTGTTGTACTATAACTGACGAACCGCGCTTTGAACATCGTGGGTTTATGCTTGACGTATGCCGTCATTTCTTTTCGGTTGATGAAGTTAAAAAGATTCTCGAACAAATGGCTCTGCTGAAGATGAACAGATTTCATTGGCTTTTGTCTAACGATCAAGGCTACCGCATTGAAAGCAAAAAATTTCCGAAACTGAATCAGATCTCATCGTATCGTAAACTTTCCTCACAAGATCCGCTGGTTTCAACCGGAGAGAAGCAAGAGGGCGAAATATACGGCGGTTATTATTCTCAAGAGGAAATCAAAGACGTTATCGCCTTTGCGGCGGCGCGTAATATAGAGATTGTTCCCGAAATCGAAATGCCCGGACACGCAACCGCAATCCTTGCGGCTTATCCTGAATATACCTGCGAAGGAAAAGACATAGATGTTGCTAGTACTTTCGGCATTCACGACACTGTTTTTTGTCCCGGTAATCAAGAGGCTTATCCCTTTGTCGCAGAGCTAATCGGCGAGGTTTGCTCGCTGTTTCCTTCCCGTTTTATCCATTTAGGCGGTGACGAAACGCCTACAAGAAAGTGGAAAGCCTGCAAAACGTGCGATGCCGTTATGAAGGAGCAAGGCTTCACGAACTACGAGCAGTTACAGGGATATTTTACGCAAAAAGTTCTTGACATGGTAAAAGACAAAACTCCGATTGTTTGGAACGAATCGTTGCTTGCCAGAGATTTTAATAAAAATGCCGTTATTCAGTATTGGTTCGAAATGCGGCAGGAAAAAAGCTATGCGTTGCCGGAAATTGAAAAAGGGCGCAAATTTGTTCTTTCGTCCATGAATAATTTCTACAGCGACTATTCTTATGCCGAAATTCCTCTAAAGGCAACGCTTATGTACGAGCCTCAGCTTAAAGGTGTCAATATTCCCGATGAGAACGTTTTGGGTATTGAATCTCCGCTCTGGACGGAATGGCTGACAAAAAACGAGCAATTGGAAAAAATGATGTGGCCGAGGCTTGCCGCCGTAGCAGAATGCGGCTGGACAAAAGAAAAAGACTACGGTGATTTTCTTGTACGTATCGAAAACCTGCTCAAAAATAAAGGTTTAAGCATATTAAACGCAGAAGCGTGGGAAAAAGCAACGATACACGGGCAGGAAGCACTTGACATGATTGTCTATAAAATGCTGGAACTAAGCCAAAATCACTCCAAAAGCGCGTCAACAAGCGTAGACGACGAACCTCACCAAAAGTCTGATCCGGCAGCGCAGGCGGCTATGATAAGTTGGTATATAGGCGACAAAATGAAAGACGCATGCTCTGAATCAGATATAGACTACGTTGTGAATAAGCTGATGAAAATAATGGGAAGCCGCTAAACAAAACGCCAAACTAAATATTTAATCCGTTTTGTATCCTGAATTCAGTGGGTGTTATGCCCATAACTTTTTTGAAAGATTTTTGAAAATAGCTTTGTGATGAGAAAGAAAGGTAATTAGATATTTCAATAAGCGGTTTTTCTGTGAATAAAAGCAAATGAACCGCTTTTTTTATGCGTTCCTCCAAAATAAACTGCGATAGCGTAGTATTAAGCTCGCTCTTGAATTTATTAAAAATATATACCTGATTGATATTCAAATCCTTTGAAATCTGTTCGGCTGTCAACTTGGAAGTAATGTTGGTCTGAATATATTGAATCACGCGGTTTAATGACGGGTTATTCGTTATAACGTTATTATTTTTTTGGACTCTTTCGGCAAAGTCGACTAAAGCTCTGTATATAATTTCCGCCATCGCTTCGAAAGTTTTCGCTTCCTCAGTTCTGTTCAGATGATAATATTTTATATCATCCAGAAACTGAGTTGATAAGCCGCTGTCCGCGGCGATGTAGTGAGCTAAAGTAATTGCTCCGACAGCGGTATTGCGAAATTCCCTTATATTAGAATGCGACATTACGGAATCTTCGAATTGAATGTACGGAACCTCTTCCCATAATTCTGCAACGGTTTCAGGTTGACCGTTTTTAATTGCGTAAACCAGTTTTTTTGTGAAATCGTCCTTGATTTTTGTGTTTTGCAAAACATCTTCGCCGCTGTTTCTGTGTTTTACGTCTTTAGTTATATTGCGGGCAAATTCAATAGTTGCTTTTGAAGACAGGTCGTGAAGGTCTTTAGGGTACAAAATGGTTTCGTTTAAAACAGTATTGATGTTGCACAGAATATTCAGGAATTGATTAAGGCTCAGCATTTTATTTTTCTTCAAAAATGCTTTTAGCGTATTTACGTCTTGCGCATCTAGACCGGATTTGAATACAAATTCACCGAATTCGCTCTCTTGGCTATTAATTGAAGGTATAGGACCTAAATAAACGAACTCTTTACTCGGAGCGTTAATCTTCTTTATTGCGCCCAAAAATATCATGTTGGGATAAATATAGTACATAGCATGGATATTTTCGGAACCTGCTTTATGGAATTTTGACTCGATTTCTTCGCTCATAAAAGCCCATTCGGCTTTTTGCGACTGCATGGAGTAAGGCTCGAATCTGTGTTTTACTTCTCCGTCGTAACCATATGCCATCGGCACATTGTATAATTTATAAATCGTTTCAAGATAGTATACAAATTTCTCTCTTTCCATTTTACTGTAAAACCTCCCCCTTATTGTAACCTCCATTTAATTATATGAAAAAATTACTTAAAAATCAAGAAATTTTGATTAGGATTTTACCATAACTTATATAAAAGTGCAAAACAAATGAATTTAGCGGTACTATACTTGAGGTAAGTTAATAGTTGTGTTTGGATTGTATAATAATATATCTGAATACAATTAAAATTAAAATCATAAGGTGAAAAATGGAGGAAAAAAGATGAAGAAAAGTATAGCCAAATTTCTGGTTGTTGCTATGTTTGCTGTTTTTTTAATGCCTGTTATTTCGGCATGTTCAAAAACAGAAAAATTTACCGTTACGTTTAACGCTAACGGCGGCACGGGCGCGCCTGCGGCAATAACCGGGGTGGAAAGCGGAAGTAAGGTTTCAGCTCCGACAGCAGCAGATATAGCCCGTACGGGATATACCTTTGCAAATAAGTGGTATAAAGAAGCCGCCTGTACGACAGAATGGAAATTTGCTTCCGACACTGTTACAGGTAATATCACGCTGTATGCCGGCTGGACTAAAGTTGCAGAAGAAGAAACGTATGATCCCGACGAACTGACAAAAGGTTTTTTCGGAGCTCCGGTTGACGGTGTTCACTATGTTTTCATACGTCTTTATGAAAATGGAATATTTTACGCCGACTTCTTAAGCGACCGTCTTGCGGGATTCTATGAAGTTGTAGAAAATGTTACTGCGAAAAAAAACAATGAACCTACCAGTTTTGAAATAGGGCTTAAATTTACAGATTTTAAAGGCAACGATATTTTAATTGCCGGCTATGATCCTGCCGCAGATACCATTTGGGGAACGACCACTGCTGGTTGGAATATGGGATTTGCTTACTATGGACTTGAAATTTCACCTTCATATGAAGATCAAATATCAATTTCTATGTATGATTACAGACTTCTTACTCCCGGAGAAGGTCAAGAAAACCGGTTGCTTGCTCTTAGTTATGATGGTACTTTCACCGATACTACGAGTGGTACTATGTATAGCGGAACATGGGTCAGAAACGGATTTGTATATATCTTGTTCGGGACCGATCTTGATGATAAAGAAGTCATTTATACTGTTGTACAGTCTACTGCCAATCTCAACAGAGCGTTTGTCACATATCCCGGAGAAACGGATTTTACCAACTTATATATTCCTCAGGAAGAAGTAATAAAATTTGTATTTGAGGGATCAACAGAAGATTTAAGTGTAGAAATGCTTCTTATCGTTAATAAATACGAGGAATTAACCGGTTCATTGTCTTATGGTGAAAACGAGATAGCTGTGACAGCATGGAAAGAAAAGGAAGACGGAAGCCTTGAAGTTACCTTTGAAGAATCCGAAGCATTGACAAGCTCATCGCTTACAATAACAAAAGAAGATACTGTATACAGCGCAACGATTAATATCGATGGCACGGACATCACTATAAGCTTCGAATTGGCCGAGATTATCCGGTTGTCAGGATTCACGGATGAATATACTGTCGATGTCGAAGGATCGCCGATGACGTTAAGAAACGATATAGCTGTCAAATTAATGACTGATAGAAGCGCACTTATTACTGTTGAAAGAATGGCGTATCAAGTTTTTCCTGCTTTTAGCATGTTTGTTCCGACAGGGCAAATTACGAATCTTACGGGCTCCTGGGTTAAAACCACTGGCGGATATACTGTTGCCGTTCCCGCACAAGGATCATACTCGGCTCATAATATCATTATCTCATACTCGCTCGGCAGCTACACTGCAACCCTTGACTATAACGATTACGGCGGAGAAACTAATTTTGAGATAAAGTATAGCGCAGAAGCGCTGCTTACAGGCAAGGAATCTTTTACTCATCCAGTGGCAGGACCTTTAGACGCATTCGTGCATTTAGAGATTTGGGAAAACGGAAAAGCTAATGTTATATTTGAAATAGCCGGTATCGGTCTTTATGTTAAGGAGGAAGGCATATGGATTGACAATGAAGATGATACTTATACTGTAACTATCCCGACGTATAGCATTGAATTCTTTGGTCAAACGTTCAATATTTCTGAGGCTAACATCATTGTCACGATTACTGATGGCGTATATACAGCAACGTTTGATGCTACAGGATATCCTTTAGTGAGCGGCAACAATATTGCTTTAACTTCCGTAGTTGAATAAGATTAGATATTAAAGAATAAACGATAAGTTTCCCGCCATCCTTTGTGTATGTAAAGGATGGCGAGAAGGCTGTCAGAAAAATATTTATTAGGGATAAATGATGGAACCAACTAAAACATTTAAATTAAATAGAAACAATACATGGCGAAAGGATTTTAAACAAAATTGGTCGCTGTATGTTCTTTTTGTGCCTATTATTGTGTTTTTTATCATATTTAGCTATGCGCCGATGTTCGGAATATTAATGGCATTTCAAGATTATAACATGGTAAAAGGCGTTTTTGGCAGCCAGTGGATAGGATTTGCTAATTTTGTTGAACTGTTTACGGCTGACGACTTTCTGCGCGCGCTTGGAAATACGGCAGGTATGGCTGCTTTCAACTTGACCTTTGTGTTTTTTGCGCCCGTGCTGCTGGGACTTATTTTATCTCAGTTAAGATATAAAAGATTCAAAAGAGCGACACAGCTTATCTCGTACTTGCCGAACTTTGTTTCGGTAACGGTTGTATGTGCACTTGCAAAAAACTTTTTGTCCGATGACGGTATTGTAACCGGTCTTTTATCTGCATTCGGTCTAAAGACAGATCAGGCGGGCTGGTTGTATGACAGTCGGGTTCCTGTCTTTTGGCTAATCAATATTTTCTTAAGTATTTGGCAAGGCGCGGGCTGGGGTTCAATCATTTATGTCGCAGGCATTTCCAATATCAACGAAGACCTGTACGAAGCTTCTTCCATTGACGGGGCAAATCGTTGGAATAAGCTGCTTCATATCACAATACCCGGCGTTTTGCCTCTCATTATTATGATGTTCACTATGCAGGTCGGGCTAATATTTATGACGGGTTATGATAAGGTGTTGCTTTTGCAAAACACAACCACAAGCAAAACGACAGCAGAGGTTTTGTATACCTTTACGCATTGGAAAGCGTTTGGCGGGCATCCTGATTACGGTCTGGCTACTGCATCAGGACTGTTCCAATCGTTGGTTGGTATGATTTTGCTTGTTTTATCTAACTGGCTGAATCGCAAGACAACTAAGATGTCGCTGTTTTAAGAGGTGGAGGAGAAATGGAAAAAATGATTTCAAGCAAACAACACATCCGTAAACCTTCCAAGGACGGCAAAATAAAATATAAGCAAACACCCGTAGGCATTATCGTTGACGTAATTTTAATAGCTGTTTTACTCGTTGTTATCTTTGCATCAATTGTCCCGATGTGGCATACGCTTATGGCATCTCTGTCCGACGGCTGGGAGCTTTACGGCAGTGAAGGCGGAGTTTTGTGGCTGCCTTTAGGTAAAGCAACCTTAGATGGGTATAAATTTATCTTTGATAGCTTTCCAATTGGCAGGGCTTACTTGAATACAATTATTTACGTGGTTGGATCTACTGCTCTTGGAACGATTCTAAATATATTCGGTGGTTATGTATTATCAAGAAAATCAAAGCTTAAACCGATTTTCATGATTTTTATCTTGATACCGATGATGTTCAGCGGCGGCACGATTCCGACATACATTGTAGTAAGATCTTTGGGCATGACAGGATCGCCCTTATCGCTTATAATTCCCGGGTGCACCAATGCAATGTTTTTAATTTTAGCAATGAATTCATTTTTACAGGTGCCCGAAGCCACAATTGAAGCTGCACAAATAGACGGCGCAAAGCACATGAGGATCATGTTTCAGGTCGCTCTGCCGCAGGGAATGTCGCTTATTCTTGTCACTATGATCAATATGGCGATCATGTCATGGAATGCGTGGTATGGCGCGCTTATATATTTGCCGGGAGCAAAGGATTGGTGGCCGCTCCAGATGTGGGTTAAGGAAATTTCTGAGCAAAATAATACTGATACTTTCTTAAAAGGCTATCAATCTCTCATTCTAAGAGGTATTCCGATATCCGAGCTGCCTTGGTTTGAAACTCTTATCGAATATGTTGTTATCATCATTTCGGTTCTGCCGTTGTTTATAGCGTTCCCGTTCTTTATCAAACGTCTTGAAAAAAACATGACGCTGGGTGCGGTAAAAGGATAAATAAAAAAAATAAGGAGTTAATGAAAATGAAAATAAGAAAACTTTTGATTTTTGTCTTGTCTGCGGTGCTGTCGTTTGGCTGTATATCGATGCTTGGCGCTTGTAATGGCAATTCGCCAAAAGGCGATGTCAATTATACGGTATATATATCTAAAAGCGATGACGGCGGATATTACGGAGCGACGGCAGATTACAACAGTAATCCCGTATTTAATTATCTTCGTGAAAATATGACGTTTAACGGTAAGCATGTTGGGCTTCAGTTTACTGCAGCTCCGTCAGGAGGCGACGCAAGAGAAGATCTTGATCTTAAGCTCTCTACGAATGATTTAAGCGATGTAATGGATCTTGCGATGAGCACAAGTACGGTAAAACAGCTTTATGAAGATGGCGTAGCAATGGATATTACCGATTATGTCAACGAATATATGCCAAATTACCTTGCTTTTTTAGAAGAGTTTCCTGAAGTGAAAAAAACCGCAATAACATATTATGATGTTGACGGCGACGGCGAACTCGAAAAACGCTATTTTAATATATCCGGAAGTGTTGACGCTATAGGTGAACCGTGGATGGGATACACATACCGCCGCGATTGGATTCTTAAATATGGCAAAAACCCCAACACAAACGCAACATTTACCGGAGGCTATGATGCTGACGGCAATTGGTCGGATAACATTATTTTCCCCAGCTGGTATAAAACGGAATTAAAAAATTCTTATCTAAAGTATGATCCTGCATGGGACGGTACGACCCCTGTGTTTATTTCTGACTGGGAATGGATGATGGGAATTTTTGATACCGCGTTGAACGATTTGAAACTTAAAACCCAGAAAGGTTACGCCGCAGGACTTTTTTATTATGGATATATTCCTACGGGCGAACTTGTATCATCTTTTGGCGGAAAGGAAAACGGAGCACTCACATACGATAAAAACGGCAATATATATTTTTCAGGAACCAGCAATAATTTTAAAACCTATGTAGATGCTATAAGCCAATGGTACGGTAAAGGGTGGATCGATCCGCTTTTCTACGCTAACACAAAATTTTATTGGGAAAGTGATACATCCGGTTATATTGCCGGCAGAGTAGGCTTATGGTTGGGTATGACGGCGTATTTAGGTTCAACGCTTCGTGACACAAGCAATCCCGCTAAAGCAAACTATTATGCCGCGGGCTGCCGTTTGCCCATAAATGATGTTTACGGCGATTCCACACCCGAAACCGCAGGTAGATATGGCGCTAAATATGTACCTAACGTAAACGAGTTTGTACCCGAATCTCTATTGCAGTCAGGCGTTCAAGGTTCTGAATGGATTATTACAACTGCTGCAAAAGATAAAGATATGAAGACCTTATTTACTATGATAGATGCGGCGTTTAAAGATGGCTGGGGCGGTGGAGATTATGCCAGTCCAGATGATGAGGGCATAGCAGATATGCTTTCACATGGACTGAGCGACGCGCAAATTGCTGAGATTTCAGATAAATCGTGGGGTGGAATTTATACTAAAAACAGATTGACTTCAATGGGAAAATGGAATAGCGGCAAGATTGAAAAAGATGAAATATTTGATTATGATCCGGATCTTAAGGGCGCTCTTATCGGACAAAGGTTTCCGATGAAAAATACTTATTCCAAAATAGCGATTGTCGGACCGGATTATTATCAGGCTGCAATGAGAGAATGGAATTTTTATGAAAATACTTGCGCTAGTAAAGTCGATTTCTTAAAAGGATATATGACATCCGAGCAGTCAAAAAGCTACTCCAACTTCTATTCAAGTGGTGATAAGTATATGAAAGAAAACCTGCCTGTTATTATTAGGAGCGGATCACTAACAAGTTCAAAATGGGCGACTTTTAAAGGTGATTTGGAGATTTATGGCGTTGCAAAACAAACAAACGTGTTTAATCAAATGATTAGTACGTATAAGACTTTGTCTCAGACATAAAAGCCAGAGAATTTAAGCGATAAGAGACTGCGGCGCCTAAAAACTTAGGCGCCGCAGCGATGTAAAAGTTCATACTGTTAATGAACTAAAACGTATATACCGGAGTTTTATATGCAAGATTTTAAGATGACAAAAGAAATGATTCCGATGATCAGAATGGGAACAAAACAGGCTTTTTCTAATAAACCGATAACGGGGGAAGAAGTTTTTATCGGCGAAAAGAAAATGAGATGTCTGATTTATCGGGCAAAGATGGGTTACGCTCCTGTTATTTTTAATTTTCACGGCGGAGGTTTTGCTCTTGGATGCGCTGAAATGGACGAATACGTTTGTGCGGGACTTAATCAAAAACTTGACGCAACGGTTATAAACGCGGAATATACTCTCGCTCCGGAAGGCGCGTTTCCTATAAGCATTAACGAAGGGTATGACCTGATTGCTTATGTGATCAAAAATGCAAAAGATTTTAATATCAATCCTAATAAAGTCGTTGTAATAGGGCACAGCGCAGGAGCATTGCTTTCCGCGGTAGTGGCAAGGTTTGCTAAAGAAAAAAACAATTTTAAGTTGAAAGCGGCTGTTCTTGATTATCCGCCCGTGGACTTGAAAACCCCGACGAATCAAAAGAAAATTCAGGAAGGCGCAAGCGTCGCAGATTCGGCTAACTACGATTTTTTTAAAACGTGTTATTGTACGGAGGAACAGGCATCCGATCCGTATTGCTCGCCGATATTTGCCAATAGCAATGAATTAAAGGGGATTTGCCCGACTCTTATTATTACTGCCGGAAAAGATGTTTTAAGAAACGAAGGCGAAAAGTATGCTCAAAATCTTAAAGATGCCGGAGTTGACGTAACATTGAAGCGTATTGAAGGAGTCGAACACGGTTTTACACTTGAGAATGGGAAAGACACTCAGTACGCCATCGATTTAATGGTGGCTTTTCTGAAAAAATATATCTGAAAAATATAATTTAAAAATTAAATTTTAACCTTGAGGTGCAACATGGATATAGAAAAAATTTTGTCGCAAATGACGTTAGAGGAAAAAGCCGCGTTTTGTTCCGGTAAAGATTTTATGCTCACAAAAGCTATCGAGCGGCTCGGAGTCCCGTCCGTTCATTTATCTGACGGACCGCACGGATTGCGTAAACAAAGTCCGGGCGCAGGCGACCATTTAGGCGTAGGAAAAAGTATTGAGGCGGTCTGCTTTCCGGCAGGATGCGCTCTTGCCTCGTCTTTTGATACCGCTCTTGCCGAAAAAGTAGGAAAAACGATAGGAAACGAATGCCATGCGGAAAACGTAGCGTTGATTTTGGGACCTGCGATTAATATAAAGCGCAGCCCTCTTTGCGGCAGAAATTTTGAATATTATTCAGAAGATCCGTACTTATCGGGCAAGCTGGGCGCAGCAACGGTTAAAGGTATTCAGTCGCAAGGCGCGGCTGCCTGCGTCAAGCATTTTGCCGCAAACAATCAGGAAACGCTGCGTTTCAGTTCGGATTCTGTCATGGACGAAAGAACGCTTAACGAGATATATCTTTCGGCATTTGAAACGGTAGTCAAAGAAGCAAAACCCGCATCCGTCATGAGTGCTTATAATAAAATCAACGGTACTTTTTGTTCTGAAAACAAGGAACTTCTGACTGAAATTTTGCGCGATAAATGGGGTTTTGACGGCTTTGTGGTTTCCGATTGGGGCGCGGTTAAGGACGCGGCTAAAGGCGTAAAAGCCGGTCAGGATCTTATCATGCCGGGCGGAAACGAAGCCTTTGCAAAGCGTATTATCGATGCTGTAAAATTCGGCGAACTTAATATGGAAGAACTCGATACGGCTGTGCGGAATAATCTTAAATTTGTTAAACGTTATTTAGATAATAAAAACAAAGACGCAAAATTTGACCGCGGTGCGGACTATATGGTTGCGGTTGAGGCGGCAAAGGAGTGTGCGGTGTTGCTTAAAAACGATAACTCCGTATTGCCTTTAAATAAAGACGCAAAAGTTGCGTTTATAGGTGATTTTGCAAAATCTCCGAGATATCAGGGCGGCGGATCAAGCCACATCAACAGCGCAAAAACTGTCAGCGCATTGTCTGCGGCAGAGGGATTAAATGTTTCATTCGTCCGCGGATACGATCTCGAAAGTTCAGAAAATAGCGAAACGTTGGTTACACAAGCCGTACAAAACGCAAAAGAATCGAACGTTGCGGTGATTTTTGCAGGACTGCCCGATGATTTTGAAACGGAAGGCATAGACCGCGACTCGCTAGATTTGCCAGCCGATCAAAACGCGCTTATCGCCGCCGTTGCCGCCGTTCAGCCAAAAACTATCGTTGTGTTGCATAACGGCGCACCGGTCGCGATGCCTTGGCTTGATTCCGTTTCAGCAGTACTTGAAATGTATTTAGCGGGCGACGGAGCTGGCGAGGCGGCAGTATCGTTATTGTTCGGAGACGCTAATCCTTCGGGAAAATTAGCTGAAACGTTCCCTAAAAAACTTTCTGACACTCCGTGCTATTTAAGTTTCCCAGGTGAATCCGGACGCACAGAATATAATGAAGGCATTTTTGTCGGATACAGATATTACGATAAACGTGAAGCCGAAGTGCTGTTTCCGTTCGGTCACGGGCTCAGCTATACGACGTTTAAATACAGCGATCTGAAATTTGATAAAACTCAAATGAAAGGCGACGAAATCTTAAACGTTTCTTTCACCGTTACTAATACGGGCAAAACCTTTGGCAAAGAAGTCGCTCAAGTTTATGTAGGCGATGAAAAAAGCACTGTCGCACGTCCGATACGCGAGTTAAAAGGATTTGTTAAAGTCGCTTTAAATCCCGGCGAAAGTAAGACCGTTTCCGTTCAGCTCAATAAGCGGGCTTTTGCGTATTACAGCGTATTTATGAAGGATTACGTAATTGAATCAGGCGACTTTATCATAGAAGTGGGCTCTTCTTCACGCGATATCCGTTTAAGCGGACGCGTACTAGTTAATTCAGTAGACGTTATAAAAAGAGTATTCACCCGAAACTCGACCATGGGCGAAATCATGAGCGATCCCAAAGGGCGTATTATTATGGAAAAGATGCAGCAGGGAATGAAACGGGGAATGGATAAAGACACTGAAAAATCACTTGGCGGCGGCGCTTCAAAGATGGTCCAGAGAATGCAAGAGGAAATGCCGCTTATATATTTAGTCGGAATTGCCGGCGTTTCTTATGAAATGATCGACGGGCTTATTGCCGCTTTAAATCAGGCAGTATAAAATATGAAAAAAATTGATTTTAATGAAAAATGGCAGTTCTCTCTTAACGGAAGCGTGGAAACATCCGTCGATCTTCCGTATGATTTTTCAATAATTCAGGAGAGAACGCCTGACTCGAAAGGCGGGGCTTCAAACGGCTGGTATCCCGGCGGTAACGGCGAGTATAAAAAAAGTTTTATATTAACGTCTGATCAGCTTAATAATACCTACTTATTGCAAATTGAGGGCAGCTATGGCTTTACCGAAGTTTACATTAATAACAATCTTGTTGTTCAGCACCCTCACGGTTATACTGAGTTTTTTGCGGATTTAACACCGTTTATCGTAGAAGGCGAAAACTGTGTTCAAATTTCGGTTGCAAACGATATGATGCCTAATTCGCGATGGTATTCCGGCAGCGGCTTATACCGCAGGGTCTGGCTTTTAGAGGGCTGCGGCGGATATATTCATCCTTGGGGCGTGTGCATTACCACGAAAGGCGATAAAGCTGTTTTTGATGTAAGCACAGTCGGAGCTGATTCATATTGTTTGTCGGTTTTCGACGGAGAAAAAAAGATTGCAAGCGGCGAATTTAAAGCCGAGAATAAAGCTGAAATTATTATACAAGACGCAAAAAAATGGTCGCCTGAATCACCATTTTTATACAGCGCAGAAATATCCGCATTAAAAAACGACAAAATAACCGACACAGTAGGCTATAAATTCGGTTTCAGAGATATAGAAATTAATTTTAAACGCGGCTTTGTTCTTAATGGAAAAACCGTAAAGTTGCTTGGCGGCTGCGTTCATCATGATAACGGCATACTTGGTGCAAACGCTTATACCGAAGCAGAATGGCGTAAAGTCAAACTGTTGAAAGATCACGGCTTTAATGCTGTGCGCACCTCGCATAATCCTTTTTCCAGAGATTTTTTAGATGCTTGCGACGCGCTAGGAATGCTTGTTATCGAAGAAGCCTTCGATATGTGGCGCTTTAAAAAGAACGCTTATGATTATCACTTATTTTTCGATAAGTATTGGAAAGAAGATGCTTATTCGATGATAATGCGCGACAGAAACCGTGCAAGCGTAGTAATGTGGTCGGACGGAAATGAAATTGTCGAGAGAAACGGCAAATCTTTTGGAGCGGAACGTGCGAAAGAAATTGCAGACTATTTCCGCTCCTTGGATTCAAGACCGATTACTAATGCTCTATGCGCTATAATCGTCGGAGACGGGAATAAAGAATTTGAAGCATTGTTACAAAAATTTTTATCCGGCGAAGTAACTTCCGTCGAACAAATTCCTCCGCATTTAATGCCGCTTTTTGCCGGACTCAGAAACGGCGGAAATTTTCATGAAGCCACTAAAGATTTTGCCAAGTCTCTCGACGTTGTAGGTTATAACTACATGGATATGTTATATGAGGAAATGACGGTTAAATTTCCTGAGCGCATCGCTATGACAACTGAAGCTTTTTCTGAAGAAATGTTCAGAGATAAACAAAATATGGATTTGTATCCGCAAGTTATCGGCAACTTTGTTTGGACGGCTATTGATTATTTAGGTGAAGCAGGGATAGGCAGAATTGTATACAGCGATGAAACAAGCAAAACCGGCGACAACAGTGGCTTTCAAAAATCAAGTTTTCCTTATTTTTTAGCAAGCTGCGGCGATATAAGTATTACCGGCAACGTTACTGCCGCCGGCGCTTGCAGAAAAGTTTTGTACGGGGACAAAAATCCGTCGGTCTGGGTTCTATCACCGGATAAAACAAATTTGAAAGTTTCAAGAAATAAATGGAGCTGGATATCCGATGTCAGAAGAAATTGGACATACCCCGGCAGCGATGGTAAGACGGTAAAGATAGAAGTATATTCAAACGCCGAAGAAGTGGAACTTTTTGTGAACGGTAATTCAGTCGGCAGAAAGAAGCCGGAAGGTTTAATTGCACGTTTTGAAACAGAATATGAGCAAGGCAGTATTTCTGCGGTTAACCACCGCAACGGTAAAGCGGCGGAAACGGACGAAATCAAAACGGCAGATAAATTTGAAAGCTTGAAAATTGAAAAACTCTCTTCTGTATGCGCAGAGCCCGATATAGATTTTTACACAATTACCGCATTAGATAAGGATTCGATAATTGTTCCGACCGCTTTAAACGTTGAAGTGATAAGCGATGGTTTTATCGCTTGCGGATGTGACGATCCGCAAAGTTATAAAAATTTTACCGTTAATAATTTCAGTTTGTACGAAGGCAGAGGCTTTGCTGCCGTAAAAAAAGGAAGCGGCATAATTGTTAATAAAGTTTTTAACAGTTAATATAATTCAGATTTCAGAGGTTATTAAAGGAGTGAAATCGTGAAAGCAATCAATATTAAAATCAATCATTTATATCAAGCGTTTGGTATCAGCGGAGAAACTCCGACGATAACATGGATCTGTGAAGGCGGTATGAAACAGACGGCGTTTCAGGTCATTGCAAAAGGGCATTTGGGAACAGAGTACGACTCCAAAAGTGTGAACGGGTCAGAGATGCTTTTTCGTGTTCCCGTAAACTTTAAGCCACGTGAATGCGTCAGCGTGTTTGTCACGTTGTTTGATGAAAACGGTTTGGCTGGGGAGACTTCCCTAACTTCGTTTGAAGTCGCAATTCAACCCTCGGACTTTACTGCGGAGTGGATCAATCCCGAAAACTATGAAATTGATCCTGCAATACAATATCCGCCGAGCTATCTGAAAAAAAGTTTTATAATCAATGATTCTCAAAATGCCAGACTTTACGCAACGGCTCACGGAGTATATACCATAACCGTTAACGGAAAGCGTCTCGACGATTTTATTCTGGCTCCGGGTTCTACGCAGTACGATAAGATGTTGCAATATCAAGCTTATGACGTTTCCCATTATCTAAAAAAGGGCGAAAACGAACTTTTGGTATTTATCGGAGACGGCTGGTACCGCGGAACGTTAAGTAATAATCAAAGCCGTAATCATTACGGCACGGATCTTGCTTTTTTAGCGCAGTTGGAAGTTGACGGCAAAACGATAATTAAAACGGATGCAACATGGTTGGCGTCCCAAGCAGGTCCTGTCCGCGCTGGAGATTTGATGCACGGTGAAACTTATGACGCCCGCATGGAGAAAATTCAAAATTGGCATGAGGTTAAAGTTGCGGATTTCAATAATTCCTGTCTGTGTATATCTGATAACGTACCCGTCAAAGAACAGAAAGAATTTTCTGCTAAATTATTTACCGCTCCGAACGGAAAAAAAGTTTTGGATTTCGGACAGAACATAGCCGGATACGTCAAATTCAGTTTGAACGCGAAAGAAGGACATAAGATTATTTTGCGTCACGCCGAAACGCTTGATAAGCATGGAAACGCTTATTTTGAAAATTATCAGCCGGCTAAAGGACGTTTAGAGCAGATAGTGGACTATACCTGCAAATACGGTCAAAATACATATAAGCCATCCGGAACATTTTTTGGTTTCCGTTATGCCGAAGTCGAGTGTGATATGGATATAGACGGCAGCGAATTTACCGCCGTCGCCGTTTATTCGGATATGGAATTTACTTCCGAGTTTTCTTGCGGAAATAAAGACGTAGAGCAACTATACCGTAATTCGGTATGGAGTCTGAAAGGTAATGTTTTGGACGTTCCTACCGATTGTCCGACGCGTGAAAAATCAGGGTTTGGCGGGGATATTCAAGTATTTATCCACACTATGCTTTATCTTTGCGACGGATATGCCTTTACGCGTAAGTGGCTGCGCGACTACATGGCAGGGCAGGATGAAAACGGCAATTTAAGATGTATTTCACCGTCAAAAGTAGAATTAGACTTTATGGAAAAGCTGATGATGGGCAGTCCCGGCTGGGGAGATGCGATAGAAATTTTGCCTGATCGCCTTTTCACACGATATAACGACTTGAAAATCATACAAGAATGTTATGAATCGGTTAAAAAATGGACGAATTATTTCACAAGCCGTGCCGGAGCAAAAAAAGAAGGAAATCTTGATAATCCGTACAAAGAGTTTTTTGTTGACAGCGGTTTTATGTGGGGTGAGTGGCTTGAGCCGGGGTCCGATCCAATGAATGACCTCAAAAACGGCGACCCGGAGGCTGCGACCGCGTTTTATTCTTATGCCGCAAGAAAAACCTCTGAATTTGCCCGTTTGTTGGGAAAAACAAATGACGAAAAAAAATACGCTGAAATAGCGGAAAATGCAAGAAAAGCTTATAGATGCAAATTTGTTGTGAACGGCCGCATTTTAAATACTGAACGTATGTGCCGCTACATAAGACCTATCATTATGGGAATGCTCGAGGAGAGCGAAAAAGCAGTTGCTGCGGCAGACTTAAACGCTCTTGTGATAAAGAACGATTATAAATTAAACACAGGTTTTTTAACTACCCACGAATTAAACCGCACATTAAGCGAATATGGCTATGTTGAAACCGCTTATAAGCTTTTATTAAATGAACAATATCCCGGTTGGCTGTACGAGGTCAAAAAAGGCGCTACAACGATTTTGGAAAATTGGGACAGCATCGACGACGAAGGTAATTTAAAAAGCTCGTTCAATCATTACGCTTTCGGTTCGATCACAGGCTGGCTTTTCGACTGCGGTCTTGGAATACGGGTTCAAAACGGAAAAATTCTTATTAAACCTACACCTTACAAGGAAATCGGATTTATGAAAGGCTCGTATTTGTCGCCGCTCGGAAAAATTGAATCGGCATGGGAATATGAGAAGGAAGAGATAAGATATTCTGTAACTATACCTGTAAACTGTCGTGCAAAAATTATTCTTCCGAGCGGTGAAATAACAGAAGTCTCATCGGGGAAACATTCTTTTGTAACAAAAAATAAGTAAATATTATTGTTGATAATTTTGAATATACCTACCGTATAATTCATGCTTTAAAATCGTTACACTATACAAGTATTGAGAACAATCTAATATTACTGCATATTTAAGAGATATTAATGAAAAAAACTTTGTTATTTTTAATTTGTATATTATATATCACTTTGTTTGCGGGCTGTGCAGGTGATTCCGAAACTGTAAAAGCAAAGGAAAGGCTTTCGGCTCTTTATGGAGAAAACCGGGAGGTCGCTGACGCCTATGATGTTTCGTTATCAGCCAAATGTTATAACGGCACATTTATCGGAATAGAGAAAAACGGAGTTGTTTCATATAAAGGAATTCCTTTTGCTGAAAGTCCCACGGGGGAATTGCGCTGGAAAGCTCCTGTTGCCGTTTCTGCGGGCAATAAGGTTTACGAAGCTTATTATTTTGGCAAGTCACCGATTCAGACCGAAGCCGCGTCAGAACTGGCCTCTTACTATCCTCAAGGCGAAGATTGTTTGAACTTAAATATATGGACGAGTAATAAAACAGCGGCCGCAGGAAAAACGGTCATGGTGTTTATTCACGGCGGATCTTACGGATGGGGAGGCACAGCCGATCCTTTATACGATGGACAAAATTTTGTTGAAGCGCATGATGACATTGTGTTGGTCACTATCGGCTATAGAATCGGTCTTCTAGGCTTCATGGATTTTTCATCTGTCGAAGGAGAGGAAGAATTTTCCACCAGTGGCAATTTAGGTTTGCTGGATCAGATATGCGCATTAAAATGGATACATAATAACATTGAAGCGTTTGGCGGCGATCCGGAGCGCATTACGATTTTTGGTGAATCAGCAGGGGGCGGCAGTGTGTCTTTATTGCCGATGATAGACGATGCAAAAGGCTTATACCAAAGAGCTATAGCTCAGAGCGGATCTGTGGCACTGACATACAGTAAGGAAGAATGTCAATACCTGACTAAAAAACTGTTGGAAAAGACAGGCGCTAAATCGATGAACGATCTTTGTGCGCTATCAGAAGCGGAAATAATGGAGCTGAATGAAGAACTGAACGACTATAATAACTTTCCTGAAAGAGACGGAATTATCTTGCCGGTGGATTTATACGCAAAATATGAAAGTGGAGCAGGCAGCGATATCGATATGCTGATTGGCACCAACGCTGATGAAGCAAGATATTGGATCAGCGAAATCGGCGGGCTTCTGATGTATAAAATATCGCTTCCGGTTTTATATGAAAACAACTTAAAAAGAATTTCTGATAAAGATATGGCTTATGTGAATCAATTTATGAAGATTCAAAAGTCAAGCGGCATATGGAAGAAGACTGAGTTTTATAATGAAGTCATGTTCCGTGTGCCTGCAATCTTGCAAGCGTCCAGCCATGCGGATAATGGAGGAAATACATATATGTATTACTGGACTTATCCTTCGGCGAAAAAAAATTTCGGTGCTTGCCATGCAGTTGAGCTGGCATATGTTTTCAACAACCAGAATGAAACGATTTATACGGGCGGCAATATCGATTCCAGCTTAGCGTCGGAAGTTCAAAATATGTGGGTAAATTTCGCCAAAACAGGGGATCCGAGTACAGATGCCAATACTTGGGAGAAATACAACACGGAAACAAGAAAGACCATGGTGCTCGGTTCGGAAATTAAAATGGAAAGCGATATTCTCGGCGAACAAAGATTGCTAATTGAACCACTGATAAAATATAATTTTAACGGCTGTTATGTGAACCTATCTTACAATGTGTCGCATATTTATAAGATTATTGCGGTTCTGCTATCAATATTGATAGTTTTAGTAATTGGGACCGTTGTAATAATAAAAGTAAAACTATTAAAGCGGTGTGCCGCTAAAAAAGGAGTGTTATGAAAAGACAGGAATTATTAAAGAAACTGGGCTACAGCGTGCCTGAGAACAAAATTAAACGGGTTATAGTTCACTCAGATATTGCATGCGAAGCGGACGATCAATTTGCTATCGTGCATCATCTATTAACGCCGAGCGAAAATGTTGTCGGCATTATTGCCGGTAATTTTGAATATACTTACCGCACAATTGAGGCTTTAAAATCGTTGCGCTACACTAGTATGGATAAAAGCTATGCTGAAGGTGAGAAGATTCTTAAACATCTGGGAATAGATGATATTCCGCTTTTAAAAGGCGCAAAAGATTGTATACATGACAAAAATGATTTGCCCGTAAGCGAAGGTTCGGAGTTCATAATAAGAGAGGCTTTGCGAAAAAGTGAGGAACCATTATTTATCGCGCTTCAAGGTTCGCTGACTGATCTTGCGGTTGCTTATTTGACAGAGCCTAAAATTGCGGACGGAATTGAAGCGGCAATCTGGATAGGCGGCGGCAGTTATCCTGACGGCGGTGTTGAACCAAATATTCAGCAAGACGTGCTTGCGGCTCAAATCCTTTTTGAATCACCTATAAAAATTTGGCAGATTCCGATGAACGTTTACAGCCATAGCTATGTTTCGTTTGCGGAACTCAATTTGAAAGTGCGCAACAAAGGAAAGATCGGACAGTATCTTTATGAAAATATGATCAGCGTCAACGATTGGTACGGAAGAGCGCCCAGAGGAATTGCGTTTCCGCAAGGAGAGATATGGTCGATCGGCGATCAGCCTACAGTATCGGTGCTTTTACAGTCGGTCGGAACGGGGCATTTTCATGAAGTAAAAGCTCCTTTAATTAACGACGATATGACATATAGTGAAAATCCTGACGGTAAATTAATACGCGTTTATGATAAATTCGATATGCGGGTTACGGCGGAAGATTTGTTCGCAAAGTTGGAACTTTGCAGTAAATAAAATTCAAAAAATCACATCGCAGCCCAAATTATTTTTTTGAATTTGAGCCTTGTTTATTTTTTTAGCATTTAAAAGATTAATATATTATAATCAAAATAATTATTCTGATATACTTTGTCGGCGCAATCAAATAAACTAA
The DNA here is from genome assembly GCA_031553855.1 of Eubacteriales bacterium. GTDB lineage: Bacteria > Bacillota > Clostridia > Christensenellales > Pumilibacteraceae > RACS-047. Next base: position 79,303 of record JAVBKW010000027.1, on the reverse strand, counting down.
AGTTAATTTTACCTAAAGGGACAGGAAAATATGATACGAAATAAAACATTTGAGTTGCAGTTTAATGGGAAAGAGCCCGCGGGATCTTTAATAAATAGTGATTTGACCGCTGAATTTTTTATCGGTGCGGATAGGAAAACAGTAAAGGGTTTTTACGCCGGCAACGGAGTTTATAAAATCCGTTTTTTGCCTGAAAAAGCGGGACAGTATACTTGGAAAGTAAAAGGATTATTTAACGCTCAAGGGCAGGAAAACTGTGAAGAAAGCGATTTTCGCGGCATAACGAGAGCCGTTGAAACACATTTTGAATCCGCTAACGGCAAAACATTTGCTCCGTTCGGCACTACCGTATACGCGCTGGTTCATCAGAGGGAAGACTTAGTTGACGAAACTATTGAATCGCTCAAAAACTCACCTTTCAACAAGGTCAGAATGTGCGTGTTTCCAAAGCATTACGACTATAATCACAATGAACCGCCGCTGTTTGCGTATGAGTTTAAAGACGGTAAACCTGATACAAGTAAGCCAGTGTTTGCGTTCTGGGATATGCTTGAAAGACGTTTGACGCAGATGAACGATTCAGGAATAGAATCCGATCTTATCATTTTTCATCCGTACGATAAGTGGGGTTTTTCAAAATTAACAAAAGAGCAGTGCTTTGAGTATCTGGAATATTTAACGCGCAGACTTTCGGCATTTCCTAATATTTGGTGGAGTCTTGCAAACGAGTATGAATTGGTAATCAGTTATACGGGACTGTTTCCCGAATTTGCAAAATACATATTTCAAAACGATCCGTATAAGCATCTTTTATCAAATCATCAGATATTTTCGCCGTACGATTTTTCGCCTTCCGAAATTTCGCACGTTTGCTTGCAGACCTCGGATATCACGCACACTGCAAAATGGATAAAGCGCTATAACAAGCCTGTGGTGTACGATGAAATTAAGTATGAAGGCAACATAGCTCACGACTGGGGGAACATTTCGGGACGTGAATTGACCGACAGATTTTGGCGAATATACGCGTCCGGAGCTTACGCGACGCACGGAGAAACTTTCATAACGAAAGAAAACTCGGACGATGAAATACTGTGGTGGGGAAAAGGCGGTAAGCTAAGAGGAGAGAGCGTCCCGAGAATTAAATTTTTGAAAGAGTTGATAGATTCTTTAGCTTTGCCTTTAAAACCTGTAACAAGCGGAATTGCAATTGCCGCATTAATGGAATATGAAACATTGCAGAAAACTGTCGCGGAAGTTGAAAAATCAGGTTCAGGCAATACTTTTATTGCTTTATTCAAAAATCTTACGCAAGAAGGCTACGAGCAGATATCAAGAATGAGCGAAAAAAGTTTTTCGCAAGCGGGGGATAATGCGTTTTTATATTATCTTGCCGAAAGCTGTCCGATAATATTTGAAGTCGATTTGCCGCAAACCGGAAAGTATTCAATCTTCGTTATCGATACGTGGAATATGAAAAAAACAAAGTTTGCGTCGAACGTGAACGGGAAAGTAAAAGTAGATTTGCCCGGAAAAGAGGCTTTCGCAGTTTTAGCGGTTAAAGAATAAGTGATAAGGATTTAAAAAAATGTGGAATGATGCGGTTTGGCTAAAGGTTCCGGTCAGCGAAATAAAAAGATGCAATATTTTGCATGGAGATATGAACAATCGCTCCGCATATTTTCGAGTTAAAGTGAATTATGAAGGCGGCGAAAAAGTTATCGATATAACCGCCAATACAAAATACCGCCTTTGGATAAACGGTAAAAGCATCATATCGGGTCCGTGCAAAGGGGACTTATACCGTCATTTTCATGACACTATTGATATTACTCCTCACTTACAAAAGGGCAAAAATACCGTTGCGGTTCAGGTTCTTTACTGTGACAGTACTGCACCGGAAAACAACATTATAACTTCCGATACTCCTATGTACGCTGCGGTAGGAAGATGGTCAGGGCACCGGCTGGCTGTGGAGGGCGAAGGATTAACTACCGGCCAATCAGATTGGAAAGTATATCTCGACGGGACGCAAAAACTTTACACCAACGAAAAGGATTTGCAGTCGGGGGTTTTCATCGGTGCAATTTCCGAAACGGTCGATTTTACCAAAGTTCCATATGCGTGGAAAGAGCCTGATTTTGATGACAGCGGATGGGCGGCGGCAGAAAAAGGCGTGCCGGTTGCCGCATCAAAAATGAAAGTCGCAGACGGGAGTTGCCCCTGGCTTAGTTTAGAAGAAAGACCGATACCGTTTCTTTATAATAGTTTTATAGAATTCAGCAGAATTTTAACTCATGCAACAGACTCCGACGACCGTTTTTTTGTTGCGCCGTTTACGACTGCCGAATTTATTTTCGATGCCGGCGTGCATTTAAATGCCTATATGAGCTATGCTTTTGAAAGCGGTAGAAATGCGGAAGTCAACTTTACTTACGCCGAAAAATTTGAAGGGACTGAACAAAGAGACGATATTAAAGGTAATTTAAGCGGAATGACGGATCAAATCATTCTTGCCGGCAAACAAAAATATGAACCGTTTTGGTATCGTACTTTTCGGTTTCTAAAAATTCAGATCAAAGCGGGAAAAGATGCGGTATTAATGAAAAAGCCTGTGGTATGTCAAACAGGGTATCCGTTGTCTGTTTTGTCATACGTCAGTTCATCTGAAAAATGGGTTGAACAATTGTGGAATATTTCTCTGCGTACGCTTAAAAATTGTATGATGGACACTTATATGGATTGTCTGTATTATGAGCAACTGCAATATATTATGGATACAAGGTTGCAAGCATTGTTTACTTATTCCGTTTCGGCGGACACTCGTCTTGCGAAAAAGGCATTACAGGATTTTCACGCATCTAGGATTCCTTGCGGTTTGTTGCAGGCAAAGTTTCCCTCTTCTATACCGCAAATCATTTCAACCTTTTCATTACATTTTATTTATATGCTGACAGAATATTATAATCAAACAGGCGATATTAGCGAGGTTAAAAAATATTTGCCGCAAGTTGACGAGATTTTAAATTACTACAACGAGCGGATTGAAAACGGTTTAGTCTCAGATCCCGGCTATTGGCCTTTTGTCGATTGGGTACCGCAATGGCAAGACACAGGCGTTCCGCAATCGCTAAAGTTCGGACCTTCGACAATCATTAACTTGATGTATGGATATGCTCTTAAGTGCGCGTCAATTTTAGCCGATGCGGTCGGCAGGCAGGGTTTAGCTTCAGAATACGGCAAAAGAAAAGAGAATTTAAACAATCAGATTCAAGCGCGGTGTTGGGACGATGAGCGCGGAATGTACCGCGAAGGTCCTGATTTTAAGCAGTTTACTCAGCACGCTCAGGCGTGGGCTGTCCTTAACGGGATGAACGATCATAACGGAAAGGAATTGCTGACAAAGGCCCTGAACGATACGGACGTGATAGAATGCACTTTTTCAACTTCCTTTGAATTATTCCGCGCGCTGGAACATGCCGGTATGTATGCAATTACAAAAAAGCTGTTGGATAAATGGATACGGTTGCTTGATTTAGGCTGCACAACATGTCCCGAAACGCCCACGGAATCGCGCAGCGAATGTCATGCCTGGAGCGCATTGCCGATGTATGAGTTGATCCGGGTTTTCGCTGGGATCAAGACAACGGACGGCTGGGAAACCGTAGTCATTACCCCGCATCTTGAATATGTACCGGATTTAAAAGGGGAGACCGCAACACCTAAAGGCAATATCATTTTTGACTATAAAAAGGAGTCCTATAATATAGTTTTGCCTAAAACGCTTAATGGCCAGCTAATAATTAACGATAAAGTTTACGTGCTAAGTGCCGGAGAAAATCTGATCAGGAAGGGAGATATCTGATGAAAGAAACAGATAAATACTCAATTGAAACGCTATGTGATGAAATTAATTTGCAGGATGAAGTCAAAGCAGAAGTGCTGAAAATTTATTATCAAATTGATTTAAAAAAATATTATCAATTAATTTCCGGATTAATGAGTAAAGAAAATCCGTTTGAAAGTTTTATGTCGCTTGTTAAAGAACTCACCCAAGTCGACAGACATATTAAAATGCTTACTTTACAGTTGTAATGTGCAAGACGCTGTTTAAAAGAGTACTTAAAAAAAGGTATCGAAAAAAAGATTTTTCTCGATACCATGAAATGCTTTACTCGATTTGTCGGTGAGAGTTTTCAAAAGCGCGGATTTTACGCATTTGAAAGTTCATGGTGGACGTACCGTCATCTAAATATGAGTATTTTCCGTCTTGGAACATTAGAATTTGAGTTTGAAAATGCTGAAAACGGAAAGGTAATTAATATCCATATTCCTACAGATGCAGGACTGCATTTGTCTGATATAAAAGATGCTTTTGAGCAATGTAAAGCATTTGCAGCTAAATTTTATCCCGAATACATAAATGCAAAATTTACCTGCCATACATGGCTGTTATCCCCGACATTAACGCCGCTTCTTAATGAAAATTCGAATATTTTGCGCTTTCAGAAATTATTCAACGTCATGAAAGTTTTTGAAGATGAAAAGCATTATTTCGGCTGGCTTTTTTTAACGGACCCCGAAACACCGGTCGAACAATTAAAAGAGGACACAAGCCTTCAAAAGAAAGTGAAAGTTTTATTGAAAAAAGGCGTAAATATCGGCGCAGCTTATGGCGAGTTAAAGGAAATGATTGTGTTTTAATGATTTGATTCGCGGAATTCTTTGGGAGTGATGCCTGTCAGTTGCCTGAAAACTAATTGAAAATAGCTTTGGGATGAAAAATTGAGGTAGTTTGCTATTTCTACCAAAGGTTTTTCGGTAAATTTTAGCAGGACTTTTGCTTCGTTTATTTTTTGCAGATTGGAAAAGTCAATAATAGTCATGCCCATCACTTCACGGAATTTTTTGCAAAGATAGCTTTTATTTGTTTTGCAATGTTTTGCAAGTTTGTCAAGGCTGATTTTGTTAATAAGATTTTCGACGATAAAATTGCATGCGCGGTCGACTACGGGGCTATCTGTGGGCTTGATCTGCATAGTTCTAACGCGCTCGCAAAAGTCTATCAGTATATTGTATCTGAGTTTCATCACTTCGCGGGACGTGCTGCAAAGCTCGGCTTGTTGGATATAGATTTCTCTTAGTTTGAAGCCTTCGTCTGAACTTAATCCCGCAGACATTGCGGTATTTGAAATCAAGCCAATTGCCATAATGCAGTTATCTTTTTGCTGACGGAGGAGTCCTTCGGAAATACAAGTGTTTTCGTTGTAGAAATCCTTCCACATTTTTTTCAGTTGAGCGGTCATGCCGTTTCTGATAAGGTACTGAATACGTCTTTCAAAATCGTACATTTCTAATTTTTCAGTTTCACCGTAGTTGACTTTTTCTGTATGCTCAATAACGGTTTGATAGACTTTTTTGTCAATGTAATATTTGGGTTCATACGAGCTCTCAATGTCAGGAAGCTCGTTATTGATGCTTATACATAAGTTTTCAAGTATCAGCTTTAGTTTTTCTATTTGAATAAGAGGAATCGTATTCAGATATTGAAACAGATTTTTTGTCGTTTGCGGGTCAAAGACGTTATCTGGGGTAGAAAAAATTTGTTTCATAATATATTCGGAAATTTGCATAGGCAGACAGGGCCCGACGGCTAAAATCATGTCGCTGTTTTTTTGCTTAACGGTTCCGCAAGTAAGCATATTTTGCGCAATACTTATCTGAACCGATGATTCGGATTGCTTAGCCTCGTAAAGCATTATTTTTTCAAAAGGCACCTGAAAAATCGGATCGAGCTGCATTTGTTCAAAAGTAGCAACAACCTGATCTTTTTCGTATATGCGTACAGGAAAGCCGAAGATTTCAAATTGACATCTTGCAAATTCTAAAAATAATTTCTTGTCCATGCTTTTGCCTCCACAATAACAATAATAGCAAATTTTTCTGTTAATTTCAAGCCCTTAGCGAATTTTTTGATATAAAAACAAATCTAATTGTATACTTTGATCCAAATCAACTATAGAATGAAAATGTAAATTCAAAAAGCAGGAGTTATTTATGAGTGATATTTACGAAGCAAAAAAGGATACGACGTGGGCAGAGCCTTATATTGATATAGATGAATGGCGCATGCGCGGTGACGAGGATTACCGTTTTGTTCACGGCGGTTTTAAGAATACGAACGTGAAATTTGCTTTTTATTTTCCAAAAAAAGAAAAATTTAAAGGGCGGTTTTTTCAGCATTTGTGTCCGTTTCCCGGACCGGACGAAGAGGTCGCTTATCTGGATATGCACGAGGCTGACGACAAAATCCTGTTTGCGCTAAAATCCGGAGCATATTTTTGCGCGACTAATATGGGAAGCAGCGCTCAGTTTTCGTCATCCGGCGATCAAACTATCGTATATAAATCAAACGCCGCCGTTGCGGAGTATTCAAGAGTAGTGGCTGAAAAAATGTACGGTTGCTCCCGTCCGTACGGCTACGCTTACGGCGGAAGCGGCGGCGGATATAAAACTATAAGCTGCATTGAAAATACGAACGCTTTTGACGGCGGAGTGCCGCACGTTATCGGCTCACCGGTATCATTGCCCAGTTGTATGACGATACGCGCTCACGCTCAGCGGATTTTGCGTAATAAATACGAACAGCTTAAAGACAATATTGAACCCGGAAGCAATAACGAACTCACGTTCGGACTTGACGGTGAAGAACAGGAAGCGTTCATCGAGGCGACAAAATTCGGAGTGCCGATAAAAAGCTGGCTTATTTCGGAAAAAATGGATGACGGGTCATTATCCGTACTTGCTCCGGGAGTTAAAATGATGGATCCGGGATACTTCAAGGATTTTTGGGAATTGACGGGGTATCTCGGAGCAGATAAAAACTCATCGGCTGTAAGAGACAGAATTTGTTTTCATACTGAAATAAGTAATATTTATATTCCGCAAAAGCAAGACGCGTCTGTTAAATCTGAAAAAATTCTGAACGGAGTTAACGAAGCGTTTTTGAAAATGGTTCAGCAAAGCGGATTTTCCGGAGAGCCTTTTATTGAAATTGAGAAAAAGCCCGATAATGAAAATTTATACTTAACGGGACTTACCGTCAAAGTTGAAAGCGGACAAGCCGCCGGCGCTGTTTTGGCGGTCAAGTCGATAGAAGGGTATAAAATATTTTTAAAGAACGCGTTCGGAACCGGTTCTGTTGAAGAAGTTTTAGAAATACTAAAAGAGGGCGACAAAGTATTTTTAGACAATTCAGACTACATAGCAATCCAAACTTATCACCGTCATATAGTTCCTGCGCCTGAATTTATAACGTGGGATTTATACCGCGACAAAAATAAAAATCCGATTTATCCACAGCGTCCTGTTGCATTAAGCTTTGGTAACGGCACCGGAACTCAGCAAACGGGTGACGTTAAGGCAAAAGTAATAATCGTTGCGGCTGAATGCGACGAGGCGGCGCTTCCTTGGCAAGCGGATTGGTACAGAAAAAAAGTAAATAATGTAAAAGGCGGAATACCCGATGAAAACGTAAGGCTTTGGTATTCCGAAAATTCTTATCATGACGATAAGAGCACAACGATAGACGAGCTTTATGTTACCGCTTATCTGGGTATGGTGAATCAGGCGTTGCTTGATTTGAGCGATTGGGTAGAAAGAAGCATCGAGCCGGCGAAAACGACAGGCTACAAAGTTGATGACGGACAGTTAATATTAGCGAACAATGCTCAAGAAAGAAATTGTATTCAGTCGCTGCTGAAAATGCAAGCAAATTCTGAAGAATGCGCCGTAGTAAAAGCAGGCGAGTCCGTTAATATCAGACTCGATGTTGAGTTGCCGCAAGACTGCGGATATATTACCGACGTTGAGTTCAGTTTTGACTCAGAACAGAATTTCCCTCATAAAAACAGAATTGAACCTATGCAGACAAAGATGACCGTTTCAGAAACCTGTACTTATCAGAAACCGGGAATATATTTCGTAACGGCAAGAGTGTCTTCGAACCGCAGCGGGGGCAAATCGGATGAATTCACTAAAATCAGAAATCTAGTGCGTGTCAGAGTAAAAGTTAAATAAATAAAGCGATTATTTTTATAATAAAGTAAATATATTGACATAAAAACATAAAAATGTATTTTATAATTTAATCAACAACAGGTTTGTAAAAAACCGATATAAAGGAGAAAAATGATGAAAAAGAAATTACTTGTGATTTTAACCGTAATGTGCCTGTTATTAGGTGCATTTGCAATGACCGGATGTGGTAAGGATCCTGAACCCGCAAAAATTACTGACGGAATTTATGAATGGACTCTCGGCGATGGCATGAGCGCATTTTATCGTTTCCGGGAAGACGGAACGTATTACGCCAAAGACTGGCTTGAAACCGACGCCGGTACGTACGAAGTAAAAGATGAATCATTTACATACGAAGGCTCCGGTATAGACGGCGCAGCCGAAGGTACTGAAGTAAGTGGAACAACAACAAAGAAAGTAGTTACAAATTCTTATACGCGCGGAGTAAAAGAATTCGGTTTAGCGGAAGACGGTTTGTACGGCGCAGACGCACCTTTTGCGCAAATCAAAAACAGAGTATTTAAGCATAAGCCTGATTTTGAGTACGATGATTCGAAAGAAGCTGCTTCACCGATCTATACTTTCTACTTTGATAACGTAGAAGGCGCAACTTTAGTTTTATACCATAATAAAACGTTCGAAGATTTTATCGGTGAAACCGGAATTGAAGGAACCTGGACTAAAGAAACGAACGGCAGTTTCAAACTCACTGCCGACAGCAATGTTTACACCTTGACTGTTAGCGGCAAAAGCGCTTCTTACATAAAAGGAACCGATACTTTAGAATTATGGAACTATATTTCTAACGGTTCAGTTAAAGCAACATTTGAAGCTACAGCCCAAGTTAATGTTTTAGGCGCGTTTGATGCTGATTTCCGCATAGAACTTTATGATGATTATAGTTGCAAAGCAATTTTAAACAATTCTTTAATTCCTGTAGCAGATGCTAATGGTGATTTGGTTGTTGACACAGGGACATGGGAACTTGATATGACGACAGGAATGCCTGTTGTAAAATTTGTTTTCGAAACTGCCGGTAATATTGACAGTGTATTTGCTGCTGATTCAACAGGTATAGAAATTTCATTTGAAACAAAAATATTTGTAGTTGCCGCAGATGTGGACTTTGATTCATTACTTAAGCTGCCCATGGATAAACTTATCGATTTAAATTTCTAAATACCAATAGTGCGTTACGGCATAGGTTAATTATTAAGTTGTAATCTATGCTGTAACAACGCTAAAAGTATAATTATTTTATAAGGGGCGGGTGAGAAATGCCAACTGATACACAAGAATTAAAAAAAATTAAGCTGAATAAAGAAAACAGCTGGAAAAAGGACTGGAAGCAAAATAAAGTCGTTTATTTTATTTTCATTCCCGTTTTAGCTTACTTTATTTTAGTATCGTATCTGCCTATGTTCGGTATTGCAACGGCATTTATGGACTATCGACCTATCAAAGGTTTTAGCGGAAGCGCTTGGGTAGGCTGGGCGAATTTCAGGGAGCTGTTTCTAGGCGAAACCTTTCCTTTAGCCATCCGCAACACAGTGATCATGGCATTGCTCAACCTTTCGCTCGCTTTCGTCGCGCCTATTGTTTTTGCGTTAATTGTCTCGTCTCTGAGATTTCGGCGGTTCAGACGCGTAATACAAACTATATCATATTTTCCTAACTTTATTGCGGCAGTCGTCGTAGTTGAATTATTAAAAAACTTTTTGGGCGAAAACGGCGCAATCACGTCGCTTTTAAGCGCTTTCGGTCTGGAAAAGCAAGACTGGCTGTATAATCCCAATCCGCCGGTATTCTGGCTTATTTATTGTTTTTCAGGGATTTGGCAAGGCTTCGGGTTCGGTTCGATTTTGTTTGTAGGCGCGATCGCAAACATCAGCGGCGACTACTATGAAGCGGCGGCGATAGACGGAGCAAACCGTTGGCAGGTTATGTGGAAAATAACTATACCTTCTATCTTGCCGATAGTGATAATGTTGCTGGTCATCCAAGTTGGCGTTGTGTTCAGAACCGGCTTTGACCGCGTACTGCTTATGCAAGGCGGGACAAACTTTGATGTAAGCGAAAATATTTATACTTATACGTACCGCTATTCATTGGGCGGCGCAGGCTCAGGCAATTACGGCATAAGCTCGGCTTCGGGACTTTTTCAATCAGTGGTATCTATGATTCTTTTGGTCGGATCAAATTGGTTAAGCCGCAAACTTACGACTTATTCACTGTTTTAAGGAGCCTTTATGCAGAATAATACGTTAATAAACAAAAAACATCTCAAACACGGTATGGTGGTGACACCTACCGTCGGCGGACGCATAGCCGATACAATCTTAATAATAATCGCTCTGACTGCCGCGTTTGTTTGCATCATTCCTATGTGGCACGTTTTGATGGCTTCAATTTCCGATGGTAAAGAACTTATCGGTAACAGCGGACTGCTGGTTTTACCTATCGGAAAAGTCAGTTTCAAGGGTTATCAGCTTTTGTTTGCAGAGCCGGATATGATTTCGGGTTACGTTAATACTCTTGTATACGTTGTCGGCACAATAGCTTTCGGCACAGTAATCAACGTCTTGGGCGGATACGCAATAAGCCGCAAGACAAAAATGCAGACGGTAATGACGGTAGTCATAGTTTTTACGATGATGTTCGGCGGCGGTATGATACCGACCTATATGATCATGCATTCACTAAATCTGACCGATTCAAGATTCGTAGTTATTTTACTGGACGCAACTATGGCAATGTACGTAATAATGAGCGCCAACGCCTTCAGGAGCGTGCCCGAATCGACTGTAGAATCGGCAAGACTTGACGGAGCCGGACATTTCAGAATAATGTTTCAAATCATGTTGCCGCAGTGTATGAGCATATTTGTCGTAACGATTATTTATACGTTTGTCGGAGCGTGGAACTCCTGGCTTACCGCAAAAATATATGTTCCTTACGATACGTCCAAGCATCCGTTGTTGCTTATTATCAATACTATCAACGCAAACCATACTTCAAGCTCAGTCTTGAGGGAAAGTAATCCGGACTATGCTCGTTTGACGATACAGCACGCGGTCGTAATTGCCGCAACGCTGCCTATGTTTATAGCGTTCCCGTTCTTCCAAAAAAAGCTTGAAGCGGGCGTGATCGGCGGAGCGGTAAAGGGATAAAAAAAATAAATAATCAGGAGTGAAAAAGATGAAAATAAAAAGAATATTATCCATTGCCTTATCGCTATTAATGATTCTCGGCTTTTCTTCCGTTTTTGCAGGATGTAATAAAAATAAGGGACCGAATCATTTCACGTATTGGATGGGAACTCAGGAGCGTTCTACATACTACAGAACGTACGACGATAATCCTATAATGAAATACGTAACGAGCAACTTGACTTTTGACGGCGATAACGGTGAAGATCAAAAGATCGAGCTGACTTTTCAGCATCCGCCGCTTAACGGCGAGGTCGACACTTTAAACAATATGATGTCTACGGGCAGCTATCCGGAAATCATCGACACGGCGTACGGTACTGCAGGCAACAGCATCGATCAGTTATATAAAGACGGGATTATAATCGATTTAACTGAATATGTTGACAAGTATATGCCCAACTATAAGAAATTGATGAATGATAATCCTGAATTGCTGCCGTACTTGACGACTATGATAGACGGAGAACGTAAAATCCTGAAAATTGGCGGTGTCTACGAAACAGTTGACTGGACTGCACAGTTCTACGGGATTTGTTATCGCCGTGATTGGATAGTAAAGTACGCAAAAGACAGCGGCGGCAATAAACTTTTTACGGGCAGTTTTGCCGACGCAAGCGATCCCGACAGCTGGACGGATAACGTGACTTTTCCCAGTTGGGAAAAAAGAAACGTCGAGTACGACGGAACTAACCGCGGCATGAAATGGTATGCTGAGTGGTGCGCAGAAAACGGTGTCGTCTGGGACGGAACGGATCCCGTCACTATTTCCGATTGGGAATGGATGCTGGATCTTTTCAAAACGGCGCTCAGCGACCTTAAAATTACCGACGGATATCCGATGAGTTTATACAGTCCGGGATATATTGCCAACGGCGATCTCGTATGCGCTTTCGGCGGCGGCGGACCGATATTCTATAAGGACGCTCAAACGGGACAGGCGGCATTCGGCGCTGTCGGCGACGGATTCAAAGCGTACTTGAAATGTATGAATCAGTGGTACAAAAAAGGCTGGATCGACAGCGGATTCATGAATAATACCGACGCTTTTTATCAAATCGACGAGGACTTAACTACAAACGGTAAGGTCGGTTTGTGGAACAGTATGCCGTCAAGTTTAGGCAACAGACTGAAAAAAGATTCTACACCTTTAACGACCGATATGGTCGTCTACGGTGCAGCACAGCCTATTAACGATATGAGTACGTACGGCGGCGCGGATCAGAGAATGAAGATCCCGTACACGATGTTTCAGGCAGATAAGTTGGGCGGCGGAATTGTCGTAACGCATAAAGCGGTTGATAATAAAAAGGACATCGGCTTGTTCTGCAGCTTTTTGGATTATTTCTTTTCCGATGAAGGCTCGTTACTAAAAACCTACGGTTTCAGCAAAGAGCAGCAACAACAATTGAACGATCCGCTTTATAATAAGTACAATCTAAACGACGGGGCGTATACGACTGAAGTTATAGACGGCGTAACGTATTATCAGAAAGTGGCTCTTATCGAAGAAGACCGCGACGGTATACAAAGCGCTATGAACGGTTCAAGAATACCCGGAATCAGTCGCAATAAATATGAAAAGTACGGGTATAATGAGACCTATCTTAATAGCCGTATGCAGTGGGTTAAGTATCCAAATACCGGCTTTTTCGGCGGAATGGCGAACTCCTTGTTGAAGGGTGAAGATTCGTCTAAATATGAAGCAATACTGAATAAAATTGAACAGCAATATATGTACAAAAGCGTTTGGCCGTATATCAAGGGCGATAAGGATATTGATAGCAACTGGTCGACTTTCTGTTCAGACCTTAAAAAGCGTGATTACGAAACCGCATTAGCGTTAAGAAACAAGGCGATTGCGCTAGAATAATTAAACAAAAAAATACCGCGGCGATAAATTAGTCGCGGTATTTTGAAAGCCGGGAAAAAACAATTTGCAGGAGAAGTGCTATGCTGAAAATAAGCGATTTTGCAATAGAATATCAAAAGTATATTCTTGGGATCGATGAGAAAAAACCGAGATTCAGTTTTGTGATGCAGTCGGATAAGAGCGGCGTTGTTTTAAAAAATTATCATATTAAAGTTTTTGCCGGCGACATTACCGTTTGGGACAGCGGTAAAGTTTTTTCGGACAAGTCGGTACATATAGAATACACCGGAGAACCCTTGAAGCCGCAAACGGAATATACGGTAACTCTAGAGGTTGAAGATAATCACGGCGAAACCGCTCAAAGCAGTTTAAAGTTCGAAACGGGACTGGGCGGCGGCGAAAACTTTCAAGGCGATTTTATTTCGGCGACGCTTGAAAATGAAGAAGTTGTGCCTGCTTTTTCTAAAACCGTAAACATTACAAAACAAGTTAAGCGCGCAAGAATTTATGCAACGGCTCTTGGCGTGTATGAAATATCTATAAACGGCAAAAGAGTCGGAAATTTATATGATGCGCCGTTTTGGACGGACTACAGATACCGTCTGCAATATCAAACCTACAACGTAACGGATTTATTGAAAACCGGAGAAAATGAGCTTGAGTCATTGATTGCTAACGGCTGGTATAAAGGTACGCTGGGATTTTTATGTACTAAAAATAACTACGGCGATAAAACCGCTTTTTTAATGGATCTTTATATCGATTATCAGGACGGGACTACTCAAATTTTCAAAACAGATAATTCATGGGAGTGCAAAGAGTCTCAAATCAAGGCGAGCGATTTTTTTGACGGTGAAACTATCGATACGACTTTCGCCGGCGACAAAAAATATCCTGTTAATATTTTATCGTATGAAAAATCAAAAATTATTTCCCAAATCAATGAACCTGTGCGTCCTATTGAAGAAATCAAGGCGCAAGCACTGATAATTACCCCTAAAAAAGAAATAGTTGTCGATTTTAATCAAAATCTTACCGGCGTTGTAAAATTTAAGTTCAAAGGTAAACGCGGCGATAAAATAATTATTAATCACGCAGAGGTTTTAGATAAAGAAGATAATTTTTATACGGAAAATTTAAGAAAGGCGAAAGCGGAAGATGTTTTTATACTAAACGGCAAGGAACAAGTTTTAATCCCGCATTTCACTTTTCACGGATTCAGATACATTAAACTTCAGGGAATCAGCGCGGATAAAATCAGGTTGGATGATTTTTCGGCTGTAGTTCTGCACAGCGATATGCAAAAGACCGGATTTTTTGAATGCTCCGATAAAAACGTAAATCAGCTTCAGTCAAATATCGTGTGGAGCCAGCGCGATAACTTTTTCGATATTCCGTCCGATTGCCCTCAGCGCGACGAGCGTCTGGGCTGGACGGGGGATGCCGACGTCTTTTGCAGAACGGCAACTTTTAATTATAACGTCGCGCCGTTTTTTGCAAAGTGGCTCGGCGATCTTGCTTTAGCGCAAACCGTTGAGAATGGTGTGCCGGATGTTATACCTGACATTTTCCGCATTCAAAAAACGGCTTCATCCTGTTGGGGTGATGCCGCGACGATAGTTCCGTGGACAATGTATACAGTATACGGGGATGAACGAATCTTAAAAAATCAATATCAAAGTATGAAAGATTGGATAGAATACATCCGTCGTAATTCCACGGGCAACCTGTGGCAGAAAAATTTCCATTACGGAGACTGGCTGGGACTTGACAGAGAGGAGGGCAACACAACCGGAGCGACGGACGTTTATTTTATCGCAAGCGCTTACTATGCGCTCTCCACCGATTTGGTTGCAAAAAGTGCAAAGGTGCTTGGATATTTTGAGGATTATGAGTATTATTCAAATCTTTATTCGGAGATAGTCAACGCTTTCAGGAAAGAATATATTACGCAAACGGGACGCTTGGTGAGCGAAACGCAGACTGCCTACGTTTTGGCGCTGTATTTTAACTTGATTCAGGATGAGTTCAGAGAGCGCGTTGCAAGCAACTTAAAAAAGAATTTGAATAATCATAATAACCACCTGGTAACAGGTTTCGTCGGAACGCCTTATTTGTGTCATGCTTTATCGGAAAACGGACTTAATGATTTGGCGGGGATTTTACTGTTGAATAATGATTATCCCAGCTGGTTATACGAGGTGAAAAAAGGCGCAACAACAATTTGGGAACGCTGGAACGGAATAGCCGAAAACGGAGACCTTTACGAGCCAAGTATGAATTCTTATAATCACTATGCATACGGCTCTGTTGGCGATTGGATGTACAGAAAATTAGCAGGTATTGATTGCTTGGAGCCTGGTTATAAAAAGATAAGAATCAAACCTTATTTTGTAAAGGGGATACCGTATGTAAACGCAGGTTTTAAGAGCGTATACGGCAATATTGCGGTGCAATATAAGTATGAAGACGGAATGGTCGATTTTAAAATTGATATTCCCGTCAATACAAAGGCTCAGATCGAATTGCCCGGTAGAGAGAACGAAACGGTCGGCTCAGGCAGCTATACTTATAAAGTAAATTGCGAAAGCAATTTATTGCCGTCAGAATATTCCTTGAAAATCAAAATAAAAGAAATACTTGATAACGCTGAAGCGGCAAACATTTTAAAAAACGCACTCGGTGGTCCTGCCTATAGTCAAATTAGTCATTTTGCGCTTGAAATGAGTTTCGAAGATCTCATTTCTACTAATCCGGAACTGGCAAAAATTTCTGATTCAATATTAAAAATAGTTCAAAGGTGATGAAAATGAGACTTAGCAGTATAAAACCCGGTAAGGTATGGCTTGACACTAATGGAAACCGCATACAGGCGCACGGCGGTTCGGTTATGTTTTTAGACGGAATTTATTATTGGTACGGCGAAAACAAAGAAAAAACTACAGGAAAAGATAATATTTGGCATTGGGGCGTACGCTGCTATACTTCAAAAGACTTATATAACTGGGAAGATAAAGGACTTATTATTCATCCCGAAACAAACGATAAAAAGTCGTCGCTTCATCCGAGTTCCATGATGGACAGACCGCATATTATTTATAATAAATTCACAAAGAAATATGTTTGTTGGATAAAAGTTATGAACCGCGACGGCACGCAAACGCAAACGATTTTAACTGCTGATGATATTTTGGGCCCGTACATAAAAGTACGCGAAGGATTAAAGCCTTTGGGAATGAGCGGCGGCGATTTTGATTTAGTAGTTGCTCCAGATGGAAAAGCCTATTATTACTTTGAAAGAGTGCATAGTGAAACAATTTGCGCAGATCTTACGGACGACTATACAAACGTTACGGGCTACTATAGCACGCATTTTCCGCATATCGGGCCTCCGTTTGTGCGTGAAGCGACGGCTCATTTTTCAAGAGGCGGCAAGCATTATTTATTAACGTCCGGCACAACGGGATATTTGCCTAATCCGTCCGAGGTCGCCGTTGCTGACACTTGGCACGGTCCATACAGAGTTTTAGGCAATCCGCATAGAGGTGATTTATCCGATACGTCTTTTCACTCGCAAATATCAAGCGTTTTTAAAGTTGAAGGTAAAAAAGAACTCTACATTGCCTGCGCCGACCGCTGGCTGCCCGATCAAATGCAGCTAAAATATAGCGAATACGGCGAAGCGTTCAAAAAGCGTTTCTGCGACGGACTCAAAGACGACGAGCTTACCGACAAAGATAAAAGTTTTTTTATTGACGTTAGCAGTAACACCTCGATTGCTGACTACGTGTGGCTGCCGCTGAAATTTGACGGCGAATCGGTATATATCGATTGGTTCGACGAATGGAAAATAGAAGATTACGAATAGGAGCTTTAGTTTTGGAAAAATATCTGGATAAGAATCTTTCTGCAAAAGAAAGGGCGGAGGACTTGCTTGGGAAAATGTCCGTAGCGGAAAAAATGGGGCAGATCGTCTGCCTGTTTCCGCAAACAAAAACGGACTATATCGAAAAATTAAAGGACTATCCTCAAGGAGCAGGGCACGTTTCAGCGTTAGAAATGCGTATGCTCAAAAGCGTTGAGGACGCCGTTGAAATGCAGCATAATATTCAAAAAGCTGTCATTAATTTGAGCGAACATAAAATACCGGCAATTTTCCACATGGAAGGCATTTCCGGTTTGTATTTAAAAGATGCGGTAAGTTTTCCGTCAGGAATTGCGCGCGGCGCGTCCTTTAATCCCGATATTGAAGAAAGAATAGCAAAAGCCGTCGGCGAAGGCGCGTCAGCCGCCGGTATTGCCCAAATATTAGCTCCTGTGCTGGACGTTTCGCATGATCCGCGAATGGGGCGTTACGGAGAACCTTACGGCGAGGATCCAACGCTCGTTGCCGTAATGGGATCGGCGTATGTTAAGGGTTTGCAAGAAAAAGAGAATAAAAATCTTATGCCCGAATCGGCGGCGAAACATTTTTTGGGATTTCACCGTTCAATAGGCGGTGTTCACGGCACTGAATGTGACGTTTCTGAAAGCCGTTTAAGAGAAATATATGCAAAACCTTTTCAAGCAGCGATCAATGAAAGCGGCTTAAGGGGAGTAATGCCTTGCTACAATGTGCTTAACGGTGCTCCCGTGTCGGCTTCTGAAAAAATTATGAACGGGTTGTTGCGCGATGAAATGGGCTTTGACGGCATAACCGTTGCCGATTATTGTGCAATTTCCAATCTGCATGAAACGCAAAAGGTTGCAGACTCGTTTACTTCCGCGGGCGCGACGGCAATCAGCGCAGGATTGGATGTTGAGTTGCAAATTAAACGCTGTTATAACGATGAGCTTGCTAAAATGTTTGAAAACGGAGAGTTGGATATAGAGATTCTTAACAAAGCTGTTCGCCGCGTATTGGAAGCAAAATTCAGAATGGGCTTATTTGAGCATCCGTTCGCTATGACACCGGAAAAAATCAAGGAAGTTTTGTCAGATTCGGAAAAAGAACAATTATCATTGCAATCTGCATTGGAGTCGATAGTCTTAATTAAGAATGACGGAACGCTTCCGCTTAAAAAGAACATTAAAAAGCTTGCGGTTATCGGTTATCATGCCGGGACGGCGCGCCCTAACTTTAACGGTTATACGCATTATGCGATGTCGGAAGGTATGTTGAGCGCAATGAGCACAATGGCGGGGCTAGAAACCGGAAACATGAAAGGCGCGGAATGTTATGAAGGCAGTAATGTAATTAAAGAAGATAAAGTGAAGAAGGATTTTGAAAATCTGCTTTATGAAATGTATCCGAATGTAAAAACTTTGTTTGAGGAGTTGAAAGAGCGTTTAAAAAATACACGCATCAGCTATTCTTTCGGGTATCCTTATGCGGGAAGCGATACGTCATATCATAACGATGCGATAGATATGGCGAAAGACGCTGAAGTTATAATTATGACAGTCGGCGGCAAATACGGAACAGGCGGCATGAATTCGACAAGCGAAGGTGTAGACAGCACCGATATCAATTTGCCGCTATGTCAGGAAATATTGATAGAAAAATTATCAAAACTTAATAAGCCGATCATTTTAGTTCATCTGGACGGCAGACCGATTTCCTCCGACGCTTCGGATAAATACGCCTCGGCAATTTTGGAAGCGTGGAGTCCAGCGCAGTTCGGAAGCCGCGCTATAGCAGATGTTTTGCTTGGCGAGTATAATCCAGGCGGTAAACTCCCCGTTACTGTTGCTTATCATTCAGGGCAGATTCCGATTGTGTATAATCACTACAACGCATCGTCCTATCATCAAGGCGGGAGTATAGGCTTATCATCTTACGCTGATATAACTCACGCGCCGCGTTATTATTTCGGACACGGACTGTCTTATACGGATTTTCAGTATTCAGATTTGCATATAAACAATAATCCAGCAACGGCAGACGAAGATATTGAAATATCAATGAAAATAAAAAATGCCGGCATAGCCGCCGGCGATGAAATAGTTCAATTCTATATAAGTGATAAATATGCTAAAAGGTCGCGCCCCGTTATGGAACTTGCGGGTTTTAAAAGAATACGCTTAAAACCTGATGAGGAAAAGAGAGTTATTTTCACTTTCAATCCCGAACAAACCGCTTTTTTTAACAATCAGTCTGAATGGGAAATTGAGGCAGGCGACGTGGAAATAATGCTCGGCAGTTCGTCCGGCGACATACGTTTGCAAGACATAATACGTGTTGCAACTAGTAAAAAAATTGACGGCAAAAACCGCAGGTTATATTCTGACGCAGCAATAAAATAGGAATAACAAAAGACTTTTATTCTGAAATCATCATAACAAACGGAGAAAATTTATAAATAATTATGAAAAGAATAGAGCTATATGATTTTATTGAATTTAAATACAAAGCTAAAATGCAGATTTTTGGCGAATTTTTTGACGGCGAAAAAACGAAAGTAATCAACGGCTTTAAAATATCCGATAAAGAATATGTCGTGAGATTTATGCCGGATAAAGTAGGTGAATGGGAATACAGGATTTTTGGCGGGATAAAAGACAGCGGCAGCTTTGAATGCGTTAAAAACTCAGGAAATAATCACGGACGTGTAATCACAAAGGAGTTAACTTTTTGTTATGAGGATGGCTCGAAATATTTTCCGGTTGGCACGACATGTTACGCTTGGGTCAATCAGTCAGAAGAATTGATAAATGAAACGATTAAATCTTTGTCGGAAGCTCCGTTTAATAAAATAAGAATGTGTGTTTTCCCTAAAAGCATGCCCTACAACAATAACGAACCGGAGTTTTTTCCTTTTTGTAAAGACGGGCAGGGTAATTGGGACGTTTCAAAACCCGAATTCAGGTTTTGGGATCGTTTAGATAAATGCCTTTCAGCTTTGCGGAATCTTAACATAGAGGCTGACTTAATCCTTTTTCATCCCTATGATAAGTGGGGATTTGCAAGAATGAATTTGCAATCAAACCTTGCGTATCTTGACTATTGCATAAGCCGTCTTTCTTGTTATCGTAATATCTGGTGGAGTATTGCAAACGAATATGATACTGTGATTGCAAAGACTATGAAAGATTGGGACGCTTTCGGCGATAAACTGCTTAAAAATGATCCGTACAGGCATTTAACCTCGATTCATCACTGCTTTGTGTTGTATCCGGAACGCGATTGGATGACTCATTTGTCTATTCAAAGCCGCAATGAAAGAAAGATACCGCTTTGGAAAAAAGAATACAACTTACCGGTAATTTTTGACGAATTCGGCTATGAAGGCGATATTGAATTCGAATGGGGAAATCTGTCGGCATTTGAGGTAATAAATAAAGCGTGGACTGTTTCGGTTTTGTGCGGATACGTATCACACGGAGAAACTTTTCACCGCGACAACGAAGTTCTTTGGTGGGCAAAAGGTGGTAAATTATACGGACAAAGCCCCGCAAGGTTTAAGTTTTTAAAAGATTTAATATACGAAATCGGAGTTATGCAGCCGTACGGGACACATCCGAATCATAACCCTAACGGCGCTGTTGAAAACCCTGAGACTTATAAGATTTATAACGATTGTATGAATAGCTTATCTGAAATTGACCGACATGAGGTGCATTTGAACGAGACGATCCTTATGTCGCATAATGAAGATTACAGACTTAGATATTTGGCAAGAACATGTTCAGCTTTTGTTCACGAAGTTTTGCCGATGAACGGAAAATATAAGGTTGAAGTCCTTGATGTTTGGGAAATGACTCGTAAGAAGGTTTTAGACGACGTAAACGGAAAGGTGAAAATACCGCTACCGGCAAAAGAGGGCATAGCTATTTTAATTTCACGTAAAGAAGGAGAAAAATTATAATGTTTAAGATTGGTTTTGCGCCCACAAGACGCAGTATATTTTCGGCACCTGCGGCGATAGAGTTTGCGGATAAAACGCGCAAACGCTTAGAGGAACTCGGCATTGAGTTTGTGGACATTAAAGATATAAATTCAGAAGGATTGCTATATCAAGAATGTGATCGCATTAAAATTGCCGAAAAGTTTAAAAAAGAAAAGGTGGCGGGATTGTTCGTTCCGCATACTAATTTTGGCACAGAATACGAAGTTGCAAGACTCGCAAAAGAACTGAATGTTCCCGTTCTTTTGTGGGGACCGCGCGACGAAAGACCGGACGAAAACGGCATAAGACTGCGCGACAGTCAATGCGGTCTTTTTGCGACCGGTAAGGTACTGCGCCGCTTCAAAGTTCCGTTTACATATCTTTGTAATTGTCATTTATCCGATTCCGAATTCAAAAGAGGAATAGATAATTTTTTGAGGGTTTGTTCAGTCGTTCAGACTTTCCGCAATATACGCATACTTCAGATCGCTCCGCGTCCGTTTGATTTTTGGTCAACGATGTGCAACGAAGGAGAACTCTTAGAAAAATTCAACGTCCAGCTTGCGCCTATCCCGATGCCTGAACTCACGAAGGAGATCAACAAGGCTAAAGCAGAAAAGAAAGAAGTGGCGAAGGTTGTAGCTTACGCCAAATCGAGTTTTATAATAAAAATCAAAGAAGACGAGCTTGAAAACGTAGCTGCGTTAAAAGTTGCTATGAAAAATCTTTGCAACAAATATGGTTGTAATGCGGTCGCAATTCAATGCTGGAATGCGTTGCAGGGCGAGATAGGTATTATGCCTTGTGCGGCAAATTCTCTTATGAACGAAGAGGGCATTCCTGTAGTATGCGAAACGGATATTCATGGCGCGATTACGGCTCTTATGGTAGAAGCAGCGGCACTCGGTCAAAAGCGTTCATTCTTTGCGGATTGGACTGTCCGTCACCCTGATAACGAAAACGGAGAACTGTTGCAGCACTGTGGACCATGGCCGCTTTCGTGTGCAAGCTGCAAGCCCGCAATCGGTTATCCTTTAGCTTTCTCCAATCCCGGAGCAGTTGAATTTGAAGCTAAAAAGGGCGAAATGAGTTTAGTCAGATTTGACGGCGATAACGGAGAATATTCATTACTTTTAGGTAATGCAAAAGGTGTAGAAGGACCTTACACAAAAGGAACTTACGTTTGGGTTGAGGTCAAAAACTTGAAAAAACTCGAAGATAAAATTGTTCAGGGTCCGTATATTCATCACTGCGTAGGCATTCACGAAAACGTTGTTCCGGCGTTGTTTGAGGCATGTAAATATTTGAATATCAAGCCTGATTTATACGACGATAACGACGAAGAAATAAAAGCTTTTATTAGAGGAGAATGAGGAATGAATCTGAACGCGAAACGCTTTGGAATAAGGCGAACAGTTTTAGATATGGTTTTTAAGGCTAAAACAGGGCATATAGGCGGCGATTTCTCCGTCGCGGACATTTTGTCGATTCTGTATTTCCGCCACCTTAAAGTCAGTCCTGAGACGATTTCATCGCCCGACAGAGACAGGTTTATACTCTCAAAAGGGCACTCTGTTGAGAGCTATTATGCAGTGCTTGCCGAGGCCGGTTTTATTGAAAAAGAGAGCTTACAAACCTTCTCTGATTTCGGCTCGAATTTGATAGGTCATCCGCATAATAAAATCAACGGAATAGAGATGTGCTCGGGTTCGTTAGGGCACGGATTGTCGGTCGGCGTCGGGATGGCGCTTGCCGGAAAAATGGACAAAAGAAACTATAAAACTTATGTAGTTTGCGGTGACGGCGAACTGGCTGAAGGATCCGTTTGGGAAGGCATAATGAGTGCGGGACACTTTAAGCTAGATAATATAATATTGCTTATCGACCGCAACCGTCTGCAAATTTCCGGCGGAACGGAAACGGTTATGAGCCACGAAAATTTATTTAACAGGCTCAACAGTTTCAACTGGTTTGTCCAAAGCTGTGACGGCAACGACATTCCGGAACTTGACAATGCAATTATAAACGCTAAAGCTCATGCCGGCGCGCCGTCTGCAATCATTTGTAATACGACGAAAGGATACGGAGTTTCGTTCATGGAAAACAACGTTTCGTGGCATCATAGAATCCCGTCAAAATATGAATATGATGATGCTATGGCAGAACTTATTAAGAAGGAGGCGGCTGCAAAATGAATAAGATACCTAACCGTCAAATAATTTGTGAAGTGCTGATGCAGCAAGCTGAAACAGATAAGGATATTGTAGTCGTTTGCTCGGACTCAAGAGGCTCGGCATCGCTCGCGCCGTTTGCCGAAAAGTTTCCTCAGCAGTTTGTAGAAGTCGGTATAGCCGAACAAAATCTCGTTTCGGTTTCGGCAGGCTTAGCAACTTGCGGCAAAAAAGTTTTTGCGGCAAGCCCCGCTTGTTTTCTTTCCACAAGAAGCTATGAACAAGCGAAAGTAGACGTGGCATATTCTAAAACCAATGTAAAGCTAATAGGAATTTCCGGCGGCGTAAGTTATGGGGCGCTGGGTATGACGCACCATTCCGCGCAGGACATTGCCGCAATGAGTGCGATACCTGATATGCGTGTATACTTGCCGAGCGACAGATTATTAACGGCAAAACTTATAACAGAATTATTGAAAGATAATAAACCTGCTTATATAAGAGTCGGCAGAAATGCGGTCGAAGATGTTTATGAAGAGAAGTCTGTTCCGTTTGAACTTAACAAATCCAATATGATTTGCAACGGTAAAGACTTAACTTTAATAGGAACAGGCGAAACGGTTTTCGAGTGTAAAAAGGCGGCAGAAATTTTAAGCCGCTCTGGTTTAACTGTGCGAGTTTTAGATATGTATTGCGTTAAGCCTATAGATGAAGAAGCGGTGATTAAAGCGGCAAAAGAAACAAATTTTATCGTAACGGTAGAGGAGCATTCTCCGTTCGGAGGACTAGGCGCGCAAGTTGCTCAAATTGTTTCAAGAACTTATCCTAAAAAAGTCTTATCAATCACGCTTCCGGATTCACCCGTAATCACGGGCACAGGAAAGCAGGTCTTTGAACATTATGGACTTGTCGCTTCGGGCATTACCGCAAAAGTGTGGGAGTATCTGAAATGAAATATGTTTTAGGTATTGACCAAAGCACGCAAGGAACTAAGGCGGTATTGGTTGATTCAAACGGTGTTATTACAGCGCGTTGCGATAAGCCGCACCGACAGATAATTGACGATAAAGGATACGTCTCTCACGATGCGGAAGAAATCTTTCAAAATGTTTTGTCGCTTGTGCCGCAGGTGACAGAAAAAGCCAAGATTAATAAAAACGATATAGTGGCAGTCGGTATAACAAACCAGCGTGAAACTACGGTTTTATTTGATGAGAATGCAGCGTTAGCTCATGCCGTCGTTTGGCAGTGCTCGCGAGGACAAAAATACTGTGATTCCCATTCTCAATATTCAGAAATTATTAAACAAAAAACAGGATTGAAATTGTCGCCTTATTTTCCGGCAGCTAAAGCTGAGTGGTTGTTAAACAACATTAAACCAACCGGAACTTTTATGATTGGAACGATTGACGCATGGCTCGTTTATCGTTTGACAGGAAATTTTAAAACAGATTACTCAAACGCTGCCAGAACTCAACTTTTCAATATCCATACTCATATGTGGGATAAAGAGCTTTGTTCAATTTTTAATATACCGCTTTTTGCTTTGCCGGAAGTAATGGATAGCGATTCCGATTTTGGCTCAACAGATTTCAACGGATATTTAGAAAAACGCATTCCGGTTACCGCAATAATGGCAGATTCCAACGCCGCATTGTTTGCACATGGTTGTCTGGATGAAGGTATGGCAAAAGCAACTTACGGTACAGGTACTTCCGTTATGATGAACACCGGCAGCAAGTTAGTAAGTTCAAATCACGGGTTGGCAACGTCGATTGCTTGGAAAATAAATAATAAACTTCAATATGTTTTAGAAGGAAATATAAATTATTCTGCGGCAGTTATTAGCTGGCTGAAAAATGATTTAGGGCTGATTTCTTCGCCTGACGAAGCGGAAAAACTGGCTCTAAAGGCTAATCCGAATGATACGACAGTTTTAGTTCCTGCATTCAGCGGGCTTTCCGCGCCGTATTACAAATCCGATGCACAAGCAGTAATAACCGGAATGACGCGATTAACCGGTAAAGCGGAGATTGCGGCCGCGGCATTGAATAGTATTGCTTTTCAAGTTGACGATGTCGTTATGGCGATGAAGAAAGACAGCGGAATTAACCTTGAGGAAATCAAAGCAGACGGCGGCGCGGTAAAGAACAGATACCTTATGCAAACGCAGAGCGATTTATCTGATACAAAAATTGCAGCCTCAAATAATGAAGAATGTTCTGTTATCGGAGTTTCAATGTTAGCGGCAAAAAAAATGTCTTTTGAATTCAATGCATCCAATTATGCGCGATATGAACCGAAAATTGAAGAAACGGCAAGATCAGCAAAAAAACATTTATGGCAAAAAGCAATAAAAATCACATTAGAAAATTAAAAATTTAAGGAGAATGTATTTTATATGGAAATTTTCAATAACATCTCGATAATTAAATTCGAGGGAAGCCAAAGTAAAAATGAGCTTTCGTTCAAATACTACGATGAAAACAGAGTAGTATTAGGTAAGCCGATGAAAGAACATCTGCCTTTTGCAATGGCTTGGTGGCACAATATGTGCGCAACCGGCTCGGATATGTTTGGCGCGGGCACTGCGGATAAGTCTTTCGGTGCAAAAGCCGGCACAATGGAGCACGCAAAGGCGAAAGTCGACGCAGGCTTTGAATTTATGCAGAAACTTGGTATTAAGTATTTCTGCTGGCATGACGTTGATCTTATTCCGGAAGCTTCGGATATAAAAGAAACTAATAAGCGCCTTGACGAAATAAGCGACTATATACTTACTAAGATGAAAGGTACGGATATTAAATGCTTATGGGGGACGGCGAATATGTTCTCAAATCCCCGCTTCTGCAACGGCGCGGGTTCTACCAACAGCGCGGACGTTTTTGCATTCGCAGCGGCTCAGGTCAAAAAGGCTTTAGATATAACGGTTAAACTTGGTGGCAAAGGCTATGTATTCTGGGGCGGCAGAGAGGGTTACGAAACGCTGCTCAATACGGACATGAAGTTCGAACAGGAAAATATCGCGCGCCTTATGAAAATGGCTGTAGTTTACGGAAGAAGTATCGGCTTTAAAGGAGATTTCCTCGTAGAGCCTAAGCCGAAGGAACCCATGAAGCATCAGTACGATTTCGACGCGGCAACCGCTATAGGTTTCTTAAAAGCGCACGGATTAGACAAGGATTTCAAAATGAATATCGAAGCTAACCACGCAACATTAGCAGGGCATACGTTTGAGCATGATTTACGAGTCTCCGCTATCAACGGGATGCTAGGCTCGATCGATGCTAATCAGGGCGATTCTTTGTTGGGATGGGATACAGATGAATTTCCGTTCGATGTTTATACAGCAACAAAATGTATGTATGAAGTCTTGAAAGCGGGCGGAATGAGCGGAGGTTTCAATTTCGACGCTAAAAATCGCAGACCTTCTTACACCTACGAGGATATGTTTAAAGGTTTTATTTTAGGTATGGACACTTTTGCGCTTGGTCTTATCAAGGCAGCGGCGATTATTGAAGACGGCAGAATAGATGATTTTATTTCAAAGCGTTATTCCTCTTTTAATAACGGAATAGGCAAAAAGATCGTGGACAATAAAACCGACCTTAAAGAACTTGCTGCGTATGCAGATAAGCTCGGAGCGCCCGTGATGCCCGGCAGCGGTAATCAGGAGGGGTTAGAGTCGATATTCAATCAGATATTATTTAAAGAATAGTAATGGGAGCAAAAATCCAATTTAATAAATCATATAAAAATTCCAAACCATTTAGAATAATATATTGAGTGCGAAAGGAGTGTTTCATGAAGAAACTTATTGTCATCATGTTTGTTTGTGTTGCTTTGTTTTTGGTCGGATGTCAAAATTCTAGTTATAAAGATATAATTGATGATCAGAATGATAGATTGACAGAGTTAGAAGATCTTTTGGAAAATTACGCAAATAGAATTGATGAACTAGAAAATAAACTGAAAGATAAAATATCATATTCATATGAGAATCCTTACATTATTGATGATGCTTCATCGCTTTATAACGAAATAAAAGGTACTAAATATTTCGTTCATCCTCTTGAAGGCATAGCCATTCAAGTTAGCTTTGAAGTTTCAGAAGCAAATTATAATCTAGGTTGGGCAATGTCATATATTGTATGCTCAACATCAATGCGTGTTTATTTTCGTAACGTTAAGGATAGAGAGCGAATAAAAACAATTGCTGTAGGCGATCAAGTAATTGCAATCGGTTTCTTGTCAAAGATGCCGATTACCGATAAAGATGATTATTGTTTAGATTATTGTAAATTGATTTCAGTTAGCGCAGCATAAACTCGATGAAAACAGAAAGAATCGGAATATTTAAGAACGACTGAAATAAGGTTAGTATAAAGATTATGAATACATATATTGGAATAGATTTCGGAACATCATCAGTAAAACTTTTATTAATAGATAATAAAGGTAAGATTTTAAAGACTGCAACAGAGGAGTATCCTATATTTTATCCGCAATCCGGTTGGAGCGAACAGAATCCGACAGACTGGTATAGCGGAGTAATAAGAGGACTAAAAAGACTTCTTGACGGGCAGGACAAGGTATCTGTCAAAGGTATATCTTTCGGCGGTCAAATGCACGGGCTTGTCGTTTTGGACAAAAGCGGCAATGTTGTCCGCCCAGCAATTCTTTGGAATGACGGCAGAACACAAAAGCAAACGGATTATCTCAACGAAGTTATAGGTAAGGAAAAATTGTCTGAACTTACCGCAAATATTGCATTTGCCGGTTTTACCGCTCCAAAAATTCTTTGGCTGAAAGAAAACGAGCCGCAAAACTTTGACCGTATAGCTAAAATAATGCTGCCGAAAGATTATATTGCGTTTAGACTCAGCGGCGAATTTAGCACGGATTTATCCGACGCCAGCGGAATGCTTCTACTCGACGTAAAAAAACGCAAATGGTCGGAAGAAATGTGCGAAATCTGCGGAGTTAAGAAAGAATGGTTGCCAAAACTCTATGAAAGCTATGAAGTGGTCGGAACATTAAAGAAAGATTTAGCAAAAGAATTAGGACTAAGCGATACTGTTAAAATAATAGCCGGTGCAGGAGACAACGCCGCCGCAGCTGTCGGAACGGGAACTGTGGGCGAGGGTGCTTGCAATATTTCTCTCGGCACGAGCGGTACTGTATTTATTTCTTCAAACAATTTCAGCGTAGATAATAAAAACGCTCTTCACTCGTTCTGCCATGCGGATGGAAGCTATCATTTGATGGGCTGTATACTTTCTGCCGCATCGTGTACAAACTGGTGGGTAAACAGCGTTCTAAAAAGTGACTACAAAACTGAAATGGCTGGGATGGAAAAATATCTCGGCGTTAATGATATTTTCTTTCTGCCGTATCTGATGGGCGAAAGAAGCCCGCATAACGACGTTAATGCCAGAGGTGCATTCATAGGAATGCGACCGGATACGACTAAAGAGCAATTCACTTTATCTGTTATGGAAGGTGTAACTTTCGCCTTAAAAGATTGTCTTGAAATAGCAAAGTCAAACGGTGTCAATCCAAAAAGAACAAAGCTCTGTGGTGGCGGAGCCAAGAACCCTGTATGGATTAAATTGGTTGCTAATATTTTAAATATCCCCGTAGACATTTTAGAAAACGAAGAAGGTCCGGCTTACGGCGGTTCAATGCTCGCAATGGTCGGTTGTGGAGAATATAAATCTGCTGTAGATGCGGCAAATGCTTGCGTAAAAGTAAAAGAATCCATTCTTCCGGAAAAAGATCTCGCAGTAAAATATCAGAAAAAATATGAAATATTTAAGCAGCTTTATCCTGCGTTAAAAAATACTTTTTTGCAAATGAAATAAAAAAAATTAAGAGTATTAATAATGTTACAAAGGAAATTACTTGCAGTAGATACTGATATAATAAAATTTTATGACAGATATCAGATTTGGAAAAAACATAATATAGAAATTATTCGTGTTAATACAATTCATGATGCTATTTCGCATTTAAATAAAGATATTTTTATTGCAGTCGGCATTAATGCGGACTGCATAAATTTTCGTTCGCTTTTGCCATTGCTGAAAGCTTCAACTTTTCTTCCTATTCATGTTATTACTTCCACGCCTTCGTATGAGGAACAAGTTGAGGCGATTAAACTTGGGGCCGATGTTTATTCCGAATGGTTGCCGGATGGTGAAAAAAACGTAATACGTGGATTAGTAATGTTCGACAGATTTAATAAAAGTCATTTTAATGCTAAATCTCCTATTCGTTATATTTCCTATTCGGAATTGGTAATGTATCCGGATTTTCACTTAACATATATAGGCGATGTTTCCCTAGATTTAAGAAAAAAAGAATTCGATATTCTCTATATGCTGGCTGAGAGTACCGGCAGAGTTTTCAGTTTGGAACAGATATATGAGAGGGTTTGGAAAGAACCTTTTTATATTGATAACAATGAAGCAGTCTATGTTCAAATCAGGAATCTCAGAAATAAGCTTGCTGAATGGCCAGAAATAAAAGACTGTATTGAAACCATACGGGATATCGGTTACAGGCTAAGGTATCAAAGCGACAAAATAACATAAAAAACGCATTTTTGTCGAAAGGATTCGGTTTGCATTCGGGCATGTTTCGGTGAGAATGAGGATTTGCCCCATATATTTGTAATATACAAATATATGGGGAAAGCCGTAGAAATATGACAAAATTTTGAGGCAAGTGCATTCCCTGTTCGGAGGTTAGGGAATGCACTACCAAGGAACAGAGAAAATAACGGAAATAATAAGCATGAGTGCCGCGATCGGAAAGGTCGCGGTGCCTTTTTTTGTTTCGACATTTTTCTGTCTTTTGCGACAGGATAAATATTAGTATCAATAAAATATTTTTTTAAAGTGTTCATTAGGTGAACACTTTACCGTCTAAACTTCGCTCATCGAATGAAAGGGGAGGTGATACGGTTGCAGAGTTCTGTCGAAAGGCGGATCGAAATATTGCGATACCTAAACGTAAAGCGCCGGGATACATACGATAATCTGGCGTTCCGTTTTGGAGTTTCAAAAATGACGATCCGACGCGATATTGAGTATCTGATCCTGTATCATCCTATCGGTACCGTGCGTGGGAACGGCGGAGGAGTGTTTGTTTTAGACGGCTATTCGGCATTTGATACAGGTTGGACAGAAGAACAAGAATTTCTGTTCAAAAAGGTTGCTGTCGGTCTTGACGAAAAAGATTCTATAGTTTTGCAAAGCATTGTCAGTACACGTCCTTTCATTCGAAAAAAATTTGAAGGAGTGCAAAAAAATGGTTTTAATTAAGTATGCAATTGCTGGCGGACGCGTCAAGGAAGTGGAGGTTAAGGAAGAATTTAAAAGAGAATACGAAAAAATGCAAAAAAATGAGCGGCGGATCGAACGCAAGGAAACGCGCCGACACCTATCCTTGGAAATGCTTATGGAACAGGAAGAGCGGCAGAATACTCAAGGCTATTGGGAAAATCAGTCGTTTAAAAGGAATCAGGAAACTTATTCGCTTGTTTCAAGCGAGCTTGATCCGCTGGAAATCTTAATACAACGTGAAGAGGCAGAAAAAGCCCCTGTTATGAAAGCGCTGTCTTTGGGATTGACTGAATATCAACAGAAAATAGCCGTTCAGTTTTACATAAATAATAAAACGCATACTCAGATTGCAGAAGAATTTAAAATAACCCGCCAAGGCGTCGGTAATGTAATAAAAAAAGTGCAGAAAAAAGTATTAGATAGTTTTATTTAAGAGGGGGGGGGTTGCGTTAAACACATAGTTCCTGGCTTATATATGAGAGGACTTTTTTTGAAGGGAGATAAAATGACTCAAGAAATTAAATATGAGCCGCCGGGATTCATGGCGGTAAAACCTGATGTAATGGACCGAGTTCTAGTCTTTGGCGGTCAGACGGTCGGCAGTTTTGCAAACACATTGGATATCGAAATGGCTGTAGCTTACGCCATATTATCCGGCGAACGGATCGGAGTCGATCTCGCCCGTAAGTTTATTAAGCACTACAAAGCCGAATTTGCGCATCGGTATATTGATTGGGCGGCAATGGGTATCCCTGATCCTTACCGGAGAATAAGGAAACGGAACATAAAAGTCCGTCATTACAATACGCGCAATATTATTTAGGTTTTGAGGCGGCGCGGGAAACCGGTTCCATTAGTCGTTTTGATTATTTAAAGTTAAGAGGGAAGGCAGAGCCTTTCGCGCCGCTTTAAAATACAAGTATGACTTAGTGAGGAGTAAATTTTGAACAGTCAATTTAAAGTGACCCATACAATTAGGGTTTATGAATCAGAATGGGCAATGAAACTGGACGCTTTGATACAGCGCGTACAAGACTTATACCGAAACAAAAACGATTTCCTTGTAGTTTTATTAAAACTCGGATATGAAAGCTATATCGCCGCCGAGAAAACGGCGAACGGATCGGCAGATAAGCCGGCATCGGTATCTATGCTTAACGTTATGGGTCGTGACGAAGGAACGATCAAAGAGCTGGGCGCACAAATAGATGAATTAAGTACTTACATGACGACGCAGTTCCGGCACATGAACGTCAACCAGTCATTATACCGGCGCATACTGTCGTCAGTATACAATATGATGCTTGCACAGATCGGCGGGAAGATGCCGCCGCCGGAACAGGTAGAGCAAGGTTTTTTTGACGATTTACCGGCGCGGTTCGAGAAAATAATCGTCAATCTTGAAAAACAATATGGTTTAAAAACGTGATCAAAGCGATATAGGGGGAACATGGGAAAATGAGCAAACCGGCATTGGTGTTTCGTTTGGGGTTTGTGCAATCGGAGGAACGGCTAAATACGCCGTTCCTTTTTGCAAAGTACTGCGACAAGCGCAAATTCTATTCCTGCAATCAGGATTTTAATTATGTCAGTTATGTCAATCAAGGCTCTAAACAGAAAATAGATTATGTAGCTTATTCCGGTAATAAAGAAAAAAGCACAGGGGTATTTAATGAGGGCGGATTATTAACAGCCCAGCAGCAGGCTGAACTAAAAAAGCGGCTCCGTGAAACCAAGAGCATTATTTGGGACGGGGTGATCGCTTTTCAGCAGGATTTCGGGAATAAGTACATGTGCGGGTATGAGGAAGCCGTGGGGTTACTGACTGCCGAGCTTCCGCGCTTCTTTAAAAGCGCCGGGCTGAACCCGGAAAATATGACGTGGTACGCAGGACTGCATGAGAATACCCGATATAAGCACATACATATTTCTTTTTTTGAGAATGAGCCGCAGCGGTTCACACAGCGCGGGGGCGATGAAAAGAATTATTCCGGCGGCTATATTTCCAAAGCGGTTTTAGACCATTTTAAGATAGCGGTACAGCAGCGTCTGACCGATGTGACGGCGGAATTAAAGCTGGCGCGGAAAAACCTGACGGATTTAGCAAAGGAAGTCCTTTTCAGCGACAAGAACAAGGAAAGCAATCTGACGGAGATACAGGAGCAGATTGCAGACCTTATACCGCTGTTGCCGGAAACCGGGCGGCTATCTTACGACAGCGATAATATGGAACCGCTTCGCCCGAACATAAGGCGCGTTGTGGATCTGCTTATAAAATCAAGCTCGGAGATATATCACACGTTTACCGAGCTTTGCGACGCGGCGATGCGCCGGGACGCGAATACGCGGGAAATGCTACTTTCGCAAAAGATAGACGAAAAATATTGGTCTTCGTATATGACGACGGAAAAGGTTGTGGCGGACGTGTACAGGCGACTAGGCAATTACGTTATAAACACGACGCGAAACTTTAAGGAGAAAGAGAAGCACAATCCGGACGGAAAAACCGTGCCGAACAATCAGCCAGGATCAAACAACCGTCGTATGGCGCGGAAGTGGGCGAAGAAGAAAACGACGAAAGCGGTTTTCTCTTATTGTCTGCGCCTTAACGCGGAAATCGAGCAGGAGGCTTTAAACGCATTCAGAGAGTACATGGAAAAGCTTAAAAAATCGGAGAAGGATAACGAGGTATGGGTAATGGAATCAGATGAAATGGAGTGATAAACTTAAAGGCATTCTTATCGCGGTCGGCATTATGTCGGCCGCTTGTTATTTTGGCGGTTTTATCTTTAACTGTCTTGTCAAAAACGATTTCCGATTAAAGCTAAATGTCTACCTGATGGCGCACGGCGATACATTTAAATACGCCGGATTCCTGTTAGCCGCCGCAGCGCTTATATATGCGCTCTATTATTACCGGCATTACTGGCTCAAAGCGACTAACCGGATTATCAAAGGCCACAAGCGCGACAACGAGGTGGAAACAAACTTAGAACGCGCCAAATTCCAGAGCGACGAGGATATCCGGAAAAACTTTAAGTATTCGACGTTCGAGACACTTAAAGAAAAGAATTACGTAGGCATACCGATACGCGCGATACAGGGTGAGGACGGATACCATATCGACATAGCGCCGCCCGCGCACACGCTGGTTATAGGCACCACGGGCAGCGGTAAAACGACTACTTTTATAAACCCTTCAATACAGATCCTGGCCGAGAGTAAAGCCAAGCCGTCTATGCTTATTTCTGATCCGAAGGGCGAGCTTTTTCAGCTTCACGCAAAGAGCCTTGAGCAGCGAGGGTATACGGTCAAGGTTTTGGATCTTCGAAATCCGTTCCGCTCGATACGGTGGAACCCGTTGGAGCGTCCGTACTCGCTTTATCAGCGGATGCTGCGGATCGAGACGGAAGCGAAAGCCG
Organism: Eubacteriales bacterium; assembly: GCA_031553855.1. Classification (GTDB taxonomy): domain Bacteria; phylum Bacillota; class Clostridia; order Christensenellales; family Pumilibacteraceae; genus RACS-047. The sequence continues at coordinate 45,332 of JAVBKW010000027.1, read as the reverse complement.
ACGAGGAAAAAGGAAGCTATACATTTGACGGACGGGAATATTACGATCTCAGCGAATTGGAGAATGCCTTCGGTGTTAAAAAGCAGGAGTTATTCGACCTTGTTTACGAGGATCTGCACGATATCGCAGCGGTGCTTTGCCCGGTAACGAATAAGCAGGAACCTATCTGGGAGAGCGGAGCGAAACACTTTTGCCTTGCGGTGGAGCTTGCAATGCTTGAAGATTCGGAAAATCCGGATCTTGGTATGACAAAAGAAAAATACAATTTCTATAATATCAAAAACGTAGCGACAAACACGGAAAAGGATTGCGCCGAGCTTATCCGTTATTTTTCCGGCAGGCCGCCGACAGCACGGTCACGGAGCCTAGGGCGTCAGGTGCTGGACACGGCGGACAAGACGCGCGGCAGTTATTTATCCACATTGTTCGATAAGCTCAACCTGTTTGCGGACATATCCTTATGCAGCCTTACAAGTGAGAACGAAATCGAGTTTTCGGAAATGGCGGAAAAGCCGACTGCGTTATTTTTACAAATCCCGGACGAAAGGGACACAAGGCATCCATTAGCGGCGATGGTTATATTGCAGGCATATAAGGAACTGGTGCGGAAAGCGAATGCATATCCCGACCTGACCCTGCCGCGGCACGTGTTTTTTCTGCTCGACGAGTTCGGGAATATTCCGGCGGTACACAAATTGGAGCAGATGATAACCGTCGGGCGAAGCCGCAAGATCTGGCTGTGCATGGTCGTGCAGTCATACGCACAGCTTGCAAAAGTCTACGATGAAAAAGTAGCGGAGATCATAAAATCCAACTGTAATATTCAGGCATTTATTGGTTCGACCGACCAAAAGACGATAGACGACTTCTCTAAGCGATGCGGCAATAAATCGGTGGTTACGCGCAGCGTCGGCTATAACACCATAAAAGCGGACGATGTAAACAGTAACGCCAGCATCAAGGAACGCCCGCTTATTTATCCAATAGAGCTGCAACAGTTGAACGCGCCGGGGAACATGGGTAATACCATTGTGACGGTGTTTGGTTTCCAGCCAATACGCAGTAAATTCACGCCGAGCTTTGAATGCCAGTCGCTTTCCATGGAACTGACGGTGCAGGAATACAAGCAGGGCAAATTCTTTGATGAAAGCGCGTTGTATTACGATATCAAGAACCGTAACCGTATAATTGCGCCGCCGCCTGTACAGAAACCGAAACCGTCCGGCCCCAATAAAATGTCCGAGCGCCGCATGGAGATCGTAATAGAGAACCTGAAAGGCAGGGCGAGCCGGGCGACTGCGGAACTTATGGACGACGCCGAGCGCGTCAAACTTTTTCAAATGCTGGATAACCGACAGTTCGAGGATGCTGTAAAGGTTATCGACGAATGCAACCGCCGCGCGGTGCTTATGAAGCAGGATCACCTGATACGCGATTTAGACGACCTGCGCGAGAAAATCATGCGTACGATGCAGGAAACAAGCGGCGACAGGGAAATGACAAGACATCAAATTCAAATGGGAGAAAATTAATGGGAAATAACAGGAAACTGAAAATCATAATCCTGAGCGTATTGTTCGCAATAATGGCGGTACTGCTCGGATTATCGATCTATGCGCGGGCTACGCGGATAGACCGAACAACGAACCGCGTCGAGGCAGAGGCAGCCACCGTTATGGCGGCTTCGCCGATGCTTTGGGAGAGCGGTGAAGATGACGGCGGTATATCGGTAATGGCGGCAAGTTCGCCGTCATTACAGCTTACAAAAAACAGTCACTCAACTTATATTTCCAGCGGCAGTTATGTAAACGGTATGTGGGGCGCGATCATGTACGACGCCGACATGATAAGATTACGAGAAGTAAACGGCGAGGAATATGATTACACACCGAGCGCGGATAGGTTAGGCTTTTCAAGATCGGTAAACGGCTGGTATTCAATGTGGGCGGTCAAGAAAGGTTTTTTAGGTATAAAAACTTATTCCGGCGAGTACAAGATTGCCTTAGATACTGTTAAGCCGGTTATGACAGCCTATGCCAACGGCGCAACGGTATCCAATAACAGTACAGTCAGGCATACTATCACATATAGCGCGACGGATGATTTTTCCGGAGTTCAGTATTATTATTTCTCACTTAACGGCGCATCGTATGTCTCAGGCGGGCCGAGCGCAATACTTTCCGCGGACGGGTTATATAAACTCTACTGCGTTGACTATGCAGGCAACTCAAGCAGCGTTATAAACGTGACGAAAGACGGCACAGCTCCGACGGTCAGAGCATACAGCAGTTCGTCTTCGCAGCTCAGCAGCGGCGCGGTTATCAACACGGCCTCTGTCAGTTTTGAAGCGTCGGATGCGACGACGGGCGTTGACGGCATTTATATCAGAACGCCCGGCGTAAGCTATTATACGCATTACGTGGGGTCAAGTGTGACAATGACCGCGGAAGGAACATATTACTATTATGCCAAGGATAAGGCCGGGAACGAAACCTTAATTTATAGTGTAACGATTGACCGAACCGTCCCGACAGCACAGTTATATTCAGGCGGCAGCGCAGTTAATAGCGGGTACTATTCCGCATCGAGTTATATATATTTTACATCGAGCGACGCAAACAGCCGGACCTGTTATATGAAAAAAGACAGCGGCAGTTATTCGGTTTATTCGTCGGGATCAACAATCACAGCAGAAGGGAAATACACCTTTTATGCGATAGACGCGGCCAGCAACAGAACGAGCGATTATATCATTTATTTAGACCGCACCGCGCCGGTGGGTACTCTGTACGCCGCGACAACCGCCGTATCGAGCGGTAAGATAACCAATGCTTCATATATCACTTATCAGGCTTCGGACAACATAGAGCTGTCGGCGGTTTACGTCCGCCAGCCGGGGTCGTCATCGTATGTAAGCTTTCCGGTTGGAACACAATTTATTGCTGACGGCACGTATTATTTTTACGCGGTAGATAGGGCGGGAAACGTAAGCGCAACGGTAACGATCCTGTTGGATAAGACAAAGCCGGTTGTTACTATTAAGGGCGGCAGTACAACGCTTGCAAGCGGCGGGTACACCAACAGCAACGCGGTTAAATTTTCAGTTACGGACGCAGGCAGCGGCGTGTCATCAATGTATGTCCGGGTCCCCGGCTCAAGCAGTTATATTTCCTACGTAGCGGGAACGCCGTTCTCGGCGGAAGGAACGTATTACTTTTACGCTTACGATGTTGTCGGCAATTATAGCGACACGGTAAGCGTTACGATAGACACTACAAAGCCCACGGGAAGCCTTTACGCAAACGGCTCGCTGGTATCAAGCGGCGCATTTACAAACAAATCATTTTATTATATCGGCTCGGATAATTTAAGCGGCGTATCAAAATATGAGATTAAGAAGCCGGACGGCGTATGGGAAACATACACCGGAACAACGATTGCCGCTACAAGCGCAAACGGGCTGTATTATTTCAGGACGACTGACAGGGCGGGGAACGTATCGGCCGAAAGTCAGATTACGCTTATAACCGCCGCGCCTTCCGTTTCGGTATACTCGGGTACGACAACAGTACCAAGCGGAAGTTATACCAATAAAAGCTATGTCGCGTTTACCGCCGCCGCATCGGGAACTGCTACGGCAAGCCTTTACGCAAAAATCCCCGATTCAAGCGGATATATCTCCTATGTATCCGGAACTCCGTTATACCGAGAAGGCATCTATTATTTCTACGCAAGCGATAATGCCGGAAACGTAAGCGGCATCGTTAATATTACGCTAGACACGACTGCGCCGGTGGGCGCGATTACCTCAGACGGTGAAAGCGTGGTAAACGGCAGTTATGTCAATACAGCGTTTAAGTATTCCGCGACGGATAACGTGAGCGGCATTGCGCGTTATGAGATCATGCGTCCCGGACAATCGTGGGAGACCTACTCCGGCGGCGAGATCGCCGTAGGCTCCGGTAACGGCTGGTATACTTTCCGTGCAATAGATAACGCCGGAAACGTGTCGGGTGAAAGCAAAGTAAACCTTTTGACCGCCGCGCCTACGGTTCAGCTTTACGCGAATGAACAGCCTGTCGGAAACGGAACGCACACGACGGCTGCACGCATAAGTATGTCGGCATCAGGCGGCACGTCGGTAACATGCTACGTAAAACTGCCGCGCGCGCAAGACTATATAGCCTATAACCAATACTTTATTTATACAGCGCCGGGGCGCTATGAGTTTTACGCCGAGGACGCGGCGGGCAATCGATCAGGTAGTTTCGCAATCATCATTGACCGCATGTCAAAGCCGGTTACATTGAACGGCATAACAGACGGGGTAGCGTCGGGCGATGCGAGCGTGACGTGGTCAAACGACGCCAGCGGAAATACCGCGCCCATTGTTTCCGTAACGATAAACGGAGTGCCGTACAGCAACGGCAGCGTCATACATACCATCGACGGCGGCGAGTATTATATTGAAAGCATCGACGCCGCGGGCAACACATGGAACACGTCGTTTACGGCAAAGCGCAAGGACGTTGTTTCAGAAACCCTGAATAAAATTTATTTTGAAAGTACCGACGGTACGGCTGACGGAACCGTTGCTTTTTCGAGCTATGATAACGCACTTGCTTTCGCTAAAGAACGCGAAGCCGCATTTGTCAGGACGGGAACATGGAGCGGCGCGGTGTGGGACGTTGGCATCCCTATGGACAGCATCGACAGCGTGAACGCAAAGAACGGCAGCTTTTATATCTACAAAAAATCGGGCGATAAAAATATTGAAGTCGCTTACTTTACGCTGGAAAGATTGAACGCGGTCATTTTCGAATACGCCGCCGCGACGGTCAAGTCATACTACTACTGGCAGAAGACACCGGTGGCAGCGGCGCAGGGCGAGGATCTTTACGGCTTGAAAGACGGCAGGGTATTCATCGGCATCAGCATAACGCTTGGCAGCCACGCCAACTACCTGATCGACGGAGTGCCGTACAGCGGGCTTACCTATTCCGTGGAAGGATTGCATACCCTGACGGTCTATGACGATTACGGAAACAGCTATGAGTATGCGCTTAAAATAACGCGCAGCGCGCCCGCGGTAAAATATATGGTTGCAGGCGGCGGTGTGTTCAACACGGCAACAGCCGCGCGGCAATACAGGCTGACGAAAGCCGTAACGGTCAAAATAACTGACGGCATCGACGATTATGCGATGTATATTGTTGCGGACAGCACGGGTAAAATCATTGCGATCCTGAGCCTTGGCGACGAGTACGTTATAAACAAAAGCGGGCAGTATACCGTAAAAGGAATCAACCACTTCGGCGAATCGGAAGAAATAGTTTTTGTGCTTTCGTTAAGCGCGCCAAACGCGGTGTTTACGGAAAATGAACAGAGCAAGCGCCTGGAACTTAACATACAAGGCAGCCTTGACGAGAACGCGGCTATAACAAGTATCGGTGTTTACCGGTCGACGGACGGAGGTCAGACTTGGACTCAGCTTACGGCCGACGATTACGGCCATGCAATAACTATATCCCGCTTGACTTATGAGTTCTACAGGAACGGGATTTACAAAGCCGTTATCGAGGACAGTTTCAGAAGCGGATTAGACACTGTTACGGCGATTAAAGAATATGTTAAACCCGCGCCGGCAGGTACGCTGTCCGGCGTTATCGACGGCGGCAGCACAAACGGAACAGTCCGGTTTGAATGGACGGACGAAGCAAAAGCGCGGCTTACCGTTAACGGCAGCACGACGGATTACTTATCCGGAACGGCTATAACCGCTGAAGGCGAGTACGCTTTGGCGTTTTACGACGACAACGGTTACACAAGGGTCTATACCTTTATTATCGACACAACCGCGCCCATTGGAACGGCGGGCATACAGAGCGGCGGCTATATCAATACGGCGTTCTGCTATTCCGCAAGCGACAACCTCAGCGGTATATCGCGCATGGAAATAAAGAAGCCGGGCAAGTCTTGGGAAACTTATGACGGCAGAGAATTAACGGCAGGTAGCGGGGACGGCTGGTATAGCTTCCGCGTTTACGACAACGCCGGAAACCTGTCGGATGAATATACGATTTGCCTGATTACGGTTCCACCGGTGGGCACGGTGTATGCGGGAACGGCGGCTGTAGCTGACGGAACGTATACCAACAGCGGTTACATAATGTTTGAGGCTACCGGCACACAGCACGATATTACAATCATGTATGTCAAAGAACCCGGCGCAAGCAGTTATGCAATTTACACGGCGGAAACAAAACTGACTGCAGAGGGCACCTATTATTTTTACGCGGTCGATCTTGCAGGGAATGTGAGCGAGACTGTAAGCGTAACGCTGGATTTAAGCAAACCGTCCGGCGGCTTGACAGCGGGCGGCGCGAATGTCCAGAGCGGAAGCTACACGAACAAGGCTTTTAAGTATGCGGCTACGGACAGCGTAAGCGGTGTATTCCGTATGGAAATAAAGCGCCCGAACGGGACGTGGGAAATGTACAACGGCGGCGAGATCACGGCGGCATCCGGGGACGGCTGGTATTATTTCCGCGCCATTGACCGCGCCGGCAATGTATCGGCGGAAAGCAAAATCTATCTTTTGACTACCGCGCCTATTGTGCAGCTTTACGCAAACGAGATTGCCGTGACCAACGGCACATATACGAACCTAGCGCGTATCAGCATGTCGGCAGGCGGCGTGGCGACGACGTGTTATGTGCGGCTGCCGGGCGCGGATAACTTCATTGCATACAGCCAATACTTCACTTATTCATCGGCGGGACGTTATGAGTTTTATGCCGAGGATGAGGCGGGAAATCGCTCCGAAACCTTTGCCGTTATTATAGACCGTGCTGCAAAGGCGGTAAGCCTTAACGGCGTGAGCGGCGGAAATGCGGCCGGTAACGTAACGATCACTTGGGAAAACGGCGACGCCATGACGGACGCGCCTATAGTAAACGTTACGGTAAACGGAATCAATTATGTCAAAGGCAACGCGATCCGCACGATTGACGGTGGCGTGTATTTCATCGAAAGCACGGACGCGGCGGGCAATGTTTGGACGGCAACTTTTACGGCAACGCGTACCGATGTCATATCCGAAACTTTAAATAAAGAATTTTGGGAAGCGAAGGACCGAAGCGGAAACGCGTATGCGTTTGCAAGCTACGAAAACGCTTTTGCGTTTGCGGCGGCAAGAGAAAACGCGCTTGTGCGGACGGCCACGTGGAGCGGCAACACATGGAACGGCGGCATTCCGATGGACAGTATTGACAGCGCGAACGCGAAGAACGGTCAATATTATATTTACAAAAAATCCGGGGATAAGAATACCGAGGTCGCATATTTTACATTGGAACGTTTGAACGCGGTCATCGCCGAGTATGCCGCGGAGTCGGTCAGTTCGTTCTATTGGTGGCAGAGAACGCCTGCGGCAGCGCATGATGGCAACGAACTCTACGCGTTAAAAGCTGACAGGATCTTTGTGGGTAATAGTGTAACGCTTTCCAGTCACGCGAACTATTACATTGACGGCGTACCGTATCATGAACTTATTTATTCGGCAGAGGGCGAGCATGTCCTGACGGTCTATGACGATTACGGCAATAATTACGAGTACAAAATCGTGATAGTCAAAACTGTGCCGAACATTGTATATAAGCTGGCAAACGGTGTCTGGAACACGGCGAGCAGTGATAGGCAGTATATGTTCAACAGTTCGGTAACAGTCGGAATCGAGGACGTTTTAGGCGGCGATTACGCGATGTACATCATAAAAAGCAGCGCTGGTGAGGTAATGGCTATTGTCAGCTGCGGCGATGGATATACGCTCGACAAGAGCGGGCGATATACCGTTTACGCGGTAAACCACGGCGGCACCGGCGCGGAAATAACCTTTATACTTTCGCTTGATCCGCCCGTCATAACAGTAACGGAAAACGCGGACAGCAAGAGGCTGGAAATTAAAATAAAGCCGAGCGCGGACAGCGGCACGGCGATTTCAACCATTAAAATATACAAGTCGCTTGACGGCAAAACATGGACGCTGCTTGAAAAAGACAGCTATAGCAGAGCGATAGCTCTAAGCGGATTGTTTTATGAATTCAATTTGGACGGACTGTATAAAGTCGTCGTCGAAGATAATTTCAGGAGCGGTCTTGACGCGGTAGCCGTTGAGCATGAGTACAAAAAGCCCGCCCCGGAAGGGACGCTTACCGGCGTAACGGACGGCGGATATACGAACACAGCGGTGCGCTTTACATGGTCTGACGAAGCGGAAGCAAGGCTTATATTCAACGGAAAAAATGCCGAGTATCTGTCCGGGACCGATATCACGGCCGAGGGAGAATACACATTAGAGTTCCTTGACGGCAACGGTTACAAGGCGGTTTATACCTTTACGATTGATAAGACCGCGCCGGCCGGAACGCTGAACGGCGCGGGGGAAAACGGTCTGACATACATGCCCGTAACGCTTGCCTTCAGCGCGGACGGCGTGACAGGGAAGCTGTTTAAGGGCGGCGAATTTGTAGGCGAGTATGTAAGCGGAGCGGTGGTCGAAGCGGACGGTGAATACAAAATCGTGCTGGCCGACAGGGCAAACAACACCGCTGAATACGTCTTTATTATTGATACCGTTAAGCCGGGAGCCACGCTGTCCGGCGTGGAGAACGGCGGCAAGTCCGGCGGCAACGTGGCCTTGAAAAACCCGAACAAGCAGGTTGAGGTCAAGGCTTATATTAACGGAACGGAGTTTAGTTACGAGTTCGGCGATACCATAAGCAAGGAAGGCAGCTACCGATTTGTGCTGACTGATAAAGCCGGCAACGTAACGGAATACTCCTTTGAAATCGTGTACGCAGTCAATGCGGCCGGTACGATCGTACTGCTCATTGTCATATTCGGCGTGTTCGGCGGCATCGCCGTTGTCTACATCATGCGTAAGCGTAAGGTGTTCAAAAGCAAAACGAAAAAGGCAAAATGATTGTGCGCGGCATGAGATAAATATTCAAGGATCCTCCTTATGCCGGGGCGCGGGACGACGGATTCCGCGCCCTGAACAGTATGTAGAAGTATTATGTTAATGCAGAGGAAGGAATTCAGTTGTCCGAAAAAATCGGACAACTAACGGAAGATGATAGCGAGGTCGTGACAAAATGTCACGACCTGAAAATGCAAGCACCGGGGAACTATATAAGATTCGGCTGAAAAAAGCTTGAGCGCGGCAGAGCAAAAAGTGATGCAGTTCGGGGTATTTTTTGGTAAAAAACTGAAACAAGATAAGGTGAGATGCAGCTTCGCTTTTCTCACCACGGGTTACGCCAATCGGGATACCCGATTGCAGGGCGCTTCGCGGGAAAAAATGCGGAGTTTTAATTAGAAAGCAACGGCTTGACGGCTTTAGTTTTATGTAGTACAGTACGGTGAGGGGTGCAAAAATTATGATTTATTATACAGCCGATTGGCATTTCGGGCATGCGAATATCATATGCCATTGCGGGCGGCCGTTCGCGGACTCCGGGGAAATGGACAGGACGATAGTGGCTAACTACAACGCTGTAGTGACGGACGCGGACACGGTTTACATACTCGGCGACGTGGCATTTAAGAACTTCAACAACGTCATTCCTTTGCTCAAACAGATGAAAGGAACGAAACGCTTGATACTCGGCAACCACGACAAAGGACTACGGAATAATTCTGAGGTAAGGAAAATTTTTGCGTCGGTACACGAAATGCTTGAAGTTCGTGACTGCGGGAGAAAAGTTGTCTTATGTCATTATCCGATGCTGTCTTGGGACGGTTTGTTCAGGGATTCGGTTCATGTTTACGGCCACGTTCATAACAGTATAAGCGATCCGGGGTTCGAGCTTTTGGAAGATATGAACGCCTATAACGCAGGCGTGGACGTGAACAATTTTATGCCTGTGACGCTGGATCAGCTTGCGGAAAACAAGCGGAAGTTTTACGCCGACATACACGCCGGATACGATCCAAAGCAGCCCGTAATCGGAACAGATTTTGAAATGTGACAAGACCGTTGAGTTGTACGATAAAATCGTACAACTGAAAACGATATACGATTTAATAAATGTTAAAACTGTCCGATGGTAAATTACCACGGACAGTTTCATTTCATACGGCGAGGCAGTAAAAAACTCGCCGTTTTCAAACAACGAAATAAATCATAGAGGGGAAATGATACATGAAAATATTAGGGACACTACTGGCGGCAGCGCCGAATTTCAGCCCGGTTATCCAACCGATACTTGACGTTTTGAACGCGATACTTTGGCCGGCGATTGCGGTTGTCGGAAGCGCGGGCGCTATCTACTGCGTATTCTTAGGGATCAAAATTGCTAAAAGCGACGAGCAGAACTCAAGGGAGAAAGCGAAAAAAGATTTGATTGGCGCGGTTATCGGCTTCGGACTTATATTCGTTTTGATCGTCGCATTAAAGATCGCTATGCCCATTCTGCAAGAATGGGTCAAGGGCCAATTATAAGCGAAACGGAGGTAGTGAATGGATTGGTTAGCGGACTTATTGTTCGGCTGGTTCTTTGATCTAATGTACATGCTGCAAAAAAATATCTGCGTTATTATCGACTTCATCGTCAATGTTTTCTCTAAACTGTCCGGCATTGAAAGCGTGACCGTGGACGGAGAGCAAACCGATTTGTTATCTCATTTCGTACAGAGCAACGCGATACGGACGGCGTTCTTTGGCGTATTCTTAATCGGCGTTATACTTCTTTGCGTGTTCGTGTTGATCGCTATCATCAGGAGCGAGTACACCGACGGACAACAGAAGAGGACAAAGGCGCAGATACTGACAAAGGCCGGACAGAGCTTCCTCATATTCCTGCTTATACCGTTTCTGCTCGCGGCAGGTATCATGCTGACAAACGTTATGATGAACGCCGTAAATGTCAGTATGCTGATGACCACGGACGAAGGCGGGCGAGCGTTATTCGGAGGACAGATACTGGTAACAAGCGGGCACGACGCATATATCGGCGCCGCGGCTTCGCGGGCAGATATAGAAATGAAGTTTATAACAGGGCAGCTCGATTACAACAATTTGAGTGTAGTAAAGCAATACTACGATTTATGGCATGTCAATTTTATAGTCGGGATATTCAGCGGACTTATATTACTTATCTTGTTCGGGCTCGCAGCGATACGGTTTGTACAGAGGATATTTGACATCATATTACTTTATGTCGTATCGCCGGTTTCAGTTTCGACGATACCCGTAGACGATGGGTCAAGGTTCAAGTTATGGCGCGAGATGGTGGTCAGTAAAGTATTGAGCGCCTATGGAATCATATTCGCCATGAACCTGTTTTTTATGATCGTGCCGCAGGTGAGCCGGATACAATTTTTTGAAAACGGTTTTCATAACGGACTGATCGGCCTGCTGTTTATAATCGGCGGAGCGTTTGCGGTCAACCGTGCGTACATGGTAATCGCGCAATTGACGGGTGCTAATGCCGGAGCGCAGGAAGCGCAGCAAATGATATCCGGTATCCATACCGGCGCGAGAATGGCGCGGGGTGTTTGGCGGATGGGCGCTGGAGCCATGGGTCAGGTTATTGGCGGCGCGGATTTCAGGCAGAACCAACGACGCGGCGTGGGCTTTATGGACAATGTCGAAGCGTCTGCTCACGGTAAAAGGAATCAGCATGTCGTTGATGACAAAAACAGCAAAGACAGCGGTAGTAAGGGTAAGAATGAAAAGAACAAGAATACGCAGAACGGTGCATCGGAAAACCGTACGGCAAAGGCGACGTCTAGCGAAAGCGGCAGGGAAAACATTCAGCCGAATGCGACCGGAAGTGAAAACATAACAACCAGCGCGATGAAAGCGGACACGCAGGATAGTCGCACGACTGGCGAAAATGCCAACGTTACCGCGTACAATCCCAGCGAGCAGAATGTTACTAACAATACCGACGCAAGAGTAAGTGGTGACAACGAAGGCGATAAGGATAAGGTCGATAAGAGCCTTCCCGCAACAGACAATTTATCCAACGGCGAGGATTTTCGATCGGGATTAAACGATCATAACGAGGAGCCTGTTAAGTTACAGGATGCGAACACGGACGGCGCACATTCTGCTGTTGCTGAAAAATCGGATGGGCAGGAAAGGCGCAGTATTGGACAGAACATAGCCCATGGGGTCGGCGGCGCGTTCAGGCTTGCCACAATGCCTATCGGTGTAATGAAAGACTTATGGCAGGGTGGCGTGATTACGACCGCTAAGAATATGTGGCCGAGGCTGCGCAACATAGCAAATGGCAAGGGGCCGTTCAATCGGGCAGCTGTGTATAAGTAACCGCCTACTGATACGGTCAAGGCGGCGGCAAAAAATGCGCTCAACCCTGATACGGCAAGCAGAGTAAAGCCTGAAACCGCAAGCGCAGTTAAACCCGCCGATGCGGCCAGCGCGGCCAGTCCTAAACTTGTCAATACTGTAAAACCCGACGTTAAGAGAGGAAATCCGACCGGCGAAAGCGGCGGAAAAAAAGACGAAGGGGGTACTAAGAAATGAGGTTTATACCGAAAGACACGAAAGTCCGAATGAAGTTTTATAAGAACATTACTCTGCCGGACATTATACTCGGCGTTTGCTTGCTGGCGGTCATTGCATTGATCGCTTCAAGCAACCTGCCTTATAAATTTTTCACTGTTATGGGCGCAGTCTGTTTATCCGTTCCGTTATTCCTGCCGATAGGCGAGGAACGGATTTACATAAGCGCGTTGTACATGATACGGCATTTGTTTTCAAGAAAGATTTTTGTTAAGAACGACAAGTACGATACCTCCGACCTATTCCCTTATGAGCGTGTGGAAAGTAATTATATAGTAAACAAGGACGGGACATGCGCGGCGGTGCTGGAAATCCGGCCATTAGAGTTCCGTTTGTTGTCCAGCGATAAACAGGACTTCATCATCGACGGCGCAATGACGGCGGTATACAACAGTCTGAGCGTCGGACAGGAAGCCGAAATAGTGAAGCTGGAAAAGCCGCTGAATTTAGATGCACAGCTTGAAAGTGAGGCGTGGCGTATCAAGAGTCTGGTCGAAAGCTATGAGGACGGTGATCTGTTCGACGCCGAATATATGGCGCGAATGAACATTATTGAGGATAGAGCGAATGCGGTAGATGAAATGAATACAGGCTCAACGAATACTTACGGCGCGTATTATTTTGTACTTTACGACCGCGAAGTCAAGGGTCTGCTCATATCCTTGGTATATTTAAAACAGCTTTTCAACTCTGCAGGCATCGACGCTGTAACGCTGGATAAAGCGGGTCTGTACGAATATATAAAATTGTCCGTGGGCTGCGTACCGGCGACGGTTCCGATTGAGGAACCGCCGTTGCCGTTATCCGAGCCGATAGCGGAACCGGATATTCCGATCCCTTATGTATTAAGCGAGTTAATTCCGGAAAAAGTGAATTTTGATTTAATGAGAACGCGGCAGGACAATAAAGTCCTGTCGCATTTTATTGTGACTAACTATCCGCTGAACGTGGGCAATGCGTGGGGCAGCAGGCTTTTCGATATGCCGTTTACCAAAGTCACATTGAAAGTTAAACCCGTAGAAAAAGCAAAAGCGGTAAAGCGGATCGACAACGCGATCATGGAATTGTCTGCATACAACGGCGGAAAGGCAAGCGCTATCATAGATAAATCAACACACATCGAAACGCTTTCCGCTCTTCTTACGAGATTGCAGAACGATAACGAAACGTTGATAGACACGACCCTGACGATTACGGCGTATGACGAACAGGGAAAGACGACTATCAAGCGCGCTGTAAAACGTAAGCTTAAAGAGTTGGGCTTCGCGTTTTCGGAATGTGTGGGGCGGCAGTCGGATGCGTTTCTTTCCGTCGGTTTTCACGATAATCTGAAATCGTCGAGAGGTATTCAGTCATCCACCGTGGCGGCCTGTTTTCCGTTTGTCAGTAATGCGGTCGTTGAGGATGACGGCCTGTTTATAGGCGAGAATGACATGCCTGTATTTGTAGACTTTTTTCGGCGCGACGGGAACGAGCGCGTGAATAGCAATATGGTTATTATCGGCAAGCCGGGGAGCGGTAAGTCTTACGCAGCCAAAACTTTACTTTGCAATCTCGCGTCCTGCGGCGCGAAAATTTATTGTTTGGACCCGGAGAACGAGTACGGAAAACTAACGGAAAGCTTAGGCGGTAAGGTCTTGGACGCGGGAAGCCCGAAGTACGGTATCATCAATCCGTTCCATGTGATCGGCACGTTAAAGGACGAGGCTGACGACGAAACCGGCAGTGATTTTTACGCACACCTTCGGTTCCTTGAACAATTTTTTAAGGTAGCTTTTGAGGGCCTAAACAGCGATTGTTTGGAGCTTTTAAACAAAGCGGTGCTGGACACATATCGATTTAAGGGCATTACAGGCGAAACTAGACTTGAAACACTTGAAACAGCGGATTACCCTATCTTTGATGACGTGGCCGCAACGATTGACGCCAAAGCGGAAACGGAGTGCGATCTTTATACTTTGTCATGCTTGAAGAACATTCAAAACTACCTCTCAAAATTCCGGTCGGGCGGCAGAAATTCGACGCTTTGGAACGGCGCGTCATCGTTTGGATTAGAGGAAAACTTTGTTACGTTCAATTTTCAAAGACTTCTTGCCGATAAAAATGAAACGGTGTCGAATGCACAAATGCTGCTGATTCTCAAATGGCTGGAGAACGAAATTATTCGTAACCGCGAGTACAATCAGCGTCACGGTACGAACCGTAATGTTGTGATCGTAATCGATGAAGCTCATCTCTTTATAAATGAGCAGTACCCGGTCGCGCTGGATTTTATGTTCTCACTGGCAAAACGTATAAGGAAATATGACGGCATGTTAGTAGTCATTACTCAGAACCTGAAAGACTTTGCGGGCACTCCGGAGATAGCGCGGAAGTCAACGGCAATAATAAACGTGTCGCAGTACAGTCTAATATTCTCATTGTCACCTAACGATATGTCGGACCTGTGCAAGCTGTACGAAAAGGCCGGCGAGATAAATGAATCGGAACAAGCGAGCATCGTATACAATCCTCGCGGCCGCGCTTTCTTTATTTACGGTCCGGCAAGCAGGACGAATATAGCGATAACGGCGACCCCGTATGTCGAAAGTTTATTTATGTAATTAGTAACGGAGGTGTTAATATATGTCTAATGAACCTATACGTCCAGATGATGAGAACGCGGTTGAAAAACTTATAGAGAAAGCGGAGCAATTGCGCGCAGGGCAGGATAAATGAAGAGCGCCAACGCCTATTACAAGAAGAACGTTACAATGAAAGGTTATGCCGGACTTACGGATGAACAGACGGAGCGCACGAATAAAGAAATAGCGGGCGCTTATTCTTGGAATAAACAGCCTTATCCCTCGTACCTGCTTCAGAACAATAATCAAAATCTACACAGGATCGAAAAAAGAATAGAGTCTCTCATGCGCGAAACCGGCGAACAGGCGGAGGCGCATTTTTATGATACGGATAAACTAGGTTTTGAGGTGTTAGAAAACAAGGAAGCCATGCGGCTACAGTTGTATTTTGACGGTAAGCCGGAAGAAGAAATCCGTGACGAGTTAAAAGGCAACGGTTTCAAATGGTCGCCGAAAAACGAATGCTGGCAGCGGCTCCTTAATGACAACGCCCGTTATGCTTTAAAGCGTGTCATCACGTCTCTTTCGGAAATGCAGGCAAGCAGTGCAGGAAGCGAGATGTGATTTGAGGAATAGGATTATGAATGAATTAAAAATCAATCCAAGGTTCAAGGACGCGATACCGCCTCTGACAAATGAGGAATACGAGAACTTGCGCGAAAGCATAAAAAGCGAGGGCTGCCGCGACGCGATCATTATTTGGAACGGTGTAATTGTGGACGGACATAACCGTTACGGGATTTGTACCGAACTCGGTATTCTGTTTAATACGCTTGAAAAAAGTTTTGAAAATGATAATGATGCCGAAGAATGGATCATGCGCAATCAGCTTTCAAGACGTAATTTAATCGATGTCGAGCGCGGCAGAATAGCGTTGCGGTTGAAAGAATTAATTGCGGCTAGAGCAAGAGAAAATCAGGGTATGAGAACAGACCTTTTGACAAATTTGTCAAAAGGTGAGGTATTAAACACCCGAAAAGAAATTGCAAAGCTGGCGGGTATCAGCGAAGGCACTATCGCTAAAATTGAAAAAGTTGATGACGAAGCGCCGACGCCGATCCGCGAAGCGATGGGCAGAACCATTTCCATTGATAGAGCGGCGCAGTTTAACAATCAACTAAAACAGGTTCCGGAGTACGCGCGTGAGGACGAGGCGAAACGGCTGCTCAGGGAAGCCTTCGCGGAAAGGGAAGCCAGAATATACAAAGAGGAAAAGATAACCGATAAGCTGCACAATATCGTTTCCGCAGCCGCAATCGACTACGAATATATTACCGAGGAATGCGTGGATGTTTACATAAAAAAATGCCCCGTATCCGTTTTGGATATCGCAAATTCCATCGATGACGAAATCAGGTGGCTTTTAAAGCTGAAAGAAATATTTCTGCGACGGGGCGCTGAGTTAGAATGTGAGGGATTAAGGAATGGCTAACAAGGATTTGATAGCTTACATGGATGGCAAGGCCGTCGTAGACAAGGAGGAAATCATCGCGCTGTTTTCGGACAATTACGAAATCCCGTCCTACGATAAACTTGCTAAAAGCTATATAGCGTCGAAGATATCACAGGCATTCGCGTCGGTTCGTGATGAAAAGGGGCGGCGTGTGATCCTTGCCAAACGTGGTAAGGACGGGATACAGTATGTCAATATACCAGCCTGCATAGACATAGTTGCTTTAAAGCACATCAAGAAAAGAATACTTCGGGACATTCTGGGGCAGCGCGCGTCACTGGAAAAGGTTGAATTTCGGATCGATGTTCTGAAAACCGGCCTGCCGGACGGCGATCCAACCGGACATTCAGGCGGCGAGCAGAGCGCGGCGGTATATTCATGAAAAAAATTAGCGGAGGAAAGTAAAAATGAAGAAAATCTTTACTGTTATTAAAAAGCCGGGCGGCAGCGCGGAAATCAAACTTACAGAGAAAGAGCCGAAAGCGTTCAGCGCGGTAGTAGAAGGTAAGCGCGAGGTTATTCCATTCCCCGGTTTATCCGGAGTGTGTATTATAGTCGACGGTGAAGCGGCTGCAAGCAAGAAGCCGAACTTTTGTTTGCCGGAGTATAACGATATGTTGACCGGCACAGCAGTCGTTGCGGGTATAGACTTTGAGACCGGCTTTGTATCCCTTACGGAAGAGCAGGCTGAAAAGATTACGGAATACCTTAAAACTAACGACGCAAAAGGCTTCAGCGGGAATATCGGAGAGAAAATCGCATCCGAGTATTTGCCGCATACGGAAATTAATTACCTGTTTGGTATGCTGTGCGAGGTCAAAACAAAATACAAGAACTTGAAATTCAAATGGATGTCAAGGAGATAGATTATGGCGAAGCGTGTAAATAAGCTTATGGATAAAGATTATAAGGTGTCGGCTTCAGATAATTCTGAGCAGGCACCGACAAAAGGCTTGACGATAAAGTCCCAGGTTATTGGGTGGGCCGACTGGTCAACAGAATCCCTGCCTGCCGAGGCGCGCGAAGCCGCCGAGTGGCTCATTCGTAACGGCTACGAAAACGACAGCGAAGTAAAGGACGCGTTTTATTACCGCCAGACATCCTGTATGTCCGATGACATTAACGCGGAGGCTCAGGACAACGCCGCTATCGTACGAGTCGCCGAAAACTATCGGAAAGCAGCCGAAACCGCAGGTTCCGAAAACATTCAAGCAGATCAAGAAAATATAAATTATAAGGAGAAAAAAGAGATGGAAAACGAAAAAGATCCTATTTTTGACAACGATGCGGAGCAGCAGGCAGAACCTGACGGGCAGGACATTACAGAACAAAAGCCGAAGCTCTCTGCGGAAGATTATTTAAAGCTGGCGGATGCGGAGTTTTGCCGCGCTATGCGCGATGGCAAATATCCCGAGATCATCGACGGGATAGCCGACCTCAATTACAGCGTACGCAACGTCATGCTGATCAAAAGCCAAATGCCCGGCGCGACTAACGTGGGCGGCGCGAATTATTGGAATTACCGCAGACGCAGTATTATTAAGGATTCTAAGTCCATGAAAATACTTGCGCCCAAATTTACGGACGGCAGCGGCAAAAGCGGGGATGCTGAAAAGGACGGCGCGGATAAAGCTGCGGGGTATAAATTAAGCTTTGTATTCGATATTTCCCAAACTCAAGGGGAAGCGCTGAAAGAAACGCATTGCGACGCGGCATTTTTGAATACGCATTACGAGGGCGTTAAAAATACGATTGCGGCGATGGCAGGAGAATATACCTTTATCGAGGGCGCGGAAAGAAGCCGTATAGATTATGCCAAGAAAGAAGTAAGCATAAAAGCAGGTCAGTCAAACGAGGATATTTTGAAAACCATGCTCCGCAGCGTTGCCAATATACGAATCGAGGGCAAGGATCGTGAAGCCGGCAATGACATCTCGCAGGGCAAGGCGATGTTCAACGAGCTGAAAGAAACGGCTATCACGCATATCGTAGCGCGCCGCATGGGCTTGGGCGATTACAAGCTCAAAACCATTGATTTTTCCGGCTTCGACGACGAAGCGCTCGGCAAGTTTGCAAGCGACATAAATTACGCAAAGGCGGTAGCACACAGAATTACCGGCCGCATCGAAAATTATGTCGGAGATATCAGGAGCGAAGAAAAAATGCAGGATGAAGGCATTGACGCTTCCGAGCTTGACGAGATATTCAGCGGAGAATTCAATGCGCCGAACACTATGCCGGCCACGGCGCCGGATGAACTGCAAGGCGCGGGTATGGGGGAAATGTAGCATGATCGGCGGTGAATCCATGCCTTTTATCAAGGCTATAAGTTTTACTACCAAGCAGCAGCTTTTAAATAAGCTGAACAATATCAAATCGGGCGCGGCTGATTTAGCCGCGCCCGATAATTTGATCGTCCGCGAAATGACGGAAATGTGCATACAGGATGTTTCCGCCTGCGGCGAGGCTGAGCTGCTGCGGCTAAAAAAATATCTTAACGGGAGAGGATAAAAAATGGCGGCGAGAAAAATTAATGTGCTTATACGCGAGCCGGGCAAGGAAGCGCGAATAGAAGAAATAGAGGATGATTGGAAAACATACAGCGAAATTATGGGCGGCGGGTTTATAGAAACAGTAGCAATGCCCGGCATCAAAGGCGTCAGGGCAATTATTGACGACGAGGGGAAACTAAAAAGTTTAGCCCCGAATATTTATCTGCCTGAATATGATGATTTGCTTGTCGGCACCGCTATTTTTGTCACTACGAAAGGCGAGAATTTTGCCGGTCTTGACGATGCGCAGATCGAGAAGGTCAAAGCGTATATTTCCATCAACGATGCGAGCGCGTTTGCCGGTGATACAGAGGATTTCAATAACGTCGAGATTTATTCTTTTGAAGGCCCGGACGCTAAAGATGAATTCTTCAACTTTCTATTTGGCGGTGGCAAACAAAGCGATTCGGAAATGTAGTGCGTTATTTTAAAAGAACGGAGGGTATAATGGAAAGTCTTAAAGCTGTGCTTTTGGAAAGTGTAGAAAAAGAATTCGACGAGTTCAAAAATAATATGTTAACAAACACCAAAGAGTACATTTTTGATGATTACAATATTATTTATTTTTACTCTGAGATTCGGAGTTTCATGAATGACTGTGATCTCGCAGAAGATAAATATGAGACCTTAATAAAAGAAAGCGAGTATGGCTTATTAGACAGCTTATGGGGTGAATATCTCAGTTGGGATGGTGTTTCCGTCGGGAGCTATGACGATGCCGAAAATTTTATCGACGAGTTCATCGAATATTCAAGGGAAAATCAAGGGGAAATGTAAGTATGAAAAGCGTAAAAGCAAACGGTCTGACTCTTCACATCGAACCGGATGATTGGAGCGGAGAATCACCGCGAGATACGCATGATAATTTAGGCAAGATGCTGACTTGGCATCGAAATTACAGTATAGGCGATAAAAACCCTTATGCGGAATCACAGGATTTTTGGGATGATAAAGACCTGCAAGATGAAATTTTTCTCCTTACAAAGATTTATCTGCTCGATCACAGCGGCTTGAGGTTAAGCTCAGGTCCGTTTGCTTGCGATCCGGGCGGCTGGGATTCGGGTGTAGTAGGAATCGTGTACGCAACCAAAGATAACGTAATGAAGCGGTACGGCAATTTATCCGACGAAACAAAGAGAAAAGTGCAGACGGATCTAAAGTATGAAATCGAGGATTATGATTATTATTTAAACGCCGAATATTATGCGTTTTGGATCGAGGGACCGGACGGCGAGAATTTAGACAGCTGCGGCGGGTTCGGGTATAGCGATGAAACGGATATGCTCAAAGGCATGAAAGAGTATGTTGCCGAGGAATACTATTCGCTTTTTGATAAAGCGATAGAGCAAGCCAGCGGCGCGGCAATGTAAGCAAGTTAAATTGACAAACGTGTGTTTTGTGCTATAATTAAATCATGAGTGAAAAGGTGGAATTCGAGGAAGCGCGCAAGCAATTTTTATCTTTAATAAGCAAAAGTGAAAAAGTGCTTGTTAAGCTGAAAGAGGGCACGCCGCAGCATACGCTGACGAGCCGGAGGATAAGCGCCTATTATTTAGCAATTTCGCTTATAGAGGAAAAATTACAGTAAGGAGCACCGCAGATGGCACACGACATAACAAAAATAGCGTTTTCATCAATTTATGAGATGTATTTACAAAAGCTTGATAAAAAAGGCCGGACAGGTGACGAGTTGAAAACGGTACTTTGTTGGCTTACTGGTTATAATGAAAAGGGCCTGCTAAAGCAAATCAATTCCGGAGTCGATTTAACAACTTTTTTTGCCGATGCTCCGCAGATCAATCCGAATTCCCGCCTTATTACAGGATCTATCTGCGGTTATAAGGTCGAGGAAATTACTGATCCGCTAATGCAGAAAATACGATATATGGATAAGCTGGTTGACGAACTCGCAAAGGGCAAGCCCATGGAAAAAGTTTTAAGGAAATAACGCTATGAAACATGATTGGAAGACAGAGGAAAAAGCGATCTATTTGCCCAAATCTGAACCAGTGGTCATAGAAGTGCCGAAGTATAAATACTTTACGCTTACTGGAACCGGCAACCCGAATAATAATTCCGGGTTTCAGGAAAGGATAGAGATTCTTTATTCCTTGTCATACACGATAAAAATGTCGCCTAAGAAAGGCACCGTGCCGGCAGGGTACTTTGAATACTCCGTATATCCTTTAGAAGGTGTTTGGGATATGACCAAAAAAGGCCGGACTGGCGGCGCTATAGATAAAGACGAGTTTGTGTATAAAATAATGATCCGTCAGCCGGATTTTGTTACTCCTGAACTCGCGGCGCAGGCAATCGATGCGGTTAAGAAGAAAAAGACTTTGCCGCTGGTTGATGCCGTGCGCTTTGAAGAGGTAGAGGACGGACTGTGCGTACAGATGATGCACATAGGACCATTTGACGACGAACCGAAAAACTTTGAAAAAATGAAAGCTTTTATCGAAGCAAGCGGTTACAAAAGAAAAGAACTGACGCACCGTGAGATATATCTCTCGGACTTCCGCAAGACCGCTTCGGAAAAGCTTAAAACAGTATTGAGATACTCAATCACGGAATAAGAGCAGAAAGTCATACAATAAAAAAAGGCTTATTTGCCGCAAGTCTAAACGATTATATTAAGTGGGTTTAAAAAATGGATTTTGCTGAATTAAGAAGAAAAGCTAATGAAAATGACGCTGAAGCACAATATCTTTTGGCAGAATGTTATCTTGAAGGAACTGATGTGGAGCAGAGCTTTTATCATGCAGTTAAGTGGCTGGAAAAATCTGTGGCGCAAAATTATGCGGCTGCCCAATATTCATTAGGTTATTGCTTTGAAAAAGGTAACGGCGTTCCTGTAGACATGCAAAAGGCAATTGAATTATATAGAAAAGCTGCGGATAACGGTTATTCATATGCTATTGGCACTCTTGCCTATTGCTATCATGAAGGCGTCGGTGTAGAACAAAGTTTTGAAAAAGCAATTGAAATATATTCGAAGGGAATTGAGTCAGGATACTTTGACATGGCTCATAACCTGGCCAGAATATATGAAGAAATGAATAACTTTGATGAAGCGTTCAAATGGCTTGCTTTTTTAGCAGAAAAAAATGATCCGGATTTATTTTATTGTGTCGAATCACAATATTTATTGGGAAAATATTATCAAGAAGGAAAAAGTGTTAAGAAAAACAACGAACAGGCTATTAAATGGTATACGCTGGCGGCAGAAAACACACATAGCAATGCTAACGAAGAAATAGGTGATTATTATTACGATAAACTTAAAACTATAACGGGTTTAAACTACAATGAAGCTGTCAAATGGTATTCAAGGGCTATGGACTTGTACATTGAGTACAAACAATATGAAGAAGCCGGAAAACTATTATTAAAGCTTATTGAATGTTACAAGGGTGGATACGGACTGAAAAAAGATAAGCAAAAAATCAAACAATTCAAGCAGCAATACAATGAAATGCGTAAATTAAGTAAGCAACAATGGAAAGAAAGAGGATATTAACAATTTTTTAAGACTATTATGAGGGAGCGGCTTTCAAACGAAGTCGCTTTTTTCATACCAAAAAAAGAGGAATGAGCGTGAATATATGACCAAAAACAGGGAATTAACAGGCAATCTTATTGATCTTATTGAGAATTTACTGGATGCTAAAGATATAACTATACCTTCGGATGACCGCGAGGGCGATGAAAGCGAAGCGCGTATTTATGGGATGGAGTATGCGTTTTTGCTCGACGGCTTCGAAGCTATCCTTTGCGATAATTATCCGCAGGGCGCGGTAGACGAAGGTGAAGAATCCGGAGCCGACGGCTCGGATCAGAGCAATGTACCAAATAATCGGGAAATTGCGGAAGAAATGCTCAGTCTTTTTGAGGATCTGCTGACCGAAAAAGACATCACTATTCCCTCGATAAACCGCATCGGCGCGGAGGGCGAAGCGCGGCTGTACGGCGGAGAATTTTGGCGGCTCTTGGGCGAGTTCGAGGATATGCTAGACGGAGTATATCCGCAGGGCACGGTTGATGAGGACGGCGAGCATATAAGCGGCGAAAAGGATAGTCAGAAGATATTGAAAGATAGTTTTCTTGAATCTGAAATTTCCGAACCAATGTACGGAATATTTCAGCTTAAAAAAGAAGATCGCTTGAGGCCGTATAGATTTACGCCATTATCGGAATTAAAACAATCAGGGATGAATGTCGAATACGATAATTATAATCTTGTGTATGCCGATTTCTACAAGGGTGAGGGTTTAGACGATATCTATGGGAAATTCAATCTCGATCATCCCGCGGATTTCATAGGGCATAGCCTGTCTGTTTCGGATATTATAGTCGTTAAAGAAAAGGATGCGTATATCGCGCACTATGTTGACAGCTTCGGCTTCAAAAAGATACCGTATTTTATCGAACAGATGTCTATTGACTCGGAGCCGGTCGTGATTATAAAGTGGAGCGAGCATGAACGCTTTGAAGACGGGCAGCGTATACCGCTATCAGACGCGAATAACTTGTTTTTTGAGCTTGACAACAATCAGCGGATTGACCGGGAAAAGCCCGATCATCAAGGCTCATGGTATTATAAGACGAGTTTTGAGATCAAATATATTCAGAACGGCGAGGCGAACAAATATGAAGGCCGTCAGGATTTCGGGGATGGTGACGGAAGCATAATATCCCATATCCGTGAATTTGCCGAGTGTTCCTTGAATAAACAGCAGATCCAAGAATATTACGCGGCGAAAGGCCCTGACGAATTGCGGGAGCATAACGAAGGCTGGCGCGATATTTTAAATAACTTTATACCGTATATGATGCTTCATTGCCGGTTTTCCGAACTGGACAAAATCGTTTCCGGTATTCCTGAAAATATGTGGGTAAAGGGACGGGAGTATACGGATATCGTCAAACGTTATATTGCGGATTGCCGCACTGTCTTGAATACACAGGATGAGATTGTATTCCCTGATTTCCCAAAGCCGGAACGGGGCGTATTGCTTGAAGAAACTTATCGCGCAATTATGGACTGTGATAAGGATATTCGTCTTTTGCCGCGTCCTGTCCGACAGAGTGTAGGGAGCGGCGAAGCGGATGATGAGCCGGAAATCGGCGATTCGGAAATGTAATTAATAACATACAAGGTAAAAACGCGTGCGAACACCCCGCGTTTTTACTTAGAGGGAAGGTGACAAAGCTGAAATGCAAGCAATAGAACTTATAAATGACGATTGTTTTAACGTCTTTCCGATAATACCGGATAAAACTATTGATCTGATTCTATGCGATCTTCCGTACGGCGTAACAAGCAACAAGGCAGATATAGCGCTTCCGATGGATAAACTTTGGGAGCAGTACATGCGGATGATAAAAGATAACGGCGTTATCGCATTATTTGGGCAAGGGTTATTCTATGTGGATCTTGTAAGCTCGAACAGGGGAATGTTCAGATACGACATTATATGGGATAAAGGGCTTGTGACCGGTTTTCTTAACGCAAAGCGCATGCCGCTCAGGCAACATGAACAGATCGCAATATTTTATAAAAGACAGCCGGCATATAATCCGCAAATGACAAAAGGAAGCCCGCTTCACAGTAAAGGGAAATCATTCTTAGATAAAGAACAAATCAACCGTAACTACGGTAAATTCGATATGACGGACGATGTTAGGGCCGGATGCGAGGATAAATACCCGACAAGTATAATTAGGTTTAATAAACCGCATCCAAGCGTTGCAAAACATCCTACTCAGAAATCGATCGAGTGCTGCGAGTGGCTGATAAAGACTTTTACAAACGAAAACGCTCTGGTGCTGGATAACTGCATGGGCGTCGGCACGACCGGCATCGCGTGTAAAAATACCGACAGACGGTTTATTGGCATTGAAAAAAATCAGGGATATTATGAAATAGCGGTATTGGCCATCGCATAATAAAATAATTATGTTTGTTTGGATATATAAGGAAGGTAGATATGAGAAAGTTTATAAACTGCGATATCGTAAATGTGTTATATGAGGTTATGCGGCACCACACCTCACATTATCAGAGCGATTTCGATATCGACAGAATGATTTTACGCGAAGCGGCGCTATCGGATAATCCCGACAGAAAATATTTCTTATGGCATTGCAGGCCTAGCGGAACGCGCTGTCTAAATGAAAGAGAGGTCTATATCCGTGGAACTAGCGCGCATAACACTTGGGTGTTCTATTACGAACAGACACGCGACGCGATTCTCCCATACGCGGTGGAGATCAAGGGTTTTTCCGATGGTAAGGTTATAGGTGATCTTTACGAGCTCGATTATAGTCAGCATTATCATTCTCTTATGAAAAAAGCATCGAATAATTCGGGAGAAATGATCATCACTAATTCGGAAGGCAAAACAAAAACTTTTCCATATACAGCGGCGTGGGACAGCGTAATTAATTTTGATGATGTGAGCAGCGTAATAATATTGCCCGATGATCCTGACCGGTTAGAGAAGACGCTTAAAGATGTCCGCGAAGAACGACGTAATTCAGAATATTATGCAGAGTGGGATCCTGACGGATTTTTCCCCATCGGAAAAAAGGACAGTACCGATAACAAGGGTGAGTATGAAAAATTATTCGATGAATTTTTGGATATGGTCGAATTCACGCTTATTAAACATCCGGATGACAGATGGAGCGTTCATGACAGGCAGGGCGCTGACTTAGGCGGGATTAACGGCGATATATATAAAGATGCTTCCGAACTTTTTGACCGCATGGACAGCTATGTTTACGATTATTTCGTTGTGGATTTAGAAGAGTGTTTGGAAGAGGGCGGGCATCAAATTCCGGATTGGTTTGGATACGACGAATTAGTCGATTACGCCCGTCCGCTTCTGCCGGATAATAAGTGGGGCTGTGATGTTCTTGATATGATATACAGCCACGCCAATGAAATTGACTTAAATAAGTGTTTCTTTGAAAATGCAGAAGAATATTTCGGCTCCAATTATTCAAATAAAAATTTTCATGATTATAACGGCGACGGCGACCATATGTGAGAATAACAGTCGGCTAGCTGCACGGTGGTTATTTTATGAATTGAGGATTGGAAGTGAAAAAACAGCAAGAAGATTTTGGGTTGGAACTGCAAAGGTCTTACGACAGATGGAATTACTTATATAAACATGGCGGATCGGATCCGTTTTGGGAGGACGGGGGTAACTTAAATCTAGTTCGCAATCACATTTGCTATTATCGCGAAAAAATTAAGGAGTCTATGCCCGAAGAAAACTATCCTGCGGTTTTTTTTCAGGATATACCACCTGAAGTTGACAGTAAATATATGGCGCGTCCCGATGAAATACGGGCGGCGGCAAGAGTATCGCTGTCCCGATATAAGGCCGATCCAAACTTTCAATATATATTAGAGCATAGAGAGGACTTTACGCCGAGGACGCGGGATAAGCTTTGTATTGATGCCGTAATCGGCTACGCAACCGGGCTGGAGCATTTTATAAAAGAGGACAGCCTTTTAGAAATGCGGCGGCATGAACATAGTGAGCACTATCTTGAATCATTTGAAAGGCTTGTCCGCACAATGAAAAACACGCCGCCTGAAACAGTCCAATGCTCGATGTTTTCATTCCTTGACGGTTTTCAGAGCGAGTCGGAAACTGACGAGGGCGAAAATGAGGACTATTATGATGATTGGAATGATGAATTTGCAGATTCCGAAAATGATGATTACGCAGAAATGTAAGGAGGAAATATGCGCGAATACACAGCAAGATTGGATATAAGCCGGGAAGAGTTTGAGGAAATAAACAAATTATTTGAAATCGAGTTAGATCAGGTTGATGATGACGGGAACATCTTACCTGAAATGCAGGCAAAAATCGATGCGTGTAGCACAAATATCCGGCCCGATACCACGCCATATAGTTTTTATATAGAATTTGAAAACGGTAATCATCTTTTCATCCATATAAGGTGCGGTCAACATAATTTTTATGATGATTGCACTTTATGTTCGCGTGATGGCGACGCATTATGGACATTTGATTGCGGTTTTCAGCTCGATGAAGAAATGGAGTTTCCTTATAGCAAAGAGGATGAAAAATATATTGTGAAACTGAACATTCAAGAGTCGATCCTAAGCGATTATAAACCTGAAGAAAATTTAGATAAGGATAAACAAGAAGCCGACAGCAGGATTTCGTTTTTGAAGCGGATAGAAAACGAGTACCATCAGTACCGTTCAGAAATACTGGAAAAATCGAAGGAAGAGATCTTCAATTATGGCGAGCAGAACAGCTTTTACTCCGTAATGAAGGATTTTTTTGAAAACTGGCCCGAGATGCTTGACGAAAATGAATATGCGCTGTTGAACGGTGAAGAAAATATTCTGAAAGCGTTGTGGTTCGATTACATAATGTGCGACGACTGTTCTTTGCAATCACGCGAAGGCATTATGGATTTTTTATATCAATACATTGAACTTATTGAACAGCAGGCGCAGGAAGATGCCGAAAACGGAACGACCGGGCAGGAAATGTAATAATGGAACTTAATTTAATACATAACATTGACGCGCTCACGGGAATGAGCGCGTTATTTGCGTGCGGAATAAAAGTTGATCTTATTTTGACTGATCCGCCGTATGAATTATCCAATTTAAACGCCGGAGGTTGCTCGGCGCTTTCGGTAAGCATACAGAACGCTATGGATCAGCTTGACACGCCGGCGCTGCGAAAAACCGTATCACGGGAGTATCTTGAAGCTATGTGGGCATTGCAGGACGCACATAACATCTATATTTTTTGTAACGGCAAACAGATACCGTATTATCTTGATTTTTTTGTAAAAGAAAAGGGATGCAGGTATGACATTCTTATTTGGTATAAGACCAATGCAATGCCTTTATATTCAAACAAATATCTTTGTGATAAGGAGTACGTCCTTTATTTCAGGAACGGCGGGTTATGCCGTCCTGCTAATTACGAAGACGCGGCAACATTATATGTGTCGCCTATAAACGCTAAGGACAAAAAGAAATACGGTCATCCAACAATAAAACCGCTGCCGTTTATAGAGCGTCTCATACGAAACAGTTCAGTAGAAGGTCAACTTGTACTCGATCCGTTTGCCGGTTCGGGAACAACGCTTGTCGCAGCCAAAAAACTGGATAGGAAATATATTGGTTTTGAAATTGAACCAAGATGGTGCGGATTAGCAAATCAAAGGATAATGGAGATAAATGCTTATGCCTAAAATATTAAAGACGGAGAAAATATAAGATGTTAACAAGACAGGAAGCTGAAAGCCAAAAACTGATTGACGGCAAAGATTTTATGTGGATGGGCGGCGCGCTATATCAAACCGGCGACCGGTTCTTAAAAGGGAGCACGAACGGCGATAAAGAGATTACGGTCAAGGAAATTTTGGACCAGACGCATTTCTTTGATCAAGGCAATTATTGCTGGCACATCGGGATGTTTGATGATTACCGCTGCCGCCATTGCCCGGAGCTTAACGATCCGAGTTTAGCGCCCAATCCGAATAAAACGCCATTTGAAGTGTTGCAGGCAAACGTCGCGGCCGGACGTAAGGCTTTTAAGGATGCAGAACTGAAAAAGTGTGGAGAAGAGATATACGAGGATTATCACCGGATATTTTTTATTGAGGAAATGGCTTACTTTCTTGACAACGGATACTTCGACGAAAAATACTGTGCGTTTTTAAATAAAGAGGGCAGTTTTTTATTGCAAAGTATGTACGGCTATCACATTGACAATCCTGCAATGACTATAAACTACAGTCAGGAAGCGGAAATATTCGTAGAAGGATATGCCGACTATTACGGCTATCAATATAATAATTGTATGTGAGGATGTAAGAATGAAATATAAAATTGACGGAAAACTGTACGAACCGATTAAAATGGGCGACGACGGTGACTGGTACGAAAACGGCGACGATGACGAAACCTGCGGCGACTGCGGTATTCCTATGGGTGATTACCATTTGCCGAATTGCGATATTGAACGTTGCCCGGTATGCGGTGGGCAATTTTTATCCTGTGAGCATTCGGAAGAATTTGAGGTTACGGACGACAAAGGGAATTTGCTTACCGGAGACGAAGCGTTAAGCCGCGAAGCCTATAGTATTTATATGCGTGAATATTATGGAACCCATGACCGTGAAGCATGTGTACCTGTTTGCTTTAATGAATTCTATAATAACGAATGGCAGGACTCGGACTGTAGAACCTATTATATCCAAGAGATACTCGGCGGGATGCCGCGCTCTGGAAACATTATAACCGCATTTAAGGACTACGCTGAAATCTATTCGTTTAGTTACTTTGATAATTATGACCGAACCGAACTTAAAAACGCTTCTGAAAGGATCGTAAAATGGTTGTCCGGTATAAACAAAGAACATCACCAAGAGGCCATGTTCAACCGGCTTAACATGGCGAAAGCCAGCATTTATATCCTGAACGAGGATTGCGGATATATAGGCGAAAGCGAAGGCTATGTAAATAATCTTGCGTGGGAAAAAGAGCTTTTGAAAGGTTTCATGGAAAAACAGCGCTATCGGGATGGGCTAAAGGAAATCCCGCAGCCGCTTAAAGAAGCTTACGCCAGTACGCTGCTATATTATTTAGGTCCGTACGGTTTTAATCATGAAAACGTAATGTACTATATCGACAAAGCATTGGAAAAAACTTCGGAAAGCGGATCGGCCATGTAAAAACAACTTAAAAAATTAAAGATTATTTCGAGGGAACTGTCAGCGGTTCCCTTTTCTATTTTACAGAGGGGGAATTATATGCAGGCGAGTGCGGCTTATGCGGGACATAACGAATATTACGGGGCAATATTTAGTGATAAACAACGGCTAAGTGATTTGTACGGCTTTATCTCGCGCAACGACGGATTGACGTTTTATCAATGTGTGGAGGTGCTGGAAGCGAAGCCGAACGCTACGGTTGTAAAGACTTTCGACGATTGGCACGGTATGACCGACCGCAGGATAGCGAGGGGAAGCAAGGGCATACCGATTCTGGACGCTTTGAACCCGAACCGCAAAAAATACCTTTTCGATATTTCCCAAACCTACGGCTTCAAAAAATACAAGACCGGCGACAACATTACCGATACACAGCTTTTGGACGCGGTACTAAGCCTGAGCTTGTGGCGGCACCCGGCAGGCGGGACGTACCGTGACAAGCTATACACGGCGGTATCGGATTATTGCGAAAGCCGTCTTTGTGAGATTGATAGCGAGCAGACGAAAAAAGCCGTTATTGACGGCGTGTTTACCTGCATGGTCAGCCGATATAACAAGCCGCAGGAATATATACGACCGGAAGAATATTCGGAGCTGTCCGCGAACGACAGCGTAAATGCCGCGTTTACGGCGGCGCGGACAGCGGAAACACTATTTAAAGAAATAGCCGATTACAGGAGGATGCGGAATGAACGAAACGCGGAACAAAAGCGCAGTGATACAAAAACAACCGGACAGCAGGGAACGCAAGCCAATGCTACGTTCACCACAAGACAAATCGTACAATCCAGCTTCTTCGATTTCTTTGACGAAGTACGGGATTTTAACGCGGAACCATCTAATGATATACGAGCCGGCGTTTTATCTGAGCCTGATCCTGACGGGAAAATTATACAGTTTTCTGATATCCGCGCAGAAGGACGCGGAAGCCTTGCGGGAGCAGCTCACGCAGGAACTGTACAAGCAAAACCCGATGCCATCGGAAGCGGAGACTTCATTTATTTCGAGGATGCATTACCTGAATCAGATCGAGCAGCAGATACACGAGCAGATACTGTCGCAGATCGTCTACCGAACTATCGATTAACGGAAGAAAACTTTATCGGTTTAGGCGGACAGAAAACGCGCTACAAAAACAACGTCGAAGCGATCCGGCTTTTGCAGGAGCTTGAGATGTCTGGAATGCCGGCGACGGAAGATCAGCGGAATGTGCTGGCCAAGTACGTCGGATGGGGCGGACTGTCCCAAGCCTTTGACGCTTATAACGCGGATTGGTCAAAAGAATACGCGGAATTAAAAGAACTGCTGCCCGCAAAAGATTACGAGCTTGCCCGGTCCTCAACCTTAAACGCTTTCTATACATCCAAAACGGTAATCGACGCAGTATATTCCGCTTTTGCCCAAATGGGATTTGAAGACGGCAGGGTTCTGGAACCGGCGATGGGTATCGGCAACTTTATAGGGCTTATGCCGGAAACTTTCAAGAGCAAGGTCTACGGCGTAGAGCTTGATCGCATAACGGGACAGATTGCGAAACACCTGTACCCTAACGCGGATATACAGATCAGCGGCTTTGAGGATACGGCATTCCCGGATAATTATTTCGACGGCGCGGCGACAAACGTGCCTTTCGGCGCGTACTCGGTGTTCGATCAGAAATACAATAAGCATAATCTTTTCATTCACGACTATTTTATCCTCAAAACTTTGGATAAACTCCGCGAAGGCGGGATAGCGGCAATCGTTACGACCAAGGGTACGATGGACAAGGCGAACGCAGACGTAAGGAAGCTTATCTCCGAACGCGCGATTTTGCTGGGCGCGCTGCGTTTACCGAATAACGCGTTCAAAGGCTATGCCGGAACCGAGGTCACAGCGGATATTTTGTTCTTTCAAAAAGTATCGGCAAAGGAAGCCGGAAAACAGGACTTAAATTGGCTGAATGTGAGAGAGGATAAAAACTACGTACCGATAAACGATTATTATATAAAACATCCGTATATGGTGCTGGGCACGATGAAAAAAGGTATGTCCATGTACGGCAGCGAAAACGAGACTTACTGCGAGCCGTACAGTCAATCGAATGATGGACGCGACCTGAAATCGCTCTTATCCAATGCAATAGAATTCTTGCCTGAAAATATATACGTTCCTAGTAAAAAGACACAGTCGATGCCGGAGCTTTCAGAGCAGGAACCGATACCCGCTATCTCGACTGTCAGGAACTATTGCTACTCTGTGATAGACGGAAAAATATATATGCGGGTAGATAATGAAATGGTGCCGCAGAATATACCGGCCTCACAGGAATGGCGGCTGAAAAGTATGATCGGGCTTCGCCAACAAATACGGAATTTATTGCAAGTACAGAATGAAAACTGCCCGGACGAAATATTACAGCGCGAGCAGGAAAAGCTGAATTCAATGTACGACCGGTTTGTGCAAAAATACGGCGCGGTGAATACCAGAACGAACAGGAATCTTTTCCGCGACGACGCTGATTACACGCTGCTTATTTCAATCGAAAATTATGATGAAGCATCCGGTTCGGCAAGAAAGACAGATATATTTACAAAGAGGACGATCCGTAAATATACGCGCCCGGAACACGCCGACACAATAGAAGAAGCCTTACAGATAAGCAAGAACGAAACCGGACGCGTTGACTTAAAAATTATGGCGGAATTGACCGATAAGACTTTTGAACAAATCATAACGGAGCTTGACGGTAAGATCTTCCGTAATCCGGAAGCTTTATACGACGGTATTAAGGAATACGAAGGCTGGGAAACGTCAAGCGAATATCTGTCCGGCAACGTGCGGAGAAAACTGGATATCGCAAAAACCTATGCTAAGCACTATCCGGAGTTTGAAAAGAATGCAGCAGCTCTGCAAAAAGTACAGCCTGCGCCGCTGGGCGCATCCGAGATCAGCGTCAGGATGGGCATGGGCTGGATACCGCCGGAAGTTTACAAGCAGTTCCTATGTGAAAAATTCAAGGTTCAGCGCTATTACGAGAAGCACGTTAAATTGGAATTTAACAGGTTTACAGAAAGCTGGAAACTGGAAACGCCGTTTTTCGTTCCGAAATCCTTTGAAGCTACAAACATGTACGGCACAAGCCGCATGAACGGCTGTAACATCTTTGAACACGCGATCAACCTGCAAACACCTACTATCTACGATCAGGTGGAGGACGTTGAGGGTAACAAAAAGCGCGTATTAAACAAGACCGAAACGATCCTTGCGCGTGAAAAGCTGCGAAAAATTCAGGAAGAATTCAAAGCGTGGGTATTCGACGAACCGAAACGCCGCTCGGAATTAGTTCAGCTTTATAACGAACGGTACAATAACCTTGTGCTTGCCGATTACGACGGCAGCTATCTGCACTTTCCGGAAATGAATCCGCTTATAGAACTCAAACCGCACCAAAAAAACGGCATCGAGCGTGGTATCGTCGCCGGGAATACCTTGTATCATCACGTGGTCGGAGCCGGTAAAACCTTCGTTATGTCAGCGCTTGCAATGAAACTTAGGCAGCTAAAACTTGCGCAAAAGCCCATGATAATCGTGCCGAATCATTTAGTGCTGCAATGGTCGAATGAGTTCAGGCGGCTGTATCCGCAGGCCAATTTATTGATAGCGACGAAAAGGGATTTCGAGAAGGAAAACCGCTTGCGGTTCGTATCGCGTATCGCCACCGGCGATTGGGACGCGGTTATTATGGCACAGTCATCTTTCGAGAAAATTCCTATTTCGAAACAACGCCGCGAGCGCATTATTCGCGATGAAATAGGAAAGATCCATGAGAGGCTGGATGAAGCGCGGGCGGACGGAAACCGGGTAACAGTAAAAATTATGGAGCGCGTGCTGAAAAATAAGGAAGAACGATTAAAGGAATTGACGGAAAACAAAAAGGACGACCTCATTAAATTTGAGGATTTGGGCGTGGATTATTTATTTATCGACGAGGCTGACAAGTTTAAAAATAAATTCATTTTCACAAAGATGTCCAACGTATCCGGTATTTCGCAGGCGGCTTCCAAGCGTTCCAGTGACCTCGATTCCAAGATAGACTACATAACAGAACTGCACGGCGGGCAGAAAGGCGTCGTATTCGCTACGGGCACGCCGATCAGCAACAGCATGGTCGAAATGTTCACGATGCAGTCGTATCTGCACCGGCAGGATTTGGCCGAAGCGGGCTTAGATGTTTTTGACCATTGGGCGGCAAACTTTGGTGAAACTATTAACGCGTTGGAGCTTGCGCCCAGCGGACAGGGCTACCGGTCCAAAACCCGGTTTGCTAAATTTACCAATCTGCCGGAACTTCTTAAAATGTACCGTAAGTTTGCCGACGTGCAGACAGCGGATATGCTCAAGCTGCCGGTGCCGAAAGCCAACAGGCATGTTGTAACCATTAAACCTACTGAAACGGTTTTAGAATTGTGCGACGTTATAATCGAACGCGCCGAGAAAATAAACAACCGTGAGGTTCCGCCCGAGGTGGATAATATGCTGCGGATAACGGGCGACGGCAGAAAGCTTGCGCTCGATCCAAGATGTTTTGACCGGAGCGCGCCGGACCACCCGGATCATAAGGTAAACGTTGCGGCCGAAAATATTTACTCTATATGGGAGAAAACGGCGGACCGGCGCGGGACACAGCTTGTGTTTTGCGACCGTGTAGCGATGTGTTGCTACAAATAAATTTACGGAGGGTGTAAACCTGAAATGAAGTAAAAGTAGCGGGAGAACAGAGTTTTCCCAACTAATATTCTGAGGAGTGGAATGACGGAGTAACGTCCTGAAACGCTCCACCTGAGACTGCGTTGGAGGAAACGGATTGCAATA
Source organism: Eubacteriales bacterium (assembly GCA_031553855.1). GTDB lineage: Bacteria > Bacillota > Clostridia > Christensenellales > Pumilibacteraceae > RACS-047. Next base: position 10,466 of record JAVBKW010000027.1, on the reverse strand, counting down.
TCCGAGACCGACACAGCACGCTGAAGTATGGCCGAGAGTTGCCCAAACAAGGCAGAAATGCCGTTGTGGAAAGCTGTCCAGAGGTGGACGGTGCAGCCTATAGGTCGGGGGTCTATTAAAATATCTATGGTGAGAATGTGGTTGACTACCACTGACTAAAGCCCGAATGTACAGGTCAAGAAGAAAAAGCAGCAGTAATGCTGCTGCCGTGAAAACGGTGTATGTGAGGTAAAGTAGAATTGGTCGCTACAAAATACCTTGCGGCGTTACAGGCGTCGCCCAGCATACTGGCCTAAAGGGAAACCTAAAGATAATAATGTTACAGATAGGAATATTGGAACACAGAAAGTTTTGGACGTGGAGCTATTGCAGGCATTGAAGCGCTGAAAAGGAAAATTGTCGCAAAGACAATATAACTTTTCTTAATCCGAAATGAAAGAGCAGCCATGGTACCGTGTTCGATTAGCGATAATCGGATTTAGAAACCGCGAAAAAAGTAAGCGGTGGAGGGACGGGCTGTAGTCAAAGGTAAATAGTAAAACAAAAGGAGGAACATATCTAACAAACACACATAGGTTCGAGTAGGACTAAGAAAGGTCAAATCTTGTAAAGCAGGAGGCAGACCGACTATGGCAACTGAACAAAAGGCTAAAAAGAAATCTAAACTGCGTCATGCCGAATACTACGATTTCCAAGAAATTCAAGATAAATTATACGCTGATAGTTTAAACGGTAAGATTTTTACCCAACTGGTAGAAATCATTGAAAAACCCGAAAATATACGATTAGCGTATCGAAATATTAAGAAGAACGACGGAAGTCAAACGGTTGGCACAGACAAACGCACAATCAGGGATTTGGAAAGATTCTCTGACGAACAGTTAATATTGCTGGTACAAAGGAAATTAGACTGGTACGTTCCGCAAAGTGTTCGTAGGGTAGAAATACCTAAAAGCAATGACCCGACAAAGAAACGTCCGCTTGGTATCCCGACAATTATGGACAGGCTTATACAACAATGCGTATTGCAAGTTTTGGAGCCAATCTGTGAGGCGAAGTTCCATGAGCATAGCTACGGCTTTCGGCCTAACCGAAGTCAAGGACATGCTTTAGCACAAGTTCATAAAAATATGCAGCTATCTCATTTGCATTATGTTGTGGATATTGACATCAAAAGCTTTTTCGATAACGTAAATCATGGGAAATTGCTAAAACAATTATGGACGCTTGGTATAAGGGATAAAAAGTTAATAAGTATTATCTCTGCTATGCTGAAAGCGGAAATCGCCGGAATAGGGTTTCCCGAAGTCGGCACACCACAAGGCGGAATTATTTCACCTTTGCTGTCGAACGTAGTGCTTAATGAATTGGATTGGTGGGTAGCAAGTCAATGGGAGGAAATCCCGACTAAATATCCGTTCAAACTAAATCCTAACCCCAACGGCAGCCCAAATAAGGGCAACAAATTTGCGGCATTACGGAGAAGTCGGCTCAAAGAGGTTACTTGCGTCAGATACGCAGACGACTTCAAAATTTTCACCAATAGCTACCAAAACGCAATAAAACTGTTTCATGCGACTAAAAACTGGCTTAAAGACCGTCTGAATTTGGACATCAACCCCGAAAAATCTAAGGTGATTAACCTTAAGGAAGAGTATTCGGAATTTCTGGGGTTCAAACTAAAGGCTGTTCCGCGTAGGAAATATCCTGATGGGCAACCAAAATATATTGTCGAAAGCCATGTTAAAGAAAAAGCTATTATAAAAATTAAGGAAAAGCTGAGTAAGCTAATATACAGTATAGAATTTCCGTCAGGCGGCAAACAAGCCGAATATGAGGCAATAAGCAATTATAATTCATTTGTGATAGGAATTCATGAATATTACCGATTAGCTACACAGGCAAGCCTTGATTTCAGACAACTGGCCTTCTCAGTCTCAAAGAGCCTAAAAGCAAGACTTCGTAACAGAATTAAAACCGCAAAAGCGGTTAGGAAACGAAAACTTCAATGTCATATCTCAAATGTTATTAAAGAGCGGTATGGTAAAAGCGAGCAATTACGCTATGTTAAAGGCATAGCATTGGCTCCGATAGGATACATAATGCACGAATATCCACTAGCAAGAAAGCGTATTGTAAATTCCTATACGTCTCAAGGCAGAATGGAAATTCATAATAAACTTGAAAAAGTCAATATGAAAATTCTGCATTATCTCATGCGTAATCCTGTCATATATCGTTCTATTGAATACAATGATAATCGGTTATCGCTGTATTCGGCGCAAATGGGAAAATGTGCGATAACAAAAAGAGTATTAAGTATTGGCGATATACATTGCCATCATAAAGTACCAAAATATCTCGGTGGGACAGATAATTACCAGAACCTTGTTATTGTATGTGAAGACATTCATCGCCTGATACACGCTACAAATGCCGAAACAGTTGAGAAATATATGAAGTTACTTAATCTTAATCCTAAGCAGTTGGAAATTCTGAACAATCTTAGAAGCCTTATACAAGTTGAGAGTTGTTAGTATGTTTATGCTATTTACCTTTGATGGCAAGCCGTGTGAGCTGAAAGGTTCACGCACGGTTTTGGGCGGGGGAAAAGGTGGAGATAACATCAATACCTTACCTATCGCTATTGTCTACGCCCAAGTGTTCATCCGACGAGTACGATCCCGACAAGAATTTTGACGTATATAACCATGTTAAGGCTACGCTTGTGCAGTTGGGTGTACCGAAGAACGAGATCGCCTTTATTCACGACGCCGAAAACGACGTTGCCAAGCAAGCCCTTTTCGATAACGTCCGCGCAGGTTCAATCAGGATATTGCTCGGCAGCACGGAAAAAATGGGCGCGGGTACGAACGTTCAGAATAAAATTGTGGCTTTACACCATTTGGATACGCCGTACCGTCCAAGGGATCTTGAACAGCGTGAAGGCAGGGGAATAAGGCAGGGCAATGAAAACCCTGAGATTGATATTTTTACCTATGTTACGGAGCGCACCTTCGATGCGTATATGTACCAAATTTTAGAGAACAAACAGCGCTTTATTTCGCAGATCAACCGCGGGGAATTGACTGTGCGAGAAGCGCAGGACATTGATGAAACCGCCTTAACCTATGCGGAAATCAAGGCGATCACGTCCGCTAATCCGCTTATAAAGCGTAAGCATGAAGTTGAGCTTGCAATCGGCGATATGCAGGTATTAGAACGGCAGTACCGCTTTAACCGATACGGTTTGCAGGATAAAGTGGTAAGAGAATTGCCGCAGGCGATTGAAAAAAATTCCAAGCGTATTGAAGAAATTGAGAAGGATATTGCTTTACGTAACGGGAGTACGGGCGAGAACTTCGTGATCATGATAGGCGGCAAGCCGTATACGGAAAAGAAGGACGCTGCCGAATTGTTGCATAAACTGCTGCTTTCAAGCGCTAACGTGGATAAGGTGGTTGCGGTATACCAAGGCTTTCAAATCATTCCTAACCAGCTTGTTATGCTGGACAATCGGACGGCTTCTGTGCGCGGCAACGGCGATCACCGGTTAGATGTATCCAACAGCGCTATCGGAACACTTACGAGAATAGACAACCTTATGGAACGCTTTGAGGAAAATCTGAAATCTGCTAATGAGCGTCTGCAAACCTGCGTAGCGGAAACGGAAGCGGCAAATGCCGAACTTTCCAAGCCGTTTGAACACGCCGAAAAACTGACCGAGCTTACGCTGGAACTGGAAAAAATAAATGCAGAGCTTAATCTTGATAAAACTGAGGTGGAAGCCGTGATCGATGATACAAAATTTCAAAATGAGGTAAAAGACGAGGAAAGCGGCGACGAGGACGAGAACGACGGCGAAGCCGGGGAAGGCCGGATTTACGATAGCGGTGAACGTGAATTTCAAGAGGCTGGCTATATGTAAGGTAGTTTAGGTGGGTGAAAAAATGAAAGGTAAAAATCCGTTGCAAATAGATTTATTCGATTTGCTGTTTCCGAGAAAGTCATATTTGGATATACAGCGCGAGGAAACAGAAGCGTTCGAAGCGAAACTGACTGGCTTTTCCTTTGACGAAAGGTTGATAGCAAGGACGTACCCGTATCTTATTAATTACGCCGGCAGCATTGTAGACGACAATGAAAATGAAATTGATACCAATGCGGAAATACGCCAGATAGCGGCGACGCGTCAAAACCTATTTGAGTGCGGCGATTCCGAGATATGGTGCTATGAGATGCCGGACGAAAAATGGGACGTTGAACAAAAAGAATATATTCCGTATCTCGGGTATCTGTTGGCTTTCCGTATAGATAATCAGGTCATTTCCGTCACTTATCTTGTTGAAGACGTCCTTGAGAGCGAAATATGTTTTCCGGCTATGTGCATGGCATATATGGACGCAGCCGGCAATCCGCTACCGTTTACAATACGGGACGCTTTTATAGAGAATGGTTTGGGACTTTTGGAGCATGGTGAGTACAGGCTGGGCAAGCGCGGCAAAAAAGATGTGTTAGACTTTGCCAGCCTTAAAACTACGCTGACGAAAATAATGGATTATTTAGAAGCGCAAGTTTCCGGTGTCGATATATTTGACGATGCAGGATGCTTTAGTGAAAATGCGTGTGAGATGTAACCGGCGGGCTGAAAAAGCCCCGCTTTTGACTTATGGGGGATTAAAGTGTATATAAAGGAAAATAAAAAGCATTTATTTAACTGCTCGCTCGGCAAAGACAGTACGGCCGAGCTTATCGTAGCAAAAAGGCTGGGCGTTTCGATTGACAGGGTTGTGTTTGCGGACTTACAGGATGCGGACTTTCCGCAGATGAAGGATATGCTGTATAAGTTGCAGGATTTTATAGGAATAGAATTTGAGATAATCAAAGCGCCGTTTACTTTTGAGGAAAAGTTTTTTCAACCGGTCAAGCGCGGAAACTGGATACGGCCGTACAGAGGATTTCCGCCGACAGTGGGTAAGGCGTGCTGGATTAAGCGAGATATGAAAATCAATCCGATCAATAAATGGGTCAAATCCAATAACCTGACCGGATACGTAAGGCATTTCGGATTTGCGAAGGGCGAAGAAGATCGACTTGCTTGCCAACCTGATGCGGTGTCACTTTTAATTGAACAGGGCATTACAGAAGCAGGAGCGCGTGAGATCTGCGAAAGCGAAGGACTGCTCAACCCGTTATATAATCATTTTTTACGGCTGGGATGTTGGTTCTGTCCGAAAAAATCATTAAGAAGCTGGTATATGCTGTGGCTGCATTATCCGGAACTTTGGCAAAAACTGAAATATTATGAAAAGTTTTGTGTTTGGAAGCTGACGCCTAAATACAATACGGATGAAATGGAACAATTATTTATAACGGATAAATTCTTAAAGCGGCACGGTTTCGAGCGGCCGCTTTGCATATGCGGAGAAAGTATAGGAGGAGAAAATCTATGCCAAATTGGGTAAGCAATCGTCTGACTGTGGACGGTCCGGATTCAGAGAACGTCTTAGATTCGATATGTAAGATAAACGATGGGGAGCGTGATATTGATTTCAATAAAATTCTGCCGATGCCTGAGTCTTTGAACATTACATGCGGTGGCGGTACGGATAGTTGTGTTGAACTTTATCTAACATATATAAACCCGGCAATAGCGCACTATGGACAGGGACGCAAGATTTCTGAAAAAGAGTTTGCTGATATTCTGGAAAAACTCGGAGAAAATGAATGGGGCTTTATTAAACAGATGAATGCGGAAAACTACCCCGGAATCTGCAAATTCAGACGTGATTTATCTCCTGCCGAAATCGCCCGCATATTGGAATCACGCGCAGAACATGAGAAAATGGACGAACAGGCGGTGTTTGATTATGGGAAAAAAGCGGTTGATAATGTTTTAAGTTTCGGCGCGATGACATGGTACGAGTGGTGTAATGATAATTGGGGTACGAAGTGGAACGCAGCGGATAGTGTTGTGACTGAAACGGTTGCATATTTCAATACAGCATGGTCTCCAGTATGCGCCTTAATTGAAAGATTAGCGGGAAAATATCCGGACAATACTTTCATTTATGAATATGCCGAAGAACAGGGTGGATTGTATGCCGGAAAATATGTCTTTCAAAACGGAATTCATGAAGACGGCGGTGATTTTGCAGAGGATAGCAAAGAAGCTTGGGAACTGTACTTTGATTTATTCGGTGGCGAAGAAGATTATCGTTTTAATGAAGAAACCGGCAAATACGAATATATCAATCAGGAAGACGATGTTGCAATGTAACGGAGATCGGTCGAAATGATAAGAACGGTAAAAGACCTCTTGGAAGAATTAAAAGATAAGGATCTTGATATGCCAATTGGTGAAGCTTTGTCTATAACTGCAAAAATGGATATCTATGATATTTATGAGCGGGATTGCGACGAGGAAGATTGTATCAGCCATCTGGCAAATTCAGGTTACGAAGCGGCGACGAAAGACGAAGAATTTTTGGATATATTTGTTTCCCGCTATCGGCATAAATTCGACAGCGAATTTGGTACTTGGGATAATATTGACAGCACCATATTTTACTTTCAGGAAGAGTTGGAACAATATAAATCGCCTGAAAACGATGACTTTGATGAAAGCGCCACAGGGGATAGCAAATGTATGTAATCTGAATAAGGGAGCAGAAGTAAGAATGCAAAAAAGCGGGACTTTGGTGGTTAATCTGTTCGCCGGGCCGGGCGCAGGTAAAACAACGGCGGCGCATGAAATTACCGCGCTTCTAAAAAAGCAAGGCATAGTTACGGAATATGTGCCGGAGTATGCAAAGGAACTTGTATTTGCCGAGGCATTCGAGCTTCTTAAAGATCAAAAATACGTGACCGGCGAGCAATATCGTCGTATAAATGTATTACGCGGTAAAGTAGAAGTTATTGTTACCGACAGCCCGGTTTTATTGGGTATGGTTTACGGAAAGAAAAATACTCCGGAGTTTAACGTCGAAATTGATACTATGTTTCGCAGCTTTGATAATTTCAATTTATTTATTCAGCGCGGCAATGATTATGAACAGACCGGACGCATTGAAAATGCAGAGCAAGCCAAAGAAAAAGACAAGGAAATTTGGGCGCTTCTAAAGGCCAAAGAAATATATTGCGGAATATACAGCAGGGACAGCGCGGAAAAAATTGCTCAGAATATAATAACGACGCTGCGGCGAATGCAAAATGCACAACGAATGCTCTTTATACCAGACGAGTTGAAAAGTCTTAAACAATGGGCAGTATTTAAAACTTATCCTGACAAAGAAAAGCCCGGTAAACTCAAAAAAATAATTATAAATCCTGCCGATTCAAGTTTTGCTCACAGCGATATGCCGGAAACGTGGGCGGGTTATGAGCAAGCGAAGGCTTATGCGGAGAAATATAGGTATAAAGGATTGGTGTTTGCGCTTGGAAAAGGCATTACTTTTATCGATATTGATAATGCAGTCGATAAAAATACCGGTGAAATAATATCGCCGGAAGCGAAGAAGATTTTAGATTTAATACCGGACAGCTACACGGAACGGTCTACATCGGGAACCGGCCTGCACATTTTGGTTAAAGGCAGTCTGCCGCCGGACTCATATCGCCGCAATGACGAAAAAGGTATCGAAATGTACGATAACCGCCGATTCATTTGTATGACTGGCGATACGCTGAACGGCAGCCGGGAAATCAAAGACTATTCCGACAGGATAGCTGAAATTGCCTATAAATTTGTGGGTAAGCGTCCGCCAAAGAAGGAATACACGGCTACTCCGGCAACGCAGGCGGATAACGACCTGATTGGGCAAATCTGTAACAGTAAACAAGGCTCAAAATTTCAAGCTTTGTATCGTGGGGATTTTTGCGGACTGCCTTCCCATAGCCACGCCGATTCAGCGCTTGTATACATTTTGTCATGGTGGACGCAGGATCCGGCGCAAATAGACCGGATATTCCGTTCATCGGGGCTAATGCGTGAAAAATGGGATTCACGTCGAGGCGGCACTACCTACGGCGGACAGATCATCGACGACGCTTTGGTTACAGTTTATCCGCGCGAGGAACAAAAATCGGAATCAAAATCTCAACAATATTTATAATAAAACACAGCCTCTAAGGCGTGACTACGCCGGTTCGATACTTATGTCGAGCCGGCGTTTTTGGCGTTTTATAGGCTGAAAAAACGCTAAAAAAGCGTGCAAAATAGGACTAAAAAAGGGGAGCCTCATAATGAGAAATTATACAAAACGTTTCACGGAAGAAATGTCTTTCTTTATACATCCAGTGACTGGAAATGTAACATATAATCCAAAATGTAAATCCTGTATTCATGAATGCAAGCAATCATTTCGTGCAAAAATTATCAGTTGTAAACAATACGCTAAAAAGGAGGATGCGGTCAGCTATGTTAAAAATAACAAATGACCTTTCAAAATATCGCGATATCATGACGATAGATGATTTACGTGAGTATTTAAATATCAGTCGCAATACCGCTTATAGCTTTTTAAAAAACAACAATATTAAGTATACGAGAGTCGGTCGAGTATATATCATATCTAAAAAGTCTTTAGCTGAGTGTTTGGGGGTGTCGGATGGCAGCGGGCAAATTACGAATTAAAAAAGATTTCTACTATGTTGTTATCAGCTATGCAGACAATGAAAGCAATAGAAAAGAAAAATGGCTAAAGACAGGTATTAGTGCAGCAAAAGGCAATAAAAAGAAAGCTGAAGCTATGCTTGCTAAATATAAAACCGAATTTGATGTAAATCCCAATCAATTTATTGCTGAGAAAGAATCGCCATTAACAGATATTATTTCGAATACTAATGAGGGCGAAATATCCGCTAAATCTTCCAAAATGCTTTTTGGGGACTATCTTAAACAATGGCTGGAAGGCCACAAACAAAATATTGAAGAAAATACGTATTTTACATATAAAAATATTATTCACCAAGTAATTGCGCCGCATTTTGACAAGAAAAATATTATGTTAGACGAACTTACAGATAAGGATATAAAGGAATTTTATTCAGAGCGGCTCGAAACTGTTAAGAATAATACAGTTATACGATACCATGCAAATATAAGGAAGGCTCTGGAAGATGCTTTTATAAACGGTTTAATTCCGGTAAATCCCGCGGCAAAAGTAAAGAAACCTCGTGCGGAGTCGTTTATCGGTGACTATTACAATGCCGCGGAGTTGCAAAAGCTATTTGAGCTTGTTAAGGGAAAGAAAATTGAGTTTCCTGTGCTTATGTGCGCATATTATGGATTGCGTAGAAGTGAAGCTGTGGGCTTAAAATGGTCAGCGTTCGATTTTTACTACAATACGCTTACTATAAAGCATACGGTGGTAAAGGTATCCACGGGTAAAGGCGAACGCAAATTAATCAAAAAAGACAGAGTTAAGACAAAGAAGAGCTATAGAACACTTCCGCTCATACCGGAAATCGTCAAGCTGTTGACAAAAATTAAAACAGAACAAGAAACGAATAAGAATTATTTTGGAGAAAAATACAATAAAAAATGTACAGAGTATGTTTGCGTAGATAAGCTAGGCAATATTATGAATCCGGATAATATAACAAAACAATTCAAATTACTTATTAAAGGTAGCGACTTAAAAATTATTCGCTTACACGATCTTCGGCATAGCTGCGCAACACTTTTAAGACGTCAGGGCATACCTTTGGAAGATATTCAACATTGGCTAGGTCACAGTTCAGTTAATACGACTGAAATGATTTATGCACACTTTGACAACATCATCCATTTAAAGTCCGCAGCGAGTATCGGGCAGGCCTTACAACGCGCGACAGATATAAACGCAAACGACGCTCAAGAAACTGATATTTTTGAAGACGAATATGAAGATAATAACGATATCTTTGAAAATGATGCAGAGCGTGAATGGTATGAAGATGATGAAACAAAAACAAGGGATTTTGAGATGTAAAATGTTATATTTAATAGCCTAAAAAAACGAATTTTAGTGGGTTTTAATGAGTTGAAAAAAGAAAACTGGGGGCACTCTTTTGGAAAAATGGGGGAACTTTTGAGTAAAAACAGGAATTTCGTACTTTTGATGAGATTTAGCAACGTCCAAAAAATGGACGGAAGACTTTTTTGGGGGAACTTTTGGGGGAACTGAAGAAAAAATCTCATTACTATATATAGTGCTAGGCAAAAGAAAAAACCACAATATCTTGTGGTTTTTGTGGTGGACGGGGGTGGATTCGAACCACCGAAAGCGGAGCTGGCAGATTTACAGTCTGCTCCCTTTGGCCACTCGGGAACCCGTCCATGATATTAAATTGTCTGATTTGGCCGCTAGATTTACAGTCTGCTCCCTTTGGCCACTCGGGAACCCGTCCATAATTTTGAATGCGGGAAAGCTTTGAGATTTTGAGTCAGAGATTATGAATAAGCGATATTTACCTTAAATATG
>JAVBKW010000008.1:0-12492 GCA_031553855.1 Eubacteriales bacterium | reverse complement strand
CAAACTATCTTACCACAAATTTGGCCTCAAGTCAAATAATTGGCGTGTCTTTTGCGTTTAGTAAGCTTAGTAAAAAACAGATTCAGCGCGGTTTCAATGCGGCTTCGACATTTTCCGCCAGCTGAATTTAAGCCGGCCTGTTTTCTTGACGGAGCGGCACAAAATAAGTTATAGTTAAACAAGAGGATTTATATGCCCGCAGATTCAGTCAATATCAAATATTTAGCCGGAGAACTAAACCGCGTTTTAAGCGGCGGAAGGATCGACAAAATCACGATGCCCGAAATGAACACCGTTATTTTGACGATCCGTTCAAACAGCAAAAATCATTCGCTGCTGCTGTGCGCAAATCCGATGTATCCGCGCTGCCATTTAACTAACGCCGTTTTTGAAAACCCTCTTGCCGCTCCCGCTTTTTTGATGCATTTGAGAAAGCACTTAAGCGGCGGACGGATCAACTCGGTTTCCTGCACTCCTTTTGAGCGCGTCATCAATATTTCGTTAACCTCGAAAAGCGAGCTTGCCATACTGGAAGAACGTACTTTAATAATTGAAATAATGGGCAAGCATTCAAACATAATACTTGTCAATTCGCAAAACATCATATCGGAAAGCATACGCCATATTACGCCGGACCTCTCGAGCAAACGTATCGTACTTCCCGGCGCAAGGTATGCCGCCGCACCGGCTCAAAGCAAGGTGGACTGTTCGGACGAGTTGAGGCTTTCGAGCGTTCTAGGCGCATTTGAAGGCGGAAATCTGACTAATTATATTTTAAACAACGTTTCGGGCTTTGCCGCAAGCACAATAAACGAGGTTATTTTCAAAGTTTTAAAAAAGAAAAATCCCGACGCTTTGACGATAGAAGACAGCAAAAATATTGCCGCGCAATTATGCGGAATTTATAATGAAAACGAAATAAGGCCTTGCGTAAACTCTGCCGGAGGCGGCGCTCAGGATTTTTATTTCCGCCCATATTTAAGCGCGGAAGGCGCGGAATACAAATTTTTCGATACGCTGTCCGAGGCGGCGGAATATTTCTATATTGTGGGCAAAGAAGCCTCGCTTACCGGCTCAAAGGCAAAATCTCTGACGGCCGCCGTTACGGGCGCAGTATTAAAAACAGAAAAGCGGCTTGCTTTTACAATAGATAAAATTGAAGAATGCGCTGACGCTGAAAAGGATAAGCTTTACGGCGAGCTGATAACCGCGAACATTTATAAAATCAAAAAAGGCTTTTTAAGCATAAGAGCAGAAAACTATTACGAGCCGGCCTGCCCGCTTGTGGATATCCTTTTAGACAGCACCCTCTCCCCTCAGGCAAACGCGCAGAAGTATTATAAAAAATACAATAAAAAGAAAAAGACGCTTGAAAGCTGCAACGCCCAAAAGCTTGCGCTTATTGAGGAATTATCGTATTTAGAATCGGTTTTGCTCTCGCTTTCGCTGTGCGGCAAAAAGGAAGAGTTTGACGAAATCGAAACTGAGCTGACAGAAAACGGATATATTAAACAAAAAAACAAAGCTGGCGCGAAAAAAGTCAAAACGCCCGCCGTTAAAATACAAAAAACAGAATTTGAGGGTTATAATATTTTTTACGGCAAAAACAATTTGCAAAACGACTTTCTCACAAAAAATTCATCCACCTCCGACGTATGGCTCCACACTAAGGATATCCACGGCTCGCACGTCGTTATACAGAACAAACAAAGCGGCTTTCCAAATGACAACGTAATCCTTCGCGCCGCATCCATTGCCGCGTATCATTCTAAAGCGCGCGCGGCGGGAAAAACCGCCGTTGATTATACGTTTATCAAAAACGTGTCTAAGCCCAACGGCGCCCCGCCCGGCAAAGTCGTTTATGTAAACTACTACACAGTTTACGTAGAACCGCGCGAGCCTTAACAAGAATATGAAGCGGCCACGTTCTTGTTAAATCTAAGCGTTTGCAGTCATAACAATATTAAAAGCAGTTAAAAAGGCTACACCCCAACATTTGACATTGAGCAAATATTAAAAGCAGTTAAAAAGACCGGTCGATCTTTATATATAAGACAACCGGTCTTTAATTATTGAAAGAGTGGTTTTTTTAAGTTAAAATCGCGTAAACGAAACCGAAAATAGCGAGAGCTAAAATAACAGCCATTACGATAGCGTTGACAAGCGAGGCTTTATATTCGGGCGAACGTTTATTGATACCGCTGAAAAGCACCTTGCACGAACGAAGGATCGCGATTATTGCAGCAACAATGTATATCCCCAGCCCCACGGCAACTACGATGTTGGTTGTGAAAAGGCCTACTAAAAGGACAATAGCACCGCCCAACATAAGAAGGTCGCACAGTTGTTTTAAGCCGAAGTTTTTAAAATATGAAACAAAAAAATTCTGTTTTTTAGCTTTAGCCATTTTGTTCTTTACTCCTAGAAATTTTATAGCTTATTAGTTTTTAATATTACTTCAGATTTCTGCTGCCGGGCTTATATGCGGGGATTTTCCCTTCCCTGCAAAGCGGGCAATCGCCGGGCTCGTAGCTTATGACTTCCATAGAAAGCAACGCCTTATAAGGCACTCCGAACGAAACCTGCCCGTTGCTGCGGTCTACAATGGAAGCGACGGCCAAAACGTTGCACTCAAGGCTTTTTACAAGCTCTACAACTTCCATAACCGAGCCGCCTGTCGTAACAACGTCCTCAACGACAATAACATTCGCGCCTTTTTTAAGCTCAAAGCCGCGCCGCAGAGCAAATTTACCGTCTACCCGTTCGGCAAAAACGTTTTTGATTTTAAGCTGGCGGGCAACCTCGTAACCCATTATCAATCCGCCGACTGCCGGCGAAACAATGAAATCGGCGTTATATTCTTTTAAACTGACTGCCAAATCCTTGCAAAGCTTTTCGCTCTCTGCGGGGTCTACAAACAGTTTTGCGCATTGCATATAGGTGTCGGAATGCCTGCCGGAGGTTAAAAGGAAATGACCTTTTAAAATGCCCTCGGTTTTTTCAAATGATTTTAAAACTTCTTCTTTTGTCAGCGCCATTTTAATGATCCCGTTAATTCGTTGATATCTTCAATATTACAACTTTTTGCCAGTTCTGTCAACTCATTCACTAAGTTAAAAGCGGCGAGAGGATCAAAAATATTCGCGCTGCCCACCTGCACCGCCGCCGCGCCTGCAATCATAAATTCCATAACGTCGGCCGCCGTCATAATTCCGCCCATACCTATTATCGGCAAAGTAACGGCTTTATATGCCTCGAACACCATTTTAAGCGCGACGGGCTTGACCGCCGGGCCCGAAAGCCCGCCTGAAATATTAGCTAAAACCGGCTTTCTCGTTTTATAGTTTATAGCCATACCGCTTAAAGTATTGATAAGCGAAATAGCGTCCGCGCCGCCGTTTTGAGCGGCCTTTGCGTTGTCGGCAATGTTTGCAACGTTGGGTGAGAGCTTGACGATAAGAGGTTTTGTACAATGCTTTTTAACGGCTTGCGTGATTTGCTCGACGCTTTGGGGCAATATTCCGAAAGCCATACCGCCCGCCTTGACATTGGGGCAGCTGATATTGAGCTCCACCATATCCACGCAGGTTTTGCAGATTCTCTGCGTAAGCCTGATATAGTCCTCTTCGGTGTTGCCCGCAATATTTGCTATAACCACGGTGTCGAGAGTTTTTAAAAACGGCTCGTCCTCTTTTATAAAGCCTTCGATGCCGGGATTTTGCAGGCCGACGCTGTTGAGTATCCCCATATTGGCCTCCGCTATACGGGGAGCGTTGTTCCCTTCTCTTTTCTCATACGTTAAGCCTTTTGTGCAGATGCCGCCGAGCGTGTTGATATCATAGAACTGATTATATTCCTGCCCGAACCCGAACGTGCCGCTTGCCGTAATAATAGGATTTTTTAATTCCACTCCGGCGATTTTGACTTTCATATTCATAGCATTACATCCTCCAGCTTAAACACAGGCCCGTCGACGCAAGCGCGCTTGTTATGGTATATCCCGTCCTCTCCTTTTACCGCGCAAGCGCAGACAAGGCACGCGCCCACGCCGCACGCCATACGCGTTTCGCCCGACATATAGGCGGGAATCTTATATTCAACGCTGCGTTTTGCTACGGCTTTCAGCATATTTTCCGAGCCGCATGTGAGAATGACGTCCGGCTTAAAATTGTTAAGCTCAAGGATAAAACTTTCTGTGACGTAGCCTTTAAAACCGTACGAACCGTCGTCGGTCGAAACAAAAGTTTTGCACGCCTTTTTAAAATCGTCCTCAAACATCACGCTGCTTTTCGAGGCAAAGCCTAAAAACGCGCGAAACTCCTTATCCTTATAAAACTTGGGAACGGCCAGCAGCGGCGCGCAACCCACGCCCCCGCCTATCAGCGCGATTTTTTTATGCTCTGCACCCAAAGTGAACCCGTTGCCGACGGGGACAATAGCAAAAACCTTTTCGCCTTTTTTCATCTGCGAAAGGATTGTCGTGCCTTTTCCGACTATCGCGATTATTAAAGTGACGCTTTTTTCGTCAAATTTATAGAGGCAGAACGGACGGCGCAGTAAAACGGAACTGTCGTTGACCTTTAAATGCAGAAACTGGCCCGGCCTCATTTCGGGGAGTTTCTCATCGGATTTAAGCTTTAGCTCAAAGACCGTGCTTGTTAAAAACTTTATGTGTTCGACTTCAAAAATTATGTCTTTCATATATTTTATGCTTTACCCGCTTTTTTGAGCGCCGTGTATAAGTCCGACTGCATATTGACCGCCGCCTCATACGCGGCTTGAGCATAAGATAAGCCCTTATATTTTTCGGTTTTATAAGCGCACAAAATCCCTCTTGAATTATTGACTATACCGCCTAAGCCTTTTTCGTTAAAACAGACCGTTAGATCCTCCGCCGTAGCGCCCTGCGCGCCGTAGCCGGGGATAAGAAACAGCGTATGCGGCATTTGCTTTCTTAAAATTTCGGCCTGTGCCGGATGCGTCGCGCCGACCACCGCGCCTACGGAAGAAAAACCGTATTTTCCGCGGGTTTCGACGCCCCATTCCTCAACAAGCGCGCCCATTGTCTCGTAGAGCGTCCGGCCGTCGGAAAAAGTTTTGTCCTGAAGCTGGCCCGAGGAGGGGTTAGAGGTTTTGACAAGTACGAAAATGCCCTTGCCGAATTTTTTGCAGTCGTCCGTAAAGGGTTTGATACCGTCGGCGCCCAGATAGCCGTTGACCGTTATGTAGTCGCTTTCAAACGGCGTAAAGGTTTTATCCAAAACCTTAGTTTGGCCTAAGTACGCGCTTGAATAGCAGCCCGCGGTGGAACCGATGTCGTTGCGCTTAACGTCCGAAATTACGATAAGGCCGCGTTTTTTCGCCGCCTCTATCGTGTCGCTGAACGCTTTCATGCCCTCGTAGCCGTACATTTCATAGTATGCAACCTGAATTTTGACGGCAGGTGCGATTTTATATATCTTTTCGATTATTTCATAGTTAAATTCCGTTATCGCGCTTGAAACGTCTTTTAATGAATTGCAGGACTGCTTTTGCAAAAGTTCGGGCAGGTAATCAAACGCGGTGTCGAGCCCTATGCAGGACGGATTGTTAGTCTGCCTGATTTTTTCTATCAACTTGTCGGTCATTTTATGCTTTTATCTCCTTTTCTATTCCGTCCACAAATACGCGCTTTATAACGCCGCTGAGCGTCCAACCCGCAAATAAGCTGTTCTTGCCCTTTGAAACAAACCGCGACGTATCTACGGTGAATTGCTTATCAAGGTCGGCCAATACTATATCTGCGCACTCGCCCTCATTAAGAGAGCCTCCTGCAATTTTGAGGATTTTAGCGGGGTTGAGGCTCATAAGACGGCAAACCTGCGCGATGTCCATAAACCCCGGCAGCACAAGATATGTGTAGGCAAGAGCGAACGCGGTTTCAAAACCGGAGGTGCCGTTCGGCGCGAAATTAAATTCCTGATTTTTTTCATCCTGATGGTGCGGCGCGTGGTCGGTTGCGATAACGTCTATAGTTCCGTCAGTTAAGCCCTCGATTATTGCGGCAACGTCGCTCTCAAGCCTCAACGGAGGGTTGATTTTTGCGTTAGTGTTAAATGAAAGTATCTCGTCGTCGGTTGCGCAAAAATAATGCGGGCACGTTTCGCAGGTGACCTTTACTCCCCTTGCCTTAGCCCCCCGCACAAGCTCTACGCTGCCCTTTGTGCTCACGTGAGCGATATGGACTCTTACGTTCAGGCTTTCCGCGAGCAGTATATCGCGGGCAACCATAGCCTCTTCTGCCACCCTTGAAATGCCGCGCAAGCCCGTTATCGTTGCGTTTAAGCCCTCGTTTACTACTCCCTCGTCGGCAATATCAAGACATTCGCAATGCGATATCGGCAATATACCGAAAGTGTCGGCATACTCTAAGGCTAAGCGCATAGTGTTGCCGTTTTCTACAGGACGCCCGTCGTCGCTTACAGCAACTACCCCGGCCTCTTTCATAAGCGCGATTTCGGCAAGCTCCTTGCCCTTTTGCCCCTTAGTTATCGCGCCTATGCAGTAAACCTTTGCGTTATCTACTTCAACGCCTCTGTCTAAAACATATTTTACAAGGCTTGCGTTATCGATAACGGGATTAGTGTTGGGCATACAAGCCACCGACGTAAACCCGCCTTTAAGCGCAGCGGCAGAACCGGAGGCTATATCTTCCTTGTATTCAAAGCCCGGCTCCCTTAAATGGCAATGCATATCCACAAGCCCCGGCATAACTATAAGGCCGTCGGCGTCAATGACATCGAAACCGCTCTCCTCTTGAATTTTGGGCGCGATTTTAATGATTTTTTTACCGTCGATCAGAATATCGGACTTTTCAACCGCGTCCTCTCTTACTACAAACCCGTTTTTTATAAGAATACTCATTATTAAACTCCATTCCGCCTGAATTTGCGGCGGCAATTATATGAAAAAAAAGCTATGGCCCTTTTTAACTATTTTGACCGCGTGAGCAGGAAAAGAACTGCCATTCTGACGGCAACGCCGTTTGTGACCTGTTCAAGGATCACGCTATTTTCGCAATCGGCGACAAACGAGGTCATTTCAACGCCTCTGTTTATGGGCCCCGGATGCATAATAAGCGCGTCGGACGAGGCTTTATTTATGCGGCTTTCGTTCAAGCCGAAAAATTTATGATATTCGGCGGCGGAGGGAAACAGCCCTGATTTTTGACGCTCAAGCTGAATCCTTAATCCCATAACCACGTTCGCACCATCGAGGGCGTTATCGATATCGGTACTAACCCTGCAGCCCATATTTTCGATTTCGGCGGGCAGAAGGGTTTTAGGCGCGACGACTGTAACGTCCGCCCCCATTTTATTAAGCCCCCAAATATTGCTTCTTGCTACGCGCGAATGCTTGACGTCGCCGCAGATAACGACCTTTATCCCCTTTAAGCTGCCGAATTTTTTCTGCATAGTATACATATCCAGCAAGGCTTGTGTGGGATGCTCGTTCATGCCGTCGCCGCCGTTAATAACGCTTGCTTTCACATTTTTAGCTAAAAGGTGCGGCGCGCCGGACATACTGTGACGGATCACTATAACGTCGGTCAAGAGCGCGTCGAGGTTTCGTCCCGTATCGATAAGCGTTTCGCCTTTTGTGACGGACGAGGTCGATGCGGTTATGGAGGCGGTAGCCGCGCCCATGATTTTTGCCGCCATTTCAAACGACATCCTTGTGCGGGTAGAGTTTTCGTAAAACAGAGTGGTGACGCTTTTGCCCTGCAAATGCGGCGTTTTTTTCACGTTCTGATCGATTATTTTGCGCATTTCCTTCGCTTGCTCAAGAATAAAGCGTATCTCCTCTTCGGGCAGATCCTTTAATCCCAGTAAATCCTTTCTTTTAAGCATTTTTCACTCTCCGTTTAAACGATTTTATCCGTGCGGTTTTTAAGGAGCCGATGATTTATTCAGCTTCCTTAACAATAATTGTTTTTTTGCCTTTCAGCCTCTCAAAATCCGTTTCGAGCCGTTCAATCGATACCATATATATCGACTCCGTAGTGCCCGTCGATTTCAGGGACGCTCACAGAAACCAGTTCGCTGTGGGACGTGGGCAGGAATTTACCGATATAATCCGCCCCTACCGGAAGCTCGCGGTTGCCGCGGTCAACCAAAACGGCAAGCTGTATAGTTTTGGGACGACCCGCTTCGGACAAGGCCTCTAAAGCTGCGCGCACGGTTCTGCCTGTAAAGAGAACGTCGTCCACTAAAATGAGGTTTGCTCCCGTTATAGAAAACGGCAAATCGGTTTTTTTGATTTGCGGCAGCTCTGCAATAAGCGAAAGGTCGTCGCGGTAAAGCGTGATATCAAGCGCGCCGACCGGCACCTCTTGGCCCTCGACCGTTTTTATTATATCCGAAATTTCTTTGGCGAGCGGCAGGCCCCTGCGCTGTATTCCGACCAATATCAAATTGCCCGCGCCTCTGTTCTTTTCGATTATTTCGTGGCTCATTCTTATTAAAGCGCGGCGGATCTGCGATTCGTCCATTATGTGATTTTTTAATATCATCTGTTTTACTCCTTTAACAAGGTTATTCTTTGCTCCTTAAAATACGCAGCACGTTCTCAAAATAATCCGGCAAGGGCGCGGTGAAGGTCATAATTTCTCTTGTGCGCGGATGAGAAAAAGAGAGCGAGTATGCGTGCAGGAGCTGGCCGTTCAAATTGAACTTTTGTTTTTTATACCCGTACGCCTTATCTCCTACTACCGGATGCCCTAAATATTTTGCGTGGACTCTTATTTGATGCGTGCGCCCCGTTAAAATGTCGAACTGAGCAAAAGTATTTTCCTTAAAACGCTCCAAAACCCTGAATTGCGTTATAGCCTCCCGGCCGGATTTTGCAACGCACATCAGCTTTCTGTCGGAAGGGTTGCGGCCGATAAGTGTTTTAAGAGTCCCGCAGTCTTCCTTTAGTATGCCCTCTAATAACGCTTTATAAAGTTTTTTTGTTTTTCTTTGCGCGATCTGCTCCGCTAAATCAAGATGCGCCGCGTTATTTTTTGCGATAACCATTACGCCGCTCGTGTCTTTATCGAGCCTGTGAACGATTCCGGGCCGGATCACTCCGTTAATGGATGAAAGGCTTTTCAAGTGGAACATAAGCGCGTTTGCAAGAGTATTATCTACGGCTCCTCCGCCGGGATGGACTGTCAGCCCCTGCTGCTTATTGATAACCGCGATATCATCGTCCTCATAGAGGATATCAAGCGGGATATTTTGCGGGATAATTGCGGCAGGCTCAGAGTCGGGTATGCAAACTCTTATAACGTCGCCGCGTTTGACTGACTTGCCGCTTTTGACCTTATTTCCGTTTACTGTAATATTGCCCTCGGCTATAAGCTTATTTATGTATGAACGGCTAATCCCCAGCTCGTCCGTCAAAAAAACGTCGAGCCGCTCTCCGGCCTCATTATCTGCGGCAATAAAACGCTCATCCACTATCTTATAGTACCCTTTTCCTCTTTTACTTCTTCATCTTGCGGCTTTTGGGCTTCTTCCTTTACTTCATCTTGCGGCTTTTGGAGTTCTTCCTTTAACGCGGCGGCATTGCTTTCGCGGATTTGTTCAAGCTCCGCTTTAGTCAGGTAATTGCCGTTTTCGTCCTCAAACTTTTGAACCGGCCCCGCAAATTCCTCTTTAGGCGTTTTATACATAAAGATAAAGTATACGGCGAAAATTATAACGCCGAAAACAAGAGCCATATCCGCTACGTTGAAGATAGCGAACGAATCCCCTAAAATAGGCAGGTCAAGCCCGAAGAAAACTATCTGGACAAAGTCGCGCACGCCTTTTAAAAACAGGCGGTCGTAAAAATTGCCGAGCGCGCCGGATATAATGAGCGCGAGCGAAAGCCTTGCAAGGATATGCTTTCCGCGGAAATAGTACAGAAAAAAACAGAAAACGCAGACGGCGATAACTGTCATTATCAGGAATAATATCCGTATTCCCTCAATGCCTAAAAAATTTTCAAGGCCGAAAGACGACCCGAACGCGGCTTTTTTATTGATAGTATAGTAGAACTCCAAGAAATTAGGTATCAATACAACAGTCTGCCCGACGGACATAGTTTTTGCGATGATAAATTTAGATAAAAGATCTAAAATAAGCGCGCCGAAAAGGACTATCAGCTCAAATTTGGCAATTTTGGTATATTCCCAAATTTTTTTTCCGGCAGTCATAAAAAATTTTTTTGTTTTTTCTAAGTTTATTCCCATAGCTTTTTAGCCTTATTCCTGATCGTAGGGTATGGTAATTTCAACGCCCTCAGGCGAGAGCAGAAAAATATTGCTTGCTATCCGGTGGACTGTGCCGTTCAAAGCATAGATCGCGCCGCATACAAAGTCCAGAATGCGCTGGGCGTCGCCCTCTTCAGCCGAGTCGAGATTGACGACGGCCGGCTCTCTGCGCCTTAAAAAATCGATAAGGCTCTGAACGTCGTTATGATTTTTCGGCGAATAGACCACAACCGACTGATACGTTCTTGGCGCGACATAATCGGAATCCGTAGGCAAAACCTTCCTCTCCTGTTTTTGACTGCGCTCAGGCGTAAAGCGTATCGGCTCCGGAGCCGGCGCGGGGCCTACATACTCGCCTTTTTCGTTATGCGTATCCTCATAAAACTCGTAATCGGATTTTGCGCCGCCGCGGACGTTTCGTCCGGATTTGAAAAAATCGTCAAATTTGCTCATATATAATCCTCACATTTTATCGTGGTGTTTGAATATTGGCCTTAATAATCAATTATAGTTTCTCTTTCCGAATATCGCGCTTCCCGGCCTTATCAGATTAGCGCCGTATTTGAGGGCCGTTAAGTAATCGTCCGACATCCCGACTGATAATATCTTAATATTGCCGTCTATATTTGAGTAGAAATCGAAAACGTCTTTCATCTTTTTGTAAAGGCACTCATCTGCGTTTTTCGGCAGAACGCTCATAAACCCTTTCAAGCAAATTCCCGGCATTTTTTTGACCGTTTCATAAAGCTTTGGCAGACCGTTCAGGCTTACTCCGCTTTTCGATTCTTCCCCGCCGATATTGATTTCAATCAGGACGTTTGCGGTGATCCCTTTTTTTTGCGCCTGTTTTTGTATCTCCTGCGCAAGCGCGAGCCTGTCTAAGGAATGGATAAGCTCCACCTTATCTATGATATATTTGACCTTGTTTGTTTGAAGCGCGCCGATGAAATGCCATTTAAAACCGCCGAGCAGCTCATATTTTTCGAGCAGTTCCTGAACGCGGTTTTCGCCAATCGTGCCGATGCCGCAGCATAAAAGCTCCTTTATCCGCTCGCAACTGACCATTTTCGTTGCGGGCACGATTTGTACGCGCTCCGGCTCGCCGCCGTATTCAAGGCAGACTCGTTTTACGTTTTCTCTTAAATTTTCGACAGCTTCCTTAATATCCATCTATTCACCTTTTAAGACGTAATCGGCCAGACGCGCCGCAATATTGACGCCCGCAGCCTCGATAGCTTTAAAATAGGCGTTTGAATTGGCTTCGATGAACACGGGGCCGTTATCGTTTATAAAATCGATTGCGCCGTATTCAAGATTAAGTCTTGCCGCGATCAGTTCGGCGGCTTCTATAAACTCCGGCGCGGCCTCTATAATCTTAATTTTGCCGCCCATCGAAACGTTTGAACGAAAATCTGTGGTATTCTTCCTTTTGGCTGAGGCAACCGCTTTTTTGCCTACGACATAAATTCGGATATCCTCGCCCTTAGCCTTACCTATAAAACGCTGGTAATGATGCGGGATATGTTTGAGCCTTTCATAAAGCTGCGCCAGTTCCTCTGCATTTTTGGCTAAATATACCTGCTTGCCCTGCGACCCTGTGTTTTCCTTTACGACTATAGGAAATTTTAAATTTTTACTAACGCCGTATAGAAACTGATTGTCGGTATCGTTGTTTATCGCGTACATAAGCGGAGAAATGACCGTTTTGGGAATGCGGATATTCACACCCTCAAGCGCGGAATAGGTTTTGATTTTATCGTCGCACACTCTGACCGTTGACGCGCTGTTTAATACGCGAACGCCGCCGCGCTCAAAAAACTCCGCTAAAAAGATATCCTTATCAAAAAACAAGGCGGCGCAGTATTTTTCCGCCAAAACGTTTTCGTCGCCGAACCCGGCATAGTAGCGCGGCGTTTCCGTTTCCGCGCCTCTTTTTAAAAACTCTTCCGTCAGGCGGTTTTTTACGTAGTCCAAACCGCCGTCGCAATAGTATTTATTAAAAATCAACGCTACCTTTTTCAAACGCAAAACGCCCCTGTTTTCAACACATAATTTGCCACATACAGTATACTATAAATCTCCTGTTTTAGCAAGTCTTTAAAGGAAAATGGGAAAATTACATATCGAACATCAATACAACCTCAACATTTGACATTGAGCCTTTTTTAAAGGGCTGCCTCACGAGTTTCTTTCTCGTGAGGCAGACAGTTTAA
>JAVBKW010000029.1:0-28533 GCA_031553855.1 Eubacteriales bacterium | reverse complement strand
GCCTTTTTTGTTTATTTCTTCTTTTGTTTTGCCCTCTTTAATACTTAAATCAAAGAGGGCGGCTTCTTTTTTCAGGCAGGTTTGCAGGCGGCGCACTTCTTGCGTTGCTTTTGCAAGCGAATATACTAAAAAAAGATACTCGTCCGAAACAAATGAGAAATGGTATTTTGTAAAGATATCGTCTATTGCGTTTTTTAACGTTTCAATGTCGTTCACGGAATTTTCGATTCTTTCTATACTTTTTAAAATATGCGCCGTCGCTTGTTTTAAGTTCATATAACATCTGATGTTTTTCATATTTACTATTCTATACGACTAGCTGTCATAAGTCAATCATAATATTACATATTGTAATATTATATAAGAATGATAAAGTTTAAAGAAACTTTAAAATATTTGAGAAATGACAGGGGATTTTCCCAAAAAAAGCTAGCACAAATGCTGCACGTCGATCAAACGACAATAAGCACTTGGGAATCTGGTGTCCGTGAGCCTGATTATGCTACGTTAGAAAAATTAACAAAAATATTCGATGTTTCGGCAGGTTATTTATTAGGACTTGAAGATGAATGAAAAAATAAAAGGGTTGTAGGTTTTGTTCTGATTAAAGGCGTTGCTCGTATATTGCTCTTTTTGCTGCTCTTTTTGTAAAAATAAAGAATAAAATCAGCGTCAAATCCCTTGATTTTTTTGGCGGGATTTGATATATTATTTAAGCGTTCAGTTTTTGGCTGTTAAAGTTATGCTAAAAAATAAAGTTTTGTGTGGGAGCTTAGCTCAGCTGGGAGAGCGTCTGCCTTACAAGCAGAGGGTCGGGGGTTCGAGCCCCTCAGCTCCCACCAACATCCTTTCCCTGTAATCTTTTGCGGAAGTGGCTCAGTGGTAGAGCGTTGCCTTGCCAAGGCAAATGTCGCGAGTTCGAATCTCGTCTTCCGCTCCAATAACCCTTATGAAAACGAAAAGAACGCCAAAAGCGGTGGAGCGTTGCCTTGCCAAGGCAAATGCAAGCAAAGTTCGAATCTCGTCTTTTAGCTCCAATAATCCTTATGAAAACGAAAAGAGACGGATAAAATGGTAGAGCGTTGCCTCGCCAAGGCAAATGCAAGCAAAGTTCGAATCTCGTCTTTTAGCTCCAATAACCCTTATGAAAACGAAAAGAGACGGATAAAATGGTAGAGCGTTGCCTTGCCAAGGCAAATGCAAGCAAAGTTCGAATCTCGTCTTTTAGCTCCAATAACCCAAAATAAAAAAGAAAAAGTAGCATTTTTGTTTTTTAAGAATATACAATATATAGCAAGATAATGGATACGGCACCATAGCCAAGCGGTAAGGCAGAGGCCTGCAAAGCCTTTACCCCCGGTTCAAATCCGGGTGGTGCCTCCAAATCTTGCCCGAGTGGCGGAATGGCAGACGCGAAGGACTTAAAATCCTTTGGGGGAAACTCCGTGCCGGTTCGAGTCCGGCCTCGGGCACCAAAACAGTATAAAAGTCCTATATTTTGTGTTTCAGCGCATTATATAGGGCTTTTATTATTGCTGTTTTAGGGTACAAAATAGGGTACGATTATGTATTTTGTTCTATTTTTAGCCGTTTAAGGAATTCTAAGATAGGAGTGCTGCCGTTATTTTTAAGAATATGGGTATAAACACCGCACGAATGAGCTTGAATACATGATTGTGTTCGGGGAAATGAGAGCTTGCTTTCATTCCTAAAAAAGTGCCCGCAGCAAAAGGTTTAAATCCCGCAGTTATATCGGTTCGGGGCGACAAAGCATGATTGCTTACTGGCGGCAATCGGGGCCGACAATATTTGTCAAAAAAATCGCGCTTAAAAAAACGGCGGTTGCATATCATATTGAATGAGGAAGGTTTAATGTTTCAATTCAATTTGAGTGTAGATGAGGCAAACGCATCCTGGTTTTGGGATATGGAAAAGGTTTTGACGCATAAAATCAAGGCGTTCGGCGCAGTTGCGGCCGTTAAGGAAGAGTCTAAAAGGCTTAATATTTCGGTCGCCTGTGAAAATGAATTTAAAAACGAGGTAGTATTTTGCATCAAGGATTGCGTCGCGGAAGTATTTTTAAGTGTTGTTAAACTGCAATACCTCAAAAAAACGTTAGTTTTGCCGCATCTTAAAAAGGAAGCGTACAGGATTCTTCTTCATACCTTAGTGGCGTTCGACCGCGATTTAGAGAAGGAGCTTATTCTGCAAAATTTGAAAATCAGCGATCATATCGCGTTAGACGGACTCATGAATTTTAAACTCACAGAGCTTAAAAAACGCTGGAACGACATCGCTGAGCTAGCCGCAAATAACTCTGCATATTTAAACAACGACGAAACGCTTAACGAGCTTTTGAAGTTTTTAATGAGCTCGATAAGCCCGAAGGTGAACAAACTTGAAGTGACAAAGAATCCGTCCGACTACGGCGTTTCGGGCAAATTCAACGAAAAGGACTTTGAATATAAATTAGTAAGCCCGGAACAGTTATTATTATACCTTATAAACGCCGCGCCGCTCGAGCTTGTGCTAAAGGGCGACTTTGAAGACGATATTTTATTTAAAAGGCTTGTCTGTATCTTCGACGCGAAAGAGCCGGGTGCCGCATCGATACAAAATTAAAGTCTTTTTTATAAATTCAAGCTTTTCATTAATTATTAATAATCGTCACAAGTATAATAAATTTTTTTTCACATTGTAAAAGCGGCAATTTTTTAGTTGCCAAGATTTGCAAATTATGATATAGTTTTTTCATCAACAATCCGGGAGATTAATAAACAATGTTCTATTCAGCACTTGAATCGACACAGATCATAATGATCGTTTTAGTTGTCGCGTTAGTATTGGTATTGGTTATCATGCCTATTTTCACAAATAAAAAACGTCAGAATTCTGTCAACCAGCTTCACAGTTCGCTCAAGCCCGGCGATAAAATTATGACGATCGGCGGAATTATCGGAACGGTTTTAGCCGTGAACCAAACCTCGCCCGTAGATAAAGAAATCGTTATCGAGACAGGCGTAGGCGAAAAAATGACGACAATGGTGCTTGATATCAAAGCTTTATATCAAGTTTTACCGGCCGCTTACGGTCAGACGCCCGCAGCTGCGGAGCCTGTTGCTGCAACGGAAGTTGAAGCGGAAAACGTTTCCGAAGAAAACTCCGCTGAAAAGCAAGACAAAGAATAATTATTAAAACAGAGCAAAATTGTTTTAAACCTTTCCTTATTAAACGGGAAAGGTTTTTTTGTTGAAAATTATTTATTTAAAAATCATATTCGGATAAGCTGTCTCATAAAATATTACAGAGCAGAGGAAACGCTGAACAAAATATATTCAGATGGTTTCTTAAGGAAACACTGAATATTTATTCAGCGGTTTCTTAATTAAGTTTTGATCAAAATAATATTTTGGAGTTGTATGAAAATGGAAAAAGCAGTAAAACAAAATTCCGGAGCGGTTGCCGAAGTTATTAAAGCAATTATTGTAGCTGTGATAATTTCCCTTGTACTCATTCTTTTGATGGGTTTTGTAATCAAGCTTGCAAATATAGATGATAAATATTTGTCTTTGATCAACCAGATAATAAAGGGCGTGAGTATTCTTGTTTCCTGCCTTATATGCTTTAAGTCGCGCTCAAACGGCTGGCTCAAAGGGATAATAACGGGGCTTGTTTACATAATTTTAGCGTTTGCTTTGTTCGGTATGCTGAACGAATTCAAGTTTAACATCGGGCTTAGCCTTTTAAACGACGCGGCGCTGGGCGCGGTCACGGGTATGCTCAGCGGCATTATTTCGGTTTTGTTTAAAGCTAAGAAAAACTATTAATAACCTTATCAATTTTAAAGCTAAAACACTTGATTTTTTTGCATTTTTCCGTTATACTATCAAGGAACTTTAAGCTTTAAGGAGAAAGAAAGATGAAACACATCAAACCGGTTTCGGTCAATACTATCGACAGGAGCTGCAAAACAGGCTGCGGCGAGTGCCAGTCGAGCTGCCAGTCGGCATGCAAAACAAGCTGTACTGTCGGCAACCAGTCTTGCGAACAAAAACGCATCAACAGAGAAGTAAAAATAAAAGAATAGTTTCAAAATGGTACATACGTTTAAATGTTTGGAAAAGTATTTTGCTCTCGACGTTGAGAGCGGTTCGCTTTTTCAAACAGATGAGTTGACAAACAAGCTTATAAACGAAATCAATTCTCCCGACTCATTTTCAGCGGGGGAATTTTCGTGTTTTAGCGAGGGCGAACTCAATGAGGCGCGCGCCGAGATAGAGCAGCTCGAAAATGAGGGCGTGCTGTTTTCTTCAGAGCCTGTCCATAAAGAAATTCCTGACGACGGCGTCATAAAATCGTTGTGCCTTAATATTTCACATAAATGCAATCTGCGCTGCTCATATTGCTTTGCGGACGGCGGCTCGTACTGCGGTGAAGAAGAGAATATGAGCTTTGCTACGGCTAAAGCGGCGGTCGATTTCCTGATCGAAAAAAGCGGCGCGCGGAAGATACTCGAAATAGATTTTTTCGGCGGCGAACCTCTTATAAATATGGACGTCGTCCGCAAAACGGTCGAATATGGCAGAAAACGGGAAAAGGACTGCAAAAAGACTTTCCGCTTTACAATAACGACCAACGCCGTTTCGCTAAGCGATGAGATAACCGATTTTTTCAACAAAGAAATGTACAACGTCGTTTTGAGTATAGACGGGCGCGAAAATGTCCATAATCAGGTGCGTAAAACCGTAAACGGCAAAGGCTCGTACGACATAGTTTTAAAAAATATCCTAGACTTTCGTAAAAAAAGAGGGGATAGGCAATATTATGTGCGCGGCACGTTCACGTCGCAAAATAAGGATTTTGCTTCCGACGCCGAGTCGCTTTCCGACGCAGGGTTCGACCAAATTTCCTTAGAGCCCGTAGTTTTGCCGGACTCGCATCCCTTAGCGCTGAAGATGAGCGATACCGGAGCGCTTAACGATGAGTACGAACGCCTTGCCCGTCTTTATTTAGAGCGGCTCGGCACCGCTAAACAATTCAACTTTTTCCATTTTCAGCTGGATATGAGCGGAGGGCCGTGCGAGGCAAAGAGGCTTAAAAACTGCGGAGCGGGCTGCGAATACGCCGCTATCACTCCCTCCGGCCAGATTTACCCGTGCCACCAATTCGCCTCAAATAAGGACTATCTTATAGGAAACGTCTTAACGGGTGAATTCGACAGATCGGTTACGGCTAAATTCAAAGACAACACGATATTGAAAAAAGACGACTGCAAAGAGTGCTGGGCAAAATACTATTGCAGCGGAGGATGCGCGGCAAACTCAGTCAACTTCAACGGCTCGCTGCTAAAGCCCGTCAAGGTCTCCTGCGCGCTGATGAAAAAGAGGACCGAATGCGCTTTGGCGCTCTATTGCCTGCAAAATTTCTAGCGGTTATAGGCCGGCAGTAAAAAATCCCGCTTTGGTTGTTTTTTCAATTTCTAAAAATCGGTAATTTTTGTTTGACTAATAAAGCTAATTTATTATATAATCATAATATTGCATACAGGAGGCCATAAATGAAGAAAAAATCGTCAATCATAAAATTATCTATAATTGGCGTTGTTCTTATATTAGGAATTATATTATCTTTTGTATCGATCAACTTCGGAAATACCACGTTTAAGAGTTTTGCCGGATCTATAAAGCTGGGTCTTGACCTTAAAGGCGGAGTTTACGCCGTTTACGAAATGGATGAAACCGAAAATACGGATAATATCTCATCCCGAATGGAAGGCACGCGGATAAGGCTTGAAAACTTATTAAGAGATAAGAATTATACAGAGGCCACCGTAGTAAAAGAAGGCACAACAAGATTAAGAGTTGAAGTTCCGGACGTAGACGATCCGGGCAAGATTTTTGATATAATCGGTCAGCCCGCCGAGCTTAAATTTGTTTTAGAAGGCAAAACGGTCATCACAGGCGAGCACGTTCTTTCCGCAACGGGCGGATATGATCAGGAATCCGGCGGGTATGCCGTATATCTTTCGCTTAATAATGAAGGCACCGATCTCTTTGCTAAGGCGACAGCTTCGGAAAATCAGGGTAAAGCCATAGATATCATAACCGTCGTTGACGGAACAGAAAAGACGATTTCGTCGCCTACCGTAAACAATACTATTGTAAACGGAAAAGCTATTATAACGGGCATGCAGTCACAAGAAATGGCCCAGCAGCTTGCCGACCAGATAACCTCCGGGCAGTTCGAGGTTAAATTGTCCTTACAGCAAAGCTCGACTATTTCGCCCACATTAGGCGGACAAGCTCTTAATTTGAGCCTTATCGCGGGGTTAGTCGGCCTTATCCTTGTTATGGCGTTCATGATATGGCGCTACCGTATGTTCGGAGTTATAGCGTCCGGCTCATTGCTCTTATATGCTGTTATAATGATTTTCCTTCTTTCCATTATTCCCGGAGTCCAGCTTTCATTGCCCGGTATTGCGGGTATACTGTTAAGTATCGGTATGGCGGTCGACGCGAACGTCATCATATACGAGCGTATCAAAGAAGAATACCGCGGAGGAAAATCAATACTTGCCTCGTATTACGCGGGCTTTAAAAAAGCTTTCTGGTCGATTTTCGACTCCAATATCACGACTATCATCGCCGGCGTAGTGCTGCTGATTTTCGGTTCCGGCACTATCCAAAGCTTTGCCGTAACGCTGCTTATCGGTATCGTGCTTTCGATGCTTACTGCTATCTTAGTAACAAGAGGTCTTATAAAGTACGTTCTTTCCATTAATTCGACCGATGAGAAAATCTACGGCTTAAAGCGCGGCAAAGGCTTTGAAAGCTTAGGCGCATCAGACACAGACGCAGCCATTTTAGCTGAAATCGAAAAAGAGAAGGAAGAGGCTGAAAAAAAGAAAAACGCGGCTAAAAAAGAAGGAGAAATTGCTAATGAAACCATCTAACCTTCTTGAAAAAGACTTTAAAATTATCGAAAAGAAAAAGACTTTCTTCCTTATTCCCGTTATTGTGGTAATTTTGGCATTAATTGCCGGCACGATATACGGCTTTGTGTTCGGAAGCCCTTTCAATTTAGGTATGGATTTTACCGGCGGATATTCCTTGCAGGTAAAATTATATTCAAAGCTGACAGACGAAACTTATGACAGCTATGTCGAGCAGGTCGAAAATATTTTTGAAAATCTTGCCGACGAGAACGGAAACAAGTACGGCTTGAGCGTTTCAGCAACCCAGCTTCAGGGCGCGGGCGAGAGCGCGGCATTGTACGTAAAGTATCAGGCTGTAAAAGCCGCCAAAGACGTAGACGTTGAGGCTCTTATGGATGACGAGATAAACGTCAAACTGTTCGAGGCTCTAACGGAGCTTTTCAAAATCGCACCTGAAAAAGTGGAATATGACGAGGGTGCGGGCGCAGTAAAAGCGACGTATCCCGAAATAATTTCCGACAGGGTTTTCGAGGATATCAAGGCCGGAGTTCTTGAAAAAGTTGCTTTAGTAAGCGCAGGCGATATAAAGCTTGGCGCAGATAAAAAAACTGTTACGGTAACTGCCGCCGCCAATGCGGATCTTGACGCTTTTAAAGCGGCGCTTTCTATAGACGATATTTTTTCAGGGCGCGCCATTAAAGGCGACACCGTCAGCGCGACGATCTCGGGCGAGCTTCTCACCGACGCTATACTAGCAGTCGTAGCGGCAATCGTAATGATGCTTATATATATTGTGTTCAGGTTCGAATTGTCCTCCGGTATTGCCTCGATAGTCGGTTCGTTCCACGATATAATCGTTATGTTCGCGTTCATCGTTATTTTCCATATAGAAATCAACGCGACGTTTATCGCCTCGCTCATTACTATTTTGGGTTATTCGATCAATAACACGATAATTATCTTCGACCGTATTCGCGAAAATCTGAAACTGCTCAAAAATAAGGATATGTCGCCTACGTGGATCGCTAATACTTCCGTAAGAGAAACGGTCATGCGTTCTATTAATACGACAGTCACTACTTTAATCACGATTGCGATGGTCGCTATAATCGGCGTGCCGTCCATCAGAGTGTTCGCTCTGCCTATAATTTTAGGCCTTATTGCCGGAACTTATTCGTCCATCTTCGTTTCGCCTGCTATATGGGCATCGTGGAAGGAAGCAGCCGCAAAAAGAATTACAGGCGAGAAAAAAGAAAAAAAGAAAAAGGCGTCAGAGTCTGTTTAAAACCTATTTAGTAATAAAGGGTATTCATACCGCAGGATAAATCCTGCACCTCGCGCCTTTTTACGCTAAAGCGCGGGGTATGCACCTTTGTCGGTGGCGCAAAAATGCCCTTGCAAGCAAGCATTTTTGATTCTGGAATAAAAAAAGCCTTCTTAAACCAAGAAGGCTTTTTTCAAAGAAATAAATTCTCAAAAGTAAGGCGCGCGTAAATTCTCAAAAGTAAAAAGCCGATAAAAAACTAACGCATAGAAAACTAATTTTCAAAAAGTCGTTGTCTTTTCATCAAAATAATACTATAATAAATATGTATAGGCAAAAGCACTCTGTATACAAATAATAGGCAAAAGCAATTATTATATAAACAAAAGGAAGATTGAATGAATTTGGAATTGATAAAACGCAGCGGGACTGACGCGGATAAAACCGCAGTCGAGGCATTGTCCCGTAAAACGAATCTGCATCCCGTTCTAACGGAGCTGCTGATTTGCCGCGGGATCGATTCCGTTGAGGCGATAAACAATTTTTTAAATCCGGATATCGGCAATTTTTATGACCCGTTTTTATTTAAGGGAATGAAAGAAGCCGCTGAGCGTATTGAAACGGCAATAGAAAACGACGAAAGAGTAATAGTTTACGGCGATTACGACGCGGACGGAGTTTGCGCCGCCGCGATACTTTCGCTTTATTTAGCCGACCGCGGCTTAAACGTTTATACGCATATCCCTTCAAGGTCGGGCGAGGGGTACGGGCTTAGCGTAGAATCGCTCGAACGCATAATCGAACAGGCGCTGCCGGATCTTATTATTACCTGCGACTGCGGCATATCCGGCCACAGGGAAGTGGAATTTGCAAAATCCTTAGGCGTAGACGTCATAGTTACCGACCATCATGAGGTTTCCGACACCGTTCCGGACTGCGTCGTTATTAACCCTAAGCTTTCAGGCTGCAATTATCCTATCGACTACCTCTGCGGAGCGGGCGTCGCTTTAAAAGTCGTTCAGGCGCTGGGCGGCATCGAAAAGGCCGCAGAATATTTTGACCTTGCCGCAGTTGCGACGATTGCCGACCTCGTTCCGCTGCTGGACGAAAACAGGCTTATCGTACAGCTGGGGCTTAAAGACGTCAATAAAATGAATAAGGGCCTGCGCGCGCTGCTTTTAAACCAGCAGATCGACAAAAATGTGACGAGCAGCGATATTGCCTATAAAATAGCTCCGCGGATCAATGCCGCGGGCAGGATGGGCGACGCCTACCGCGCCTTTGAATTGCTCACGACAAACGATAAAATCAAAATCGATACGATAGTTAAGGAAATAAACGACGACAATAACAAGCGCAAAATCTTATGCGACGATATGTATAGCGAGGCGTTAGAGCTGATAAAAAGCGAAAATCTTACCGACTCAAGAGCCGTTATCTTAAGCCATCCCACATGGGAAAAGGGCATTACAGGAATACTCGCGGCGCGTATCGCAGGCGATTTTAAGCGTCCGTCTTTTATTTTAGTGAACTCGGGCGACAGCTATAAGGGAACTTCAAGAAGCATCAACGGCATAAACATATACGAACTGCTCTCCTCATTAAAGGATATCCTTCTTGAATACGGCGGGCATTCCCAAGCCGCCGGATTTTCGATTTTAAAAGAAAATATCCCGGTTTTTAAAGAGCGCATTTCAAAATATTTAGAGCAATTCGATAAAACGCTTTTTATGCCGTCATGCGAGTACGATACGGAAATTGAGCTGGGAGATATTACGACGCCTTTAGCAAAGGCTTTAGAGAAGATGGAGCCGTTCGGCAACAGCAATCCGCGCCCCGTATTTGTGGCGGAAACGGAAAAGCTGGAGGTTTCGCCGTGCAAAAATAATTACTGTCATACAAATATAGTCACATCCGGCGGCCTGACTATCCTTGCTTTTAATTATTACAATTCAAACCAGTTCCTTTTAGGAGCCGCGCCGAAACGCCTTGCGCTGGAAGTCAGCCTTAACACGTTCGGGTCGAAGGAATCGCCTAAAGCCGTCTTAAAAGCGG
This sequence comes from Eubacteriales bacterium, assembly GCA_031553855.1. Lineage (GTDB taxonomy): Bacteria > Bacillota > Clostridia > Christensenellales > Pumilibacteraceae > RACS-047. The sequence goes on along the minus strand of JAVBKW010000029.1, from coordinate 18,280 downwards.
TAAAGCCTGATGATTTTTATATCAATAACTCTGCGGCTAAGGCGGGTTATCTTAAAACGCTTGAATTGAGCGGCGAAAAAAAAGCTGTGTTTGCTGAATACGCGCCGTCCGATTTAGCGCGCATTGTGCCGGACTCAGTTTTCGGAACGCTCATTATTGCGGGCTGCGAAGAAACATATTTGAGAATACAGCCTTTGGTATCAGAAAAAATCGTTCTTTCCGAGTTTATGTATTCGACAAATAAAAATAACTATTCTAAAATCATCGTTTCGCCTCTTTTCGACGCTGAATTGATGCTGTCTAACTACAGTAAGGTAATTTTTGCCGATCCTCCGCTGGGGACGGGAATAATTTCTTATCTCAATTCCAAAACTGACGCTGAAATTTTTATTCCGAAAGCTTCCGACGTTAAGTCTTTTTTAGAAAATATCGATGTTTCAAGAGAAACCTTCAGCCTGTATTTTGACGTGATCCGCAGAAATACCGACATCAACGCATTGAATATTTTCACTTATTTTAAAATATTGTCCTCGCGCGCACCAAACCTTGAATTAAAGCAGTTTATAGCCTGTTATTTAGTTTTCAGCGAATTGAATTTTATATCCGTGCAGGGGAGCGGTTTCTCACTTAAAATGAATCAGGGAGTAAAGAGCGACCTTAATAATTCGGCCTGCTATAATTATCTGAAGGAGCGTGTGTAAAATGGAACATTTGAAATCGCGCTGCCGTCTGATTTTTAACGAACCGCAATGCAAGCTCCTTGACGATATATGTGACTACGCCGAAAAAATGCATGCGGGCCAAAGCCGCGCAACGGGCGAGCCATATATAATGCACCCCATAGCCGTTGCCAATATTTTATTGGATATCGGGCTTGACTGCGCTACTATCGGGGCGGCTATTTTGCACGACACTATTGAGGATACCCCCGCTACCGAAAAGGAAATAAAAACGCTTTTCGGAGCCGAGATCGCCGACCTTGTCGCCGGAGTAACTAAGCTCGATAAATTTACGTTCAAATCAAAGGAAGAGGAGCAGGCCGAAAACTTCAGACGGATGTTTTTTGCTATGGCAAAGGATATGCGCGTCATCCTCATAAAGCTTGCCGACCGCCTTCATAATATGCGTACATTGAGCGGCATATCGCTTGAGCGTCAGCTTGCTATCTCGAAAGAGACGCTTGAAATCTACGCGCCTTTAGCGTCGCGTTTAGGACTAAGCTATTTTAAATGCGAGCTGGAAGACCTGTGCTTAAAGACTCTTCATCCGGCCGTGTACGACTCCCTTGCCAATGAAATAGCCTTAAAACGCGCAGAAAGGCAGTCGCTTGTGTCCCAGATATGCAAGCAGATAACCGAAATGGTAAAGTCGCTGGGCATCGACGGCGAGGTCAGCGGCAGGCCTAAGCATTTTTACAGTATTTATAAAAAGATGGTCAATCAGAACAAAACGTTCGAGCAGATATACGATCTTACGGCTATCCGCGTTATAGTGAGCAACGTTAAAGACTGCTACGAGGTTTTGGGCATCATACACACAAAATGGAAGCCTATCCCCGGCCGGTTCAAGGACTATATCGCCGTACCTAAGCCCAACAATTATCAGTCTTTGCATACGACCGTTATGACGTCCTACGGAATGCCGTTTGAAATACAGATCCGCACCTACGAAATGCACCGTATCGCAGAGTACGGAGTTGCGGCGCATTGGAAATATAAAGAGCAGCGCGTGCAGGAAAACGACCTTGACGAAAAGCTGGAATGGCTGCGCGGCGTTATGGACGTTTCCGGCGAAAGTATCGCAAGCTCGAAGGAATTTTACGAGTCGCTCAAGTTCGATCTTTACAGCGGCGAGGTCTTTATTTTCACGCCTAAAGGCGACGTTATTATCCTGCCGGAGGGCTCGACTCCCGTTGACTTTGCTTACAGCGTCCATTCCGAGGTCGGAAATAAATGCGTGGGCGCAAAAATCAATTCCAAAATAGTGCCGCTTGAGGCAAAACTACAAACGGGCGATTACGTTGAGATAATTACGTCCGCCTCATCCAAAGGCCCCAGCCGCGACTGGCTGCGGTTCGTCAAAACCACGCAGGCAAAGTCTAAAATCAACGCTTTCTTCAAAAAAGAAATGAAGGAAGAAAACATTAAACTGGGCAAGGAAATGCTCGAAGAGGAAGCCAAGCGCAGGGGCTACGTTTTATCCGCTCTTATGCAGCCAAAATGGGTAGAGATAATTATGCAGCGCTACTCGCTCTCCTCGCTTGACGATTTGTATGCGTCAGTCGGCTACGGCGGCTTTACCGTCAATCAGATTCTTTTAAAGCTTATCGACTTCTACACAAAAGAAAACGAGTCAAAACAAGTTCCGCTAAAGTCCTCTACTTTTAAAGCCTCGTCGATCAATCAGGGCATTATCATCAACGGCCACGACGACCTTCTTGTGCGGCTTGCTAAATGCTGCAATCCCGTTCCGGGCGACCCTGTCATCGGCTACATTTCGCGCGGCCGCGGAGTTGCAGTCCACCGCTCCAGCTGCCCGAATATGAAAGGGGCGGAAAGCTTCCGTCTGATCGGCGCGGAATGGGCAAGCGGAACGAATTCTAGCTTTGTCGTTCAGCTTCAGGTGGAGGCAAAAAATTCCGAGGGGCTGCTTTTAAGGCTCACAACCCTTATTTCCGAGCTTAAGCTTTCCATCGATAGTTTAAACGCGCGTCTTGACAAAAACCAGACGGCAATTATAAACGTGGGCGTAAGAGTTGCAAAAACCGAGCAAATCGACCAGCTTGTGAAGAAGATACAAACCATTCCAGAGGTAGACAAGGTTTTCAGGAGCAGCTTATAATGACGGTCGAACTCGTAAAAACAGGCATCATAGAAACTAATACCTACCTCGTTTTCAATGAGGGTAAGGCAGTCATAATAGACCCGGGCAGTCAATACGATAAAATTACGGCGAGGCTGAAAGCATTGGATTTGAGCGTCGCGGCAGTGCTTTTGACTCACGGCCATTTCGACCATATAAACGCGGCCGCGCAATTTCAAAGGGCGGGCGCGCGGATCTTTATTCACGAGCTTGACGCGTATATGGCAGCGGATAAGCACGCCAGTAGCGGGGGATTAAGCTTTGTGAAGATAAACACTTTTGTTCCCGACGTTATTCTAACAAACGGCGATAAAATAAAATTATGCGGCTTAGAGTTTGAAGTCCTGCATACTCCCGGCCATACCGCGGGCAGCGTCTGCTTTATATGCGGCGATCGTATTTTCAGCGGCGACACGCTTTTTTATATGGATATCGGCAGATCCGACCTTCCGTCAGGAGATGAGGACGCTTTGCAGGATTCTATTAAAAAGAAGCTTTTCTGCTTAGGCCGCGATTACGAGGTACTTCCCGGCCACGGCGAAAGCACGTCGCTTTTTTTTGAAAAGAAGAATAACCCCTATGTCTGAAATAGTTTTTTCAACCAACAGAGCCGATCTTTACAGCGAACTGTTCAACGTAGTGCGCCAGTTTTTTCCGTATGAACGCAATGAAGATATTATCGTTACCCATACTTTCGAAAAAGGCTCAAAAGCGGTAAATAAAATATGCGTTAACGGCGATGATTTTATTTTTACGGACGAGCCGGTTTTGGCGCAGGATAAACTCGTTTTACGGCGTTTAGAGCTAAGGCAGATCAAGATCGCGCTGTATAAAGCCCTGCAAGGCTATTTTAAGCGGCCGTTGCCGTGGGGCGCGTTAACAGGCGTCCGGCCGACTAAGCTCGCCTATGAGATGCTCTCCGGCGGAATCAGGGCAGACGGCATAGCGTCGGGCCTTATAGAAAGCTATCTTGTTTCGCAAAAAAAAGCGGAGCTTATACAGGATATAATCGCCAATCAGTCCGGCATATTTTTTCACAGCGGCGAGTATGTGAACTTTTATGTGCATATCCCGTTTTGCCCCTCGCGCTGCTACTACTGTTCGTTTGTGTCGGTGCCTTTAGAAAAGCAAAAAGGGCTTGTCGATAAATACGTCGATACGCTTATTGAAGAGATCAGGCTCTCGGCGGATATTTTAGAAAAGCAGAATAAGAAAGTTTATTCTGTATATATCGGAGGGGGAACGCCTACCGCGCTTAATGACGGACAGTTTGAAAAGGTGCTGAAAGCCGTTCCTTACAAAAATGTCGAATACACCTGCGAGGCGGGGCGGCCGGATACAATTACAGAAGCTAAAGCGGAGCTTATGAAGCGGTATAACGTAACAAGAGTGAGCGTTAATCCGCAGTCGCTCAACCCCCAAACGCTCTTAAGGATAGGGCGCAACCATACTCCTGAGGATTTTTTTAAGGCTTACAGCCTCATAAAAAGCTGCGGGTTCGATATCAATACCGATCTTATTGCGGGCTTGAAAGGAGAGTCGCTCGAAGATTTTCAGTTCAGCTTAGACGGCGTTATAAAAAACTGCCGCCCTGAAAATATAACCGTTCACACTCTTAGCCGCAAAAACGGCTCTTTGCTTAAAGAGTCTGAAATTTGCGCCTCGCTAAAAGGCGGCCAAATAATAACGCAAGAGCAAGGGGCGGAAAGTATGCTCGAATACGCCCATAAGGTTTTGCCCGAAAACGGCTATTCGCCTTATTATCTTTACAGACAGAAAAATATGGTGGATAACCTCGAAAATGCCGGATATTGTTTAAAAGGCAAGCAATGCGTAAATAATATAACTACGATGGAGGAATGCCTCGGCGTTATGGCGTGCGGCGCGGGGGCGATAAGCAAGCTTGTGGAAAAGAACGGCGAAAAAATCGAACGCTTCCCTTTTATTAAGGACGTTAAAATGTATAACGAAGAATTTGGAAGCCGCTTTAAGAAAAAAGAGAATTTTTGGCAAAATCAGTTTACAACTATTTAAGTAAGTGATATAATCGGGTAGTACCTTATTACTAAGTTCCGCGCTCTCCATGCGTTACTTAAGTTTAAGGCGAATATTATTAAACGGAGGTAAAGAAAAATGGACAAGGCAAAGAAAGCGGAAATAATCGCCGCTTACGCAACGCACGAAGGTGACACCGGCAGCCCCGAGGTTCAGATCGCGCTCTTAACCGAACGCATCAACCACTTAACGGAGCATTTAAAGTCGCACGATAAAGATCACCATTCACGCCGCGGGCTTCTGCAAATGGTCGGTTCCAGAAGAAGTTTGTTAAACTATCTTAAAGAGCTTGATATCGAAAGATACCGTTCGCTTGTTGCAAGACTCGATTTAAGAAAGTAAAAAAAACTAATTCAGGGCGCAAAAACCTGAAAATATCAGTTTAAAAACGCTGATAAAAATATCCGTAATAGCGAGTCGGAGTGCAGTTGGCGCAGCCGGTCGGCGTTACGGATTTTTTTTAGGATAGTATTTAGCCGCGCAAAAAGAGAGATGTTTGCGAAAAGGCACAAGAAAAAAGGAGAAAAAAGAAAAATGGCAAAAGAAGCAAAAATTTTCAAGACAGAGATCGGCGGAAGAGAAGTTACCGTCGAAACAGGCAAGTACGCCGAACAGGCTAACGGCTCGTGTATCATCCGCTGCGGCGACACCGTTGTTATGACGAACGTCACCATGGCAGAGCAGCCCCGTCCGGGACTCGACTTTTTCCCTCTCGGAGTAGACTTCGAGGAGAAAATGTACGCGATCGGCAAGATCCCCGGCGGTTTCAAAAAACGCGAAGGCAGAGCCAGCGATAAAGCGATTTTAACCTCGCGCCTTATCGACAGGCCCATACGCCCGCTGTTTCCCAAAGGCTTATTCAACGACGTTGCTATCGTTGCAACGGCATTATCCGTAGACACCAATATCCCGCCCGAAGTATTCGGAATGCTCGGCTCCAGCATCGCGTTATCCATTTCGGATATCCCGTTTGCAGGCCCCACGGGTTCCGTAGTCGTAGGCTGCGTGGACGGCAATTTTGTTATAAATCCCGACAATGAGCAGCGCGCTAAAAGCAGTATGCACGTAGCTGTATCTGGAACAAAAGACGCTATTATGATGGTCGAGGCGGGCGCAAGCGAAGTTTCTGAAAAGCTTATGCTGGACGGTATAATGTTCGCTCACGAGGAAATCAAAAAACAGGTCAAGTTTATCGATTCAATAGTTAAGGCCGTAGGAAAGCCCAAGAAAGAAATGGAGCTTTACTCGATCCCCGCTGAAATCGACAAGGCAGTCAGAAAGTTTGCAGACAAGCTTTTAGATAAAGCTTTAGCAGAAACCGACCGCGCCGCGCGTCAGGAAAAGCAGGATGAGGCCGATAAGAAAACTCTTGAGCATTTTGCGGAAATTTATCCCGACAACACGAGAGAGATCAAAGATACTCTCTATAATATGACCAAGGAAAAGGTCAGGGCGAAGATTTTGAACGACGGGTTCCGTCCCGACGGCAGAAAGCTTACCGAGATCCGCGATATCTGGTGCGAAACAGGAATTTTGCCCAGAGTCCACGGTTCCGCCGTTTTCACAAGAGGCCAAAGCCAGGCTATGACCAGCTGTACTTTAGGCACTATTTCCGAAGTCCAAAAGCTTGATAACCTCGACGACGAAACCTTCAAGCGTTATATGCACCACTATAATTTCCCGCCTTATTCAACAGGCGAGGCAAAGGCGTTAAAGAGCCCCGGAAGGCGCGAGATAGGCCACGGCGCGCTTGCAGAACGCGCTTTAGAGCCGGTAATCCCGTCTGAAGAGGCGTTCCCTTACGCTATCCGCACTGTCAGCGAGATAATTAGCTCGAACGGTTCGACTTCGCAGGCGAGCGTTTGCGGCTCAACACTTGCGCTTATGGACGCGGGCGTTCCTATCAAAGCTCCCGTTGCCGGAATCGCTATGGGACTTATTAAGGACGAAAAGTCCAAAAACGTCGCTATCTTGTCCGATATACAGGGCTTAGAGGATTTTCTCGGCGATATGGACTTTAAGGTTGCCGGAACAAGCGAAGGCATCACGGCTATCCAGATGGACATAAAAATCAAGGGTATAGACGAAAACATCTTAAAGACGGCGCTTTCTCAGGCTAAAGAGGGCAGAATGCATATTTTAGGCAAAATGCTTGAAGTATTGCCCGCATACCGCCCCGAGCTTTCCAAGTACGCGCCTAAAATCATTTCGTTCAACATCGACCCCGAAAAGATCGGCGACGTTATCGGTAAAAGCGGTAAAACTATCAACGCAATTATTGCCGAAACCGGCGTTAAGATGGATATCGAAGAGGACGGCAGAGTGTTCATCGCTACTCCCGACGCAAATATGGCTGAGCGCGCAAAGAAAATGGTTCTCTCTATCGTAGAAGACCCCAAGCCCGGTATGCTGTATGAGGGCAAGGTTGTAAGGATCCTCGATTTCGGCGCGTTTGTAAACATCGCTCCGGGAAAAGACGGTATGATCCATATCTCAAAGCTTGCAAATAAGAGAGTTGAAAAGGTCACTGACGTTGTAAATCTCAACGATTTAGTCGTTGCCGAGGTACTGAAAGTAGACGATAAAGGCAGGATCGACCTTAAGCTTGTCGAAAAAAAGTAACCTGTTTTAAAGATTCGTTTTTACCAACTTAAAGCAAATATTCAAATGACTTATATTTTAAGGGTCCGGGCCGGTAATTCCTGCCGGACCCTTTAAAAATAGCTGTTAAGTTAGCGCGGAACAAAAACTCTTATCGTTTTCATCTTTTCCTATACTAAACTCATCACATTCTTGTTAATATTTCCCTCTTTTCCCTAATACAATGATAGTAGCGGGCAATATATTGGGCGGCTGCGCTAAAGAGGTGTGTTTGTGGAAAAGAAGGTCAGGTTTTTTCGTAACGTAGTAGCAAATTTAGTAATTGCGGCGGTAGTTTTAGGAGTTTTAGTCTTTACTCTCACCGACGAGTATTTGCCCGCAGTCGCCGAAAAACCCATTAATAAGGGTAATTCGGCAACGAACATCTCTCTTATGGTCAACGTCTATTGGGGCACCGAATATCTGGACGATATGCTCAAAATATTTGAGGATAATTCGGTTAAAACCACGTTTTTCGTGGGCGGTACGTGGGCGGCAGAAAACAGCGGAATGCTCAAAAAAATATTCGAGGCAGGGCATGAAATCGGCAACCACGGATATTTTCATAAGGACCATAAAAAGCTGGGAGCGCAGCGCAACAAGGAAGAAATCAATGTGACGCATCAGCTTGTTAAAAGCCTGATCGGCATTGATATGAAGTATTTCGCGCCGCCGTCGGGCTCCTTCAACGATACGACGCTTGACGGGGCGAAGGAACTGGGCTACACTACTATTATGTGGACGTACGACACTATCGACTGGCGCGACCGCGATGCGGAGCTTATTTACAAGCGCGCCGTCAAAAACCTGACGGGAGGCAACCTGATTTTGATGCACCCGACTCAAGACACAGTAAAAGCGCTGGACCGTATCATAAAAACTGTAAAAGAAAACGGGCTTAACGTTGCGCCGGTTTCACAAGTATTAAATTGATTCGGTTTCATATACTATTAAAAGATTTTATAAGCAACTATTTCTTAAAAATTTCGGAGGCACTAATGGAAAAAGTAATAAGATATCCTAACGGTTTAAGGCTGATCGTCGAAAATATACCGGCATTGCGGGCGGTTTCCGCCGGTATTTGGGTCGCGACGGGCAGCGCAAAGGAAAACTCTGCAAACAACGGCATTTCACATTTTACAGAACATATGCTTTTTAAGGGCACAGACAAGCTTTGCGCGTTTGAAATCGCCGATAAATTCGAGGCAATGGGCGCGAATATAAACGCTTTTACGAGCAAAGAGGTCACCTGCTATTATTTTAAGGCGATAGACGAGTACGCCGCCGACTGTTTTTCTATGCTGTCGCACATTTTTTTCGATTCAACGTTTCCCGAAGATGAGCTGGATAAGGAAAGGAAGGTCATTTTAGAAGAAATAAATATGGTCGAGGATTCGCCGGAGGATATTTGCTTTGATTTAATGAGCGATTCGCTCTACGGCGATACGTCTTTAGGGCGGACTATTTTAGGCCCGGCCGATAATGTCCGCCGCTTTAAAAAAGCCGATATCGACAAATATATGGGTGAAAATTACTGCGCCGACAATATAGTCATATCTATTGCCGGCAACGTGACCCTAAAACAGGCCGATAAGCTTGTGCAGAAATATGTGATGCCTAAAATCTGCGACAAGGCTAAAAATAAACAGGCTCTTGAAAATATAGAGGTAAAGCGCAGCCACAAGGAGCGGATAAAGGATTTTGAGCAGTCAAATATCGCCGTAAGCATTCCTTCCTTGCCCTTTAACGACCCCCTCTCGATGCGTCAGGCCGTACTCAATACGATTTTAGGCGGGGCAATGAGCTCAAGATTGTTTCAGCGAGTAAGGGAGGAGCTGGGGCTTGCTTACAGTATATACAGCTCTCCCTCGGCCTACACCAACAACGGCTCATTCAATATCGTAGTCAATATAAGCGTGCAGAACACAGAGCAGACGCTTAATGCGATAGTAGAAGAAGTAAAAAGAATGAACGAATCGGGCATCAGCGAGGACGAACTGAAAAAGGCAAAAACGCAGCTTAAAAGCGCGTCGATTTTTTCGCAGGAAAACGTCCAGTCGATCATGACGTCGAACGGAAAGCTGCTTGCGGTAGGCGACGAGGTTTACGATATCGACAAGCGCATAAAGCAGATAGACGATGTAAAGAGCAGCGATGTGATCGAGTTTTCGCGAAATCTATTCTCAAAAGACAATATCTGCTCGGCATATGTGGGCAAAAAACACGGAGTGGACATAAACGGATTGCTTAAATTCTAATCAGGAAAGTTTATTTACTATATGAGTTCAAAAGAAAAGGAAAGAGAGAGAAATGGATAAGCTTGATATAATTTTTCAGATGCAAAAGGATTTGGATGATTTTATTCGCACAAGCCGCAATTTGAACTACACTAAGGAAGAATGGATACAAAAAAGAAGCCTTGCCCTCATTGACGAGGTAGGCGAGGTATTACGCGAGGCCAACTATAAATGGTGGAAAAACCCTAAGCCGAAAGATGAGCAAAACATCAAGGAAGAGCTTGTAGACGTCCTGCATTTTTTGATAGGAATGTGTATCGACGCGGGTATGACGGCGGAAGAAATGTATAAGATTTACCTAAATAAAAACGAAGAAAACCATAAAAGGCAAACCGGTAAATCGCTGAAAGAAGGCTATAAGCTATAATTTACTAACTGTTTTCCTGAATTTTTTTACACATTTGGAAAATCAGTAAAAAATTCGCAAATTTCTCAAAATTTACTTAAATTCTCAAAAGAAATTATTTTGAGCTTTTTAGTCAATATTGATTGAAAAATATTTCGCTCTGTGATATAATCTAGAGCGGAGTATTTTAATTTACTCCGATTGTATTTTGTTGTTTTTAATACCCGGACAGGCACCTTAAACATAGCAGTAATTTGCCGGAAAGTTTTTAATTTAAGACATTATTCTATAATAATTAAAGAAACGATTAATGAGTTAAGCGATTCTTTAAAGACTAGCAAATTTAAAAGACGGAGAGGCGGACTTTGGCTCAAAAACGTCAACAGAAAAAAAACAGAGCTGACAATGAGATATTCGGAATCATTTTAATAATGGTCTCGGTTTTCTTTTTGCTGTGCCTAACCATTAAAAAGATACTCGGAGATATCAGCTTATTTATTAACAGCGTAGTTATCGGGACGTTAGGATTTATGGCGTACCCGTTGTTTTTGGTTATGCTTTTATGCGGTATTGCCGTATGTCAGAAAAGAAAAGCGAATATCCGCGGGAAATACCTTGCGGGGATCATTTCGATTTCCGTTTTTGCCGTATTGATACTTCAGCTCGCGACCTCCTCGCAATATTTAGACGGCGGATTTTACGGCTATATTTCCGGCGTATACAAAAGTTTTACGGCAGGCGGCGTATTGTTCGGAGTGTTTGCATACGCCGTTCAGTCGGTCGTTACGCCGGTTTTTGCTTACGTTGTTTTTGCGCTCGGAATTGCTCTCACGGCAACTCTTTTATCGTGGGATAAGCTTAAAAATTCGATTGGCAGGGAACAGGTAAAAAAGGAAATCAAGAAAAAATATGAGCCTGCTGCGACGCCCGAATATAAGTCTACGGCTTTTGAAAACACTCACAACGGCGACAGGGGATTGTTTGTAAATACCATAATACCGCAAACGGCAAAAACCTATGAGTCTGCACAGAGCAGTTTTAACGCATTGCCACAAACGCCGAAAATAAATAACATACAAACCTATTCCGAGCCAGTAAAACAAGAGCCGGGGTTTATCCCGTACTCAGAGCCTGCCAAAGATGATAAGCGCACGCGTATGCGCAACCTTTTCAACGAGATAAAAAACACTCAGGCGCAGCCTTTTGCGGGCAGCACAGGCTCTCAATATTCTTCTACAGCTGCACAATACACGCCCCCGACTCCGCCGCTTATCACGACTCAGCCGGATATTAAAACTATCCAGCCGTCGGTTGAAAACGCGCGTCCGCCTAAGATTCTGCATTTTGAGGAGGCGGGATTACAGCGCGTCACTATTCCGCCGACTAAAGACTTTTCAGACAAAATAGTTGAAGGGCATATAATAAACGGCGACGAGCTTTCAAAAAGGCTCGCCGAAGAACGCGCTCCGCTTAAAGAAGAAAGGCCCGCTTTCGATTTCGGGGATTTTGACAAACGCAAATCAGAGCCTGTCTCTGCTGCCGGCAAAGCTTTTTTGCAGGAAGATAAGCCCGAAGAACCCCAAGAAGATACCCGTCCTCCTATAATGAACGGGGACTATTTTAAGTTTGAAAAAGAGGCTAAACCGGAAGTTAAACCGGTTTTAAACGATCTTCCTCCGCAAAGCGTCAAAACGCCCTCGCATCAATACAGCTTTGACTACAATCCCAGCGAAAAGTTCTTCCCCTCCGCCGAGCCGGAAATCAGCGAGCCCGTCAAGGAAGAAAAGCCGCAGATTTTAGAGCCATACAGATTCAAGGGTATGCCGGAGATATTCGTCCCGCCAGTTTCTGTTTCCGCAAAAGTTCCGGTGATAGATAATTTTGCCGATTTAGGCGAAAAATCTACCGGCCGGTTCAATGAAGAAAAAGATTATTTCGACGAGGATGAGGATAACGCAGACGATAAGATTCTCTCCGCCGGTTTTGACGATCTTATTTCAAAAAATTCAGGCTTCGCTCCAAAAGCTAAGCCCGACTATATCGATGACGGCGAGGTTTTGGACTTATCTGAAAAAGGTTTTGAAAACCTCAACGATACGACAGGCTACTATAACGCCGTCAAGGAAGAAAAACCGGAATCAGGTTATAAATCGCCGGTCGGTTTCGGCGCGTTTGCCGATGAAAAGCCTATTGTTAAGTTAAAGCCTGAAAACCAGATAAGGCTCGACGATTACGTGCGCGACGCGGCTCCGCCAGTCAAAACTAAGGTGCGCCGCCACCACCGCTACAATCCGCCGCCGATAGACTTCCTTCTTGCGTCAAAATCGAACTCTACCGAAGCGGTCGAGGCCGATTCAACGGAAAAAGCAAAGCTTTTAGAGGAAACGCTTTACGAGCTAAAGCTTCCCGCAACTGTAAGCGCGATCACAAGAGGCCCTACTGTTACGCGCTACGAGCTTGAAATGCCGCCGGGAATACCTATCAAAAGGATAGAGCAGTACGCAAAAGATATCGAATATAACCTGGCTATCAAAGGCAAGATCCGTATTGAAACTCCGATACCCGGCAAAAGGGCGGTCGGTATTGAAATACCGAACGAGGTCGTCGATATAGTCAGGCTCAAAGAAATAATCGCATCCAAAGAGTTCAACTCCGCCACCTCGCCTATAACGCTTGCCCTTGGTAAGGATATAGCCGGCTCGATTATAACCTGCCAGCTCGATAAAATGCCGCATCTTCTCGTAGCGGGCCAGACCGGCAGCGGTAAGTCGGCATGCTTGAATTCTATCATAATGAGCATACTCTACAAAGCCTCGCCCGAGGACGTAAAGCTCATACTTATCGATCCCAAACGAGTCGAATTTACGATCTACCGCGATATGCCGCACCTTCTGACGAACGAGATCATAACCGAGTCCGCTCAGACTTTGAACGCGCTCAAGTGGCTGAAAGTCGAAATGGAACGCCGCTACACTATGTTTTCAAAGAACGTCGTAAGGAATTTAAGCGAATATAATAAGCTCGACGGCGTCAAAAACGGCGAAATGGAAAAACTGCCGATCCTGATCCTTATGATAGACGAGATGGCCGACCTTATGCTTTCCGACAACCGCAAGGACTTAGAGGAACGCATTATGAGCCTTACGGCAAAGTCAAGGGCGGCGGGCATCCATCTTATTTTGGCGACGCAGCGTCCCTCCGTTGACGTTATCACAGGTACTATTAAGGCGAACCTGCCAAGCTGTATCGCGTTTGCCGTAAAGAGCGTCATCGATTCAAGGACTATCCTAGACTCCGGCGGAGCAGAGGCGCTTTTAGGAAGCGGCGATATGATCTACGCGCCCGCCGGAAACGACTTTACGCGCAGGGTTCAGGGCGCGTTCGTTACTAATGAAGAAGTTACCTCCGTCGTAAATTATGTGCGCGAAAACAATCCCGCCGAATTCGACGAGGATTTTAAAGCGGCGCTTATGCAAAAAGAGGAAAACACCGAATCCGTCAATTCTGCGCAGGAGGCCGAATACGACGCGCTTGTGCCGAATGTTTTAAGGCTTGCCATAGAAACGGGACAGGTTTCGACGACGTTTATCCAGCAGCGTTTTTCTGTCGGATATCCCAGAGCGTCGAAAATTATGTATCAAATGGAGAAAAACAAGTTTATTTCGCCTAACGACGGCAGTAATAAGCCGCGCACGGTGTATGTGACGCGCGAACAATATAAGGAAATGTTCGGCGAAGAAATATAACCGGGCGAGAGGCGCCGAAGAGCATAAAATAAGCTTTGTGGATGTGAAAATGCGCCGAGGGGCACAAATATGGTAAAAAACGTAGCGGTAGTGTCGCTCGGTTGCGATAAAAACAGGGTAGACACGGAAAAAATGCTTTATAATCTTATATCTGCCGGTTTCAAAATCACGAATGATTACGATAACGCCGAAATAATAATCGTCAACACCTGCGCTTTTATCGGAGCGGCAAGGAAAGAGGCGATCGAAACCGTGCTGCAAATGGCGGAATATAAAAAGCAAAAATGTGAAAAGCTTATTGTAACGGGCTGCCTTCCGCAAAAATACTTAGAGCAGCTTAAAGACGATCTGACCGAGGCCGACGCGTTTTTGGGCACAGGAAGCTACGATACGATAGTTTCCGTCATAGAAAGCCTTTATCCGCAAAACCGTTTTTGCAGCGCGGAGCGAACAGATTTTAAGGATAATATAAACCGTACAGTCTCGACTCCCGGCCATTATGCGTTCTTGAAAATCGCCGACGGCTGCGACAATAAATGCACGTTCTGCACCATACCGTCTATCCGGGGAAAATATATTTCGCGCACCGTGGAAAGCCTTGTCAAAGAGGCGCAGTGCCTTATAGACAACGGCGCAAAAGAAATAATTTTAGTCGCCCAGGACGTGACCCGCTACGGTTTTGACCTTTACGGCAGGTATGCTTTAATCGAGCTTATAGGGGAGCTGTCAAAGCTCGATATTATGTGGATAAGGCTGATGTACTGCTATCCCGAGCTTGTTACAAATGAGCTTATCGGCGAAATAGATTCAAACCCTAAAGTTGCCAAATATATCGATATCCCTCTTCAGCACTACGACGACCGCATATTAAAGCTGATGAACAGGCGCGGAAGATCCGCCGATATCGATAAGCTGTTTGAGAGAATAAGGCAATGCAAAAATCACATCAGCGTCCGCACTACTTTTATGGTCGGGTTTCCCTCCGAAACGGAAGAAGAATTTCTAAACCTTTATAACTTTGCTAAAAGGGCAAAAATCGATCACGTCGGCGTTTTTGCATACAGCCCCGAGGAGGATACCCCCTCGGCAAAGCTTAAAGGCAGGGTTAAAAAAGCGGAAAAGCACAAGCGCGTCGCAATGCTTGGAGAGCTGCACCTTGAAAATTGCCGCGAAAAGAACAATGAAGCCATCGGAAAAACGCTTAAAGTTTTATACGAGGACATAGATTACAACAGGGCGATGTTCAAAGGCCGCACGCAAGACTCCGCGCCGGATATCGATACCTTTGTGTATTTTACAGGTTCTTATGCCGAGGCTGGGCAGGTTTACGACGTGAAGATCACGGGCTATGAGGATTATGACCTTACAGGAGAAATGATAGAATGAATTTACCTACTAAACTGACTTTTATGCGGATTTTAATGATCCCTGTTTTTATAGCGTTGTTTTTTATCAACGTTGAAAACGCGCCTTATTTCCGTATCGCGGCCGTCGGCGTATTTATGCTGGCGTCTCTTACGGATTTTTTAGACGGCTATTTGGCGCGCAAAAACAATATGGTCACAACTCTCGGTAAATTTTTAGATCCCATCGCCGACAAGATTTTAGTTTCCTGCGCGCTTATCGCCGTTTGCCTTGACGCTCACAGCTTTCAGTCGGGCGTCGCGGTATGCTCAATGATAATACTTGCGCGCGAGCTGATGATAAGCGGTTTCAGGATAGTGGCAAGCTCGAAAAACATCATAATGGCGGCGGATAAGCTGGGTAAGGCCAAAACTGTGCTGCAAATGTTCTGCCTGATACTTTTGATCCCTTACGCAGACGTTCTTATTTTAAACGAAACCGCCGGAGCGGTGCTTTTGTATTCCGGCCTCGGGCTTTTGCTGCTTGCAACAATTATGACTATCGTTTCGGGCATCAATTATATAGTAAGGAATATTTCAGTAATAAAAAACTAGTAACATGAGGCGAGTAGATTTAATTCTAATCTATTCAAGAAGCTTAAGAAGATAAAAGGAAAACAAAGGATGAACGTTGGGTTAGTTGTCGTCGGGTCCGATACGATAGTACGCGCGGGGGCGGACGTTCCCGCTATTTCGCGCGCCCTTTCGCTTAAAGGCTACGACGTTTTTTCAGCCCTTAACGTTTGTTCGTCCGACGATCCTGAAAAATACATTGCCTATATTAAGGACGGCGCGGGCGCGGTGCTGGTAACCGGCGAATTTGAAAAGGTTAAAGATTATTTAAGCTCGCTCTATACTATCGCTCAGGACGCTGACGTCGTAGAAATAGAGGATATCATCTACGGCTTTATGGCAGCGGACGATAATAGCTTTATAGAAGAAAAATTCATACCCGCGCTCAACAGTAAATGCCGTACTTTTTACAATACATTCATAATTAAAACTTTCGGTTCCACACAAAAGCAGCTGCGCGAGGCGTTGTCATCCTGTATCAAAAACCGCAGCCGCATAACGTTTCGGTTCTTTGAAACTCCTTTAGAGTGTGAGATACATATCAAGTATTCGTCGAAAATGTCGAAAGAGATAGTAGACGCCGTTATAACAAGCGCAGCAAGGTCAGTCAAGGACGTCACCTACGCTTATTCCGACGTTTCACTTGTTGAGCGCGTCGCCGCACTTTTGATAAAGAACAATATCAAGCTCTGTGTGGCCGAATCTTTTACGGGCGGGGCTATTGCGTCCGCGCTGGTGTCGGTGCCGGGAATAAGCTCCGTTTTTAAAGAGGGCATAGTCGCTTATTCCAACGAATCTAAAATGCGCAGGCTCAACGTAGACGGCGCAGTTATCAATACCTACGGAGCCGTCAGCATTGAAACGGCATACGAAATGGCCGCAGGAATACTTCAGCGCAGCGGCTGCGACTTCTCTCTTGCTACAACGGGCAACGCGGGCCCGACTGCGGAAAAGGAAGGCGGCGAGGGTTTGTGCTTTATAGCCGTAGGGAATATGAAAGGCATCCATATCTATAAATATAACTTCACAGGCTCAAGAGGAACAATAATCGAATCAGGGGTTAAGGCCGCATTTTTCAACTTATATAAAAAGCTTGCCGAAGCCGAAACGGAATGATACCGTCGAATCTCTGAAAAAATTTAAAATATTTTTTATTGTTGCCATACAGGTGGCACCAATACTATGTTATAATAGAGAAAAACAGTTTAGGAGAATATATGGAAGAGAAAGAAAAGAAGTCCAAAAGCGGCAAAGATACAAAGGTCGTCGCCCTTACTACTAAGGAAGAAAAAGACAAAGCTTTGGAAATAGCTATCGCCCAGATAGAAAAGCAGTACGGAAAAGGCTCGATAATGAAGCTGACCGATAAAAGCTTTTCCGAAGTCGAGGTCATTTCAACCGGATGCTTGTCTGTGGATTTAGCCGTAGGTATCGGCGGGCTTCCCAGGGGAAGGATAATCGAGATATACGGGCCCGAATCCAGCGGTAAAACTACGCTTTCGCTCCATGTAATTGCCGAGGCGCAAAAGAAAAACGGAAACGTAGCCTTCATCGACGCAGAGCACGCGCTCGACCCCGTATATGCCTCAAAGCTTGGCATAGACCTCAGCCGGCTTTACATATCGCAGCCCGACAACGGCGAGCAGGCGCTTGATATCACCGAATCGCTCGTGCGCAGCGGCGCGATGGATATTATTGTTGTAGACTCCGTCGCGGCTCTTACTCCTAAAATCGAAATCGACGGCGAAATGGGCGATGCGCGTATCGGCGCGCACGCAAGGCTTATGTCGCAGGCGCTCAGAAAGCTAACGGCAATCGCCGCCAAATCTAAGACGTGTATAATTTTTATCAATCAGCTAAGAGAAAAAGTCGGCGTAATGTTCGGCAGCCCCGAGGTCACAACGGGCGGTAAAGCGCTTAAATTCTACGCCTCAATCAGGCTTGACGTCCGTAAGGGCGAGCCTATCAAGGACGGAAACAACGTAATAGGAAACCATACTAAGGTAAAGGTGGTCAAGAACAAGATGGCGCCTCCCTTCAAGCTTGCCGAGTTCGACATCGTGTTCGGCAAAGGCATTTCAAAGGAAAGCGACCTTGTCGAGCTTGCCGTCAAGTTTGAAATATTTGATAAAAGCGGCTCATGGTTTTCCTATAAAGGCGAAAGGCTTTGTCAGGGCAAGGAAAAGCTTAAGGATATGCTCCAGCAAAATAAAGAGCTTTTTGCGGAAATCGAAGCAAAAGTGCGTAAAGCGGCGGCCGAAACCGGCGGTGATTTTATGGTCGATCCCGACGGAAACGAGGATAATGCTGTCGAAAACAGCGAAGAATAAATTTTCGTTTTATCCGGTCTTTACTTGA
>JAVBKW010000001.1:0-116019 GCA_031553855.1 Eubacteriales bacterium | reverse complement strand
AATCAATTATATCCCTGTTTCGATACAATATTTGCGGAATGTTAAGGACACTTCTTTAACCAAATACTTTATAAAATTTGAAGAAAGCTATCTGGCAGGATCTGGCACAAGAATAGATCTGCGCGGGCTCAAACCCGACGGCTCAACCTTTGATTTTGTCCAGCTCGATTACGGCGGCGAGAGCGACATTTCAATGCTTCGGATAACCGGAGAATTGCCTGTCGATTCTATCCGCACAAAACCTCAGGCAACGGCGATTTCTTTTTATAATAAAACAAAAAACGACTTGCAGTTCTACGCATCCGTACACGATTATTATGACGAGGCAAGTTCAACGCATACTTTTTATCCCATGCCCGGACGGCCTGAAGGCGAAGATATTGATATAATCGAGCTGTTCAGCACAGCATGGCCGCTTATAACCGACACAATAGATGATAATAATTCGCCTATAAGAAGATTCGGGGAGCAGTATTATGACGGAATAGCTTACAGCGGCGATATTTCAAGAATAGTTGAGCACTACGATCCGGGCAATAAAACTAAAAACGATTTGATGGATAGTGTATTTGGCGCAATAGGCTCGCTTGCAAGAAAACTCGGGACTGACGGAAAGGTAAACGATTACGCGCAAATCGATGGATTTTTGAGAGGAATGCGCAAAACCGCTGTTAAAAATTTTGATATAAAGAGTTGGATCAGGAGAGGAAAACGCGCCGCCTTTGCGAATGAAGCAAAAGAACCACGAGGCGAGTTTTACGGCATGGATTTGCCGATATCTAATATTTTCACTTCCGGAATGACGTGGAGTCCGGCAGATATTGATGACCCTTTATCTCCCAATGATCCGTACGGAGTAGGAGTATTAGGAATAAACGGCTTTTGCAATGTTATATCTGAGGAAATCCTTGCCGATCCATCTTCATACTCTTTGGAAGGGGCGCTTATTTCCGAAGAAGGCCATTGCGTTCTCGTATCGAAAAACAGCTCCCGCTTTGGTTCGGGAAAATATAATTTTTTTGCATATTTTAATTTTTCGGATTTGAAAATTGACATACCCGGCATTTACACCCTCACATATATTTTAGTCAAGAAGAACGAAGGTAGTGAGGATACTGTGCTGCTAAATACAAAAGCGCCGATAACATTTTTCATCAATACTGCGTTTGAAGTTATAAAGGTTCCGTCCGGCTATCAAAAATTGTTGAGGGCACGGTCTTTAAAAATTATTGTTCCGTAAAGATACCATTAGTTAAAGCCCGGTAAAACAGTTTAAATTCCGCTTTGATGATCTTATGCCGTATAAACGGCACGGCTTACTAATCGTGTTTTTTGATAATAATGCCGTAACCGGCTCAACCAAACAAAGATTGGAAGAACTGGAAAATATGCTCGAAGAAATATCCGCAAAGATTGCGATATATCTAAAAAAAAGAAGTTGTTAAATACATTAAAACCGCTCTTAAAAAAGAACCGCAACAAATGATAGATTTACTAATCAAACAAATCATAATTTATGACGATAAAATCGAAATCAAATACAAAGATGCAGAACACATAAGTCCTGACGATAACGGTCAGGACTTTATTTTTTATACCTGTTCTACATACATACAATCTGGGCCACCAAAACAGACGGCGTAACATTTTGTTACGCCGTCTGTTTAATGAAGTGGCAATGAAGCGCCTACACAATGGTGCGAAATACTTTGAAGAACACTAAGAAAAGTAAAAAAGCCGCGCCGAGCAGCCAAATTACTTTCTCGTGCTGCTGCGCCTGAAATGACCTGTATCTACCCCGGGGCAAGCCTGTACCCCCGCCCGCATTGCGATGGTTTTCTGCGGCAAGCCGCGGGGTATGTACCTTTTGCGGCCGGAATAAAGGGTATTCATACCGCAGGATAAATCCTGCACCTCGCGCCTTTGGCGCGCCTTCCGCGCTAAAGCGCGGGGTATGCACCTTTGTCGGTGGCGCAAAAATGCCTTTGCAAGCAAGCATTTTTGCGGTCAGAATCAAATTTTCTAACCTATAACTATTACCGGTCTGTTATCGGGATTCCAGTTAATGTCCCAATTTGAAGGAATTTGGGCGGGGATGTTTATGGTCAGATTGTCACAAAAGGAGAAAGCGAAATAGCCTAAGGAGTTTACAGATGAGGGAATAGTTATTGAACGCAGACTCTTGCAATGGTTAAAAGCATAATTGCCGATGCTGGATAGGGTTTGCGGTAAAATTATAGTCACAAGTAAAGCGCAATTGCTGAAAGCGTGATGCCCTATACTGATAAGATTTTCCGGAAGCGAAATTACAGTAATGTTTGAACATCCGTCAAATACGCCGTCGCTAACTGTGCTTAAACTGTCGGGAAGCGAAACTGCCGTTAATCCCGTACATCCGGAAAATGCATTTTTACCGATCAAATCTAAAGAATTACCTGAAAAAGTGATGGCACTAAGGCCTTTGCAATTTTCAAAAGCATAGTCAAATATTATATTCACATCGTTTCTAACTTCATATGCCCCGCTCTTTCCCGCGGGGTAGACGTAAAGCGTTTTGCCGGACTTGGAAAACAACACGCCGTCGATTGAAGTATAATTACTGTTATATAAATTTACATTTATTGAAACCAAACTATTGCAGTCTTTGAACGCGCGCGATCCTATGCTCTCGACCGCCCTGGAGATCGTTATTCCGGTCAAATCTGTGCAACCGGAGAACGCGCTATCCCCTATTATTTTTACTCCGCGCCCTATGCTGACGCTTTCAAGCCCTACGCAGCCGGAAAACGCGTAACTTCCGACCGAAATAACGCCTTGCGGAATAACCACATCAGTAAGAGCGGAGCAATTAAAAAATGCCGAGCCGCCTATTTCAGTTATGCCGCTGCCAAAAGTTATGCCGCTCAAAGCTACACAACCAGAAAAAGCAAACTCATTAATAGTTCTGATACTGTCCGGAATTATATAATCGCCTAATTTAGCGGCGGGATAAGCTATTAAAACAGTATTGTCTTTGCTTTGCAGCACCCCGTTTATCGAACTGTAATTCACATTTGCGGCGTTTACATTGATCGCCTCTAAATTGCCACAATCAAGGAACGCTTGATTTCCGATATCAGAAATACTTGCAGGAATTTCAATTTCCGACAATCCGCCGCACCGGGCGAACGCGCCCGCCCCTATACTAATAAGGCCCTGCGGAAAAACAATATTACCGGTTAAACCCGAACAATTGTAAAATGCAGCCTCGCCTATGCCGGTAACTGCGGCCGGTATAGTTATGTTTCCCGTAAAAGAGGCGCAATCATAAAAGGCGTATTTTTCAATATTTACTAGTCCGTCAGGAAGATCAAGCGCGCCTGTAATGCTTTGGCAGTTATAAAAAGCGTATTCGCCTATTGACGTAACACTTCCGGGAATTGATATTGACTCTAATTCTATGCAGCCTGAAAAAGCCCGCGCACCGATGGATTTTAGATTTTCTCCCTCTATTACTACGTTTTTTAGCTTATAACAATCTAAAAATGCGTCCGCTCCGATATCGGCAACAGCACTTGGAATCAGTATATCTGTTAGTTTTTCCGTTCCCTTAAACGCATTTGCGTCAATTCCCGCGACGCGGGCATTATCCAGACTTGACGGGATTACAATGCTGCCGCCGTTTCCGGTGAGGCCGCTGACATAATAATAATTGCCTTGTTTAATAAATTGCAAATCATCCGTATTATCATTTAAGGTCCATTCGGCATAAAAAACGGTATCGGCAGTCACTTCGTACGGAAAAGTAACGCGGAACGCTGCTTCAAAACTGGGATCGGTATACCAGTTTTTCAAAGAATAAAACATTCTTGCCGAATGCGGCGGATTTGAAATAGTCGCCGTATCGTACGATTCAATATCCGAACCTCCGCTTGTAACAAAAGAAACAGCATAATTCTTTTTCCATTTTGCATAGAGCGTGGTATTTTCCTCAATAACGTTTTCAAAAATAAAAACTTTTTTTAATTCTCTGTCGCCGTACCAGCCGCCGAAAGTATAACCGTCTTTTTCGGGATCCGCCGGTTTTTCTATTTTACCGGTGCTTTGGCTGCTTTTAACAGGCAAAACAGGCGTCCCGCCGTTTGATTCAAACGTTACCGTGTACGCCGTATAAGCTTTCTGCCCTTCAGTATTGCACGAGACGATCGCGAGTAATAAGCAGACAGAGAGAAGTAATAAAAATGTTCTGACAGTTTTTTTCACGTATATATATCCTGTTATAACTTTGTATACTTATTTTAAGTTAAATGTATCACATACTTTGCACTGAACTGATAAACATATCCCTTAATGTGAATTATTAGCTATCTATAAGTATAAAATATAACAATGAAGATGTCTATACATTAATGGCTATCTTATTTTATAATATAAGCCAAAATATTTAGATAATAATTGTAAATATTATATATTACTAATAATTTTAGCGACAATATGTGATAATTTACAGTTTTTCATAGTAAGAAATTGTTCATTTTTGGCTAAAGGCGGGTTAAAAAAACATTTTTAAAAAAACTACAGTTTGAAATTAGCCAAAAACAGCTATCTTTTTTTCATCATATATTTTATACTTTAATAGTATCGAAACAATATTTAGGAGCGGTTTATGAAGCGCACCAGAAAGCCATTTATATTTATTACAATATTAGTACTACTTTTGTTCGTTTCTTCGGCGGCAATGCTTTCATATGCCGATGAGAGTTTAAAAGGGAATGATTTAAGCGAGTGGAGCTATGCCGCAGGGACGGGATTTGAAAATGACGCATATATATCATTCCACTCCAACGCATCTTTTAATCGCGGACTTGAAGCAGATTACGTTCGTACTGTAATTTATTTTGACAAGCTTGATCCTATTGCCGACTTAAACGATTGGTCGTCCTATATTTTTTATAACCTTTCGCATAAAGCCGGGGTCCCAAATCCGGACTTTTTAAATCCGGCGACTCCCACGGACGATCTGCCGGGACTTGCGCTGACTTTGCGCAATTATAACGGAAAAATTATTGCCGGAATAAACGGTTACGGCGATAGCGTGCCCGGCAATACAAGAGCTTACAGTTATTCGCCGGAACGACAAATATCTGTAGCCGCTCTCGGACAAAAACTTTATCTGGATTTTTCCTGCGATAAGACAACCGGAGATTGGGAGGTTTACATAAACGACGTGCGAATCAATTCTAACCTTATAGCTTTGCCCGGCGGGCGCGCGGCGGGCGCGGACGGAAAAACCTATTTGAGCTTTATTACGTCGCAAAATACAAAACTGCGCGTTTATGAAGCAATACACTGCTTAGATGAGTGGCATAATTATGACATTGTTTACCCTGTTGCCCCATACCCTGAAACAAACTATGACGAGCCTTACCGTAATCAATTTCACTTCAGCACTCAAGGCGGCTGGCAATACGACGTTAACGGACTGATTTATCTTGACGGCGAATATCATATGTTTTACCAGCACAATCTTGAATATTCCGAAACAGAGGGCCGCTCGCATACAGGACACGCAGTCAGCCGGGATATGGTGCATTGGACCCAAATGCCTGTCGCTACTCAGCCCGGAATTTTTCCCGGCCTTCACAATTGGTCTGGTTCTGCAGTAGTAGATACAAAGAATGTAAGCGGCTTTAAAAAAGGCGACGCCGACCCTATAGTTATGTTTTATTCCGGCGTCGATTTCGGTATTTCTATCGCCTACAGCAGCGACAGAGGCCGCACGTTTAAAAACTATGCCGGAAATCCGGTTATCAACAGCTGGCCCTCCGATTACCTTATGCCGCGAGACCCGAAAGTCTTTTACTATGAGCCGGACAATAAGTGGATCATGATCATCTATGAAAACGGGAGTACTTTCTATACCTCCGAAAACTTGCGAGACTGGAAAAAAGTGTACAACAATGATTTCGGCTTTGAGTGTCCGGATATGTTCAGACTCCCGCTCGAGAATAATGAAGAAAATTACAAATGGGTGCTGGCAGACGCTTCCGGCGCGTATCTTATAGGCGATTTTGACGGAACGAAATTTATTCCGGACAATAATATACCTCAAAAACTCGACTATGGCAGCGATTATTACGCAGGACAGACTTTTTCCGTCAACAATTTCCCTGACGGGCGAATAATCAGTATAGCCTGGATGCATAACTGGCAGCAGCCGGAGCTTCCTACAATAGGCTGGACAAACAGCTCGACGTTTCCGACAGAGCTTAAGCTTATCGCAACAGACGACGGCTTACGGCTGAAGCGCACGCCGATAGACGAGATAAGCTTACTTTACGGCAACAAATTTACTGCGGGCGGCCGCACGTATGTTAAGAGCGAAAATCCGCTTGAGAGCTTAATAAGCGACAAACTCGATATTACTATGGTTGTCGATATAGCAAAAACAACGGCTACAAAGTTTGGAATAGCTTTTTCCGACAACTACTCTCTTATGTATGACAAAACAACGCAGATGATAGACGGAAAACTGGTTACGCCGATAAACGGAAAGCTTAAAATGCGTTTTTTGAGAGACGCAAGCTCTGTAGAGCTTTTTGTAAACGACGGCCTTTTCTGCTACACTAACGAAGTTCAATTCAATCTCAATAACGCAAGCGTTTCGATAGAAAAAAACGGCGGACTCTACCTTGAAAGCCTTACCGCATATTCGCTGAAAAGCGCGTGGGATACTTCCTCTCACAGTTATGCCGCCGTGCAGGAAAACGTTAAAACCAACCTTTCAGGAAAATGGACGGCATACTCGGGCAGATGGAATAGCGCCGGAACAGGAATTCAAGGCGAATCTGAGGGGCCGGACGCATTCTATCTTTATTCCGGAAAAGAAACTTCTGAGCTTTCTCGCTTTTCGCTTGAAGCTGATGTTGCGGTCAATCAGGGGCTCGGCAGCTTGATTTTCCGCGCGGCCTCCGATTTATCCTATTATTATTCCGCCTCTATCCAACGCTGCTACACCGAAGCGCTCTTAAAAAACAGCCTGAGGCTGCTTAGAAAGGACCCTGACGGCAACACCGCCGTTCTCGGGGTTTTTGCAATGCCCGGCAATGATATGATGTACGGTAACAACGGAAAAGTCATTGAGGGAAAATATTATCATTTAAAAGTGGTTTGCGACGGCGGCAATATCAAGGTATATCTAGGAAGTAAAAAAGTTATCGAGACGGACGACAATACGCATAGCGGCAATAATATCGCATTAAATACATGGGGAGTCAACAGTTTCAATCCGCAAAGCGCGGGCGGCTACTCAAATTTTAATAATATCATCTTCTCTAAAACCGGCTTTTCTTCAAATATCGGCACTAATTCTGTAAAAACGGCCGGACAATGGACAGAACGCCTCGACGGCATTGCCGTCAGGCCGTCGGCAGCTTTTCCCACCCCGCTAATGCTTTCTTCATCTTATGTTACCGATTTTGTTTTAGAGGGAACGCTTAATAATTATGACAACGCGGCAGGATTCATTTTCAGAGCAAGCTCTGAAAATGACGGCTATAAGGTCACTCTAGATAGACGGAACAATACTGTTAATCTTTACGCGGGACGCAAATTATCAGGGTCTTTCCATATATATCTTGACTTTTCAATTGCCGCTCAAATAAAAATAGCCGCATATAAAGATCGCCTGCAAATATACGTTAACGGACAGCTATGCTTTAATCTTACAGATAAGTCATATTCAGTCGGTTATATCGGACTTATAGCGGAGGGGTTTGGCGGAGAAGCGGTTTTTAACGGCGTAACGGTGCGCTCCTGCAGCAACTCGGCCGCGCTTTCAGCAGTTTACGCTTACGACAAGCCCGCAGAAATTAACGGCAATGCTATTATTGTAGACGTGCCTTTGAACACTAAAAAAGAGTTTTTACCGCTTATTTCGGCACACACCGCCGATCCGGGCGCGCACGTTTCAATCATTCAGGCCGGCATAGGCTACGACAGTAAAGCAATAATCACCGTTACCGCTGAAAACGGAGTTGATAAGCAAGTGTACGATGTAATTTTCCGTGAAAGCCTGCCTGTTGGACAGTTTGAAATAACAAACGCAATAGAATCTTTAAAAGCAGGCAGCAGCTTTAACCTCGGCGTGAATCTCCCCTCCGCTTATGCGGTTTTAGTAAAATGGAGTTCGCTAAACCCTGCCGTAGCGACAGTAAGCTCTAGCGGCGTTGTAACTGCGCTCACATCGGGTAATACGACTATTAAAGCCGAAATCGGGAGCTTTTGCGATGAATTTGCATTAACTGTTTTCGATGATTTGCCGCCGGACCCTGAAATACGCAATAATATTACATTAAAAAATCTTTCGGACGACATCTGCACTCTCTCTATCGACGACGCATTAAAGCCGCTAGATGAAGCTCAATACACCATAAATAATTCCGCAGACGGATATGAAATTTCGGCCTTAGAAGCTAAAGGCGCGGATTTTATAATAAATGTGCCGGTCGGAAAAAATTATACATTTGAAACAGATATTAAAATAACAGAAAACGCAGATGCCGGATTTTTGATTTTCTGTACTGAAAACGGAAATTCATTCCTTTTGCAAGACAACTTAAACAACTTTTTAGATGCGGATAAATTTTACCGCCTTAAATTATCGGTAAACGAAAATAATTATGAGGTTTATATAGACGGAGTACTTCGTTTTTATGAAAACGACGTTTTAGGATTTGACGGTGCTGAAAATATTTTTGCCGGCCTGCATGTGTCGGGCGCTAAAGTGACCGTATCCGATATCGTAATAACTAACCGGACTAAAACAATTGAATATATAATGATGGACGACGTTAAAATTATAAGCGACGATAACCGGACAGCTGAAATAACAGTGCCTCGAAACTTTGACGCTGTTCCTAAAATAACCGTCGTAACAGCAGATGGATCAAATGCGAACATCATATATCCGGATAAGCTGCCGGGAAAATACTATATCAGCGTATTAGAGCCGTCGGGACTTATAGCTTCTTTGACTTTGGACGTTCAAAAATCAGCTGGCAGAGTTTCTACGGAAGAAATTATATTCAGTAATACTTCTCTGACGCTGGAAAAAAATGAAGTACATCAAATAGATTATTTACTTAAACCATATTTTGCCTCATTTAACGATATAATTTGGGAAAGCAGCAATGAAGCTGTTGCGGTTGTAGACAAGAACGGTATTATTACGGCTTTGACCGTCGGAAACACTCTGATAACGGCAACGTCAGACGGTTTGTCTAAAGCTATCAACGTCAATGTAATTATACTGTTCACTACCAACCTGCCCGGCGGCAATCCTGTTTCGGGCAATTGGACTAAAAGCACGGCGGGCCTTACAGGCAGCGGCGCCGGAGACAATTTCTATATGTTTGACGGAATCTACAGCGATTTCACGTATGAGGGCGACCTTCAGCTTAATTCTGTTAACGGAGTTACAAACGCTATCGCGCTCATATTCCGCGCAAGCTCTACGGGCGATAAGGGCTACTGCTTCAATCTTCAAAAAAATGACGACGGCTCTGTGTTCGTACGGCTGTTCCGGTTTCCTTACAGATCCCCTGCGGACGATTTATATATTTTGAAAGTAGACAATTCGGCCGCAGCCCGGCAGCATCATTTTAGTGTTAAGGCAATAGGTTCAGCGATAACCTTGACGTTCGACAATACTTTGCTCACGACCGTTAGCGATACACTCTATTCTTCGGGCTTCGTGGGCGTGAATCAGTTTAACGGTCAGGCAATTTATCAGAATATAATGATCAAAGAAAGCTTTAGCGCGCTCTATGTTAATGCCTTACAACACTTTGTCAAAACAGATTATGCCATTTCCCGTAAGGCGTCGTTCTTGACAAGGAATAAATAAAATATTATAATTACAGTACAATTTAAGAAAACGCTGAATCGTATTTATTCATCGTTTCCCTTAATATGCGGAGGGCCTGGTGTCTAATATTTCTTTTGAGTACCTTTATTATTATTCTCACCAAAAAGACTCAAGCGTAACAATGCACAGACATTCGTTTTACGAGCTTGTATATTATCTTAACGGCAAAGGCATAAGCGTTGCCTCGGACAATCAAAAATTCACATATAAAAAAGGTGATTTTATCATATATCCGCCGGACACCTTCCATGATGAAACGCATGAGGATGACGTTTCTGTGTTTTGCGTTGCGTTTAAAGCTTTAGGCCCTGAAATTCTGACGCACACGAAAATTTATCACGATAAAAACAACGCCGTAATGTCTTTAATCGATAAGATCAAAGCCGAAATCAAGCTGCGCAAATATCGCTATAAGAATATGGCTGAAAGCTATATACAGCAGATACTTATTAACGCGGACAGGCTTAGTTCTATATATGAAGATCCCGAACATGATCTGGACTTTATACGGCAGATCATAACAGAAAACCTGACGCTCGATATAGACTTAAATACGCTTGCCAAATTGTCAGGTTACAGCTATCACAGGTTCCGGCACATATTTAAAGAAAAGCTCGGCAACTCCCCAAAACAATACATTTTGGCAAAGCGGCTTGACTACGCTCAAAAAATGCTTCAGGACAAAAGTTTCAGCATAAGCGAAGTTGCACTCCAATGCGGTTTTGCGTCTTTCTCGGCATTCTCCCGTCATTTTAAACAGTACGTTGGCGTCTCGCCGAGTGAATACAGACAGCAAAATACCGACGACAAGCTTTACAAGACTGTGAAAAGGTGCAATTAGTTTTTATCTACGTCTTTATTGATATAAAACCCCTTGTTTTCTTGCTAATAGCGGTGTTATTAGCAAGAAAACGGGGCTGTCTTATGAGAAAAAAACTCGTAAGACAGCCCCAACGTTTTATTTAAGCCATTTTCTATTGCCTTTCTTTCAACGTGACTTTAACTGTATCGCCCGCTTGTTTCTTAATCGCGGCGCGGATATCTTTTCTGATGCCGATAATATGGCAAGGCGTACCCATTTTAACAAGGCTGCCCTCATAAGCAACGCCGTCAAACGTTGCACACACTTTGACCCGCCCTTTGCCGAATTCCTTTTTTACGTCGAAAGGTATTTCTACATAAGCGCCGTCTATTCCGTCAACTTTTTTTATAACGGCGTCGAATTCATATATGTCTTTCATAAAATCAATCTTTACCGACAATAGTTACTTTTTTGCCGTAGAAATATACACCTATCATTCCGGGGCCGACTGTCGCGCCTATAGAAATGCCGACATAATTTATATAAACGTCCTTGCAGCCGATTTCGTTTAAAAGGTCTTCCTTTATAAATAAAGCGTCCTCAAGACAATCCGCGTGAGCGATAAAAACCGTCTGATTTTTTGCGTCGGTGATATTTTCTTTTACGTAATTGATAATTTCTTTAAGAGAAGTCTTCCGGCCTCTAACCTTTCCTAAGGACAAATTCTGCCCTTTAGCGTCGGCTATTATAATCGGCTTAATCTTGAGGATCTTGCCCATAAAAGCGGCGGCTCCGGTAACGCGTCCGGCGCGCTTAAGATACACTAAATCGTCAACTGTTCCGACCTGATTGACGTTGTTTTTGTTTTCATCGAGCCATAGAGCAATTTCATCGATAGTTTTGCCCTCTTTTTTAAGATTTGCGGCAAAATATACTAACAGCCCTTGGCCTAAGCTTCCGCGCAAAGTGTCGATACAGATGATTTTCGCCTCAGGATATTTTTCCTTCAGCTCATTTTTTGCAAGTATACTCGAATTTATCGAGCCGCTGAGCGCCGACGAACAAGTGACGGACAAAATGTCTTTTCCTTCCTGAAGATATTTCTCAAACTTTTTGATATACATATCAAAGGTGATTTGGGTAGTCCGGTAGCGGATACCGGCGCGCATATTATCGTAAAATTCTTTAGCCGAAAACTCGTTCCATTCAAGATCGCAAAACGTTTCTTTGTTATTGTAGGTAACGATCATCTTTATGTAGTCTTCAACGCCGATATCCTTGCGCATTTTAATGTCTAAATCACAGCATGAATCGGTCAATATCACGAAATCTCTCATAATTCCTCCTAGTGTGGATATGTTAATTATTTTTTTATTTTAGCAGGTACTTGCTCAGAGAGCGAGTTCATATAATTCCTGAATATTTCCAATATTTCGTCTTCAGAGTTTTCTTTTAAGAGTTCTTGAAAATACATAGGCTTTCCTATAATGATCGTTTTAGGGTCTTTTGCATAATATAACGAATAAATCGGCAGATCGACTTGAAATTTGCGGTAGTAAAGCTTACTCAAC
Source organism: Eubacteriales bacterium (assembly GCA_031553855.1). Taxonomy (GTDB): domain Bacteria; phylum Bacillota; class Clostridia; order Christensenellales; family Pumilibacteraceae; genus RACS-047. The sequence goes on along the minus strand of JAVBKW010000001.1, from coordinate 103,739 downwards.
TGCAAAAAGCCCGCGTAAAACTCCTCGACGGTATCCTTATAGCCGCTCTCTGAATTTTCCGGAAAAACGAAAACTGAAACGTCTTTTTCCAGACATTGAAAAGAATATTTATAGGTGTTTCTTATCCGGGAATCGTAATAAACCGGTATAATCCCCGCGTACCCGTATACGATTTTAGATATCAGCCCGAACGAAATCGAAAGCAGAAACGACTTAAATTTACTGTAGTGCAGCTTTTTACGGTAGAAAATATGGTAAAGATATTTGCGGCGGCTGTTATAACCCTCGCACATCGGATGCGCGCCCCACGTCATAAAGCGGTGGTCCAAAAAAGTACGGTATGAAAACGCACCGCCCGCTCCGTTATGATTGCCGATCATAATAGATTTTTTTTCTATTTCACTCTCGTTAAGGTTGATTATTTGCGGTTTCTTTTTGAAAAACCTGCCCAGCCCCTGCAATATTGAGTCGCCGAAACTATTTTTTGCTTTAACTTTAAACTTTTTCCCCACATCCTTATCCTTTTAAACGTTTATTTCAGCTTTTTGTCCTAATAAATTTTTGTTTTTTTCTAATATAGGATCGATATCTTCTTTAATAAATTCGACTACCTGCTCCGGCGCTCTGCCGATAAAATTCTCAGAGCGCATAATAGCGTCGATCTTTGAATGTATGGCCTTAAATGCGGGGTCATTTTTAATACGGGTTATCAGGTCGTTCTCCCCGCCATCTTCCTTGACGATTTTCGCGCTTTCCATAGAGTGCAGTCTTATTTTTTCGTGCAGCTCCTGCCTGTCGCCGCCGCTTTTAACGCACTCCATTAAAATAACTTCCGTAGCCATAAACGGCAATTCCGCATCGATATGCTTTTTGATGACTTTTTCGTATACGACCATATTATCCGCTATATTCATATAGAGATTTAGCAGGCCGTCTAAAGCCAGAAAGCCTTGAGCGGTGGTTATACGCTTATTTGCGCTGTCGTCGAGAGTTCTTTCAAACCATTGGGTACTGCTGGTCATAGCGCCGTTAACAGGCAGAGAAACTATGAAACGGCTCAGCGAGCATAATCTTTCGCTGCGCATAGGATTACGCTTATAAGCCATAGCCGAGGAGCCGATCTGATGCTTTTCAAACGGTTCCTCCATTTCCTTCATACTCTGTAAAAGACGCAGGTCGTTTGCGAATTTTGCGCCGCTCTGGGCGATCTGCGATAATACGGATAAGACGTTATAATCAAACTTGCGCGAGTATGTCTGCCCCGTGACCTTGTAAGTTTTTTTGTAACCCAGTTTTTTTGCAATAAGCTCTTCAAGCTTGCGTACTTTTTCATGATCGCCGTCGAACAAACTCAAAAAGCTTGCCTGCGTTCCGGTGGTGCCTTTAGCTCCGCGCAATTTTATTGAAGATATAAGATGCTCTAAATTTTCATAATCCATTAAAAGCTCGCTGAGCCAAAGGGCTGCGCGCTTTCCGACGGTCGTAAGCTGTGCCGGCTGAAGATGGGTAAAGCCAAGAGTCGGCATATCTTTAAAGTCAAGCGCAAAACGCTTTAGCTTGTCCATTACGCAAAGCAGCTTTGACTTGATTACATTAAGCGCGTCGAAAACTATTATAATTTCAGCGTTATCCGTCACATAGCAGCTTGTCGCGCCTAAGTGAATAATCGGCATAGCTGATTTTGCCTGCGTTCCGAAAGCATAAACGTGCGCCATAACGTCGTGCCGCACTTCCTTTTCTCTTAAAGCGGCAACGTCAAAATTGATATCGCCCGCGAATTTTTTCATATCGTCGATCTGCTGCACCGTTATAGAAAGGCCTAATTCTTTTTCAGCTTCCGCTAAAACTATCCAGAGCTTCCGCCAAAGTTTTATACGGTTTTCATCAGAAAAAAGATACGACATTTCTTTTGAGGCGTAGCGGGTATTAAGAGGATTTTCATATGCCGTATAATTATTCATAAGTGATTCTCCTGCATTTTTCTTTAAAGAACCGGTCCGCGTTAAGATAAAAAATCCGGTCGATCTGCTCCTGCGTGTAACCATTTTTTAAAAGAGAAAACTCTAAAAACCAAAAACTTTCGTAATTTTTCAGCCCTTCGACCGGTTCGGTACCGAAAAAATCCGTTCCGACGGCTAAATTTCCGATTCCGAATTTTTGTGCAAAAGTATCGATCTGCCTGACAAAACCGTCGATACCGCAATGGGGCCCCATAAATTGATTTACTAAAGTTAAACCTATCAAACCGTTTTTTTCTATCAGTATCTTTATTTGCCTGTCGGAAATATTTCGCGAATGGTCAAAAATAGATTTTTGAGCCGTGTGGCTGTTTAAGACGTTCTCAAAGTTTTCGGTCACGTCGCAGAAGCTTTTTTCGCTTAAATGCGCGGTGTCGAGGATAATTCCGCTATCGTGCATAATCCGGGCGATTTTAAAACCCTTTTCAGTCAATCCCGCGCCACAGCAATGGCCGCCCGCTATTGCATTTTCGCCGTTCCATGCAAGAGTGCAATAAGAGAGAGGAAGGGCACAAAAATCTTCAACAGTCTCCTCCGTTAAAAACCAAACGTCCTCAACTGAAAATAAAACGTTTTCAAAAAACGAATATTTTTCTGTTGCAAGACGGATTTTTGTGAGCGGATCTTCTGTTTTGGACGTCCAATAGGCAAGGATTTTCCGTACATTTTTATATTGCCCTAAATATTCCTCAATTTCCGCCTCGGAATATCCCGACGTGAGTAAATCGTTATGCAAATCAAACAACATACTACTGTATATGCGCGCTAATATGGATTGTGCGAAAAAAGGCTTGTTAATGAAGTTGAAATTTTTTAGATAAAGAAAAAGGCTCTCGTTAAAAAAACTTAATAAGAGCCTCTTTTTAATTATTTCTTAAGATCTAAGTCTTTTAACAAGTCGGCAAAAGGAGTGTTTGAATTCTCTTCCGACCACTGATTGTCGGAATCAACGGAAACTGTTTTTTCCTTTTTAAACTTTTCTTTCTTAGCCGGTTTAGCGTCAGGCTCATTTTCAGCTTTTGCCGCTTCCGGAGCAGGCGCGGGTGCTTCTTCGGGCTTAGCCGCTTTAATAGAAAGAGTGATTTTTCTGTTGGACGCGTCTGCGTTAAGGATCATAACCTCGACCTCGTCGCCGACTTTCACAACTTCGCTGATGTTTTTGACAAACGAATGAGCGGCTTCTGAAACGTGAACGAGCCCTTCAACGCCCTTTTCGATTTCAACGAAGGCTCCGAACGGAACGATACTCGTAACTTTACCTTTGCAAATTGTTCCGATAGGATGGTTTTCGATACATTTATCGAACGGGTGCGCCTGAAGCTGCTTATATCCGAGCGAAACCCTGTTGTTTTCCCTGTCTACGTTCAAGACGAGGAAATCATAGGATTCTCCGATCTTAAGAACGTCCTCAACAGCCTCGATATGCGTCCACGATAAATCAACTATGCGGGCAAGGCAGTCAAAGCCGTCTACGCTGACAAACGCGCCGAACTTAGTGATACGCTTTACTTTGCCGTTCAATATGACATTGGGCTGAACGTGCGACCAAAAAATGTCCTCGCGTTCCTTCCTTTCTTTTTCTAAAACCTTTCTTTGTGAAGCGACGATCTTGTGTTTTGAGTCGTCGATCTCGGTTGCCGTGAGGCGCAGAGTTTTACCGACGAAAACCTTAAGATCCTTAACAAAGCTTTCCTTGATCTGCGAGGCGGGAATAAATACGGTGTATGTGCCGATCTTGCTTAATAAGCCGCCTTTCGTATCTTTTTCTACTTTAAGCTCAAATACTTCGCCGTTACGGATAGTTTCAACGACTTTGTCGCCTTCTTTAATAAGGTCGACTTTCTTTTTAGACAAAAGAACGCATCCGGTTTCGTCGTCCTGCTTATTAGTAATAATTACCTCAACTTCGGTGCCGGCAGGAAAATCCGCTGCTAAATACTCTTTGTCGATATTGACTTCGTCTGAAGGAATAAATCCGTCTTTTTTGCCGCCGATATTGACTTTAATACCGGACTCGGCAGCTAAGATAACTGTACCCTTAACGCGCTTGCCCTCTTTATACGAAACAAAGGACTCTTCTACGCCGTCAATAAATTCCTGATTTTGTGCCTCTTCGAACTGTTGACCCATTTGTTCTTTTACCTCCATAATCAACTCTTGCGGAGTTGATGCCCCTGCGACTATTCCTATAGTGTCGGAAGGGTTGATTTTAATTTTTTCTAGCTGCGCAACATTTTCTATTAAATAACAGCTATCACATTTCGCCTTACATATCTCGTACAGTTTAGAGGTATTAGAACTTGTCCTAGAACCTAAAACCAGCATTATATTGCAATTTGAAGAAATTTTAGCAGCTTCAATTTGTCGCTTATAAGTAGTATAGCAAATTGTGTCGAATATTTCAACTGTTTTGAAACGGTGTTTTTCAATTTTTTTTATAATCTCCCGATATTTATCTACCGGGAAAGTAGTTTGAGCCGTAAAACAGAGTTTATCGTACTGATTAAAAAAAGATAAGTCTGATTTTTCATTTATGACCGTATAATCCCCCTCGACCCAGCCGGCAATACCTATGACCTCAGGATGTTTCGCCTCGCCGATAATGACTATATGGTACCCTTTTTTTGAAAAATCGGAAACGATATTCTGGATTTTTTTAACGAACGGACACGTCGCGTCTATTACATTATCGCATAAACCGCACAATTGCTCGTAGTCGTTTTTTGGAATACCGTGAGAGCGTACGATTATTTTTTCGGGGCGGCAGCCGGAAAATTCAGATATGCTGTTGAGGCATTTCACACCCTTTTGCCTGAGCTGATCGACAACCCTTTCGTTATGGATGAGCTCGCCGTAAGTATAAACGTTTTCGCCCGCGTTTTTAACCGCGATATCGACCGCGTTTTTTACGCCGAAACAAAAACCGCAAAATTCGCCGGTAATGATTTTCAATTTATAATTATTCCTTATTTATTGTTTTTCTTCTTTTTTCTTTCTTTTGGTCGACTTTGAGCGCATATTTTCAACGTAACGGTCAAGCTCTTCCTTTGTCGAGACCAGCTTATTTTCGACTATGTCCGTAGCCTCGTCCATAATGGAGCTTAATTGCCTTCCCTTATATTCGTTTAAATCGAAGGTATCGCCGACGTAGAGGTAGTTTTTCCTAAAAGGCTTAGATTTTTTGTATATCATAACGGGAACGATAGGAGCGTCGCCTTTAAGCGAAAACATCACGACTCCGCTTTTTACCTGCTGGACGGACTCGTTGACCTTATTTCTCGTGCCCTCGGGAAAAATATTTATACTCTGACCTTTTTTGAGGTAGCCCAAAACCTTTTTGATTGCGGGCATATCGGGTTTACTGCGGTCGACTAAAACGACGCCTAGAATTTTAGCAAGAAAGCGGACAAACCAGTTTTCGCCAAGCTCTTTTTTGCCGACAAAGTGACGGTAGCCGGGAAAGTATATCCCCAGCATCAATACGTCAACCCAGCTTAAATGATTTGATACAACGATTATCCGTCTTTCCTTAGGAAACTTTTTCCTGTTTATCACTTTGGCGGGAAAAATAATTATTGACGGAATATATATTAAAAGCCTTGCAAACAAATATATAAATTTCATTAATTAAGCTCCGGTAAAATTTTATCTTTTCAATATTATAGCCAGCATTTTTTCAGCGACCTGATCGATATTGAGGTGGGTCGTATCGATTTCAATAGCGTCGTCAGCTTTTTTAAGCGGCGCAAATTCCCTGTGCGAATCATTATAATCACGCTGCGCGATATCCGCTTTGATTTCTTCCAATACGCAGTCAACGCCCTTGCCCCTCAACTCTTCAAACCTGCGCTTTGCCCGTTCGTCTATACTTGCGGTCAGGAAAAACTTAAATTCGGCGTTTGGCAGTACAAACGTACCGATGTCGCGCCCGTCTAAAACCGAACTCTGTTTTTTTGCGATCTCTCTTTGCAGCTCTACCATTTTCAGGCGGACGGCTTTTATTTTTGAAACGTCGCTGGCATATTTTGAAATATGATGCTCGCGTATCGCCGTACTTACGTCGGTACGGTCAAGAAGAACCTTTTGCGCGCCGTTTTCATAGACGATATCGACACTCGTATCCTTTAAAATCCTTTCAATTACCGGCTCGTCATCCGCGCTGACGCCGTTATTATAAACTTTGAGCCCTACCGCTCTGTACATTGCGCCGGTATCAAGATAGACTATTTTTAATTTTTGAGCAAGTATTTTTGCGATCGTACTTTTACCCGCTCCGGCAGGCCCGTCAATTGCAATATTCATTCCTATTAGCTCCTTTTGTCTGATAACGGCTTGCCGCCGCATAATTTAAAAGTTGTTTATCAGCGTCCGGCTAAATCCGGCCTTAAAACCTTTGCCCCGTTTAAATAGACGTGCTTTGCCGCAAAATTCTTTTTATCGGTTTCTATAGTAAGAAGTATCCTTATACAAAATTTTAACGCGCCGTAGATATCCGGCTCGGCGCAGGAAAAAAGCGGCGCACAAACGTCCAGCTTTTCGCGGATTGCTTTTGCCGGATAATAAGAGCGGATATCCTGCGTAGTGCTGATAAGTATACTCACTATTTCAAAGTCGGCCAAATCATTCTTTTCTAAAAGCTCACTCATAAGCTCGCAGGACGCCTCGATGACCTGTTCAGGCATATCCTCTTTAACGGTTGTCGCTCCGCGAATGGCGAATACTCTATTCTTCAAAACTTGCTCCTTTGCCCGCGGCTATCCCTGTGGAAATAGCCAGCTGGATATTGAACCCGCCTGTAAAAGCGTCAACGTCGATGACCTCGCCCGCAAAAAACAGGCCTTTGACAAGCTTGCTTTCCATCGATTTGGGCGATATTTCCTTAACGTCTATTCCTCCGGCAGTGACTATCGCGGCGTCGATGACCTCAAGGCGGTCGATTTCAAAAGTCAGATTTTTCAAAACCTCTGTAAGAGATGACCTTTCCGCTTTAGTTATCGAATTGACAGGCTTGTCCTCATCTATCCCGCTGCATTTTATTATATACGGAATAAGTGATTTTGGCAAAAGTTCCGACAAAGAATTTTTAAATTGTTTGTTTTTTAAGCTTTCAAAGTCGCTTAATATCCGTTTATCCAGCTGTTCGTTACTTAAGGCAGGCTTAAGATCTACAATAATTCTTGAACCGTTTAAGTCTTTTCTGTTGATAAGGCTCGAGAGCGTTAAAATGGACGGCCCCGAAACTCCGTTATGCGTAAACAGCATCTCTCCGAATTCCGAATACGAAAATCCGCTGCCCGCCGCTTTGACGTTTACGTTTTTTAGAGAAAGCCCCGCAAGCGCGGAAACGTCGTTTTTAAGCCTTATAGGAACGAGAGCGGGAACGGGCTGAACGATATTATGCCCGAACTTTTTCGCGAATTTATAACCGTCGCCGGTGCTTCCCGTCGCGGGATAGCTTACGCCGCCGGTTGCGATTATCAACTTATCGCATTCTAAAATTTTATTGTCCGACGTTTGCAGGCAAAACTTTTCGCCGCTTTTATATGCGTTTTCGACTGTTATGTCATACATAATACCCGCATTATTGCTTTGAGCGTAGCGCACAAGAGCTTTAATGATGTCGCTGGCCTTGTCGGATTCGGGAAAAACCCTGTTGCCGCGCTCGGTTTTCGTACGTACGCCGGAGCTTTCGATCAGGTTGACGGTATCGCTCGGCCCGAATGAATTGACCGCGCTTAAAAGAAACTTCGGGTTTGAAACGACGTTTTCTAAAAACTCTTTTGTCTCTGCCGCATTTGTTACGTTGCAGCGGCCCTTGCCGGTAATATAGAGTTTTTTTCCGGCTTTCTGATTCTTTTCCAGTATCAGGATCTCGTCGGCCTTAACGGAACCGGCAGCAGCCAGTCCCGCGGGGCCTGCTCCGATGATAACGACTTTCATTATCTGATATCCGCCCCGCCTTTAAGCTTTTCTATAACGGAATAATCTGTTCGGTCGAGTTTAAGCGGAGTTATTGTAGCGAAACCCTTTTTAGTCCATTCGACGTCGCAATCCTCGTCGTTGACCCCATGCTCGATAGGCTCGCCCCTTAAGCGGAATGAGCCCTCTTTTTCGCCTTTAATAAATAAGTCGGAATAAAGATTGACGCCCGTTTTTGTGATTTTTGCGCCCTGATACGGCATAGTTGCCGGATAGTTGATGTTTATAACCGTTCCCGGGCCGATATGCAGCTTGCGTATTTGAGACAAATTGCGCCTAACAAACTCCGCCGCCTCGGTATAGAACTTTTTTTCCTTGTTCCAGTAATTAAGGCTTACGGCAATCGAGGGAACTCCTAAATACGCCGCCTCCATCGCGCCCGCTACCGTTCCCGAATACATAATATCCGACCCGATATTAGGGCCGTTGTTAATACCCGAAAGCACAAGGTCGGGTTTTGAATTCTTTAATAAATGCAGTATGGCGAATTTTACGCAGTCGGCGGGAGTGCCGGAGGTTGAATAGGCCTTTACATTTTCAGCAAAATCTACTTCGCTGCAATGCAAATCCTTGAATATAGTCAAAGAATGGCTGAACGCCGAACGCTCAGCGTCCGGCGCAACCACAAAAATCTCATTATCGTTTTTAAAGGTATCGGCTAAAGCCTTTATGCCGACGGAATCGATCCCGTCGTCGTTTGTTATAAGGATTCTCATATAGGGTGGACCTGCGTCTCCTTATCGAATATCGTTTTATCTACGCCCTTCATCTTAGCAAGGCGGCGTTTAAAGAACGGTATTGCAAGCTGCGGGAAAAGCGCGTAAGTGAGAACGTCCTCTTCCTTAGTATAGTACTCTTCGATCTCTTTTTTATAAAGATCCATTTCCGGCTTGATCTTATCCGCCGGACGGCAGGAAATGCGCCTGGTTTTACCGATGACCTTTTTAACAAATTCAGGGTCGAGCTTAACGGGCAGTTTGCCGTATTCGCCGATTATCATCGCCTTTGTTTCTTTAGTGACCATCTTATAACGTTCGCCCGAAAGCACGTTCAAAACCGCCTGAGTTCCGACGATCTGGCTTGACGGAGTAACTAGCGGAGGATAGCCTAAGTCCGCCCTGACTTTGGGGACTTCCTGTAAAACTGCTAAAAGTTTATCTGATGCGCCCTGCTCTTTAAGCTGGCTGATAAGGTTCGAAAGCATACCGCCGGGAACCTGGTAAATGAGCGCGTTAACGTCTACCTTAAGCACCTGTGGCGAGAGGTATCCTTCCTTGACCAATCTGTCGGCAACCTTATTAAAGTGCGTTGTAAGCTCGTTTAAGGCCTCTAAATCGATGCCCGTATCGTACTTCGTCCCTTTGAGCGTTGCAACAAGCGCCTCTGTGGCGGGCTGGCTCGTACCGTTGCCAAGGGGTGAGAGCGCGGTGTCTACGATGTCGCAGCCGGCCTCGATAGCCTTTAAATTAGTCATATCTCCGGTACCTGCCGTATTGTGTGTATGCAGGTGGATAGGAACCTTGACCGCCTTCTTTAAGCGGCGCACAAGCTCGTATGCGTCATAGGGCAATAAGAGGTTTGCCATATCCTTTATACAAATAATGTCCGCGCCCATTTTTTCGAGTTTGCGCGCAAGCCTGACGAAATAGTCGATAGTATGCACTTCGCTCGTCGTATAGCTGATAGCCGCCTCTACGATGCCGCCGTATTTTTTTGTAGCGTCGATCGCAGTTTTCATATTGCGGGTATCGTTGAGCGCGTCGAATATCCTGATAATATCGATACCGTTTTTAATAGACATCTCGCAGAATTTTTCAACGACGTCGTCGGCGTAATGCTTATAGCCTAAAATATTCTGGCCCCTTAAAAGCATCTGCAGCTTCGTATTAGGAAGAGCTTTTCTTAGCGCTCTGAGCCTTTCCCACGGGTCCTCGTCCAAAAATCTCAAGCATGAGTCGAACGTCGCGCCACCCCACGCCTCTAAAGCATAATATCCGGCTTTATCTAATTTATCCGCAACGGGAAGCATTTCGTCGAGGCGCATTCTTGTAGCCGCCTGCGACTGATGAGCGTCGCGCAGTATAGTCTCCATTATTTTTACGTTAGCCATTATAAATCTCCTTTCAAATTAAGAAAATAACTGCCTTTTTTAGCTTAAGGAAAACGCTGATCAGATTTAGCGTTTTCTAAAGTTTAACCGCCGAAAATAGCAAGGAACACTCCCGCTGCAACCGCGCTGCCGATTACTCCGGCAACGTTGGGGCCCATAGCGTGCATAAGCAGAAAGTTTTGCGGATCGTCCTCCTGGCCTACGCGCTGGGAAACCCTCGCCGCCATAGGTACGGCCGAAACTCCCGCGCTCCCGATAAGAGGATTGATTTTTCCGCCGCTCAAAACGTTCAAAACCTTTGCCGTAAGCAGTCCGCCAACGGTTCCCAAAGAGAAAGCAAGCAAGCCCAGAACAATTATTCCGAGCGTCTGAGGCGAAAGGAAAGTTGCCGCAATCGCTTTTGAACCGACGGTAAGCCCTAAAAAAATAGTAATAATATTAATAAGCTCGTTGCTGGCGGTTTTTGCAAGCCTTTCAGTTACCGTACTTTCCTTTATGAGATTGCCGAGCATAAGCATACCGATAAGCGGCAAAGCGTCAGGCAGAATGATAGTTGTCACAATTGTAATAATTATCGGGAAAAGTATTTTTTCTTTTTTAGAAACTACCCTTAATTGTTCCATTTTTATCATACGTTCTTTTTTCGTCGTCAAAAGCTTCATAAAAGGACGCTGAATAAAGGGAATGAGTGCCATGTAGCTATAAGCGGCTATCGCTATAGTCGGCAACAGGTTTTCAGGGTCGCCGAGGCGTTTAGTCAAGTAAATAGCCGTAGGCCCGTCCGCGCCGCCGATTATTGAAATTGAAGCCGCCGAGATCTGGTCGAAACCCAGTAAGATCGCGCCGAAGAACGTGATGAAAATACCGAGCTGCGCGCCCGCGCCGATGATAAGGCTTTTGGGGTTTGCGATAAGCGGCCCGAAATCCGTCATTGCGCCTATTCCTAAGAAGATCAGCGGCGGATAAATAACTTTATCGACGCCCTGATACAGATAATAGAATAGTCCGAACGATGCCTCATCTCCCGCAGCCTCTTGAGCGGCTCTGTAGGTTGCCTCGGTCACGCCCGCCTGCCCGTAGCCCTTAAAATACAAAATATCCCCGCCGCCGGGTATGTTGACCATAAGCATACCGAATGCGATCGGAAGCAGCAGCAGCGGTTCAAAACCCTTGCCGATAGCAAGATATAAAAGAAAGCAGGCAATAATGATCATTACGTAGTTTTGCCAGCCGTACGCAACTAAGCTTTTGGCAATTCCGGTACTTTCCCATAGGTTGCCCAAAAGATTCAATAACATTTATTAAGCTCCTCCGGCGTTTTTTCTTATCTGACGACCGCAAGAACTGCGCCTGTTTCTACTGAATCGCCTTTCTTTGCGGCAAAACTGACAACGCCGTCAGCAGAGGCCAAAATATCGTTCTCCATTTTCATTGCTTCTAAAACCAATATTTTCTGGTTCTTTTTTACTGTCGCACCGTCCTCTACAAGCAGCTTTAAAACAAGGCCGGGCATAGGCGATTTAACGGGCGAGCCGCTTGCCGGTATAGCGGCAACAGGCGCGGCGGCCGAAGCCGGAGCGGCATATACCGGAGCGGCAGCCGGAACCGGAGCCGGAGCGGTATAAGTCACGGGAGCCGGTACGGACGCGATAGACCCCGCTTCTTCAACCTCTACATTATAAACCTTTCCGTTTACCTTAACATTAAAAATACGCATAAATCTATTTCTCCAATTTTTTTATTTATTAAATTATCTGTGTCTGATTCTTCTTATAACGAACGGCGCTTTTACCGCTGTCGGATCGTTTTTGCGCTCTTGTTCCATAGCGGCGGTTACGGCGGCTGTGATGACGGCGACCAATTCGGCATCGTCTTCTAAGTTCTGCTGAACTGTAACGGGCGCGTCGTAAGACTTTTCACTTGCAGTTACGCCGTCTTTTTCTGCCGGAGCCTGTGATATGGCTTTTTTAATCAAATAGTTGTAGGCGGTCAGTATCAATACTAAAAGCGCTAATATTATGAAAACAATCATCAATCCGAGAAAAGCGTATAAAGCTGCCTCGCCCAAATCCATATTAAAGCCCTGAAATAATTTAATTTCGCTATACATCCCCGCTTACTCCTTGCTCAAAAAAATCTGAACTGCGGAAATCAGGTATTGACGCGTAAGCGCGGGCTCGATAACGTTATCGATATACCCGAATTTTGAGACGGTGAGCGCGTTAGTATTTTCTTCACAGTAGCTTTGAGCAAAATCTTCAGCGGCAGCCTCTTTATTTTCGGCGGCAGCTATTTGGTCGGAATATAAAAGCTCCGCCGCAGCCGCGCCGTCAACCGCGCCGATATTCGCGCAAGGCCAGGCAAGTGAATAATCGACCGTGCTTTTTCCGGCTAATGCCACATACGCCGAGCCGATAGCCTCGCCGTAGATAAGCGCGATTTTCGCCTGCGGCATCTGGTTGTATAAAAACATCATATCAGCCGTTTCACGGATGAGCGCGCCGTTTTCTTCGGCAAGCGATACCGCCGATCCCTTGCTGTTTACAAGGTTTATAACGGGGATATTGTGCGACAAGCATAATGAAAGCAGCGAGCTTATCTTAACGCAAGCGTCGGCGCCGAGCCTGCCGTTATCGATATCGGCGTTGCTTGCAACAACTCCCACGCTCATGCCGTTAAGGCGCGCAAGCCCCGTAATTGCGGACGCGCCGAAGTCTTTTTTTAATTCAATAAACGTACCCTGATCGAACACTTCATTTATAAGCGCGGCGGCTTTAACTCCGCAGGTTAAAGACGCGGCAACTCTGTTAGGGTCGTCGGAAGGCTCAAGAACAGGATCATCAATGAGGCCGAGAATATTAAAAACAGCCGACTTTAGTTCAGCGTCGCTTTTTACGGTAAGCGAGTATACTCCGGATTTTGAATGCGCGGCCGCCGTTCCGACAGTTTTAATGTCCTTATCGGCTTTTGCCGCCAAAATTAAAGGGCTTGCCGTCGCTAAACTCGATTTATCGTACGCGATACACACGTCGCAAATTGAAGTAAGATAGGACGAAAGCCCGAAATTATTGCCTTTAATAATGCAAATAAGCGGAACTGCGCCGTACGCGTCCGAAAATGCTTTGATGATTTTACCGTATCCCTCAAGCGCCTCGATACCCTCGGAAAATCTCGCTCCGCTGGTGTCGAAAATGCCGATAACGGGAGAGCCTGTTTTGACCGCGTTATTGACTGTCTTTGCGATCTTTTCCGCTCCGCGCCTGCCGATACTGCCCTTTAAGACAGCCGGATTTGTAGCAAACAGCGCAACGTTTTCTCCGTTCACGCTTGCAAAGCCGCTGACAACTCCCTCGCCGACGCAGGCGCCTAAAGACGAATCGGAATAAATAAACCTGTCGCATTCGACAAACGATTGTTCGTCGGTTATTTTTCCAATCAGCTTTATCACGCTTTCAGCAGCTTTTTCAAGCTGGTTTTCTGCGGCCGTAAGCTTTTCTGTTCCGCTCATTAAATTGCCTCCGATAATAATTTGTTAAAAGTGAAAAAAAACTCCCACATATAAATAGTATATAGTAAAACATAAAAAAATACAAGCGAAATAACCGCTTGTATCGTTTTTTTTACAAATTTTTTAACTAAGTTTAAATATTTTTTAAATAATCGATTTCATCCTCTTTCAGCTCGCGGAATTCGCCCCTGTATAAGCCGCCGAGTTTCAAGTCCCCAATTGCCGTTCTCTTTAAAAAGACGACCTCGCGGTTTATGCTTTCAAACATCCTGCGTACCTGCCTGTTCCGCCCTTGCGAGATCGTGACCTCTATCCTGCTTTCGATTTTGCCCTGCTCTTTGATGGTTTCTATAAGCTTTGCCTTGCATTTATTAGTCTTTACCCCGTCTAAAATAACTCCGGCTCTTATCTTATTGAGTTCGGCCTCGGTCACTTCGCCCTCGATCCTTGCCACATAAGTTTTATTGACTTCGTGGCGCGGATGCATAAGCCTGTTGGAAAGGTCGCCGTCAGTCGTCAAAAGCAGAAGGCCTTCGGTATCGTAGTCCAGCCTGCCGATCGGAAAAATGCGTTTATCCTTAAATTTTCCGCCGATAAGCTCCATAACGGTTTTACGCTCAAGCTCGTCGCTCGTTGTGCAGACATAACCTTTAGGCTTATTAAGCATAAGATAAATATGCTTGTGAATAAGCTGAACCCTTGTGCCGTCTACCTGCACAAAATCATTTTCTTCGTCGATATCTACGGCAAGAGATGCCACTTTTTTGTTGTTTACCGTGACTCTGCCCTCTAAAACAAGCTTTTCGCAATTGCGGCGGCTTGCAAGTCCGCAGGAAGCAAGAAATTTATTGATTCTCAAAATAATATACCTTAAACAAATTGAATTACGCCGTCCACTCATCCGCCAGATCTTTTAAAAGATCAAATAGGTCTTTGGACTCCGCGTCTTCTATAGTATACAATTTTTCTTCAAAAAGCAAGTTATTTTGAACGTATATTAAAATTTTACCAACGACAGTCCCCGCTTTAACAGGCGCTTTAAGGCCTTTGAAATATTCGGTTTCTACGCGTAAATTTTCTTTTTCCGCCGCATTCAGCGCAAGCAGCAGATCCTCGCCCGCGCCCGCCGCAACGGTTTTGTTTTTCGCCCCCTTTACGGGAACGTCGCAAAGTTTATCGTATTTTTTTACGGCTTCGGTATTTTCGTATTCTTTAAAGTACCGGCTCATAAGCGAGGAGCATTCCTCAAACATCGGCCCGCAGTTTAGAACTGCGCACACGCACCGCCGCCCGTCCCTAGTTGCGCTTGAAACAAAACAACGTCCCGCTTTTTTAGTATAGCCTGTCTTGACTCCGTCGGCGCCCTCAAATGAGCTGAGCAGTTTATTCTTATTTATTATGACTCTTTTATAATCTCTGCCCTTCCACGCGGTAGTATGTTTTTTTGTTGAAACGATTTTCGCAAAAACCGGATTTTTGAGCGCGTATGAGGAAATGAGCGCCAAATCGTACGCAGTAGTATAATGCTCGGCGTGGTGGAGGCCGTGCGGAGTGACGAAATTGGAATTTAGCGCGCCTATTTTGCGCGCGGACGCGTTCATAAGCCCGGCGAATTTCTCCTTACTTCCGCTAGTTAAAACGGCAAGAGCCTCGGCGCAGTCGTTGCCAGACTGCAGCATAAGCCCGTATAAAAGGTCAAGTAGGCTCAATTCCTCGCCTTTTTCTAAATAAATGCTCGACCCTTCTACGCCTACCGCCGAATCGGGAATTTTAACTATCTTATTCAAGTCGGCGGTGTTTTCGATAACGGCAATAGCCGTCATAATTTTTGTAGTGCTTGCCATCGGACGCTTTAAGGCCGCGTTCTTTTTATATATAACGCGGTTGGTTTTAACGTCCATCAAAACCATACATTCCGCGCTTGAGCCGGTTGCGGCAGCGTTTGCGGAAATATTTCCGCCGATAGAAACAATTGCTAAAAGGGCTATAAGAAAACAAACGGAAATTCGCATTAAACCTTTCATTAAATATCTATCCTCCATACAGAAAAAGTTAGCCGTCACAGATGCGGGTTCAGACGGGCAACAGGTAACAAGGCGGCGGCAGGCGCGTACTTCACGTACATAACTGCCGCCGCCTTGACTCACATAGCCAGTATCAAGCCGTAGCTGTGACGGCGGTTTTATTTCTTAGAGCTCCCATTATCTAATAAATTCGCCACAACGTCGGGGATAAGGTTGAGTATCTTGTCGAAAACGCTCTTATCGTCTACGCTTATCATTTTCACGCTCTTTCCGTCGCTGACTAAAAAGCCTATCGGCGCGACTGAAACGCCCGCGCCGCTGCCACCTGCGAACGGGTACTCGGTGTAAGTTTGGCGCGACATATCGCTGTATTCGCCGCCTCCCGTTAAAAAGCCCATCGTGACCTTGCTGATCGGCACTATGCTCACTCCGTCGCCCGTCATAACGGGGCTGCCGATAACGGTATCGGCGTCTATAAGAGTTTTCATTTTACTGAACGCATTATCCATAATACGTTCTATGGGATGTTCGTTATTTCCTACTATCAATTTTGTGGAGCCTCCTTTAATTTTTGCTTTTTATGCAATTTGCTTAACAAGTAACTAGAAATAATATCTGCAAAAGATATACTGATTATGCCTGTAAAGTCCATTTCAAGCTTATCTGAATTATAGTCGGGTATAAAACCTTCCTTGATTTCCGTTCCGAAACGGCTTTTAACGTATGAAAGAGCCGAAAACATAGCAAGCCTTATCCCGCTTAAAAGCAAACTTGTGAAAAACGCGTCGTTGTTTTTGCCCACCTTCACGCTGAATTCAAGCTTTATAATCATAATATTTTCAAAAGCGGGATAGTTTAGTATCCTCATTATCGACTTTTCGTCCTTTTTATCGGCGTTAAGATGCAGCTCGTTTTGCTTTTTACCGGACTTGATAATAAGGTTATTATGCTTGATATCGTTGCTTTCAAAGTGTATCGCCGCCCTAAAGAGCCTTATCCCGAACAGCTTAACCGCAATATATCCGTCGTTTTCGAACATATCCAAATGCCCCTCGGCATGCACCCGCGGCTGAAAAGCTGCAAAAGCTAAAACTATTAAGATCACAACTAAAAAAACTAACATATCTCTATGCTAGTTTTTGGAAAAATTTAATTTTTATACTACTAATCAGTTAAGGAAACGCTGAATAAATACGTTTAGAATTTCGGCAAAATTTTCGAGAGCTTTCGGGCAGTATCGCCGCCAATAATAGCGAGCTATTCTCAAGGCGATTTTGTGCTTAAAAATTACCGCAAAATCATTCGAAATATTTATTCAGCATTTCCTTAAATATTGTCGGCTACATTTAAAGATAAATACTAAACAAATTTCTCGATCGCCTCGATAACTTTTCCCGCGATAAATTTATGTCCGTCTTCCGAAGGATGAACGCCGTCGCCGGAGTAATATTCGGAAGGCTTATTATTATTGATGGCTTCCTCATAAAAAAGTCCGTCAAGCGCGATATAGCGGTCGGCATATTTTGAAGCGACCGGCCTTAATACTCGGAGCTTTGCGTCAAGCTCCTCGCGCATTCCTTCTCTTACTCCTGCTCCGCAAGGTATTAAAAACGGCTCTAAAACAATGATTTTTACGCCCTTTTCCTTTACTGATTTTAAAAGGTATTCCAAATTATCCGCAAAGGCTTCGTCGGATGTGTAGTCATTGCTGTCAACCTTGCGCCAAACGTCATTAATGCCTATCAAAATAGTCATAACATCGGGCTTTAAGTCGAGGCATTCGCTTCTCCAGCGTCCCTTCAAATCGAAAGTGCGGTTGCCGCTGATGCCGCGGTTATAAAAGGTAAAGCTCTTTTGCGGATATTTTTTAGTAAGAGCCTGCGTAACCATTCTCGCGTATCCGAAACCCAAATTGTCCTTTTCCTCGCGCCTTCCGCAATCGGTGATACTGTCGCCCTGAAACAAAATCGTCGTCATAAATCTTTTCTCTTCCTTAATAATTATATTTTTACTCAAGCCGTATATGCAACGGCGGGTATATTAACTGATTTTTTGCAAATTATCCTCGCCCGCCAAAAAATCGGGCAGCTCCTCAACTTCCGGTAAATCAGACTGTGCGGAGTCGGCATCGGAATTTTCTTTGCCCTCAGCTTTCTCCTCCTCCGGAATATCGAATTCGTTATACATGCTCTGTTCTTTTGGCGGCTCTCTATCTTTAAGGCTTTCAACTATCTTAAAGCTTTCTATAAGCTTGTCATAGTCGGGCAGCTGATCGATAGACTCGATTTGAAAGCGTTTTAAAAACGCCTCGGTCGTGCCGAAAAGCAAGGGTTTGCCGACTGCGTCGCGCCTGCCTACCGCCTCAATAAGTCCGTGCTTTAAAAGCACCTGTACGGCATATTCGCAGCTCACGCCCCTGATTTCTTCGATCTCAAGCCTTGTTACGGGCTGTTTGTAGGCGACTATCGCAACGGTTTCAAGCGTTGCGTTAGAAAGCTCCTTTTCTTTAATAGGGTTAAGCACCTGCGCGACCGCGTCCGCATAGCGGGGATTTGTGCAAAGCTGGATTTTGCCGTTGTAGCTGATAAGATGTATTCCGCTCTTCCCGCTGTATTTTGACTTTAAGCGGTTGACGGCTCCGTTGACTTCGCTTTTCTGCAACGCCAAAAGCTCAGTAATTTCGCTTATACTGAGTCCGTTTCCCGAAACAAATAACAGCGCTTCGAGTACTTCGTCTATTTGTTCAATTTCCATATGTATTTCACCATTTAATAAATTTGATTCTAGAAGCAAAAATGCTTGCTTGCAAGGGCATTTTTGCGCCACCGGCAAAGGGTGCATACCCCGCACTTTAGTGTAAGAAGGCGCACAAGCGGCGCGAGGTGAAGGATTTATCCTGCGGTATGAATACCCTTTATTTTGTTTTTTAGCCCGATAAATTTCCGGGGTTTTTGCGAACTATTCCTCATCCTGCTCGTCAGTCCTGAGCGTGCGGCGGACAATTATTTCGCCGAAAACTTCCTGTTGCTCAACCGTTGCGTACTGGCCCTTAAGCAGCTCCAAAATTGCCTGAAAAGTAGTGATGATTTCGCTTTTTGAATAATCCGCTTCAAATAAATCAAAGAATTTTACCTGCTCGTTAAATAAAAGAACGTCCTTTATCTGTTCGGCTTTTTCAGTTACGGTAAATCTGTCGAGAATGATTTTTCTTTGCGCCGGGGCGATAGCGCGGGTCTCGATTTTTAAAAACAGTTTTTGAAGCGACTGCATCAGCCCGTCCATAGTCATATCTTTGAGCACAATGCGCGAATCGTTGACGGAGGAATCGGGCTCTTTGAAAAACGCGCCTATCACTTCCATTTCCTTCATTTTGCCGCTTGCTTCCTTATACAGCTTATACTCTTCGATTTTCTGTATCAGCTCGCGTTTTGCGCTGTCGTCGTCCGGCTCGTTCTCGTTATCGGGCAGAACGGATTTAGATTTGATTTCAATAAGTATCGCCGCAACGTCTATAAATTCCGATGCCCTTTCAAGATCCAGATTTTTTATCTGATCCATATAAGAAAGGTACTGCTCTGTAATTTGAGATATAAATATTTCTTCTATGCCGATTTTCGCGGCTTTTATAAGGTGAAGTAAAAGGTCGATAGGGCCTTCAAAATGCGCTAAGCTCACATTGTAAGAATCGGAATAATCGTTGGCAATTTTGAGCCGTTCGATATAGTCGTTTATCGCTTTCTGCCGCTTTTCCTCTTCCGACAAGACCTTTTTTTCTGCTGCCGGAGCCGTCTCCGGCTCTATGTTGCTTTCTTCTATCAGCGAAAGCTGAACGTTTTCGTTTTCTGCCATCAAAAACTCACACCCCCAATACCAGCGACCAAAGGCTTAAAAAGGCTTCCCTTATAAATCCGCCGACTTTTTCTATATAAAAGCCTATAATATCTAAATATTCAAAAACGGGCGAAACCGATTTTAAGTTAAAATAGTCGATTATTAGGCCTGCTCCGATAAGCCCGATAAGGATATACCTGCCGTAGACGCGCAAAAAACTCGTCACCGGATTAATATAACGGGTAAACGACTCAATGACTCTGAAGCCGTCAAGCGGATAAAACGGAAGTAAGTTAAACAAGGCAAGCGAAATATTGATAAGGACCATATAATATGTGAACATATAAAGAAAAAGCAACAAAGGGCCGTTAAAAAAGTTGTCCGCGCCGCCTAGCATAAGCTTTTCTGTCAGCGCATTAAAAAAAGCGAAAATAAAAGCGAGCAGGATATTTACCGTCACCCCCGCTATTGCGACAGTAAATATGCCGCGCTTACGGTTACGGAAATTATTAGGGTTTACCGGTACGGGTTTTGCAAAACCGAACCCCACGGCCATTAACATAATAAATCCCAGCAAATCAAAATGCCTGACCGGATTAAGCGTCAGCCTTCCGGCTGCCTTTGCCGTATAGTCGCCGTTCCACAGCGCGACAAGCCCGTGCGCGCATTCATGCAGCGTTATCGAGATAACGACTGTGAACAATATGGCGAATAATGAAAGAACCTGTTGATTTGCGAAAATATTATAAAGCAATTCTTATCTCCCGCTAAGTTTTATATCTCTGGATATGATATCCTCATACGTCTGCGGTTTGACGATATATTCCGCACTTTCTCCGTTAACAAGCACTACGGGCGGCACCGCGTTACGGTTATAATTGCCGGCCATAGAATAATTGTAGGCGCCGGTTGTTAAAACGGCTAAAATATCGCCGCTTTCAGCTTTAGGTAAATATGCGTTTTCCACCAAAATATCGCCGCTTTCACAACATTTGCCTGCCACAGTATAAACCTCGACAGGTATTAAAGCCGCCTTATCTGTAAGTATTGCCTCATATTTTGCCTGATATAACGCAAAACGCGGATTTTCAAACATTCCCCCGTCTACGCTTATATATTTTTTCACGTCCTTGATTTCTTTTATCGCGCCTACGCTGTACAGCGTTAACCCCGCCTCTCCGACAATGCTTCTGCCCGGCTCGAAAATCAATCTCGGTGCTGCAATATTTTTGGACTTAATACACTCTTTCAATTTTTCAACTATGGTTTTAACATACTGATGCGGCTCAAGCGGTTTATCGACGTCCGTATAGGTCACGCCGTAGCCTCCGCCCATATTAAGCTCTTTCACAGTAATATCAAGCTCACTTTTTAGTTTCTTAATAAAATCCGTCATCTTTTCGACGGCGATTTCAAAAGGCTTTAATTCAAAAATCTGCGAGCCGATATGGCAATGTATTCCGGCAAATTCAAGATTAGCGCATTTTAATATTGCACCGGCCGCCTCTAAAGCGGCTCCGTCGGAAATTGAAAAACCAAATTTAGAATCGACTCTTGTAGTCTGAACGAACTGATGGGTATGGGCGTCTATTCCGGGATTAACGCGTATCAGCACTTTTTGCCTAACGCCGTTTTCTTTTGCGACGGAATTTAACAGTTCCGTTTCATATACAGAATCTATAACAACGGCGTGAACCTTTGCTTTCACCGCTTCCTCAAGCTCTTTTTTTAATTTATTATTTCCGTGAAAATATATTTTTTCAGGATCCATTCCGCTTTTAAGCGCGGTATAAAGCTCTCCGCCGGAAACTACGTCCGCGCCTAAATTCTCGCTTGACACTATTTGATAGATAGCAATGCACGAAAAAGCTTTTGAGGCGAAACATACTAAACTGTCGGGATATTCATTTTTTAAAACGCTGTAATAGCTGCGGCAAATATTACGGATATATTGCTCATCCATAACATAAAGCGGCGTAGAAAACCTTTTAGCTAATTCCGACGCTTCGATGCCGCCTATCTGCAGCCTGCCTTTTTCGTTAATAAATAATGTTTCTCTCTGTTTCATAGCAAAATCATCTCCGTTTAAAATATACCACATATTGTGGTTTTTAGTCAAACGGATTGCAGTAGTAGTATTTTTGCGAAAAATAGGGAAATATAAAAGAAATATAAAAGGTTTTAAACCGCAGGGCAGAGCCCTGCGCCTGCGCGGCAACGCCGCGCATTCCGCAGCAGAGACTGCGGAGTTTTAAACCTTTTGCGGCGGGCGCATTTATGGAAATGTAAGTAAGCTTCCATTTCCCCAAATGCTTCTTGATAAAGGGAACCGATGAATTAATGCGTATTAGTTAAAAAATAATAGCGGCAAAGCCGAATAAACCGGTTTTGCCGCCTAAATATTTTAAAATTATAGTAGTATGTCAGGCATAGTATAGGCTCTAAATTCCTACCACTCGTCTATCATATCGTTTATAATATCGATATAAGTTACCTTTCCGATATCCGCAGTCGCCAAAAGATTTACCTTTCCGACCTGTTCGCCGTTTACAAATACCGATAACGTTCCTTTCCTTTCGCCGCTTTTTACGGGAGCGGCAATCTTGTCGATGCTTTGAGAAGTCGTAACTTCAGCCTTGGAGTTTTTCGGCATAAAATAATAGAGGTCTTCTGAGGGAACCAGCTTAACCGTTTTCACCTTTCCGTTTGAAACGCCGTGATCAACATTATCGCCCACGCCTTTTACAACAAGCTGCCTTGTTTCAAAATTGGCAAAACCGTAATTGAACAGCTTAGCGTTTTCCGCGTTTCTGATTTTGGAAGTTTGCGCGCCCATTACTACGCTGATAAGCCTTGTGTTTCCGCGTTTTGCGGTAGCCGACAGGCAGAACATCGCCTCGTTCGTGAAACCGGTCTTGCCGCCGTCACAGCCCTCGTACGCTCTAATAAGCTTATTTGTATTGCTCAGCTGCGTAACCCGTCCGCCCGGATGAGCAAAATCGAACATCCATATTTTTGAATATTTAAAAAATAACGGGTGACGGACAAGTTCCCTTGTCATAACGGCAACGTCGCGGGCGCAGGAATATTGATTCGCCGCGGGAAGCCCGGTGCAATTTACAAAATTCGTATCCGCCATATTAAGCTCTTTTGCCTTGGCGTTCATCCTGTCCACAAACGAAGATATATCGCCGCAAATATGCTCGCCCACAGCCACGCACGAATCGTTTGCCGACCCTACGACAATGCTTTTGATAAGCTCGCCTAAACTGTACGACGCATTTGTGTCGAGAAACGCCTGCGATCCGCCCATACTTGTCGCGTTTTCGCTCGCCGTAATCATAGTTTCCTCTGAAATATTGCCTTTTTCCATTTCCTCAAACGTCAATAAAAGCGTCATGATTTTCACCATACTGGCGATAGGCAGATGCGCTTTCTCATTTTGAGTAAAAACTATTTTGCCGCTTGAGTAATCCATCAAAAGCGCGCTTTTTGCGCTTATTTCCAATCCGGCATTTTTTACAGCCGGAGCTTCCGCCTTTGCAAAAAGCCGTGTTGAAAAGCCGCTAAGCAGCACTAAGGCTAAAAGCAGCGACAGTATCGGAAACAAAATTTTTCTTTTAAGTTTATCCATTCTTTCTCTCCTGTTTTATATAGTCAATTAGTATATGTCTAATATGACACAGGAGCCGAAAAATTATGTAAGACTCTTTAAAAAAAATTAAGAAGCTGTCTTATGAGAAAAAAACTCGTGAGACAGCCCCTTTTTTCTTGTTTTTTGTGTTAGTAGGCTGTTTCAAGAAGGGGTTAGAGACGGGCAACAGACGGCTAAACGACGATTGAGTGTACATAGACGTACTCGCTTAGCCGAGCGCGCAGCGCGAACGCCAACAACGAAGTTGTTATTGAGTCGTTTTGCCGTACGTAGCCCGTATATGGCCCCTTATTGAGACAGCCTCTTAAACACTGATACCTATAGTTAAGATAAAAGTAAGAATCGTTTCGGCAATGCAAACGGCGCAAACGCATATTACGGGAATATAACAGCTTTTCAAAACGTCTGTGACGCAGCAAAAATAATCGTTATTATTATAGTAGCCGAATTCGGAAGCCTTTTTCATTGAAAATAAAACAAAAAAAACAAAAATTGCCTGATAAAGCAATATACAAGGAATTATGCAAATCAATGCGGCCGGCAAAAACGACAGCTTTAATGCGGCAAGGCAGATAGTAATATTTCTTACATTCAGGTAGCAAAAGAAAAATAGTACCGCCGAGCTTAAAAACGTGGTGAAAAATCTATATGAGCAGCAAATGATAATCATAGAAAAAACGAGCAAAAAAATAAACCTTGAAAGAAAAAAACCGAAAACGCTTTTATTCCCGTTTATAAGCAATATAATATTAGTATTGTTGATAACATAAATTTTATCGGCTTTAATAGTGTTGATGCCGGAGTTGACTCCTAAGCCTATTGCCAGAACAGATAAAAGTATAAGCAGGCAAAGCTTGCCCTTATGATATTTTATAAGGTCTTTGCAATCATAGTATAGACTTCTTAAATTCAGTCTGAACATAGAATATTTTATGTACTATGTCAGACATAATATGACATATTGCACGAATTTACGCTAATTATCGTACATCCAGTCCAGATATACGGCATAGCCTTTCGTCGGATCCGAGACTAAAACATGCGTTACTACGCCGATTATTTTGCCGTCCTGAATTATCGGACTGCCGCTCATACCCTGCAAAATGCCGCCGGTTTTACTAAGCAGCTCTTTATCTGTGACCCTCAAGATCATCCCTTTTTCGCACGGCGAATTTTGATTTGAGGCTTTAATGATTTCAACATCGTAAAAAGCGGGCGAATCGTTTATCGTAGTGCGTATTTTTGCTTTGCCGTTTTTTACCTGAAATCTGCTGCCGATTTCATACAGGTCGCTGTCGGCTACACAGTCTATATTTCCGTAGACGCCGAAAATTGTGTTCAAGTCAACCGTTCCGATCGGTTTATTAATATCGTAAAAGGCTCCTTTAAGCTCTCCGGGGGTTCCGCGGTTGCCCTTATTATAGCCTAAAATTTTGCATTTATAGACTGAACCCTCATAGCACGGGATAACGCCGCCGCCGGATATTCCTCCGCTTATCGCGTGCCCCAGACATCCGAAACGCCCGTTCGCCTTCACAAAACTAACGGTGCCGACGCCGTCCACGCTGTCCTTGACGGCAAGGCCGAGCTTATAGTAGCCGGTAAGATTTTCGATAACCGGATAGCAGGCAACCTTTTTTTCAGCTCCGTTTCTCAACACCTTTACTTCAACCATTTTGCTTGATTTGTCGTAGCTTTCCATCTCCTTTAGGATATCGGAAACATACAAAACCGGCCTTGAGTTTATCTGCGTAATAATATCCCCCTCGCATACCCCGCCGTCGGCAAACACCTGCCCCGCATAGGTATCGATTTCGACCTTTTTAACTACGATAACCCCGCCCGCCTTTATTGAAAGCCCTATAGGAAAGCCTCCTAAATACGCGTTTCTCTTTTGCTCTATATCCGCCTCTATCGTTTTAATCGGTATGAGGTTAAAGAGCTTGAAAACTATTGACTTTTTTTCGCTTTTTGAATTATTATCGTCAACTGAATATGTTATATTTTTTAAATTTATTGACTCTAAGTCGTTTTGGGACAGAATCAAATTTGACGGAAGGCTCTTAACTATTTTAATAGAATTTAGTGTTTCAAAAACTAATATCAGGCAAATAGCGGCAAGCAACCAACTGATAATTACCTTTCTGATGTATTTTTGCGCCGCAACCTTTTCCATAATGATTAGTTTGTTTTGTTTTGCTAAACTTATTCATATTTTAAGCTGTAAATCTGTGTAAAAAAGCCCTACTCATCCGCGCTCATCCGTTTTTGTCACTTAAAAAAGACGACTGACTTTATCGCAATCGTCTTTTAATTTAATCTCAAGCATTTTTTGTTTGATCATATACCTTTTTGTTTGCTCACAAGCCTTTTTTGTATGAATCGCTCCAGTTCTTCATTTCTTTTGCGTTTGAATCGGACTGCGCGCTGATATCCTTTGCGCCGGAAAGCCTTGAAATTTCGCCGATGACGCCGTTATTATCCAAGAGCCCGACCGTCGTCAGCGTTTGTCCGTCAACGGTTTTTTTGCTGATATAGTAATGATTATCGGCCATCGACGCTATTTGCGGAAGATGCGTAACGCATAAAACCTGATGGTTTTTAGAGATTATGGCAAGCTTTTTTGCGACTTCCTGCCCTATTTTACCACTGATACCTGTATCTATTTCGTCAAAAATCATAGTTGAAATATCGTCTAAACGGCTGGATATGACCTTTAGCGCCAAAACGAAACGCGACATTTCGCCGCCGGAAATGACTTTTGCGAGCGGCTTGACGGGCTGCCCCGCATTCGCGCTGAAGAAAAATTCCAGCTTATCAAAACCCGTCGCCGTGATATGGCTTTCGCAATCCTCAAAAGCAGGCAATTCTTCAAAAACGACTTTGAGCGTCGCGCCCTTCATACCAAGCTCGTCCAATTCTTTTTCGACAAGCTTTTCCAACTCAAGCGCGCCCGCCTTTCTTATTGCGGAAAGCTCTAAGGAAATATCGTATATTTTTTTGACAGCCTGATTTTTTTGCAGAGTCAATTGCTCATAAAGCTCCGCGCTGTTTGAGAGCTTTTCAAGCAGCTCCTGCGACTTTATTTTAAATTCCTGCATTTGCGCAAAAGCGCCGTACTTTCTTTTTAAGGAACGGATAACTTCTAATCTTGATTCAAGCTTATCTAAGTCGTTTTCGTTGAAATCTACGTTTTCCAGCTCGTCGCTGATCGTTTCGGCAATGTCCTCAAGCTCTATCGAAACCGAATCGAGGCGGTCATAAATTTCGGAATAAACGGCCGAAAACGATGTGACACTCCCCAGCGCTTTCATTGCCGAGCTGACTGCGCTTAATGCGTTAGAATCTTCTGAATCCGACAAAAACTCTTTTACGCCGCTTAGCGACGCCGCTATTTTTTCCGCGGATGCAATTATTTTCCGCTTCTCTAAAAGCTCGTCCTCTTCGTTTTCCCGCACGTTCGCCTTAGTGATTTCGGCGATCTGGAATTTAAGCATATCGATATTCCGCTCACGCTCCGATAAGCTGCCCAAAGACTTCATTTCTTTATTAATTTTTACATACTTTTGATAATCTGAGCCAAGCTCTTTTAAAAGCTCCGAAATTTTCAAGCGGACAAAATAATTGACTATTTTCAACTGCTCTGCGTTGGATGTGAGCGACTGGTATTCATTTTGCCCGTAAATGTCAACTAGCGCGCGCATAACGGTTTTGAGCATAGCCGTGGTGACAGTTTTGCCGTTCAGCCTTATTTCGTTTTTGCCTTCCGCGTTAAATTTACGGTTCACTATTAAAATATCGTCGCTCTCTATGCCCAGCTCTTCGAGCATAGCAAAAACTGCGGGCGTAGTATCAAAAACCCCTTCAACATATCCTTTTTCTTCGCCGTAACGAAGTATGGTTTTATCGTATTTTTCGCCGAGCAGCAGCATAAGGCTGTCTACAATGATAGATTTTCCCGCGCCGGTTTCGCCGCTTAAAATATTCAGTCCTCCGCAAAAATCAAGTTCCAGATTTTTGATCAGAGCGACGTTATTAATATTGAGTCTACTAAGCATCCGACAAACCTCTAATTCATCTTAATGTTTCTAACATGCTAAAAACTAAAAATTTTACAAAGTATTATTGGTAAAAACTAAAACTTTACAGAGTCCAACTGTTAGTCCTACTGCATAATAATTTCGTTTAAGGCAAAAACGACGCTTTTTGCGACGCTTTCGTTTCTTGTAACGACCATAACGGTATCGTCTCCGGCGACACAGCCTAAAATATCGGCGTTCGAGAGCTTGTCTACCATAAGCCCTGCGGTGCTTGCGCTGCCCGAAAGCGTTTTAATGACGACAATATTGAGAGCATAATCAATGCTTAAAACGGCATTTTTGAAAAGGTTGACGATTTTTCCCGCAACTCCGTGATCGGCCGCTTCCTTAGAATATTTTTGTTTACCGTCTTGGGCCGTAACCTTAATAAGCCCCAGTTCTTTGATATCCCTTGAAATGGTAGCCTGCGTAACGTTAAAACCTGCTTGCGTCAATTCGGTGGCAAGCTCGTCCTGTGTTTCTATTATATTTTTGGAAATAAGCTCCAAAATCTTCATTTGCCGTGCGTTTCTTGCCATTTCACCACTTCCTCTGTACTTTATATGCCGCTGTAACTATTAAGCTTTTTAATAAGCTTAGAATAAAAATTTACTGAATTGACCTTTACAAACTCCGCGCTGACTTTCGATTTCGAGATCCTGACGATCTCGTTTTCGCTGACGGCGCACACTTTAACCCCATCGAGTACCAGCCCCGCCCCGCCGGACGCTCTCGTAAGCGTCAGCTCGATCGATTCCTTGTCGTTTATAACTATTGGCCGCGTATTTAAGGAATGGGAGTTGATAGCTGTGAGCGCAAAGCATTCACTCGACGGGCTTAAAATCGGGCCGCCTGCCGATAGTGAGTATGCCGTTGAACCCGTAGGCGTACTTACTATATAGCCGTCGCTGTAAAAGTTTTCGACGAAACTGCCGTTGATTTCGACTTTAATACCGATCATACGCCCGT
The DNA here is from genome assembly GCA_031553855.1 of Eubacteriales bacterium. Taxonomy (GTDB): domain Bacteria; phylum Bacillota; class Clostridia; order Christensenellales; family Pumilibacteraceae; genus RACS-047. The sequence goes on along the minus strand of JAVBKW010000001.1, from coordinate 75,566 downwards.
CGTTTTCGCGGCAAAGAACCGCCTCGTTCAACCCCGAATACTTCTTGCCTCCGGTCTGCGCCTCTATCATCGTACGCTTTTCGGTCGTGAAATTTGCGCCCGAAACTATTACGGCAACAACATCCAGCTCTTTTTTTTCGATTTCAGCCAAAAAACCCAGCTTTCCGAGATTTACTCCCAAAACAGGGATTTTCTTCTCCGCACAAAAATTGACGATGCGCAATATCGTACCGTCGCCGCCGACGGTGACCATAAGATCAAAGGCTATTTCCGAGCCATAACCAAAAAACTTGCCGTATTCTATACAGCCTTTTAAATCCTCGAACAAATAAAAATCGGCGGATAAAGACGACAAAAGCGCGGTAAGCTCTTTTGTGACCGCTAATTTCTTATCCTTATCCTTATTTGTAAAAACACCGACCGTCATTTATGCTCCGAAAATATTGTTTTATGCACTATTGTGTATAATTTAATATGATTATACAACGGATTGTATTTTTATACAACAATTATTTCAGATTTTATCAATAATTTTTTGAATATTTACACTGGTGAGTCCGTTTTCAGCAAAAACAGCGTCGATATCAAGGTTTGTGATAAAACTGTCTTTGAGTCCTAAGGTTATAACTTTTGCTTTTAGGCCTGCGGTATTCAAATAACTTAAAACGCTTTGGCCAAAACCGGCGCACAAAACCCCGTCCTCTAAAGTAATGACAGTATTTCCTTCGCGGTTGATATCATCGAGAAAATTAAAGTCGAGGGGTTTTATAAAACGCGCGTTCACTATTTGCGCGCCGTTTGTTTTAAGCGCGGCGCAAAGCATTCTGTTACCCGCACATAAAACAAATATGTTTGTAACGGACTTTTTCAGCGTTTCCCATTTTCCGTACTCAAAAGCCTGAGTAAAACCTAACTCTTTTTCATAACCTTTAGGGTACCTTACTGCAAGCGGCCCGTTAAAAACCGCTGACCATTGCAGCATAGCACGCAATTCTTCGCCGTCCTTGGGCGCAAGAACAGTAAAATTCGGCAGCATTTTTAAATATGCTATATCGAATATTCCCTGATGAGTCACGCCGTCCGCTCCGATAACTCCGGCGCGGTCAATCAAAAAAGTGACCGGCAGGTTCATGATCGCCACGTCGTGGCAAAGCTGGTCGTACCCGCGCTGCAAAAATGAAGAATAAACGGCAAAATACGGTTTATATCCTTCTTTAGCAAGCCCCGCGCACATCGTGACCGCGTGCTGTTCGGCGATTCCGACGTCAAAATAGCGGTCCGCAAATTTATCCGCAAAATCTTTTAGTCCCGTTCCGTCACACATTGCCGCAGTAACGGCGACGATTTTCGGATTGACCTTTGCCAGCGCGCTTAACGTTTCTCCGGCAACGGCGGAAAAGCTTGATAAACTCTTCGCGCCCCCGGGCGTAACGCCGTGATAAAGTCCCGGATTATCTTCCGCGGGCTTATAGCCGTTCCCTTTATTCGTCAAAAGATGGATAATAACCGGGAAATCGTCATGCTTTACGCTTTCAAACGTTTCTATCAGGTTTTTTATATCGTGGCCGTCAAGCGGGCCGTAATAGCGTATGCCCATCTGCTCAAACATTTTATTAGCAATAAAAACGCTTTTCGCAGCGGCTCTGCTCTTTTCCAATAGGCGCATGATGCGGCTTCCGAAAAAAGGAAGCGCGTTTATGCCGTTTTTAATAGCTCTTTTCGCATTCGAGTATTTTTTGCTTAGGCGCAGCTTAGACAAATATTCCGACATCGCGCCTACATTTTTTGAAATAGACATCTCGTTATCGTTTAAAATAATAATGAGCTTTGACTTTTGCGACCCAATATCGCTCAGCGCCTCGTACGCCATACCGCCGGTAAGCGCGCCGTCGCCGATAACCGCTATAATATTGTGGTTTGCGCCGTCTAAATCCCTTGCCCTAGCCATACCAAGCGCCGCCGATAAGGACGTACTGGAATGGCCCGAGACGAAAGAGTCGTGAACGCTTTCGCCTGCGTTCGGAAACCCGCCCGCGCCTCCGTTTTCCCTCAGCTTTTCCAGCGGCTTTTTCCTGCCTGTTATCAGCTTGTGAGTATAGGCCTGATGGCCTACGTCCCAGACGATTTTGTCTTTTGGCGAGTCGAATACGTAATGCAGCGCGATAGAAAACTCCACCGCGCCTAAATTTGAGGATAAATGACCGCCCTGTCTTAAAACTGTTTCCGTGATAAAGCTGCGCGCGTTTTCGGCATATAATTTCAGCTCTTTTACGGAAAGCGCTTTTAAATCTTCAGGACAGTTTATTTTATCAAGCAAATTTTCCTGCATTTTAAAATCAAACACTTCTCCCTATAGACGACATTGCAAAAGCTTTCAAAAAACTTGTGTCCGCCGAAATTTGTTCAAGACATTTTATTGCGGCGTTTATCCGCGCTCCGACCTCGTTTTCGGCATTCTCAAGTCCGAAAATATCGATGTAGTTTTTGATCAAAGAGGCCTTATTTTCCTTAAAATCCAGAATATCGTCCTGTATTTGGAACGCATAACCGAAATTGTCGGCAAAGCCTTCTATCAAAACAAGCGCATTATCATCCGCGCCGCCTAAAACCGCGCCCGAATACATAGCCGCTTTTATAAGGTCGGAGGTTTTATGCTTATAAATATAGTCAAGAGCTTGCGGCGTAACATTCACATCCGTCAGCTTGATATCGAGCGACTGGCCGCCTATCAGGCCCCCTCCGCCGGATAATTCCGCAATGCGGCAGGCGGCTTTAATATAACGCGGATCATTACCGGACAGTTTTATCGCCTTAAAACACAGCTCATACGCTAAATTTAGCAAAGCGTCGCCCGCAAGCACAGCGAGTCCCTCTCCGTAAACTTTGTGGTTTGTGGGCAGCCCTCTGCGAAAATCGTCGTTATCCATGCACGGAAGATCGTCGTGGATAAGCGAGTAAGTATGGATACACTCTATCGCGCAGGCAAAATAACCGGCGTTTTTCAATGACTCTCCGCCGAAAATTTTATAACACTCTAAAAACAGCACCGGCCTTATGCGCTTACCGCCGTTCGACAAACTGTAGGCGAGGCTTTCCTTTAAAAGCGGCGGCATTGAAGTAATATCTGCGATCAGTTTTTCAATCAGCGCACCGGCTTCATTTTTTCTTATTTCGTAAGCTGCTTTATAAGACATTTACTCGTCCCCGCCGAAAGGTTCCTGTATAAGCTTATCCATTTCTTTTGTTAAAAGAGTAATTTTGCCTTTGTTTTCGGATAAACTTTTCAGGCATTCCTTCGTTAAATTCAAGCCTTCCTCATATAAGGATATTCCCTCGTCTAAGGACATTTCCTTATTTTCAAGTTTTTTTGCGATTTCTTCCAGTTTTTCTAAATTTTTCTCAAAGCTCATATTTTTTCTCCGTTCAATCTGACCGAATCGACCGTCGCCGCAAACGAACCGTCCGACATATAGACGTCGACGCTCTCGCCGCGGGCGATTTGTGTTACTCCGTTTAAAGCTTTACCGTTTTTTACGACCTTTGCATAACCTTTTGACAAAATTTTCAGCGGGCTGTTGACTTGTAAAAGCTTTTCAGCGTCGCAAAACACCCTTTCCTTAGCCTCATACAAAGCGTTTATTACACTTTGGAGGTTCTTTGCCGCACTTTGCGCTTTATCGTAATTTTTTACTGATAAGTTCTGAAGATTCATTTTCATAGTCTTCGCGGCGTTTTCTACCCGGTTTTGCTGTCTGAGATTTTTTAGCTCTACGCCCTTTATTATTTTATTAGACAATCTGTAAAGGCGGTTTTGCCGTAAAGAATATATATTGAATATTGCGTCCGCCGCCCTCTTTGCAGCTTCGTCAAGACGCTCGAGCATTATATTATTGACCGAGCAAATAATTTGCGCCGCTATACTGGGAGTCCCCGCTCTTGTGCCGGAACAAAGGTCGCAAAGCGTATAATCGACTTCATGCCCGACAGCAGATATGACCGGAACCGCGCAAGCGGCGACCGCCCTTGCCAATTTTTCCGAGTTGAAAATTTCAAGATCTGCCGACGAGCCGCCGCCCCTTGCAATTATTACGCAATCGAAAGCTTTATTATTGCCGCCCACGTACGTAAGCGCGTCGGCGATCTCCGCGTCCGCGTTTCCGCCCTGTACCCTTGAATGAATGACGGTTATATCGATCCTGCTTTTATTTTTTTTAAGCACCGCGGCAATATCGTGTATGACCGCGCCGGTCGAGCTTGTAATAACGGCGGCAGTTTTAATAAAAGACGGCAATTGTTTGCGCCCGTCAAAAAGCCCTTCGCTTTTGAGCTGCTCTTTAAGCTGCAAAAGCTTTAAATGCTGCTGCCCCTCTCCGTAAAGCGAAATGGTTTTTGCATTGAAAGTGACCCTTCCGCCTTTTTCAAAAAAAGTAACGGAACCGCTCAATAAAACCCTTGTTCCCGCCGGAATTTTTTCGTTAGTGCCGAATTTAACACATTGCAGTAAGTAACCGCCGTCGGCAAGCGTAAAAAAAGTATTATTGTTTGAGACGGAAAAGTCCTGGATTTCGCCGAAAACCTCGATGTTATGCAGTAAAAGCTCGTCGCTGAACATTCCCTTGATATAACCGTTCAGCTGGGCTACGGAAAGCTTTTTAGCCATTTGCCTTAGCCGCTTTTATGGTATTACTCATAAGCGAAGTGATCGTCATCGGCCCCACGCCGCCCGGAACAGGCGTAATAAAGCCCGCAACGGAAGAGCATCCGGCAAAATCAACGTCGCCGTAAAGCTTGTCCTCAAACCTGTTCATACCCACGTCAATAACTATCGCGCCGGGTTTGACCATATCGGAAGTAACAAATTCCTTTCTGCCGATAGCTACAACTAAAATATCCGCAGTTTTTGCTATCTGCTGAATATTTTGAGTTTTGGAGTGGCATATAGTGACGGTCGCATTGTTTTGGAGCAAGAGTAAGGCAACAGGCTTTCCGACGATATTGCTTCTTCCTATAACTACCGCGTTTTTGCCCTCGATCTTTTCGCCGGTGGATTTGATAAGCTCTATTATCCCGCTAGGCGTACAGGCGGCAAGACAGCTGTTACCGAGCATAAGGTTGCCTGCGTTTACGGCGTGAAAACCGTCAACGTCCTTTTTAGGGTCGATTTTACTTAAAACATAGTTTTCGTCAATCCCCTTGGGTAGCGGCAGCTGCACAAGTATACCGTCTATATTTTTATCGTTATTTAATGAATCCACAAGCTCTAAAAGCTCGTTTTGAGAAACCGTTGCGGGAAGGTAATAGGAAAAGGATTTTATATACGTCTCCTCGCAAGCCTTGATTTTGTTACGTACATACACCTGGCTTGCAGGATTTTCCCCCGCCAATACTACGGCTAAGCCTACCTTACGCCCTTTTTCCTTTTCAAACTTTTCTGCGTCGGCTTTTATCTGGCCGCGTATTTGCTGCGATAGTGCCTTTCCGTCAATTATTTGCGCCGTCTTTTTCATTCTCAAGTATCTCCTCTTTGTTTTTCTTTATACTCGCGAGCAAGCCGTTGATGAAAACCGAGCTTTTTGGAGTCGAATAAATTTTCGCAAGCTCGACGGCTTCATTTATTGCCACCGTATCGGGAATTTCTTCAGCAAAAAGTATCTCGTATGAGGCCAACAATAATATTGCCATATCGACCTTATATATTCTGTCGGCAGAAAAATCCTTAGCAAAATCCGCTACCAGATTTTTCAAAAAGTCGAATTTTGAATCCAAACCGTTATAAATATCCGACATATAAGGCTTTTGGGCATCCTCCTCGGCGGAAAAGACAAGGTTGAAAGTCAGCGCGTTTTTCTCTCCGGTAACGCACCATTCGTAAATTAACTTAAATAAGTTTTCTCTTGCGGTATGCCTGCTCATAAATACTCCGTTGTTTTGATCTTTTGCAAAGGCTTTTTTTATTCGCTCTTTTGCAAAAATTTTCGGCTAAAGAAACGCGAAAATAGACTCTAATATCGCTACTAGAGTCTATAAGGTTCTTTATCGCTTTCTCTGAACAATAATCCTAAAATGTTGACGTTTACTATCCCGACTTTGAATTCAGTCATCGATTCGACGCTTCGCTTGACGTTTTCCTGGACCCTGAAAGCTACGTCCGTGCAGCTGACTCCGTTGTATACGTTAATGAACACGTCTACGTTGATAGTATCGCCCGCTATGACCGACTTGACGCCCTTGTTTTGAAGTGAGGCGACGCCGTTGATTTCCTTCACCGCAAGCTCTATGATTGACGCTACTACGTTATTGCCGTAAGTGACGTCACCGGAAAACTTTGCATTGTATCTAGATTTAAGCGGCATCCGTAAACCTCGTTAACATTTTTCTTTTGATTATTATATCATAGCGGCTAAAAAATTACAATTGATTTAACAAGAATGTGATAAAGTAAAATTGAGAAATAATGCAGGCTTAAAGCTGACCTTTTAGCTAAAATGCTATTTTATAGGCGTTACGACAACCTCCGTTGCCTCTCTGTCCGTTTCCCTTAAAACTATTGCAAGTATCCTGTCCGCTTCTTCCTGCGTCAATGATTCCTGATTTATTATGATGTTAACGTTTTTTGTCGAACAGGTCACGAAAACGTCATCAAAACCGCTGCTGACAATTTGAGTTTCCAAAGCGTCCTCGATCAGTCCGGCTGATGCAAGCATCTGTCTTGTGGCTTCCGCGTTTGTTTTTGCTTCCGCGCTCGAGGCCTCGCTTTCTATGATTGCCGTAAGATATGCAATTGTATCCGCGCGGTTCAATCTGCGGTCGGCACGGCAGGTATCGAATAAGCTTTGATATATCTCGCCGCCTTCGACCGGCTGTTTACCGTTGTTATTAAGGAAAATATTAAGGGTACCCGTCAAAACAAGCAATGCAACCATACCGACTAACACAAAAATCTTTTTCTTTTTACTTAACATATTATCCTCCAAAAATAATAATTTTATTTTGATTTACTCATCGCGTAAACGCGTATTTTATCGGGCGTGATGTCAAGCAGTACGGAAACCGCATTGATTATATCAAGTTTTACGCTGACCTTGTCTCCTCCTTCGCAAAAAATTATTACACCCAGCGCCTTCGGATAAATTTCTTTTAGTATAAGCGGCTGCGAGGAGCCGTTTATATTGATTATCTGAGGCGTTGACGTCGAAGAGTTAGTGCCGTTGTTGGTTATGTAAGCAATGATAGATTCAACGCTGGATTCCCAATTGATAACTACCTTTGCTTTTCCGGCATCCTTTAGTTTGGATAAAGCGTCCGTAAGCTCCGTTTCCATTTTTTCGCAGTAGTTTTGAGCAGAAGAGACGGGCGAAGACTGATCGGGATCCGCCGCAGAATTGCGGGAACTGAAGTAGATAACGAGCATTACAACTACGGCGAGAATAGCAATATATATCTCAATATTTTTTATTCCCTTGATTTTTTTGAAAAATCCGTCCGCTTTTGAAGGCTTGGCCTCCTTATCTTTTTTTGCCGTATTTTCCTCTCCGCTGAATTTTAATTCGGTATTACTCATATATGACCACCGCGCCTTTATCGATGTCTAAATATTGTGTAACCGATTTTTCGATCTGCTCATACTTATTTATATGCGACAAACCCGAATCAATGACAAGATTGGCAATATTTATTTTCACCGAAGAAACAACTAGATTATTATCCTTAAAGCTCCCTACAATTTCAATTTCCAAATTCTTATAACCGTCCTCTTCCAATTGTTTTTTTAAGCCTTTTGCAAGGTAAGACATTTTGATTTTTTCGGCGGATTCCAAATATTTTTCATCAATAGCAAAATCCGGCTGAATAAGCTTATCGGCATTAAAATTGAAGCCATTCTTCAAAAAACCGGGCAAAGGCAGTACTATGACACACACAGTAAGGGTCGCAAACAACGATTTTAAAAACTTGTTCATCCTACCCGCAGGCAGAACGAGGTCAACAAGCGCGCCTATAAGCACGATACCCAAAATAGTCAATATCCAAGCCGTGACCGCTTTCATAGCACCATATTCCCCGTCGTAATGACTAAAATCAAAAATATGAAGTAGATGAACGCAGTACCTAAAACGACCGCTATCAGCATACTCATACTTTTAGCCAATCCGCTTAAAAGCGAACTGATTTTTCCTCCTCCCAAGGGTTCTGCGACAGCACCCGCCAAAGACAAGCTTAAATTAAATATTACGATTTGGGCAAGCACAGGCACAAGCGTTAAAAACAGCAGTATAACTCCCGTCATTCCGACCGCGTTTTTAACCAGCACGCTGCCCGCCATAACAAGATTGAGCCCCTCCGATAAATAACCTCCGATTATCGGCACATATTTGCTTACCGCAAACTTTGCGGTGCGTACCGACACCCCGTCAAAGACGGACGCGGTTATTCCCTGAACCGATAAAAATGCCCCGAACACCAAAAATAAAGTGCTTAAAAACCATTTTGAAGCAGAGGAAAAAAATTCGGACATTTTTTTGAGTTTCACGCCCTCCGATAAGCTGCCGACTATCGTAAAAACTGCCGAAAGGATAAAAAACGGCAAAATTATAAGCGTCATCACTTCCGTTATCCCCGATGCGAGTATCGCTACGGCAGGCTGATATACCGCGGCTGAAGTGCCTGCGCCGGATGCCGCCATCATAGTCAGGATTATGGGAAAAACGATATTCATTTGCGTCTTCATTGAGTCTATCATCGAGCGGACGTTATTAAGTATTGGTACAAGCTGGGATAAGATAATGACTATCACAAGCGAGAGCGCGGCAAAATGTACAATATTTTCAACAGAGTCCGATGACATTTTAGTCTTGATCGAGCTTAAAATGCTGAACATTATTGTGATTGCTAAAATTGCGGCGATCATCGGCAAATATCTCAAAATGTTTATTCCGGCAATGCTGAAAAAATAGTTTATAAAGCTGCCGTATTCAATTTTCATTTCGCCCGAAATTATTCTTTTTATTTTTTCTAAAGCCGTTCCCGAACCGAATAAGCTCTTTTGTTCGGAGTCCAAAGTCGAAAGAAAAGCTTCAAACTCGGAAATGTCTATTATTTCAAGAATATCTTCGACGCTTTTACCAAGGTCAACAGCCGCGTCCGGCTCGTCCGATTCTGCGTAGGCTGTAAAACCCGCCTGAAGAAACGAATTGAAAAAAATTGAGGCAAGCAAAAAGGCTAATATAACAAGCCCTGTTTTTCTCTTTTTTTTCTTGCAAGAAAGCAGCCGGTTTTTCATCCTAATAACTCCGAAACTGTATCGAATAAAAGCGTGATGACGGGCAAAGAAATTATCATGATCAATATTTTTCCCGCCAGCACGATTTTTTCCGATAACGATTTTTGACCCGCGTCCTCAACAATGCCTGCGGAAAAATCCGTTAAGTAACCGACTCCCACAACCTTAAAAACAATAAGCATAAGGCTTTGCGGTATGCCGGACTTGTCCGCAATATTTTCTATGAAAGCAACGATATTAACAAAATAGTCGATAACTGATAAAAGTATTATGCAGCCGCCCGCTATACCTACAAGTACGGCTACTTCGCTTTTGTTGTCCTTTAAAATAAGGACGCAAAAAGCCGTGATTATCCCGATAGCGGATATCTTGACTATTTCCATTTAGTACAATCCGAAAAGAGAATTGAGCGTTCCGAACAATTGCGATATCATATCGACAACCATTAAAAGAACGATCACGAGCCCCGCTAAGGTTGTGAGGGTCGCGATTTCATCCTTATCTGATTTCTTTAAAATTTGATTTACTATCGCCGTTACAATGCCCACTGCCGCGATTTTAAAAATGATACTTATATCCATAATCCGGTATTTTTCTCCTCTATAGTAGTACTATGCCTAACATAATACCCAGAAAAAAGCCTAATTTTATATACATCGCGCCAAATTTTTTTCTTTTTTCATCTGCATCTTTAAATATCTGGCTATATTTTGATTTGTAATTCATAAGCTCGGTAAGCTGCGTAGAGGTGTCTGATCGGCCTAGCGAAACAAAGAATTTGCGTATATCACTCAGCTCGATTTCATTTACTACGCCCCTGCTCAGTTTAAGCGAAGATATATCCTGGCAGGAGACATACTCGTTCAGATTGTTGTTAAAAAGAGAATTGTTCGCGTTAATAAAATCAGACATGATTTTTTTAATAGAACTCTTTCTGAAGCTTACCTCGCTCACCAGCGTGTCTATAAACAAATCAACGCTTTTAAAAAAATCCGCGCGTTTTTTGAGCCTGTTTGAAAATATAAGTCCGACCATAGTCCCGGCGACGATACATAAGGCCGTTATCAAAAGCTTATTTAACATTTTAACGCCGTTATCCGCTCAAAATTTTCATTGTAAACTCCGTCAACCGTCCCCGGCCCGTTATGCGAGGAAAGGCAAACCAACCTTTGAAAAAGCCTCTTTTTAAGTATGTTTTCAAAGCCGGATTTCTTTTTTATGTCATCCAATCCGTACGCATGGACAGAGGCAAAAACTTTTACTCCGCAGGCGCAGGCGTCCTCGACTGCAAGCAAGTCTTTTTCACCGAATAATTCGTCGGTTATAATTATGTCCGGCCTTAAAGCGCGCACGCCCTGCTTAAAGGCAAAATCCTTGCCGGAGCTGCTTATAACGTCCGTATTTATTCCGACGTCTAAAGAATACGTTCCTTCGTTTACGGCTGCGATCTCATTGCGCTCGTCGATCAGTAAAACGTTCAGCGGCGGGCTGCCGTTTCCCAAAAGCCTCGTCAGGTCCCTTAACAGGGTAGTTTTTCCGGCTCCGGGCGGCGAGATTATTAAGGTGTTGTAAATCACCGGGCGGCAAACGAGATTGTAAATGCCGTCCGCACAGCCCATAACCTCATGCGGGATGCGGATATTAAGCGAGCTGAAATTTTTTATCGTCTTTATCTCCCCGCTTTCAAGCACCGCCTCGCCCGCAATACCTATGCGTATACCGCCGGCTATCGTAATATAACCGTTGCTTATACGGTCGTTATAGGCGTACAAAGAATATTCCGACGCCCTGACGATGATTTCTCCGATTAGGCTTTTTTTGCAAAAATAACTGTCAGAAACTCCGCTTTTTAAGCCGTCGGGGCCAAGATAATAGAAAATCCCTCCGTAATTGACTAAAACCGGCCGTTCCGCCCTGAAGCGCAGCTCATAAACCTTTTCAGGATTCAGCCGCCGCGATACGACGCCGCCGATTTCTTTGGGCAATATGCTTAAAAGGCTTTCATTTATCATCGATATATAATATTAATCTTGTACAAGCTTTATGCCTGTTTAACTGCCCGCCCAAAAACAAAAAAACGCTCCCAAAAAGCATGCCTGTCGGGATGCGCAAAAAAAAGATGCCCCGGCAAAGAGCGTCTGTCGGGATGCGCAAAAAAAAAGACGCTCCCAAAAAGCGCGCATGTCGGGACGCGCAAAAAAAAAGACGCTCCCAAAAAGCGCGCATGTCGAGACGCACAAAAAAACGCCCCGACAAAGAGCGTCTTAAAAAAATATGCTTCGAGATTGATACGATTTACTTAGTATAAAAGTAATATTTGCCGGATTTAGAAATGCAAAGAATGTTTTCGGAATATTCCGCTGAAGTCAGGCCGTCTATCAAAATATTTAAAGATTTATCGAACACTGTATAAGTCTCGTTTTCAGAGCTTTGCGCTATAAAAAAGCCGTCGAAGAATTTCAGATTTTTGTATCCGTTCAAAAAACCCGCCCCAAGCTTTAAGGAATGTAAAGGATAAAAGCCGTAAGGGTCGTAAATAAATTCCCCGAAATAGACACGGGATTTATATATCGAGAAAAAACCGTCGCTAAGCTTATTTTCTAAGGATGAATCGAAAACGCTGAAAACGTCGCCGTTTTTTACAACCGCAAAATCTCCGTCATAAGACACAATTTCAAGCTCGGACGCATCGATAACCGTTTCGCCTCCGTCTTTTATAACATAAGTTTTGCCGCCCTTTTTTAAGGTGGCAAATCCGTTGACGTAAGACAAAACCGAATCATATTCCGGCGGAGCGATTATTGCGCCGTTTATATCAATCAGACCGAATTTATAATTTTCCATTATCAGAAAGGCATTATCGTCAAACAGCTCGAAAACCGTATGCCCGTTTAATAGAAGCGGCTCTAATTTAAAATCAAAAAAGCTTTCGGAAATTTTAAGAACGTTGTCACAAATCAGCAGGACGGGATCCGTTTTAATTTTGCCGGTCAAAACGCCGCCGTAAAAAATATAGCTTTCGTCGTTTAAAGCACATAAAGCCGAATTTCCGTCAAACATAACGCTGTCATAAATTGCAGGGATAATGATTTTCCCGTCTAAAGCTTTCAGCCCTTTCAGTGCGCCGGAAGAATAAACATACTTGCCGTCCCTTATTCCGCCGTCAGGCAAATCATGCGAAAGCTTTGCAATACCGTTTTTAAACAATACGAATTTTTTTGAATCAGATAAAACGAAAGTCCCCTCGCCCTCAAACGGACGCGCATAGTCAAAGTCAATGTTCGTTAAAGCGTTAAACCCCTCTATGGCCGGCGGCTCGCAATACTTAAAAATATAATACTGCGGGATATCCGATATAAGGGCTTTATAATTTTGAATTGTATAAACAGGCTCCGGCCCGCTGCAGCCGGTAAACATAAAACAAGCCGTTAGCGCAAGAGTAAAAGCAAGTATTATTTTCTTAAATTTTCCGGCAAATTCTTTCAAATATTCTTATCCTTATGTAAACGGCTTTATTTTTTTAAATACATACATAAAGCGGCGTCCATTTTTAGCGTTTTACGAAAAAGCTTATAATCCGGGCAAAAAACAGACACAAGATTCCAAAAATTTTTTGAATGATCGAGGTAGTATGTGTGGCATAGTTCGTGAATTACCACATATTCGGCGGTTTTTTCCTCTAGCATAGCAAGCCGCCAATTCAATTTTATGTTACCGTTCCTGTCGCAGCTGCCCCATTTGTTTTTTGAATCGGTCAGAGAAAACTTATTATATTTTAACTTTGTACGGTCGCCGACTCTTTCAAGCATTTCGCATAACCGTATTTTTGCGTAAGCCTTATACCATTTTTTGACCGAAGCCTTCAGGCTCTCCTCGTTATTCATAATAACGTCCGGAATCAAGAGAGCGCGTCCGTCAAATTTAAGATATTTTGAATTTTTTACAAATACGACGGGGTAAACTATTTTCCCGATAAGAATTTCTTTACAATTCAAAAGCGGCAAGAATTTTTGCTCAGCAGAGCTGTTCTGCGACAGCTTTTTTTCTATCCAGTCTTTTTTCTTCAGCAAGATCTCTTCTATTTTTTGTCTATTCATCGAAAGCGGCGCGGATACGATTACCTCTTTGCCGCTAATTCGGATCGACAAATTTTTTTTGCTTTTTCTTATAAGCTTATAGCTGAAATTTATCTCGGAGCCTTGCATACTTTTGCCCTGAATACGATTTTACCGTCGTTTTTTACCGCCTCATAATAATCGGCTGAATCTTTAACGGCTCTGTATAAAGTGAATGCCTCGCCGATCTTCATTTCGTTTATAAAGTTTATATCAAACGACTTTATTATAGTTCCCGCCAATTCCTCCGGAGAATATGCGTTCAAAACACAATCTCCGTATCGGGCGTTGTTCATGTGAAGGTTCCGGTCAAGATCGCAGACCCTTACGGTATAATCGTAAACTTTTTCTATTTCCGCGTTAAGCTCAATCAAAGCGGGGATTTTCAGTCCGCCGTCGGCTACGGCGTTATCCGGATTATATTCTTCATCCGCAAATAAAAACAGACCGTCGCAGCGTTTTATAGACCTGTTTACAAAATCAAGAACGCACCATCGCGTATTTCCCCTAACAAGCAATTCTCCTTTCTCGTTCTCTATATAAAAATCGCGCGCCGCTTCTATACTTCTTGGTTTTTTCGGAAAAGTTATAACAAAAATTTTATCGTCGATGAGCGGATTTTTTATAATGCGGTAGCTTAATTTCGTTATCACCCAGCAAAGGTTCTGCTTGATCATTTCCTCATATCCGACTCCGATATCTTTCGCGTGTGCAGTCGCGATATCCTGAAAGTATTGCAATATCGATCCGGGTTTTAAAATCTCTCTGTAATCGACCTCGTCTACGGAAACTAAAAATTCTCTTTTTTTCGTCAAATATTTCTCTGCCATAACTGTCCTCGCTATTAAACTATAGGAAACGATGAATAACGTTTCCTATATTATAATACATCGTAAAATTTCTTGCAACACATTCTCTTTACTGAATAATCATAAAAGCTTTTTTATGAAAAATTTAAGACAAAATGCCGCATTTTCAATACTTTTGACAGTTATTTCAATATTAGGAAAAAAAGTGCTATGTCACAAATAGTATTCTATTGACAAAAACCATAAAAACCTTTAAAATTATATAGAAGTACTATAAATATCATATATAATTATAAATTGCGGACGGTGTGATTTGATTAATACAATAAACAGCGATCTTATCAGAGGTAATATCGATACTATAATCTTAAAAGCCTTGTTTGACGGCGACAGATACGGTTACGATATTATCAAGGAGATCGAACAAAAAAGTAACGGTCAGTATAAACTGAAACAACCTACGCTTTACAGCTGTTTGAAAAGGCTTGAGGTCCAAAATTTTATACGCTCTTATTGGGGCGCAAAAACCAGCGGCGGCAGAAGAAAATATTATACTTTAACCGAAATGGGAAGAGAGCTTTTTATCAAGAGCCAATCCGAATGGGAGTATTCAAGGTCGGTCATAGATAAGCTTATTTCCGACAAAGAGTATGCTCTTGCGGTTTATTCCGAGATTGAAACCGGCGCAGAAGATATCGATTCTGAAGAAAACTTCGACGCTTTGTTCGATAAGTCCGAAGAGGATTTTGAAGAGGACGACGCCGTCTTAAATGCCGCCCAAACTGCGGCTCCCTACCCTGATCCCGCATTTTTAGAGCCTATTAAATATGATGACGCTCCTGATGGCAACTCCGGTAATGACGCTTATACGCAAAATAACAGCGCGGCTGAATTTGAGCAATACATTCCCGTAGCCGAAACCGCAGCGGCGCAGGACACACAGGTTTTTGAAAACTATAAGGACACGTCTCAGATAATAAACGAGCTTTTCAGTAGTGAAACTAGCGACACAAGTTATTCGGACAAGCTTTTAAACGAGCGTTACGTTAAAGAAAAAGAACGGCCGTACCGTCAGGATCCTGGCAATTATTTTAAGGATTTCACAGACGACTATTCTGATTTAATATCCGAGAAGACTGAAGGCGATCCCCTGCCTGAGTCAAACGATTATACATACGAGCCCGCAACCGAAAACGCAGCTTTTGCCGCGCGTCAAAATCAAGACGTCAAGCCCGAGCCTGAAGAAACGGCGAAAGAAACTGAAAACCAGTTTATGGGCTACAATAATAACGCATTTTTTGTTCCTAAAAACGACGACCAGCGTATTTTAGAACGCGAATATAAAGGCCTTTTAGGCAGACTGCTCGTAAACCAGGACCTTTCTTTAAACGATTCCGGCTATGAGCAGCCGCAGCAAAAAAACGTTGTTTACGAGGAAGAAGTAAAAAGCGCGGCCGAAATCGCACGCGAAACGGCGTTAAATCAAAACCTGAATAAAATTCAGGAAACCGCGCGTCAAACAACCGGCGAAAACCTGAAAACAAGGATCCATGACAACCGTGCGGACGCTGTTTTCAGAAAAAAATACCACTATTATTCAAATAAAATTATGCTCACACAGTATGCCGTATTATTTGCAATTATGCTTGCGATGATCGTCGCAACTTTTATTGTCTCATTTGTGTGGTTAAAAGTATATAAGTCGTCCGATCTCGCTATTTATATCGGCGCGGTGCTGCTTGCTTTGGCTTTCCCCGTTGTCGCCGCAGTAGTAAATTTCAAAAATCCCGGCAAAAAGAAACGCTGTGAATATGATTTTAAGAATAACCTGATTTTCAGGACGCTCGTCTGCATCTGTTTTCTGATAATCACCTACTGCCTCAATCTCTACTTAGGTATGCCATTTTCGCTCAGCGCCGACTATATAACGACGCTTATGCTTCCCGCCCTGTTTTCGCTGTGCGTTCCGTTCAGCGCGGTAATTTTCTACCTTCTGTACAGCTCCGGCAGGTATAACCAAAAATAATACCGGTTGCGGGCAAGCGTCCGCACCAAAAATAATATCCGCCCCGCTAATGAGACAAAAAACATATTTATTCACTATACAATAGCTAATATTGCTTATAAGTGCGTTACCAATTCTAACTACAAAAGAGGACTTACAATGGAAAGAATCAAGGGCTACTTATTTATTACGCTGTCTTATATTATCGCCTGCGTGGCTGGATATTTTGTATTTGAATCGATTGCCGCCAACCTTTCGTCCGACGATATCTGGCGCGTTGCCGCGGCAGTGTTTGTCGCGGACGTTGCCGCAACAGTTATCGTGTGGGCATTCGGCCTGATCTTTAAAAATTCCAGTTTTTACGACCCGTACTGGAGCCTGATGCCGTTCATTATCATACTGTTTTTAATGATACGTTTCAACCTTTTCGGTTTTTCTAATATTATCTTTTTCGGCGTATTGAGCTTTTGGAGCTGGAGGCTTACGATCAATTGGGCGTATACTTTTAGCTCGCTTAAAACTCAGGACTGGCGCTATGAGAAGTACAAAACCGAACACGGTAAAGCAGTTTGGCATATCTTAAATTTTGTCGGTATAAATATGATGCCCACAATATTTGTTTTTGCGGGACTTCTTCCCGGCATTTTCCTTACTTTAGCCGATTTCGCATTCAATCCGATCTCGCTTTTCGGCGCGGCAGTAATAATTATCGGCGCAACGGCAGAGCTTTTTGCCGATAATTCAATGCACGTTTTCAGAAAAAACAATACCGACTCTAACGCCGTAATTAAAACAGGCTTATGGAAATACAGCCGTCATCCCAATTACTTAGGCGAAATTTCAGTCTGGCTGGGCGTTTATCTTTATATGCTGCCTCTGTTGCCTCAAATGTGGTATATGTTTTTCGGTTTTGTTATGATGGTGCTTTTATTTGTTTTTGTCAGCATTCCATTGGCAGAAAAAAGGCAGCTCGCAAAACGGCCCGCATACCAAGAATATAAAAATACCGTCAGTATGCTTATTCCGTTCCCC
The DNA here is from genome assembly GCA_031553855.1 of Eubacteriales bacterium. Taxonomy (GTDB): domain Bacteria; phylum Bacillota; class Clostridia; order Christensenellales; family Pumilibacteraceae; genus RACS-047. The sequence continues at coordinate 58,328 of JAVBKW010000001.1, read as the reverse complement.
GTAAAAAAACATAGGGACGAAACCGACGGTAACTGAAAAAGAACTCAATAAACTTCTTAAAAAATGGAAAGGTGCAAAGATCGAGCTAATTCTTCCGCTCCGCATCACAAAAACTTGTTTTACTGCGTAAAGGGGCTGTCTCACGAGAAAAAAACTCGTGAGACAGCCCCTTTTTAAGCTTCTATATTTTTAGGACGCGTCAGCCGGTAAGTTCTTTTAGGTTTCTCTATATTTTATTATCACGCGATTTATCTGAAAGATTTTTGATATATTGCTCTGCGTCAACGTCTGTATTATTCAGCACATTGTAAGCGCGGATCGTTTCAGTCATTTGTATAGATAGCGGGTCAATTATACAGGCATCCAATCCGGAATTAAGCGCAAGAGACAGATATACGCTGTTTAAAAGAGGCCGGTTCGGCAAGCCGAACGAAATATTGCTTACGCCCAGCAGCGTTTTAACGCCCAGCTTTTTTACAAAGCCTATCGCCTTTAACGTTTCTTTTATTTCCGGCTGCGATGAGGCGGCCGTTAAGGCAAGGCAGTCAATAATTATATCTTCCTTATCAATACCGTACTTTTTCGCCTCATTAATGATTTTTCTTGCGATCTCAAGCCGCCCTTCCGCTTTCGCAGGAATTCCGTTTTCATCCATTGTCAAACCAATAACTGCCGCACCGTATTTTTTTGCTATCGGAAATACGGCTTTCAAGCTTTCCGCTTTACCGTTTACTGAGTTTAAAATAGGTTTTCCTACATAATACCTCGCCGCATTTTCAAGCGCGGAATGATCGGAGCTGTCCAGCTGCAGCGGCAGAAAGCAAACTTCACAGATTTCCTTTACCATTTGCTTCAGCAGCGTTTTTTCATCAACGTCCGGCAGCCCGCAATTAACGTCAAGTATCTGCGCGCCGCACTCGCTTTGCGCGATCGCTTCGTCCAAAATATAGCTCAAATTTCCGCTTCTTAACGCGTCCGCCATCAATTTTTTTCCGGTCGGATTTATCCTCTCTCCAATAATTATGGGAGCCAAGCTAAAATTTACAACCTGCGTTGCGCTTGTAACGGCTGTAATTTTTTCATATTGAGTTTTTGCCCGTTTTTTACCGCCGTTTTGCCGGACTAGCTCACGGATAAATTTAGGCGTAGTCCCGCAGCAGCCTCCGACTATAGCAACGCCCTTATCGATCATTTTTGTAACGGCATCGCAAAAATCTTTTACCGCAATATCATATATAGTTTTTCCGTTCAGAATCTTCGGCAAACCTGCGTTCGGCTGAACGATTACGGGAACTTTTGAATAATTCAAAAGCTCAGAAACGACCTCAAACATTTGCAGCGGCCCCGCCGAACAATTAACGCCGAGCGCAGAAACTCCGAACGCCGCCAAAGTTATCGCAGCGTTTTGAGGCGAAACTCCGAGAAAAGTTCTGCCGCCGGTGTATGTCATAGTAACGAAAAAAGGCAGCTTAGAATGCTCTTTACACGCTAAACAAAAGGCTTTAGCTTCGGCAAGATCGGAACAAGTTTCGAGTAAAATCGCGTCGGTTTTATCCTCAGCAGCTACTAGTTCTTCTATAAAAAGCTCATAAGCTTCGTCAAAAGTCAGCTCCCCGGTTGGCTCGATCAGTTTGCCCAGCGACCCTAATCCCAAAACAATAAATTTAGGCCCCGCGCTTTTGGCAAGTTCAATTGCTGCTTTTATGTTTTCGACGGTATCAATACCGAATTGCTTCAACTTCAACGAAATGGAGTTGAAAGTGTTGGTCGTTATGATATCGGCTCCGGCGACAACGTATTCACGATGTATTCCGGCTATAACGGACGGATCCGAAAAATTAAGCGTTTCAGGAAGACGGTCATAGCCTTTTTCCTGCAATAGAGTTCCCATACCGCCGTCAAAAAAAACTACGTTATTTTTTATATAATTTAATATTTTCATTTATTCTATGTCCGCGATTGTTCTATTTTTTAGAATTTTTCCTATTTTTTAACACAAATTTCCGTATTTTGAGTGTTATGTCTGACATAGTACTAAATTCAATGCGATAAATCTTAATAAATATCCGCCCTATGGTGATAAAAATTTTTCTTATATTTGCGGCAAATAATCAAACGCTGGCACAAACATGTGATCAAATGCGAATTGCCCACATTACCCGTCCCTATAAATTCGCCTTCAAATAAATCGTTAAGCCTTTTTAGCTTTCCGTTTTTTTGCGCTTCCTTAATAGCGTTTTTTATATTTTGCTCAACGCTTGCCGCCGTTACGTTAAATGTTACCGCACATTTTTGATATTGCAGCTTAAGCACGCTGGGTACTTCCATATTTATTACGCACTCGCTGATGATAAATATGGAATACTTATAGCCTAAATCATTTTGGCGGAAACCAAGATACGTTAAAAGAGTCAATATTGAAGATTCTATATGATACGGGTCACTAAAATTCATAACAAGATCGAGTTCATTAAGTATCAGATCCGGCCCGAAAACACTTGAACGATTTATTAGCTCTGCGCTCTCTATATTACGTTCTCTATTTTTTATATCGCGCAAATTATCTTTTGTTTCCATAGCAGCCTCCCCTTATTATTTTAGCATATATTTAATATTTAGTAAATACACATTAAAAGAATTTTTTTAGTTTTAAAGGACGTTTTTATAAATCGTGCCTTTTTTAAAATCTAAAAGATAATTATAATCGAAAGTATTTCCGCCACTATTTTCGGTTGAGTAGTTACACAAGAGTATACGACCGTCAGAAGCTTCGCCGCTCCAGAAAGTACGGATGATAGCGCAATCGTTATATGCCTCAATAAATGCGTCTTTATCTAAATAGAGCTTTTTACTAAATAAGAGGGAAACTTCTTTTGTTTTCATTTTATACCCCAAAAAATTTTCACCTTCATAAATAGCGTTGAAAGCGTCAAAGAGCAAATCGTTTTCACTCAAAAGATAAAAATTATCCACTTTTTCTTCAATGAGCAATTCAAGTCCGTCCATTTCAGCCTCAAGCGGCAAATATATTTTATTGACCTTATTCCTGCGCACAAAATTTGCAAGCTGGCGCGCCTCCGGTTTACTGAGGCTTGTTAAAAAGATCGCCTCCGTTTCTTTAAAGTATTTGCTTTTGATATAGCTTTCTAAAATATTAGCAGACGGCATAGCCCCTACAACATACGTTTTGCCTTCGTTTATGACGATACTTGAAAAGGATGAGTAACTGTTTAAGGGAATCAGCGCATTATCAAGCTTGGGACCTTTGTCAAGCACAAGACCGCTGAGCGAGAGCGCAGCGCATAAAACCAATGAAATGATTTTAACGGGTTCAACTTTTCGCCTTTTCATATAAAAACGGCTTATGAAAAAATACGGTATGTAACTTAGCATTATCAGAGCGGTAGAAGAATAATAAATCAAAGAATACGGCAAAAGCGAAACGGCATACGCGACGGTATTTATAAAAGAAAGCAAAATGCCGGAAAAACTTATCAGAATACTAAAAAACGGAAAAATCAGCGTGAGTACGAGCGATATCAAAATCGCCATAAAGGTAATAGATATTAGCGGCATTAATAATAGGTTTACAAAAATGGAATATATTTGTATCTCTTTAAAATAAAATATCATTGCCGGTAAAATGCCTATCTGTACCGAAATTACCGTTGAAAGCGAAGCGGCGATGAATTTAGGAAATTTTATCATCATAAAAAATTTCTTTATTGATTTGGAAAATATGATTATTCCGAATACGGCCGTTGCGCTTAAATTAAAACCGGCGTCGAAAAGATAAAGCGGAAATAAAGTTAAAATTACGCATACCGCAAATTGCAATGATGAAAGCGGATCATACCATTTATTAATAAGCCGCGCGCCCGACATGACCGCGCACATTATTATTGCACGGATAACAGAGGAAGAAAAATCCGACAGAACCATATAAAATATCAAAAAGCTTAAAACAATGAAAAATGTAACCTTTTTATTGACGCGCAGCGCGTCGAACAGTTTTGTGAGAGCGGCGCAGATAAAGCCGATATGCAGCCCCGAAACCGCTAGAAGATGCCCCAGTCCGCTGACGTTAAAGCTGTTTCTGGCCTCGTCCGCGATGCCGGTTTTATCTCCCGTGAGTATTCCGAACGCTAATCCGCCAAGCTCGCCGCCCATTGCGTTTTCTAAAATTGTTTCTATATTCATACTTAAGCGTTTCAACGCGCCTGCCCTGCCGGTAGTAAAACTTAAGCTGGACGAATCATCAACGTACGAGGTATAACGAACGTTGGTTTTAAAAGAGGCCGTATTAACTTTGCCTGAGTCGGAGACAAGCTTAACAAAATACACCGCAGATTTGAATTTAACGGCGTCTCCGGGCGCGGCATAAAAAATAACGCCGTCCTTTTTCGATTCGGGAACGACGACGCGGCATTTACCTTTGACCTGCTCTACCCCGATAGAAACGTCCTTTAAAACGATAACAAAATCTGGCTCGCTGTGATTTATGCTGTCTATGGTTCCGGCTATTTCATAATTTCTTTTTTCGACAATATTTTTATTATGGCGGTTTTCAAAAACCGCGACTATATTTATAAATACTATTATAAACATAACCGCGGAAATGATGACTGAAATTAAAACGTACGTCCTTTTAAGATAAGCAAATGACAACAAAATGACCGCGGTGAAAACAAAGAGAGCAATCACAAACACTATCCAACCCGCAGTTTTATTGATTTGAGTAAGATAACCGCAAATTACCGCCGATATAATAACGGCGGTAATAAGAAGAAATGATCTGAAATTAATTGCTCTGTTTTTCTTTTGCGTAACCATTTTGACGATTTAATAATTGCGTTTTCTTTCGTTTTCGCGCCGCTCGCGCAGGACTTTAAGCACGTCGTAAAAATCGGAATTTTGAGCTTCAAGCAGCACAAACATATGATACAACAGATCCGCGCACTCGCAGGCAAGCTCATTATTATCGTCTTTCATTGCAGCTATTATAATTTCCGAGCTTTCCTCACCTATTTTTTTGCAGATTTTTTCCTTGCCTTTTGTTAAAAGGTAGTTTGTATACGAGCCTTCCGCCGGATTTTCTTTGCGCTCCTTTATAGTATCGATATCGCTCTTTAATATGGCGATATCGGCGATATCCTTAAACGTTTCGATTTCATTGAAAAAGCAAGACTCCTGCCCGGTGTGGCAAGCGGGCCCGGTCTGAATGATTTTCAGCAAAACACAGTCATAGTCGCAGTCTGTGCTTACGCTGACTACCTCCTGAAAATGACCGCTCGTTTCGCCTTTTAGCCACAGCTCTTTACGACTGCGGCTGTAATAATACGCTTTCTTTGTTGATAAGGTAAGCTCTAACGCCTCCCTGTTCATATACGCCTGCATTAAGACTTTATTTGTAAAAACGTCCTGCGCTATTGCCGGAACAAGGCCTTTTTCGTCAAATTTGATTTTACTGATAATATCCGTATTCATTAATAATTTTCCTTTAATGCTTTGATAGCGTCCTTAACGTCAAATACGCCGCTGTAAATCGCCTTACCGAGTATCGCGCCGTAAAGTTTTAACGAATCAAGCTTTTTTATATCGTCAAGACTGCTTACTCCGCCGCTTGCAATAACGTTGAGCCCAGTTTCTTCAGCCATATGGGCGCAAGCTAAGTAATTAACCCCGGTTAGTGCGCCGTCGCGGCTGATATCGGTGTAAACTACGTATTTTACGCCCTTTGCTTTCATGACTTTACCAAGCTGTATCGGTGAAATATCCACTTTTTCCACCCAACCTTTAATAGCGACCTTGTTATCCTTAGCGTCTATACCGCAAACTATTTTTTCTTCGCCGAACATACTTAAAGCCTGATCAATTATATGCGGATCAAGGCAGCACGATGAACCTAAAATAACGCGGTTTACTCCCGCATGATTTATACGCAGCGATATATCGTCGATCGTCCTTATGCCGCCGCCGAGCTGAACGGGAATATCGACGCTTGCGGCAATTTTTTTAACAACGTCGAGGTTTGCTCCTCTTCCGGTTTTAGCCCCGTCTAGGTCTACGATATGCAAAAACTGCGCGCCCTGCGCCTGCCATTTTTTTGCCATATCTACAGGGTCGCCGTAAACTGTGACCTTATCAAAATCTCCGTACAAAAGCCTTACGCTTTTACCGTCTAAAATATCTATTGCGGGAAAAAGTATCATTCAAGCGACCCCTTACTGCTCGGTATTTTATCGCCGGTTATTTTTACAGCCTCTTTAAGCGCGCGCGCAAAGGACTTAAAAACAGCCTCCGCGATATGATGCAGATTAGATCCGGCAAGAACGTCGATATGAACTGTCATAAGTCCATACGTTGCAACCGCGCGGAAAAACTCCTCGATAAGCTCTGCGTCAAACTCGCCTATCTTTCCCTTAAGCTGGCCGTTAAAAGCTAAAAACGGCCGCCCGCTCACATCGATAACGCTGCGGGCAAGGCTTTCGTCCATCGGCACATAGCAATTGGCATATCTGTTTATGCCCTTCTTATCGCCCAGCAAAGCGTAAATTTGCTTTCCAAGGACTATGCCGATATCCTCGACCGAATGATGAGCGTCAACTTTTGTGTCGCCCTTGCATATAACGTCCAGATCAAAGCTGCCGTGGCAGGCAAAAAGCTCAAGCATATGGTCTAAAAAACCGACGCCCGTATCGATAGAGTTTTTGCCGCTGCCGTCAAGATTCAGCTTTACGCTGATAGACGTTTCCTTTGTTTTTCTCTCCGTTTCTCCGATTCTCATTTTTACAATGATCTCCTTTTGTCTGCTATCGGCTTGTTGCCGACGCACATCAAACGATTAATTATTTTCTGGATATTCTAACTTTTAAGGTATTAGCATGGGCCGTCAACCCTTCGGTTTGCGCAAGCTCGATAATGTCGCCCGCAGCCGCCGTTAAAGCCTTTTCGTCATAGCGGATATAGCTGATTTTCTTGACGTAATTATCGACCGACAGCGCAGAAAAATACTTTGCAGTGCCGCTTGTGGGCAGAACGTGGTTGGGGCCTGCATAATAATCTCCTAAAGGCTCCGGCGAATAATTGCCTACAAATACCGCGCCCGCATCGGTAATTTTATCTATAAAATCCGGAGGGTTTTTTACGCATAGCTCTAAATGTTCGGGCGCGATTTTATTTGAAAGCTCGACCGCCTCATCAATGTTTTTTGTTACTATTATCGTTCCGTAGTTTTCCAGAGATTTTCCGGCTATTTCTTTTTTTTCTAATTTTTCAAGCTGAATCAAAACCTGCTTGCGCGTATTTTCGGCTAAAGACGGATCATCAGTCAAAAGTACGCTCATAGCAAGCTCGTCATGCTCGGCTTGAGAGAGGATGTCCGCGGCTAAAAATTCAGGGTCCGCAGAGCTGTCCGCAATTATCAGTATCTCGCTGGGCCCTGCTATCATATCTATCGCGACGTTTCCGTAGACTTCTTTTTTTGCAAGCGTGACGTAGATGTTTCCGGGCCCTGAAATCACGTCTACTTTCGGCACGCTTTGAGTGCCGAACGCCATCGCCGCTATACTTTGCGCGCCTCCGACCTTAAAGATACGGCTCACTCCGCATTCGCACGCCGCCGCGATAGTAAGCGGATTAAGATATTTGCCCGCAGGCGTGACCATAATTATCTCTTTGACGCCCGCAACGACAGCGGGCAGCGCGCACATAAGCACGGAGCTGGGATAAGCGGCTTTACCGCCCGGAACATAAATTCCGGCTCTTTTGACGGGCCTAAAAAGCCAACCTGTAGTTTTACCGTTCTCAGATACAAGATTATCGGCTCTTTTTTGACGCACATGATAGTTTAAAATATTTTCTTTAGCGTTGCGCATCGCTTTTAAAACGCTTTCCGGCACGGCTCCATACGCTTCAATTTTTTCCTTTTCGCTCACCTCAACCGTATTTTGATCAAGAGTGATACCGTCGAACTTTGCAGTATATTCAAAAAGCGCGGCGTCGCCGCGGTCGCGGACGTCATAGACTATTTCTTTCACGGTTTTTGCTGCCGCATCCATATTCAGCTGAGATCTTTTTAAAACTCTTGAGAGGTCGTCTCCGGATTTTAGTATAGGTATCACTTAAAATTGCTCCTCATAAAACTTCTTTTATTTTTTCGATAAGCGGAACGATTTGTTCTGATTTTGTTTTAAGGCTGACTTTATTTACGATCAGCCGCGCAGAAATGTCGCAAATTTCTTCCAAAACAACGAGTCCGTTTGCCTCCAAAGTCTTTCCGCTTTCAACTATATCGACTATGACGTCGGAAAGCCCTACAATGGGGCCAAGCTCCACCGAGCCGTTAAGCTTTATTATATCAACGTTTATTCCTTTAGACAAAAAATACTGTTTAGCAATATTGACGTATTTACTGGCTACCCTTAAATTATTATTAGTTATAGCCGCAGTTTTACCCGGATATCCGGCAACGCACATCCGGCACGCGCCAAACTTTAAGTTCGCCATTTCATAAACGTCTTTGCCCTCCTCCATAAGCGTGTCTTTGCCGACAACGCCTATATCGGCGGCGCCGCGTTCTATGTATGTGGGGACGTCGCCGGGCTTTACGAAAATGAACTTATATTTATTTTCCGCATCACAAAGCACTAATTTTCGCGTAGGGATTTTAAGCGGCTGGCAATCCACACCGCATTTTTCAAGTATTTCTATCGTTTGATCTGCAAGCCTGCCTTTGGCAAGCGCAATAGTCAGCGACCGCATTTTAATATTCAGGACCTCCTTAACGTCTCAAAAAGAATAAAAAATTACTCCACCTTTATTTGCTTACATGCGCTATCTGAAAAAATCAACGCAGTTTTGATTTTATTTTGTCTGCAATACGCTGTCAGCTCGCTTTCGTTATTAGTAAAAAGCTTGATAACTCTTTTTCCGCTTTTGCGAAGCCTTGCCGTTTCCGCTTTTTCAATTTCGCAAATGCCGCCGAGCGTGATGTAAGCGGCGTCGCAGGGCTTTAAATCCTTCAAAGAATTTTGACTGTCGAGCGCTTTTAGCAGCCTTTTGATACCGATAGAAAAACCTATCGCTTCAGTCGGCTCGCTGAATTTATCGCAAAGCTTATCGTATCTGCCGCCGTCAAGTATCGATACGCCCAGATCCGACGCGATTGCGCGGAACACTATACCGCTGTAATATCCGCCTTTGATCAGGCCTAAATCTACGGAAACATATTTTTCGTAGCCGTAAATTTTAAGCGTATCTATTACCGCCCTCAAGCTTTTGACGGCTGACAGGCTAATTTCATTCAAACCTGACTTTTCCGCCTTATCAAGCACTTGCTCACCGCCGAAAAGCGACGGAATCAATTGTATAAGTTCGCCTGCATTCTTATCAATTTGCCGGTTTTTTAAGAAAGTTTCGATACCGAGCGCGTCTTTACGGTCTATTAAAGAAAGAAGGACAGCCGCGTCCGCGCTGCTTAATCCGCTTTGCGCGGCAAGCCCGTAATAAAAACCGATATGCCCTATATCTATAAGGAAATTTTTTAGCCCCGTCGAAAGCAAAGACTCAATTGCCAAAATTACAGCCTCCGCATCGCCGCCGTTTCCGGATTTGCCCAAAAGCTCAAGGCCCGCCTGAGAAAACTCCCGCGTGCGCGCGCTTGCGGAATCCGGCAGATATTCAAAGCTGTTTTCGATATAAAACAGCTTTTTTATTCCGTCCTCACCTGCTTTAGCCGCCGCCATCCGGCAAATCTGAAGCGTAGGGTCCGGCCTTAAAACCAGCAGGCTGCCGTCGTTATCAGTCATTTTAAACATACGGTTTATCCCGTTTCTGTCTATAACGCCCTCAAACAAATCAAAATACTCAAGCGTAGCCGTTTCGACGCGCTCATACCCGTAGGAATAAAAAACCTTAGCTATTTTGTTTTCTACGTCCGTTTTATTGAAGCATTCTTCAGGAAGATAATCCTGCACTCCGAACGGCAACTGGAACTTTTTCATAAGAGTTAAAAATACCTTTTTTTATCTTCACTTTATTGCGCTAAAGTGATAATGCGATAAACTAATTTTATATTATCGACAGGATTTTGTCAAGCTAAATAACAAAAAAAGTCTAAAAAATTAGTTTAAAGTCAAGCTGAAAAGATATTCCGACTCGTCTTTTGTGATTTTTTCATTCAGACTGTGTACGATTTGGGGCACGCAGATAAGATGATCTGCTATTTCTTTCGCGGTTTTAAGCATTTGCGGCGTAAATTTTGCGCTAAACCACGAGCCGCCGTGCTGCCGCTCGCCCAAAAAATCGCCTGCGCCGCGCATATTAAAATCGTATTCCGCCAATTCAAAACCGCTCGGGCAATTGATAAAATATTCCAGCCTCTGCGCCGCCTCGCCCTCTTTCTCATCGGCCAAAACAAAGCAATAACTTTCCTTAACTCCGCGCCCCACCCGTCCGCGCAGCTGATGCAGCTGACTGAGCCCGTACCTCTCACCGTTAAAAATAATGATATTCACAGCCTCGGGAACGTCTATCCCGACCTCGATTATGGTTGTGGTAAACAAAACCTTGATTTTGCCTTCGGTAAAGTCGCGCATGACAGCGGCTTTTTCGACTTCTTTTAGCTGGCCGTGAAGGAGTCCTGCCGTTTCTTTTCCGAAAAACGGCAGATATTTATTGTACATTTCCTTGACTGATTCAAACTCATCGCCCTCTTCGTCCTCGACTCTTGGGCAAACGATATATGTCCGCATATCCGCGCGCGCGCAGGATTTTACATATTCCATCATATCCTGAACCTTTTTTTGCGGCACAAATCTTGTTGTTATTGCGGGTTTTGACGTAGGCATCGACCTAATCTGCAGCTGCTCTAAATCACCGTAAAGCGTTAGGGCAAGCGTTCTGGGAATAGGCGTCGCGCTCATAACCAGAGTATCTGCTCCGAAGGTTTTATTCTCGAGTTTTCCGCGCTGTGCGACTCCGAAACGCTGCTGTTCGTCGGTTATTACAAGCGAAAGATTTTTAAATTTAATGCTCTCCGATATCAACGCGTGGGTGCCTATAATTATATGCGCTACCCCGTTTTCAATATTGAATTGCGCCGTATCCCTTAAAGTTTTGCTTAGGCTGCCCGAAACAAATTCAATATTGATTGGGCAGTCCTTAAATAATTTCACTGCATTGATATAATGCTGCCTTGCAAGGATTTCAGTAGGCGCCATAAGCACGCTTTGATAACCGCCCAGCACCGCATAATACATAGCAATAAACGCCACGACGGTTTTTCCGCAGCCGACGTCGCCCTGAATTAGCTTATTCATTTTAAACGGCGAATCCATAGAGTCGATAATATTTTTAATGGCCGCCTGCTGATCGAGAGTCAATTTAAACGGTAATTTTTCGATAAATTCCCGCACCTTATTAAACGAACTCTGATCATATTTTGTAGTCCTGCGCCCGTAATTGAGCTTTTTCAATAAACTGTATACGCATATCGTATAAGTGATATTTTCTAATGCCGCAGTATACGACGCTTTTTGGATCTGCTGCATATTTTGAGGAAAGTGGAGCGTGCGGACGGCAGAATCAAAGTCGGACAAAGCGTATTTTTCTATCGTCTGATCGTCAAAAATCCCCTTGACTTTAATTGAGTCCAAAACTATCCGGACAGCCTCCGTAAGGACGCTTTGCGGCAGGCCTTTGAGCCCTTTATAAAGCGGAATAATGCTTTTTTCTTCGTCCGGGAGCGTTTTTATCTGCGGCGAGGAAAGCTCTACTGAATTGTTGAATTTTCTTACCTTTCCGCAAATACAAAACCGTTTGCCTAAAACAAGCATTTTAAAAAGATACGGCTGATTGAACCATGTGCAGGTAACTTCCCTTTTGTTTTCCGCGGCATCCAGTACTGCAAGCTTGGCTTTTACAAAGCTTAAACCCTTGCGTATGAATTTGCGGACAGGATTTTCCTTTATTTCACCTACAAAAGCCAAACTGTCGCCGGTTTTGAGCCGGGTAAAGTCTATTTGCGCATTTGTGTCTATATATTCATAAGGAAAATACAAAATCAGATCCTCCGGTTTGAATATTCCGGCGGCATTGAGCTTTTCGATACGCTTTTCTTTTAAGCCCTTAATATCTGATAACTGCATTATTTCTCCGCTGTTGAAAACTTTGTATTAAAAATGATGAATTAATTTCAGCGTAATATAAATAGTCTAAAAAAAATTCAGGGCAGTCTGTAAAAAAACCGCCCTGAAAAAGTTTTTATCTGTTTTAACGGATTATTCAAGTGAAACTATATAATAATAGAGCGGCTGTCCGCCGAAGTGAATATCCACGTCGCAGCGGTTATATTTATTAGACAGTTCCTTTGCAATCGCGTTTGCGTCTTCCTCGCTTACGTCATTACCAAAGTAAAGCGTAATGTTGCTGACGGTCGAATCCATCATCTTTTCAACAAGATCAGAAGTGACCTTTCCGACGCTCTCACCCTTTGCTACGATCGATTTGGAATCGATACCGATAATATCGCCCTCATTCAAATCGAAATTATCTACCTGAGTTGAACGGACTGCATAAGTAACCATACCCGCCTTAATAGCAATAAGAGCTTCGTTCATATTTTTAATATTATTTTCTACGGAATCTTCAGGATTAAAAGAAAGGACCGCCGATAAGCCTTGCGGGACGTTCTTTGTAGGTATGATATGGAGGTTGCGTTTTGAGATAGCTTTCGCCTGCTCTGCCGCTAAAACAATATTTTTGTTGTTGGGAAACACGAAAACATCCTTAGCGGGTACGGCGTCGCAAGCTTTTGCGATATCCTCTGCGCTCGGGTTCATCGTTTGCCCGCCCTCGATCACGTTATCTACAAGAAGATCCTTGAAAATATTGGTCAAACCCTCGCCCGCGCACACTGCAACAAGTCCGAAAGGCTTTAATTCCTCCTTTCTCATACCGATAAGGGCGCGGTTTTGCTCAAGCATATTCTCGATTTTGATTTTGTCTATCTCGCCAAGCTCTAAAGCATAAGTCAAAGCGACTCCCGGCTCGTTAGTATGGACGTGGACTTTGACCATATTAAGGTCGCCGATAACTAAAACGCTGTCGCCGATAGTCATAAGGCTCTCTCTGAACCTGTCGATATCCGCCTCAGTCGTCTTTTTCTTAATATTTATTACAAAAAACTCGGTGCAATAGCCAAATTCGATTTCAGCAAGGTCGTTATAATTAAAATGTGCGGCTTCGTTGTATTTTGTATCGGTTCCGGATTTAATAGTATCGTCAAAAGCGAGATTCGTTTCTTCCTGACCCATCAAAATATTGTGGAAGCCTTTAAAAATAATAAGAAGTCCCCGTCCGCCGGCGTCAACAACGCCCGCTTTTTTCAAAACAGGAAGCATTTCAGGCGTTTGCTTAAGCATTTCTTCGCCCGCAACTAAAATCTGCTCGAAAAATTCGGAAACTTCAATACTTTTTTTTGTAATTTTAACGGCGCAATCGCTCATTGCGCGCACGATCGTCAAAATTGTGCCCTCTTTAGGCTTAGTGACTGCTTTATACGCGATTTCGGTGCCTAAAACAAGGCCCTTTGCGAAAATTTTGGAGGTGATTTCCTTGCATTGCGACAATTCGTTCGCAATGCCCTTGATGATTTGGCTTAATATAACACCGCTGTTGCCTCTTGCTCCGCGTAACGCTCCTTTGCTCATAGCGTCGCACAAAGCGTCGATATTATTGCTCGGGCAATTTGAAACTTCCTTTGCCGCGCTCAGCATAGTAAGCGACATGTTCGTTCCCGTATCGCCGTCGGGCACCGGGAAGACGTTAAGGGAGTCTACATGTTCTTTATTCATATCTAAAAGCTTTGCGCTGTTGATTACCATTTTGCGGAGCATTGCACCGTTGATCGATTTAATCATTTTTAAATTATACCTCCGGCTGCGGGATATTTTTTTCAACTACTCTTGAATTACCGCGGCCTATTTCTTATATTATATGAAATATATAACGAAAATAATGAATAATTAAACTCTTACCCCGGCAACGTTTACGTTAACTGTTTCAACAACCATTCCCGTAAAATGCTCAACGCCATACTTTACAGACTTTTTCAAAGACTGTGCCACAGCATCGATCGAAACGCCGTACTTGATGATAACATATAAATCTAATATAATCCTGTCGCCGTTAGTCAGAACCCTGACTCCTCTGGACAATCGTTTCTTATTCATAAGGTCAGACAAACTGTCGGAAAGGTTTTTTGAAATCAGATCGACTATGCCGTAACACTCCAACGCCGTTATTCCGGCAATTTGGGCTATTGCATCGTCGGTGATCGTTATGCGTCCGTAAGCGTTGGCTGTATGTACGCTCATTATCCCTCCCGGTTACAAATTCCTGATACCTTGACTCTATTTTAAACTATTAAAAACATTTTTGCAAGAGTTTTTACACAAAATTAAGAAAATTCTTATAAACTTTATCAGATTTTAAACTAAATTTAATAAAGGTGAATCGTTTTGAACTTAAAACTAATTTTTATACTCCTGCATGACTAAAAATCCCTTTAGGTTTCATGTTTTTGCCGATCTTATTTGACGCCGAATCGATACGGATCGATGCAGAATTGAAAAAAATACATATAAAAATCAGGTCATTTTTAGTTGCAAAAAAAATGCTTTTATGTTATTATGTTTTGGTAAGTCATTTTTTTACTTAGTAGAAGTTCGGAGGTATTTCATAATGAGCAAATCTTGCGCCATCTGCGGCAAAGGCAGAACAAGCGGTAATAATGTCAGCCATTCAAACCGTCACACAAGGCGTTCGTTCGGAGCTAACGTCCATAAGATCAGAATCGAGGTAGACGGAAAAGAATCAAACGAATATGTTTGCACTCGTTGTATGAGAACAAGCAGAAAGTCGGACGTTTAAAATCTAGTTTTTTTCTAACAAACGGACGATCCCCCGTTGCTTTTTGCAACAGGGGATTTTTTCTGCTTTTTTGTATTTTTTTCCGTCAGATCACAGGCTTACTTAATTGCGGCATTTTATAAAAAATACAAGAATAAATATGCACAATATCGTATAAAACAAAGCTTTTATGCAAAAAATATGAATTTTTATATAGTGATAACATCTGTTGGCAAACCCTGCCGGAAAAAATAAACTATAAAAATAAGCGTTTATATTTATAGC
Organism: Eubacteriales bacterium; assembly: GCA_031553855.1. GTDB lineage: Bacteria > Bacillota > Clostridia > Christensenellales > Pumilibacteraceae > RACS-047. The sequence continues at coordinate 43,130 of JAVBKW010000001.1, read as the reverse complement.
GCATAAATATATGATTTTATTAAAAAAACGCTTGTAAGCCTCAAAAAACCGTTTTTTTGATAATCTTTTTTAAGCAGTGTAGAATTTAGTTGTGATATTACAATGCGTGTTTTTATATAGTAATTTACTGTTTGTCCTGTTTTTTATGCAAAAAAGCGGCCGGTCAAAATCTGACTAAACCGCTTCTTATTTTTTACAAAATATTGAAAATATTAATATTATGTATTTTTTGATTTACGGCAAAATAATTTTAAAATTGCGGATAAAAACCTCGGTGCCTTGAAACAAACAATTTTCATAAATTCTGACCTCCTGACGTCACATAGAATTTTGTCGATGGATATTCTTTCACGCTTTACTTACTTTTCTATAAATACTAAAGCCTTCCCGTTTTTGATTTTTATTTCAACAGACGTATTTATAGCCGCGTTTGAAATACCGTCAACAGCTTTATGCGGCTGTATTCTGCTGAAAATGAGACCGTCTGCGGGATATTTTAGCCCCTTTGTTTGTAGTATATGCACTGAATCGGAAAATGGTACGATAGAAACTATCTTACCCGGTGAGGTTGAAAATTTAACTTGAGTTTCGGTAAGTAAAACGTCAAACTGATCGCCGCAAATAACAGCGTCGATCGATAAAAAAGCGCAAAGTGAAAGATATGTGTAGTTATTGAACTCGTGATCCGCCCTGCCGCCGAAAGAACCATATATTTTTAAGCTCGTAACCCCTGCGGAGGCTGCTTCCTGTACGGCCAAAAATCCGTCTGTATAGTCTTTTTCGGAGGAGTATCTGACGATTTTGACTGATTTGGGTATGCTTTCCTTTTCTATATCCAACGAATCGAAGTCGCCGAGCAAAATGTCGGGCTCCGCGAATTTTTTTACATATTTATACGCTCCGTCGGCGCAGATAACAAAGCTGCCTTTAAAATCAATTGATTTTAAAAGCTTATCCGACGGTTTTTTGCCGTTTAAAAATAATAATCCAGGTTTCATATCAGTCTTTTACTATTCTTAAAAGTCCGATAGCCTTTTGAGGATCCGGCGCGGAAAAAACTGTGTTTCCGGCAACTAATATTTCCGCTCCCGCCGCTACGATAGCGGAGGCGTTTTCAATCGTTACTCCGCCGTCTATTTCAATCAAAATGTCGGGATTCAAGGCTTTTGCAAGGCTTTTAAGCTCTTTTAGCCTGTCAAATGAGCGTTCAATGAATTTTTGACCGCCGAATCCGGGATAAACGCTCATAAGCAGCGCCATATCACAGATTTGCAGGCAGTCTTTTAAAACCGAAACGTCCGTATCAGGACTTATTACAACGCCGTTTTTTACGCCCTTTTTGCGTATCGATTCAAGCGTGGGGATAAGCTTTTTTGTTGCCTCATAGTGGATAGTCAAAAAATCCGCGCCTGCGTCTATAAACCGGTCGGTATATTTTTCCGGCTCGACTATCATTAAATGTACGTCGAGCGGCAGCTTTGTGGTTTTGCGGATATCGGCTATCATCTTGATGCCGAATGTGATATTCGGAACAAAAATACCGTCCATAACGTCGCAATGAATAAGATCGGCTCCCGCAAGCTCCATTCTTTTGATTTCCTCACCCATTTTTGCAAAATCCGCGCTTAAAATTGAAGGCGCGATAAGTGTTTTCATATTAAACTCCCTTTTTCTAGTATTTTTTGACCGCCTTAAGCTCATTAAACATTATCTTATAGCGTTCATACCTTTCCTTGCTAAGTCCGCCCGCCTCAACACTTTCGCGCACAAAACATTCGGGTTCGGACGTGTGCGTGCAGCGGTGATAGCGGCAATCGGCGGCAATTTCAACATATTCGGGATAATAAAGGTCAAGCTCGCGGTAGTCTATATCGAAAATATCCAGCATTGTAAAGCCGGGCGTGTCTATGATATATGTGTCATTGTCCAGCACGATAATTTCGGCGGACGTCGTCGTGTTTTTTCCGCGCATAGATTTGACGCTAAGATCCCCTACAGCCTGTTTTTCATTCTTTAAAAGTGCGTTCGTTATAGTAGATTTTCCGACGGCGGATTGACCCGCAAAGCAGCTGAGCCGCCCTTTAAGTATCTTATAAAGCTCCTGCATTTCGCCGTTTTTTGCGCTGATACAGACGATATCCTGAACGCTTTTTGAATATTGGGCCTTTAATTTTTCCAGCTCTGAAGCTGAAATATCATTTTTATTTAAACACAGCACAATATCCAGCTTCTGCTTATGGGCGTTTATTATAAGCTTATCTATCAGAAAATAATCTATCTGCGGCACCGGCGCGGCGACGATAATGATTTGGTCTATGTTAGCCACGTACGGACGCACCAAGCAATTTTTGCGCGCCAACACGTTCTCAAGCACAGCCGCGCCTTCCGATTCTTCAATACTGACGAAATCGCCCACCATTATTTCGCCTGATTTTTTGATTTTTTTACGGGCGTTGCAAAGCTTAATTTCTCCGCCGGCGTCCACCGCGAATAAATTAGACTCGCACTTTATTACTCTATAATAGTTCCCGCCGTCTACTTTCAACATATTTTAATTTTAACATACTTAAATAAAAAAATAAAGCGAAGAACGCAATTTTTTGCCTCTTCGCTTATTATTTTAGTAAAAAAAGACACCGCGCGTTGCGGCAACAGCCAAGTTAATCGACTATAAATTTAGACGTATCCGCGCCGTCAAACTCTAGAAGCTTAAGCTTCATTTCAATTCCGCCCGCATAGCCCGTAAGGCTGCCGTTGCTGCCCACAACACGATGGCACGGAATTATTATAGAGATAGGATTATGTCCTACCGCGCCGCCTACCGCCTGGCTTGAGAATCGGCTCTTTCCCGTCGCCGCCGCAATCTTTTTTGCTATATCGCCGTACGTTACAACTTCTCCGTAGGGTATCTCTTTTAGTATTTGCCACACTCTTTGCCTAAATTCGCCGCCTATCGGAGCGAGCGGCAATTCTGTAACAGACGGTTTTTGGCCGCTAAAATACCTTTTGAGCCATTTTTTAACGGTATCGAACAACGGAATATCATTTTTCTCACGCATTTCTTCCGCTATAGTCCCGCCATGATATTTCTGCCCTTGCGTCCAAAGCCCTAGAAGGTTTTTGCCGTCATTATCGCACGCAAGAGTGATAAGCCCTATGGGGGAAACGCAAGTCGTCATATAATACATTTTATATTCCTCCTTTCGTAAAAGCAAGCCTTAAAAAAAGGGATCGGCTGCGGTTATTTAGAATTATACTTCTACTTCATTAATTTGCAGATCGCATCGGAGAAGGCGATAGGATCTTCGGGGGCAAGCCCTTCTATCAGCAGCGCCTGTCCGTAGAGAAGCTCTGCGTAAAGCTTAAGCTTTTCATCGTCTTGCCTATAGTCGATAAGCGATTTGAACACCTCGTGCTTAGAGTTGATTTCAAGGATTTTTTTGGCTTTAGGCACAGCTTCGCTGCCCGGCATAGTTGAAAGAACCTTTTCCATTTCGATTGAAAGCCCTCCCTCCGCCGTAAGGCATACGGGGTGCGATTTGAGGCGTTTTGAGATACGCACATCTGCGACCTTACCTAAAAGCGCGTCTTTAATGGCTTTCAGAACAGCCTCTGCCGCTGTTTTATCCGGTTCGTTTTCTGAATCCTCTTTTTTGGCGTCGTCCTTTTTGTCCTCGATGCCAAGGTCTCCCGACGATACGTTTTTGAACTCTTTTTCTTTATATGAGTGCATGACCTGAGCCGAAAACTCGTCTACATCGTCGGTGAAGTAGAGTATTTCATAGCCCTGATCCTTCAGCATCTCGGTTTGGGGCATTTTGTCGATTTTATCCTTGTCCTTTCCGCCGGCAAAATAAATATACTTCTGCCCTTCTTTCATACGCGAAACGTATTCAGAGAGCGTGACCTGCTTTTTTTCAAGCGAGGAGGTGAACAAGAGTAAGTCTTCAAGCTCCGCTTTATTCATACCGTAATTATTGTATATGCCGAATTTGATAACGCGCCCGAACGATTTGAAAAACTCCTCATAAGCTGCACGGTCGTTACTGAGCATATCCAAAAGCTCGGCTTTTACCTTATCGGCAATCTTTTTCGCGATAAATTTAAGCTGCCTGTCCTGCTGCAATAATTCACGCGAAATGTTGAGCGACAAGTTTTCACTGTCTACAAGCCCTTGCACAAACCCGAAATGGTCGGGCAAAAGGTCCGCGCATTTTTGCATTATAAGCACGCCGCTCGAATAAAGCTCAAGGCCTTTTTGAAAGTCCTTGGAATAATAGTCGTACGGCGCGGTTTTAGGAATATATAAAAGCGCGCGGAAGCTGACTGCGCCTTCAATATTTATATGGATATGGCGCGCCGGTTTATCGTAGCCGAAACGCTTTTCCTCATAAAAACGCAAGTAATCCTCTTCTTTAAGCTCGGACTTATTTTTGCGCCAGACGGGCACCATACTGTTGAGGGTCTTATCCTCAAAAACTGTTTCGTATTCTTCGCTTCCGTCCTTTTTACGGCTGACGCCGGACATCATTTTAATTGGATAGCGGATAAAATCCGAATATTTTTTAATCAGGGAATTGAGACGGTACTCCTCTAAAAACTCGTCGTACTTTTCATCCTCTGTATCTTTCTTCAAATATAGAGTGATTTCAGTTCCTATTTCAGCTTTTTGGGCAGCTTTGATCTCGTAGCCGTCTGCGCCCTCGGACACCCACAAGTACGCTTCACTTTGCCCGTAAGCCCGTGTTAAAACCTCAACCTTATCCGCTACCATAAAAGCGGAATAAAAGCCCACGCCGAACTGCCCGATAATACTGTGATCCTCTTTAATATCGTTTTCTTTCTTGAAATCCAGCGAACCGGACTTTGCTATAACGCCGAGGTTGTTTTCAAGCTCCTCTTTGTTCATGCCTATTCCGGCGTCGGTGATTTTGAGCGTGCGGGCGTTCTTATCGGCCTGAATGCGGATATAAAACTTTTCGCGGTCAAATCCGGAATTATCAGACAGCGTCTTATAATACATTTTATCGATCGCGTCGCTCGCGTTAGAAATAAGCTCGCGCAGAAAAATCTCCTTGTTTGTATAAATGGAGTTGATCATAAGATCTAAAAGCCGCTTACTTTCCGCCTTAAATTGTTTTTTCATTAAATGTGTTCCTCCTTGCTATCGACAGAAAAATTAGCACTCAAACGTTCGAGTGCTAACTATATTGTAGTATCACCCGTCAAAATTGTCAAGGGTACAAACCTGAAAATTGTGTGAAAACTTCCGCGCCAGCCGCTTTTTCTTTTTACTTCGGGCTTTGCGCTCGCTTTTTCTTTTTACTTGGCGCGTTTTACCCGCTTTTTCTTTTTACTTCGGGCTTTGCGCTCGCCGTCGTCTTCGACTAAGCCTTCCTTGATTTCGTCATTCAGGCTTTTAGTCAGGTATCTTATTTCTATAAGACGGCCGCGAACGTTAAAAAATATAGTAAAAATAGGCACGAGAAGCGCGCCCAGCACTATTAGCACCTGCGGAGTCAAAAAAGACAGCGTTTTGCCGAACGCTTTTTCTAAAATTGCCCACGACGAATTAAACAGAGTGGCAAATGCGACAAGCGAACCGAAAACCGAAACAAAAACCTCAATTTTTTCCTTACGGAGCTTTTGTTTCTTATCGTCACGCTGCTTTATCCTTGTTACATAGCTGTCGCAGATAGAAACAATGCTGTTTAAGTCTTCGTTAAAGCTTTTAAAAGTTAAATCTATTTCGTAGGTATTACTGATAAGATTGTAATATTTGTTTATATGCTCAACGTTTGAGGGATTTTTAAAAAAGGCGCGGAACTTTAAGGACGCCGCCTGCTGCTGATACTCGCGTCCCGTTTTCAGCTGGGCATTCATGACGGAATAGTTTTTTTCGATTTTATCGAGGCAGCCCATTTTCGCGGATAAATGCCGCATAAGGTACTTTTGATGCAGTACGCTTAAGAAAAGATGATAGTAAGAGGCGGACAATTTAGAGGGAAAATTCGTGAAAAAGAACTCGTCGGTTTTCTTATCTCCGGTCAAAAAACTAATATTCGTTGCGCCGTTTAAAGACGTTGCCCAGTATGAATTTTCAAACGACTGGAAAATATACGGATTTTCGTTTATTATATACTCGCTTTGAGGGAGCTTGTATGAATCCTTATAATTTTTTCGCGCCAAAAATAAAACGTTTTCGATATCCTGCGGCCTTGAGTCAAAAAGGATATGCGAATAAATTATAGGTTTTTTAATTGAAAAAGCCGTGCCCACGCCGTCAAAATAACCGGCCTCGCCAACATATGAAATGATTTTTTGAAAAAGCTCGTTGGGCGTAAAAGTTATTTCGGCCTCGCTCAAGTCCGCGGCGCGTTTAGTAAATGAAAAACGGCTGCTTTCGGACTTTATTTCGCTGATAAAATAATTACATTCAACATAATCGGAAAAATCCGTGCTTTTATACTCGCAGGTAAATTCGGCAAAACCCACTTCCGATTCAAACATATAAAGACGCGCGTCGGTAATAGCAACAGAAAAGCTTTCTTTTCTGTTGCGGTGAGAAAATTGCAAAATATCCGACGGTTTTTTCGGCAGATTTAAAACTGTGCGGCAATTGGCATTGATTTTATAGCAATCTGCTATGCGCGCGGAGCATTCGCCTTCCATATCCGAAAAAAACTCCGAAATACCCTCTCTTAAATCGCTTCCGTCTATGCCGCAGCGCTCCCACAGGCGCATAACGCTGCCTTTTGAGCTTAACTGCGTTTCGTCAAGCCGTCGGCTTGGGTCGTTATTTTTATATTTGAACGGGTATATAAATTTTGTAAATTGTCTGACGATATTATTCTTTTCCATACGGCCTCTCTAAATATTATCCCGCCACCTGCTGAAACGCGCAGCGATATCCTCACGCTCGGGCAAAAGATTCGCATGCTTACTACCGCGCGAAATCAGCACATTTTCGCATTTCACGCCGAGTTCTTTTTCTATTCTTTGGGTAATATCGCTGCAGTCTATAAAGCTGCACGAAAAAATATCCGCAAAAAAGCTTTGTGAGGCAATGTTGTAATGCAGCGCCATATGGCTTTGGGCAATCATAGAAAGCCCTGAAATTATTTCAGGCTTTTTAATATTGTCGGTTATAACTATGGGGCGCATTATCGGAGTCATATTTATAGACTGCGGCAGATTATCTAAAAAAGAATAGATTTTATTGATATCCAGCCTCACCTCTTTTAGGTTACGGATCAGAAAATGCGGGCCGAAATCCTTGTTTTCATCGATCGCCGCCTGTTTTTGCTGCTCCTTTATACTAAAGCGTCTGTCTATATCGCATATTTTAAACGATTCAAACGGCAGCTCTTTTGATAATATCCCTTTAAATCTTTCGGCATTGAAAAAGCCGTCGTACAAAAGGTCTACAAAATAACATTCCCTTTGCGGAAAAGTATGAATAGTAAAATGTCCGCCTTTGAGTAAAACGAACGCGCTTATCCCGTCGTCAGCTTGTTCAGTCCCATAATAGTAGGGAACGACTATCGGCGGCATTATCGTAAAAACGCCTAAAGAATCCGTTATTTTTGATACGGTTTCATAAATTGCTCTTAAATCGTTCATTTTAGGATCGGTACATTTATAAGCGTCAAGCATTATATGCAGCATTTATTTCTCTTCCTCCACGCCGTCCGTTTCGCCGCGCTTTCCCTCACCGCTCAAATATGAATAGATGAGCTGATCGTATTTGCGGCAGCTGATTAAAAACGGCTCTATCCACCAGCGGCTGTTCGAGGTGCTTTCGTTGGGGATGCAATAGTATTTTTCATTGATATCGTAATCGCGTTCGGACAATATTTTGACCTCGCTAGAGGTGTCGTCGTCGGACACAAACACCGAAAAGCTGCTAATATTATAGCCGTCGCGGTTTTCGCTTTTAGTACTGTACCTTACAACGTACGGATAAATTGGGTCGAAGGATATCTGCTGGCCTAAAATCATCTCGCGTTCGAAATCCTCGTTGTAGATAAGAAAGTAAAACAATTGCTTTACTTTTAATAAAAACTTGTTATAAAGCACTACGTTCGCATAGACCGCGTTGTTTGTCTTATCGTGTTTTTCGTTGTTTATGTAGCTTATAATGTCGGAGGGAACGGAGGCGGAGTCAAGCTCCATGGAATCGTCAAGCTTTATCGACAGCAAATTTTCAAAGGTATCGAGCGAACAAATATATTCGCGGCCTATCGCGCTTTTGAGCAGCCTGCCCTTTGGCAGCAGCTCGATCTTGCGCCCTTTGACGGCCGCTACAGACTTACATAAAGCGCGAAAATCCGCGACCAGCTGCCCCAGGCTTTTTCTGTGGATATCCGCTATCGACTTTTCAACAGCATCGAAAAACTTGCTTTCGCATTTAATGAAAACGGCTTCCTTATGGATAAAGTCCAAATCCTTGTCCTTAGACTCGATTTCGGTGAGCTGCTCTTCTTTTTCCTGCTGATAAGCTATCACGCCGTTGTAAAACGGTATCAAATAGCGGAAGGTTTTTTCAAGCGACTTATTGATTTTTAAAACCTTGCTCCTGTTTGAATCTCCCGACGAAATAATTTTGTCAATATTTTTCATTCTCACGGGAAGGCTTTCAACAAAGAGCGCGCCCGATTTTTTTTTATTATTTTCAAGGCTTGCAAGTCCGTCGATAATCCCCTTTGCCATCAGCGTTTTGTTTATCGCGCTGATATTTTTGATTATAGAGCTGTTATCGTCGATATAGTTTTTTAGTATAGACAATTCCTTACTTTGAGCCGCGTCGTATTCGCTTTTTATCTGATGAGCAAAACCGCCCGCGTTATAGCGCATCTCAAGGTTTTCTAAAATCTTTTCAAAATAAAAACCGTCCGAGTCTAAGATAAATTCTAACAGCTCGGTTGGCCCCTCCTCGATCATTAAAATCGTGATTATATTATCCCATAAAAGCTCGTTGGATTTTTTAAAGCCAAGCTCGAAAACGTCGCTGTACTTTAATGAAAAATGCTCGTAAAGCTTTTGTTTGGTCGCCATCGTAATTGTGTCGGAAAGCGAAAGCGACAAATTTTTGATATATTTAAAGCTCATTGAAAACAAGGATTTTGCAAAAATAGAGGTGGGACGGCTGTTGTGGTTGCGGATCATCGCAAGCCGAAGAAACAAACGGATCGGCAGGATCTCGTTACACGACTGAACGCCGTCTAATGAATAATAGACGAGCTTTGCATTATTCTCATGTATGTTTTCGTACGATGAAAGATAATAAATTCCGTAGTCGTTTTTAATCAATATCAGGCAAGAATTAAGCGGCTCTGACGATTTTTTAAATAAAAACTCTATGCCTGAAAACGACAGTCCTTCCTCTGTTTTGTATGATACCGACGTGTCAAAAATAAAAGGCAGCGTATTACACAAACCGATAAGCTTTGAAAGCAGCACGTCCTGATTTTTTTCAGCGTGCTTTGCGCTTTGAAACCACGTTTTAATTAGGTTTCGTAGCGAGGGTATTTGCAGCGTCTCGGAGCTGCTGGCTATAATGCCGTAGAAATACGACCTGTCTCCGTAGGTAATAACGTCCATCTGCATTTCGGTAAGAACATAGATTATAAGATCGAGTCCTACGTTTTCTCCGTTATAAATGCAGGTGAAAGCGTCAAAGACGCGCTTTGAGTTGGACGTGTGGGAAAACGCAAAGTTTTTTGTCGAGTCGTTCTTCCATTTTATAAACGCGAAAGCAAAACCGAACGTAAGCAGACGGTTGATAGTGCCTATGCCCTTAATATCGTCGGCCTCTAAATCGGACATACCGAAAAGCATTTCTTTAAGATTTGGGCATTTTATCTCGGCATTGAGTTTTTTCGCATAAGTATTATAATTATAATTCATAATCGCCCGCCGCTATGACCTGAGCTAATTTTGAGTAGCGGCCCGTCGCCTCCTCCTCATCCTTTGTTAAAGGCTGCTCCTTTCCGATTTTATATAACACGCCCTCGCGCCACTTAAACCGCTCGACCTCGTTTATGCCGAGCTTCTCGTATTCGACAAAATCCGTCCGCACGTTTTTGAGATTAAGCTCTTTGATCCTTTTAAGCATATCGTCAACCGCCGCCTGACGCTGCGGTGTGCCGTCGATGACCTTGTCCTGCGCGGGAACTACCGTAGGCAACAGCACGATTTTTTTGTCGATACTCTCCTCTTTAAGCCTGTAAAGATAATTAAACGAGCCTATCCTGAACTGAGTCGTAGCGCGCAGGCAATGCACGACAAGCGAGGCCGCCTGAATTGAGAGCAGCGCGGAATACTGGTCGCCCGCGGAGCTGTCGATGACGACTGCGCTGAAATTATTTTTACGGCAAAAACGGCGGAGCTTATTAAAGACCTCTTCCTTAGCTCCCGTCATTTCGCTGTTATCGATTTTCTTTCCGTCGTCTACGCCCAAAAACATAACAGCCTCGTTTTCAACGCCGAGCTTATCTCCTACCGGAACAAATTTTTGGTAAAGCGTATGCTCGGATAAGCTTGACGCCGGATTTTCCGACCAGTTTTCTTCGCCTCTCAAAAAATCCTTGATATCGTATACGCTTGAATCCTGAAAATGCTTATCAAGATCCAACAAATACGTCATACCCGCGCTGTCTAAATCCATATCAAGAAGCAGTATAGGCGACTTTTTGTCCGCCTCGAGAACCTTAACTAAATACGGAAGAGTGTTGAGAGTTGTTGAACTGCGCCCCGCGCCGCCCTTGTAAGAATAAAAAGTTACGATTTCCATAGCTTACTCCTTGCTGTTTTCTATTATCTTGAATATTTCTTTTAATGACAATTTGCCCGAGCCTTGCCTGTCCACGTTGTTTTGGGCAATGAACTCAAAGAAAGCCGTGAGCGTCTGTATAAGATCCGATTCGCCCGCTTTTTTCAGTTTCGCGCTTTCAACTCCGCTCTTTAGCGAGGCTACCTTTAGGGGAACCGCTATAAAACTTGAGATATAGTTTTGCAGCGCGGACTGAAGTTTTTGTTCGTCGGGGCTAAGCGATACCCTGCTTTTTTCCTCGTCGCTGAGCGAATTGAATTTTGCCAAAGAATTGAGCATATCGCACATAATTTTAAGAGCTTTTTCATTTGCGACCGTTTCCATTCGCTGATTTAACTGCGTTTCTATCGGATATCGCGCCGCCGCGTCGCGCAGTACGGCGTCCATTTCCTGCTTATGCTTTGCGTTAAGCTTTTTACTCTGCTCTAAAATTATCTTCGGCTCAAGAACTTTGCGTACTTCCTCGCCGAGTTTTGCGCGCAGTTCGGCGTCGGACGTGGATTTTTCGGCGTAACGCCTTTCATATTTGTCGTAGTAGTCGTAAAAGTCCGCGACCGCCTCTAAATAACGCTCGGTTGAAAGCAGGTCGTATTTACGGTTTTCCCACAGCCACTCGCCCTCCAGCTTTGCCTCAAGCATTTTGTCGAACATCACGCCCATTTTCTGCTGAGGAAATTTGTAGTTATAGAACGCGATAAGGTTGTTTGCTTTTGCGAGCATAGGCAATAAGCTTGAGGCCTGAATCGAGGCGTCGTTCAGTTCCTTGCTGAATCTGTCTATCCTGTGCTTTTGATCGAAGGAAATGATGTGTTTATCAACGATACTGTCCTTATCGGAGGCGGTAAGCTCGTCGTAGAAGTTCTGGATAAGCTGCAGTCCCAGCGACATCGACGACATTATTTCTTTATTTTGCTCCGCAGATTGATCCTGTCGCGAGTTTTTATAGGAATAAAAAAGCGTGAAAATAACGTATAAGCTGTTGAAAAGTACGGAAGAGCGCGACGAATTGAGAATCTCTTCTTCTGAAATTATACGGAAGTTTTTATCAAACTTATCGCTGAAAAATTTATTCTTTAAAACCCCTCCGAAATATTCCCAGGCTAAATCGCCCATTTTCATACAGATGTCGGTAAATTGCTTTTCGATAGGAACGCCGTCGGTATTGTCGCGGTTCATATACTCTAACAGCTCCTCGTCGCGCAGGCCTCCGTCACTGCCGAGGCAGTTGTCGTCAAAGTCGGCGAACGCCTCGACAACGGAGTATGTGAAGAATAAAGACGGCTCCTCGCAGCCGTTTGCATAGCCATAGCCGACCGGCTCGTCCTCAACACGGATAACCTCGTTAATAAAAAACTGGACGTTACCCTTTATACGCGACATTATTTTTTCCATTTCTGCGCCAAAATCGATGATTCCGTTCAGATGCAGCTTCCTTAATGAAACGAACATGGAAAAAGCCCACGTCCTTGCGCCGACGTAAGAGACCTTTTTACCTTTTGTGTTGCTGTTTTGAAAGAAGTCCTCGTTTACCTTGTCGTCAAGATACGGCGAAAGATCATAACCGTACTTTTCAAGATACGCCATTATCCAGCTTACGCCTTTTTTGATCTTTTTGACGTCCTCTGCCGACGGGACTACGCCGTATCTGTTTATCAGGCTTATGAGTCCGACAATACCGTATAATTGGCTCATCAGTCCAACTTCATCTTCTTTTTGGGTAAGATAAAAGCCCTCAGCGTCGTTACCTGCGCTGTCCGTACCGTCTTGCCTTGCAATAAGTGACTTGAAAATCAAATCGCCTATAACCTTACGGTCCTTATATACTCTAAACGTTTCATCCTGCGCGCTCACAAGCAGCTTTAAGGTTTTTTCAAGTTTACTCCCGACCTCGTTCATATTGCCCCCTTAAATAAATAATTTAGAAATGCCGGATAAATCCGGATTTTTTGTATTTTGCAAAATTTTATGCCAATTATTAGTATTCTGTAAAAGCTTTTGCCAATTAAAAATTTTGAAAAAATTCCGGTATTTTAAGAAAAATACTGAGCCTCATCAAATATTTCTGGATATACAATGCAGCCCGCCGCCGCCAAGCACGACCTCGCGCGCAAAAAAAGGAACTATCTTTCTATTGTGAAAAACCTTGCAAAAAACTTCCTTAGCGTCTTTGTCCTGTTTTAAATCAAACTGCGGAACGATAACGGCGCCGTTTGCGAATATAAAATTAATATAGCTGGCCTGAACAGGCTCGCCTACCGGCCTTATTTTACTCCCGCTAACAGCTACAAGGCCGTCGCAATCGTCATCGCTTTTAAAAAAAATATCCGGAAGAGGGACTTTTACGATCTTATAAGGCGCGCCGTCAGTATTTTTTGCGTTGCTTAAAACCGTAAACGCTTCATTCACGATCTCATACTGCGGATTTGTTTTATCGTCCGTCCAGGCAAGAAGTACCGTATCGGGAGAAGCAAAAGCACAAAGATTGTCGATATGCCCTCCGGTTTCGTCATAAATAAGGCCGCGCTCAAGCCAAATAATCTGATTCAGCCGCAAAGCCTTCTTTAATTCAATTTCAATTTTGTCAAGCGGCATATTGTTGCGTTTTTGAATAGTTTCTTTTATCGCAACTAACGTGCCGCTGCCGTCCGAAGTCAAATTGCCGCCCTCTAAGACAAGGCCGCACTTATTCGTCGGGACTCCCAATAACTTACCTATGTTTAAAGCAACTGCGGAATCTTTTTTGTAGTCGCGGCATAACCCGCTCCATGCGTCAAAGCCAAAAGATACAAATAAGTTTTCGTTTAAAGGGATGGGGCCTGTATCGCGCACCCAGATATCGTCATATTTAAGCTTAATATTTTTGAGCCGCGCGGCATCATAATTTTTGAGTGAAAAAATCTTCGGAACGTCTTTGCCGTTACAGCCGAAAATAACCGGCTCAAATCCGGAAATAACTTCCGCCAGTTTTTCGACCGTATCTTTTATCGGCACGGCATTTTTGCGCCAAACGTCTTTCCTCTCAGGGTATAAGAGTATTGTGCATTTATGCCTCTCAAATTCCGCCCTCATTCGTGCCCTTCAACCAGTAAATTTTAAATATTTCAAAACCCGCCCGACAGGCGTTTTATTGATCAATTTTGCCCATCCTCCCGGATGCCGCAGCTCAAAAAAAAATATTTATGAATATTCTTAGTTTTTGTTGCCATTATATCATATAAAAAGAAAAATTACAATACTTTTCGACATTTTTCAACAAAGATTTCGCTAAAACCTTTCGCTTTTCTAAAAGGAATACCGGTAGTTTTTTAATAATTTCAACAAAAATAAACCGCCGTTCTTCGATAAAACACGAAAACGGCGGCATATTCTTTTCCTAATGCGGAACAATTTTTGTAAATCGTTGCAGACTTTAGAATGCTTGCTTAACAGATATGATTAAAGGATGCTAAAAAAACATATTATCCATAAACTCATCCATAAAGTCCGGATCGGAAGCAAGCTCGATACTGACGCAGGCTTTTTTTACATTTTCAAAATCCGAAAGCGTCAATTGGTTTTTCATCAGCATTGCCGCGCCCTTAAGGCTCATATTGCCGGATGCCGTTATCTTAGACCTTGGTAAATCGGGCAATAGTCCCGTAAAACAAGCATTTTCAATATCGATAAAAAATCCGAGGCCGCCGGAAATATCCAGCTTAGAAAGCGCGTCAAGCGATATGCCGCCTCTTTTTAAAAGGATGTTAAGGCCCGACCTTATCGCGCTTTTTGCGGTCTGATATTGGCGGATATCCTTGCCGCAAATGTATACTATGTCAGACATAATAAGCTTTTCGCCGTCAAAATAGCTGTTTTTTACATCATTTAACGCGCCTGTCGAATCCAGACAACCGGTTTTCAGCATTACGCTGACGGCATCAATTAGTCCGCTTCCGCAAATGCCGGACGGCGCAACTCCGCCGATAACCGTAAATTTTAGCTCTTCACCATCCGAATATACCTTGTTTACCGCGCCGTACACCCCGCCTGTGCCGCATTCTATTTCCGCGCCCTCTAAAGCAGGCCCGGCCGCGGTCGAACAGCATAAAATTTTACCGTTATTTATAAGCGCGGCTTCTCCGTTTGTGCCGATATCCACGTACAATACTGGCTCCGGCGATTTAATAAATCCAGCGGCGGCAATTCCCGAAACAACGTCCGCGCCGATAAAAGCGGAAACGGACGGTAAAAGAACAAGCTCGCCGCAATCAACGCCTATCTCTAACCCGCTTAAAATAAGGTTATCGGTGAACAGAGGCTTAAAAGGAACAACGCCCATCGAGGACGGGTCGCGGTTTGCAAGTATATGCAGCATAGTTGTATTTGCGCTCACGGCAATTTTTTCTATAAATTCAAATTCGTTTCTGCTTTTAAATTCAAAAATGATCCTGTTGATTTCCGAGACAGTGATTTTATGAAGATTCTCAAGCTGCCCGTTCATACAAGCGTTTATGCGGCTCATAACGTCCGCGCCGTAAATGCGTTGAGGGTTAAGCGACGATATAGTATCAATTTCAGTCCCGTCGGTCAAATCTATAAGCATAGCCGAAACAGTCGTTGTGCCGATGTCTAAAGCTATGCCCGCTTTCCCGATTTTTCTTCCGTTTCCGTTTGCGATTTTTGCGACCTCACCCGCGCCCATATACGTATCGGGTATCGAAACGGTAATATCACAAAGCGGAAAAGCTTTACACGAACGGATAAGGCCGTTTTGGTCGGGCTTATCCCCGGACACCTTGCCGCAAACAAGCTTAACCTTGCACTTATTACAAATGCCCCGCCCCGAACAAGGGGCAGGGACATCTATATTCTGCTTTTGGAACACAGAAAGAATGCTTTCGCGTCCGTCAGTCTCTATTGATATATTCTTGTTTTCGATATTTATCCGCATTAAATCTAAGCGGGAAAGAAGGAACGGCAAACCTCGGCCGCGGAAGCTGCGTCCGGAGTATATGCGTCTGCGCCGATCTCATCTGCGAACGCCTGAGTAACGGGCGCGCCGCCGACCATAACCTTAACGCGGCCGCGTACGCCTTCAGCCTTTAAAGCGTCGATAATGTCTTTTTGCGACATCATAGTCGTAGTTAAAAGCGCGCTAAGGCAAACGACTGAAGCGTTAGTAGTTTTAACGGCCTCAACAACCTTTTCCGGCGAACAGTCAACGCCTAAATCGATAACGTTAACGCCCGTACCCTCTATCATCATTTTAACGAGATTTTTGCCGATATCATGAAGGTCGCCCTTGACTGTGCAAATGATAGCTGTGCCTACAGGCTCAACTCCGGCAGCAGTTAATGCGGGCTTTAAAATTACAAGCGCAGCATTCATAGCGCGCGCCGCAATCAAAACTTCGGGAACGAACATTTCGTTGTTCCTGAATTTTGTTCCGACAATATTCATACCGTCGATCAAGCCTTTAACAAGGATATCGGAAGGAGCCGCGCCGTCCTCAAGCGCCCTCTGAACAACCGCACCGATATCACGCGCTTTGCCTTTTTGTAATAATTCTGAAATTTCCTGAAAAACTGACATATTGATTTCACATCCTTATAATATTATTTTGTTTCATATTTAATTATAAACTTTTTTATTTAATTGCAGTATGACAATTTTGCGCTAAATCTGTATTTTTTTGCTAGAACAAAGACCTGTACGCTTTCGGAGTCAGCCCGGTATATTTTTTAAAGGTTTTAGCAAAATAATTTGCGTCGTTAAAGCCCGCTTTTTCGGCAGCTTCCGATATTTTCATCCCGACGTCCTTTAAATATTCCTTTGCTTTCTCGATCCTCACCTTGCATAAATAATCTGAAAAAGTAGTGCCCATTTCGTCGCGGAACAAATGGCTCAAATAATAGTTACTCACAAACACCGCTCCGGCAACCTTACCCAGCGAAAGCTCGTCCGCAAAATTCTCCGCGATATAGGCGATGGCTTTCGACAAATGTTCGCTTGACTTTTTAAGCGACCGCGACTCGTAAACAACGTCGATAAAAGCGTCGAGGGCTTCCGCAGTTAAAAAGCAAACCTCCTCAAAATCCGCGTTTTCTTTCATGATCTCGGATGCTTTGCGGATAATTTCGTCTGTGCTGCTAAGGGGCGCGCCGGAATCGACTGCCGCGCGCGATAAAAATGCCAAAAGCTCGAATACGCGGATCTTTATAATATCGGTATCGCCGCCGGATAATGAAAATATTTCGCCTAAAATACTGTTCAGTATTTTTTTGGCTTCCTGCCTGTTCCCCGTCTGAACATAGGAAATCAGCTCTTTTTCCATCTCCAAAGGATTGCGGAATTTTTCCGAATGCTTTTCTATCCTCTCGATCGAAACGGATGACGCTTTTTTCTCTGCGATAAGCTCTGATATACGCGACTGCTGGTCGCTGATTTTAGCGCGCTGTAATAGATATTTTCCGTGTTCTCGGCTCAAACTATTCACGATTATAAATAAAATTTGCGCAGCCGCAGTCATATTTACACAATCAAGCGTTTTAATTTTATTGAAATACTCTGAAAAATCGCCTGTAATATTGAGCTTTGAAAGTTTTGTAAAAAACTCGTCTTTAGCGAACTCATCAGCCTCCCACAGCATCGTCGGGCCGCAAACGATAGAACCTATAAGCTTTCCTTCAAATATTACGGGCGAAGAGCACATTATAAGGCCGCAGCCGCAGCTGAAAATATACGGCTCCCCAAGCTCTGCCGATTTTAGACCGCCGTAGACAATATTTTCACGGCAAACGCTGCAATTATCGGCAAAATCGCAGACCGAGTCTTTTTGACGGTTCGTTAAAACAGCCTGTCCGTCGCTAGCGTAGAGCGTAACGTCCAGTCCGGTCATTACTGAAAAATACGAAAACAGTTTTTTCAGCTCGGATAAATCGAGGATATCCCCGATTTTGGCAAAAGACTTTTCCAAAGATCCTCTGACTCTTATTCCTTATATATAATCATAGAAAAATACGTAACGGTGTTTTCGCCGTTAATATAATTGATACCCAGAGCTTTTGCCAGCTCGCTGACGAAAATTCCGGAGCCCTCCAGCGACTGTATCGCGATGTCGGGCGAAACGCACGGCTCAGGGTAAGTGCATTTTTCACAAATAGAACAACCGCCCGCTCCGAAAACCTTAAAATCCTTGCCCAGTTTTTGCTGCAAGGATATCGACAGCTTATCGTGCTTTTCCTTAGCGTCCATCATGCCGGGAAAATCGTAGGAATCCTCAAGCTCATGCTTTGTGGTAAAAACAAACGCTTTATCGTATTTCCTGATCTTTGCGATACTTTCCTCATACGTGCCGATTGCCGGCGGACACGTCCAGCAAGAGCCGTATTTTCCGCAACGGTTTGATTCGCAAGCTTTTACCGCCTCTATTGTAAAAGTGATACCGCTTGTAGGTATAACGCCGTACTGCCAATATTTTCCATCTAATTCAGCTAAAATCCGTTCTTCTATAGCCATATTATTATCCTTTTTGTCTACAGTCGGCTCTTTTTGATGCATAATTTACTAGAATAGAAGTCACGCCGCAGTGCCGCAACAGTTGCCTTGCCGACGCCGGGAGTGTATATTAATACTCGACCAAGTCGGCAAGGTAAGCGTAGCGGCAAGAGAGGCGATGAATTCTTTTCTAGTTTTTGTTTATTTTATCATATTTTACGATATCTGTAAACTTTATATATTGTAGCTCAAAAACTAAAAAATAGCAATACCCGCACACAAATAAAAAGTATTTAAGCAAATCTGCACAAGGTTTAAGCAAAAATATGCTATTATTTTCCGTCCATAAAGGATATAATAAAAATATAAAAGGTAATCTTCAGTAATATTTTTGACGTTTAGGAGGTCAGTGGAAAATGAAAAGAAATATGATCAAATGGCTCGACGAGCAGCTAAAAGCCGAAAAGAAAAAGGCTTTGCCGGTGCTTTCGTTCCCCAGCGTACAGCTTATGGATATAAGCGTTAAGGATCTGATTTCCTCATCGGATAATCAGGCAAAGGGCATGAAAATCGTAGCCGACAGAACGAATGCGGCAGCGTCGGTTTCGCTGATGGATCTATCCGTCGAAGCGGAATGCTTCGGCTCTACTATACGGGTTTCCGACGACGAGGTGCCTACAGTTATCGGCAGCGTTATCAAAACCTTAGAGGACGCTCAAAATATGCCTATACCTAAAGTCGGAGCGGGACGCACCGGTTTATATATTGAAGCTTTAGAAAAAGCTTCAAAGCTCATCACCGACCGCCCCGTTCTTGCCGGCGTTATCGGGCCGTTTTCGCTCACCGGAAGGCTTGTGGACGTGACGGAGGCAATGATTTACTGCTATGAAGACCCCGAAATGATGCATATCATTTTAGACAAAACTACGACTTTTTTAATAGATTATATACTCGCCTATAAAAAAGCAGGCGCAAACGGAGTGGTTATGGCCGAACCCTTAGCCGGACTGCTCTCGCCCGATTTAGCAGCCGAGTTTTCTTCCCCTTACGTTAAAAGGATCAACGACGCTGTATTGAGCGAAGATTTCGTTTTGATTTACCATAACTGCGGAGGCGCGACTATCAGAATGATCGATTCGATCCTTTCTACCGGATCGTCTGCATATCATTTCGGGAACGCTATAGAAATGAAAGATATGATGCCGCATATCCCCTCAAATATACTTGCAATGGGCAACGTTGACCCCGCCGGTGTGATTCGCAAAGGCACGCCCGAATCGGTCAAAGCTGAAACAAAACGCATTATGAGCGAATGCTGCGGCTATAAAAACTTTATCATCTCATCGGGCTGCGACATTCCTCCTCTTTCGCCCTGGAAAAATATTGACGCTTTCTTTGAAGCGGTCGAAGAATTCTATAAGTAAAGTTTAAAAAGGCTCATCTCTCTTTTTAAACAGGCATAGTGTCAGAAACTAAAAAAATTAAAACGCCCGGAAACAAAAACAGTTCCGGGCGTTTAAATTTTAAAAGCTTATCTTCTGGATTGCTTCGCTCGCGCTCGCAAAGACAGCCCCAACTTTAGACATTGCATTTATTTCTTTAAACTATTTAAAAATACAGAAACCTATTTCTTTAAAATCGCTTTTAAATCGTCAGTTGCGTTTGTTGTGGGATGGATATTGTAGTTTTCTACTAAAATATTCAGAACGTTCGGCGAAACGAATGCGGGCAGCGTAGGCCCCAGATATATATTTTTGATTCCTAAATACAGCAGAGTCAGCAAGATAGCGACGGCTTTTTGCTCATACCATGATAAAACAAGCGTAAGAGGCATCTCGTTCACACCGCAATTAAAAGCTTCAGCAAGCGCTGTCGCAACACGTATCGCGCTGTATGCGTCGTTGCATTGCCCCATATCCATAATTCTGGGAAGCCCGCCGATGTCGCCAAGATCCAAATCGTTAAACCGGAACTTACCGCAGGCAAGAGTTAAAATAACTGTGTCTTTAGGCGTATTTTTCACAAAATCCGTGTAGTAATTTCTGCCCGGCGCAGCTCCGTCACATCCGCCTACAAGGAAAAAGTGTTTTATTGCCCCGTTCTTTACAGCGTCGATAACCTTATCTGCAACCGACAACACCGTTCCGTGAGCAAAACCGGTAAGATAGGCGTCGCCGCCGTTTATACCCGTCATGTGTTTGTCCTCAGAATACCCGCCGAGCTGCTTTGCTTTTTCAATAATTTCGGAAAAATCCTTATTGTCATCAATATGTTTAAGCCCCGGAAACCCTACGACGCTCGTTGTATAGACCCTGTCGGCATAGCTGGGCCGTACCGGCATAAGGCAGTTTGTCGTAAATAAAACCGGAGCCGGAATATTTTCAAATTCTTTCTGCTGGTTCTGCCACGCGGTGCCGAAATTGCCTTTAAGATTCGGGTATTTTTTAAGAACCGGGTATGCGTGCGCGGGAAGCATCTCGCCGTGGGTATAAACGTTTACACCGGAATTTTTTGTTTGCTCAAGCAGCAGCTTTAAATCCTTAAGGTCGTGCCCTGATATGACGATAAAGGGGCCTTTCTCGATATTGGCAGTTACCTTTGTGATTTGGGGTTTACCGAATTCAGAGTTGTTTGCCTCATCTAAAAGCTGCATACATGCAAGATTAGCTTTACCCGTTTCAAGCACGATTGGCAGCAGAACTTCCGCTGAATTGCTTTCGCCAACGGCTTTTAACGCTTTATAAAAGAACGCGTTGACCTCGTCGCTTTCTTTTCCTAATACCGCGGCATGATGGGCGTACGCAGCAACGCCTTTTAGTCCGAAAATAATAAGCGACTTCAAAGAGCGCACATCCTCATTGTCCGACCATATTTTGCTCATCGGAACCGCCTCGCCTGCGCCGTATTTCTTTCTCAAAGCATCAATCCTGCCCGTTAGACCTGCAATGGCGGCATTGTCGAAATTAACGTTTGTTAACGTTGTAAACATTCCGTCTATAAAAAGCTTATCGCTCTCTGCCGATCTTTTATCTGTCGCCGCTGCTGCAAGGGATATAAGCTTGGAGACAAGCTCATCCTGCAAATTAGCCGTATCGGGCTTTTTCCCGCAGACGCCGCTAATATCGCATCCCTTATTTTTTGCCGTTTGCTGACACTGAAAACAAAACATTTCACCCATTATTCATTGACTCCTTATTATTAAATATAATTTTATTGTACATTACTTCCCAATAAATGTATGTTGCAAAAGCAACCTACATTAAATTTATTTTAGCCTTATTCCGGTCTATGTTAAAATATTTTTTGCTTTTATAGTGTTATGTCTGACATAGCACTAGTATTTTAGCTGTATTTACTTAATTTTTGCATCTTTCATTGCCGGATTATCGATTATTTTTCCTTCTTCGTTAAATCTCGAACCATGGCTTGCACACTCCCATGTACATTCAGCCTTGTTGTATTTAAGCGCGCTGCCCATATGAGTGCATCTTTTCGGCGTAAAATTCACAAGATTTGCCACTACCGTTCCCAAGTTTTTAAATAGCTGCTTACGCAAAATGCTTCTGTGCGGAGAAAAAACTCCGGCAAAATCGTTATTCTTTTTTGCGATCATATCGCCGATTATCCTTGCGCTTACCATTGCACTAGTCATTCCCCATTCATTAAAGCCTGTTGCTACATAACGGTTTTTCGACGACCCGTAGCCGCCGATATACGGAACTCCGTCTAAGCTTATGCAGTCTTGAGCGGCAAAAGCGAATTCCTCGGGCGCGGACGGATAATATTTTGCGGCAAATTCGCGGACCTGGTCAAAGCAACAGCCCTTAGTCCCGACCCTTCTGTCGCCGCCTCCGATAAGCAAATAGCCGTTTTGATTGCGGAAATATAAGCCGTCGTCGTCATAGGAATTATATGTGCCGCCGATATCCTTGTCCGACTTCACGCCGATAACGTACGACCGGTTTTGAAACAACTTCATAAAGAAAAGTCCCGTCAGCCTTTTAAAAGGATAGTGCGTGGCTATTACGATTTTTTTAGCCTCGATCCTGTTGTTTTTCGTGCATGCTATATTCTTCTTGATCTTCGTAATATAAGTGTTTTCGTAAACGTTAAGGCCTTTGGAAAGTTCGTTAATAAATTTAAGCGGATGAAATTGTGCCATATCGTTGTAGCGCAATCCCCCTGAAATATCGAACGGAAGAGGCGATTCCGTTATGAAATCAGCTTGATACCCCAATTTTTCAAGACAATCCTTTTCCTGCTTAAAAATCTGCGCGTCTTGTTTGGTATACATTACAGACGGCAATGTTTTAAAATCGCAATTTACAGCCAGCGCGCGGATCTTTTCGACCGCCCATAAATTTGCTTTAAGATATTGCTTTGCGCCGTCCTGCCCGTGTTTTTTTACTAAATCAAGATAAAGGGTATCGTGCTGCGCTGTTATTACCGCTGTAGTATTTTTAGTAACCTCGCCTCCGATACGCTGCCCCTCAACAACGACCGTATCGATACCGTATTCTTTTAATTGATTAGCAATCAATATTCCCGTTATTCCCCCGCCGATAACAAGAACGTCGCATTTAATATCGTTCTCCAGCGTTTTAAAATCAGGAAGCGTAGTCGTTTCGCTCCAAATAGATTTATTCATTTTTTTTACACTCCGTTAACAAGAACGCGATTCAGCATTCTTGTTTAATAATACTTCAATTATTTGCGAATAAATAATAAAGTATACGAGCTTTTAAAATAAGGAAATTTCAGCGTGCAAAAATCTTTATCAAAACTTAAAAAAAGCCGCTCCGGCTAACATTTAACCGGAGCGGCTTAAAATACAAAAGAAACTGTACTATATTATGAGTGATATGCCTGACATAGTACTATTTTGCGTGGCTTTTCCTGCGATTTACAAGCCTTATGCACAATTTTACTATTTCGATGAGCGGTATTATCGAGAAGCCCGCGCCGATCGAAATAAGCCATTGTATCCAATTAAGCTGTACTGTTCCGAAAAAGGGATTTAAGAACGGCAACGCAACGATGCAAACGCATAATGCCGCTCCGGCAAGGAAAGCAATGTTCATCATCTTATTTGAAAATACGCCGATACTAAATAGCGATCGTTTGTCGCTTCTGATATTATACGCGTGGAACAGCTGTATAAAGCATAGAGTCAGCATTGCCATAGTGGTTGCGACGGCGTTTCCGTATGCCTTAACCGATACGAGAAAAACAACGAGAATGATTATTGTTTGAATAATGCCCTGGTATATGATATTGACCCCCAGTTTTCCGGCAAACATATTCGCTTGAGCCTTTCTGGGCGGAACGTCCATTATATCTTTCTCCGCTTTTTCGGTGCTGAGCGCAAGCGCAGGGAAAGTGTCGGTCACAAGATTGACCCATAAAAGCTGGATGGGGACCAGGAACGAAAGATGCCTGAAAAAAATCGTGACGATGAATAGCGACAAAACCTCGGCAATGTTTGCTCCGAGCAGGAATTGAATAGTTTTCTGAATATTAGAAAATATCTTCCTGCCCTCTTCGACCGCTATTACGATCGTGGCAAAATTATCGTCGGCAAGCACCATATCGGCAACGCCCTTCGTTACGTCGGTGCCCGTAATGCCCATACCTATACCGATATCGGCAGCCTTGATACTGGGCGCGTCGTTTACGCCGTCGCCCGTCATAGCTACTACCTTACCGAGTTTTTTCCAGGTTTTTACTATTCTAACCTTATTTTCGGGGCTCACTCTGGCGTATACTCTTATATCGCGTATACGGCTAAGGTACTGCTCGTCGTCCATAGCGTCAAGCTCTTTGCCGGAGATGACTTGCGAATCGTCCGTTATCATACCCAGTTCTCTTGCAATCGCCGCCGCCGTATCTCTATGGTCTCCGGTTATCATTATCGCGGTGATTCCGGCTTTATGGCAGGTTTCGATAGCGGCCTTAACTTCCGGCCGAGGCGGGTCTATCATACCGGTAAGCCCGATAAATGTGAGTCCACTCTCAATTTCGCCGCCCTCAAAAGCTTTAAAGGCATATCCTAAAACTCTTAAAGCCTGACTGCCCAGCGATTTATTATAGGTTAGGATTTCTTCCTTATCCTTTTCATTAAGCGGCCTCACCTGCTGCCCATCCAGTATATTGACGCAGATTTTCAACAGTTCGTCTACCGCGCCCTTAGTGTAAACCGTTTTCACATCCTCTTTTTCCACAACTACGCTCATCAGCTTACGCTCTGAATCAAAAGGGACTTCGTCCGTTCGGCGGAATATCGTATCGTATTCGTTTTTGTTCACGCCCTCTTTAAGGGAATATTCTATAAGGGCGGTTTCGGTCGGGTCGCCGGTTGTGGTCACAACGGAATCCGCAATACTTAAAGTTGAATCGTTGCAAAGCGTCATGCAGTTGTAAAGCTCGCGGTAATCTTCCTTCGACGCGTTTTTTGAAATAACGAACGTATTTTTGACCGTCATTTTATTCAGCGTCAGCGTTCCGGTTTTATCAGAGCAGATTATTTCAGTGCAGCCGAGAGTTTCGACGGCGGGCAGCTTTCTTATGATCGCCTTTCGGCCGGACAGCCTTTGAACGCCGAACGCCATTACTATAGTAACAACTGCGGGCAAGCCTTCAGGGATCGCCGCGACGGCGATTGCGATGGCGCGCATTATCGATTCAACATAAATGTTGCCTGTATGCTCGGCCGTCGAAAAAAGTCCGGCTACAAAAATTATTGCCGCAATTATCAAAACGCCGATCGAAATGACTTTGCCGGTAGAATCAAGCTTTTTTTGCAGAGGCGTCATTTCTTTGCCGCCCTGCGTCAGCATCTGCGCGATTTTACCTATTTCCGTATTCATTCCGGTCGCAACTACTACGCCCTTGCCCCTTCCGTACGCAACGGTGCCGGATGAGTACGCCATATTCTTACGGTCTCCAAGCGCGGCGTCGCCCGAAATAATATCGGTGTTTTTTTCACTCGGAACCGATTCTCCGGTGAGGGCGGACTCCTGTATTTTAAGACTCGCCGACTCCGTTATTCTAAGATCCGCAGGAATAATATCGCCCGCCTCCATAACTACCACGTCGCCGACAACGAGATCCTCGGACTTTATTTTCAGCGTTTGCCCGCCGCGTATCACTTTTGCGTATGGGAGGCTAAGGTTTTTTAGTGCCTCCATCTCCTTTTCAGCCTTACTTTCCTGCACAAGGCCGATGACGGCGTTTATAATAACGATCAATAAAATTATGAACGTATCGATAAGCTCGCTCGGATCTTTTTCTATTATTGAAACAGCCGCGCTGAAAATCGCCGCGCCAAGTAAAACAAGCACCATCGTTTCTTTAAACTGCAGCAAAAATTTTACGAAAAGGCTCTTCTTCTTAGTTTCTGCCAACTTATTCTTGCCGTCCTTTTCTAGGCGCAGCTTTGCGCTCTCCTCGCTAAGCCCGTCCGGCGCGGTATTCATTTGACTGTAAACTTCTTCAATACTTTTATTATACATAGTCGCTCCTCGAAAAAAATAGTTTGATTGCAAGAAAAAAAAGACCTGCGGCACTAAAAGAACCGGTTATAATTTATGCCGGATCCTTTTAGCGCCGAAAGTCTTACGTTTTACAAGAATTTGGTCTTGTCAGAAACACTACAAAATTTTCCGTAAGGCTTTTTGAAGAATTTTTAGTGTTTCTTTTGAATAACTCCAGGCCATTTTTTATGACCGTCCTGTTGGAAATTATCACTCCGCTTTTTTTGTATGCAGAGCCGTTACTCCCCTTCTGCTATATACTAATTATATTTATATTTAACAGATATTGTCAAGTAAATAGTATAGCCGCAAACGAATTTACGAAAATTTTTTCGGTTTTAGAATCCATAAATAAGTATATGCAAAATAGAATCATTTTATATTTAAATCTGCCGGTTTAAATTTTTTCTATTCGACTGTTTTTAAAGATGCGTTCATGTCGGTTCTTGTGATTTTTCTATAAAGGAGTATATCAACGACTACCGTGAAAAGAACCGACAATCCCGCAACATAGAGCCACGAATACCAGTGCATATCGCTTAAAGACCCGAAATTGACATATCCGAAAACAAAATTTACAAATAACGCTCCGAGCGGAAGGCCGAACAGCGTCCCGAGCAGCGTGAGAATAAATATTTCGCGGTAGATATAGCCCGCTACCTCAAAATTTTTGTATCCCAGCACTTTAAGAGTCGCAATTTCGCGCTGGCGTTCGCTGATATTTATGTTCGTAAGATTATAAATGACTAAAATACTGAGCAGCGCGGCGCAGACGATCAGTACTAAAGATATTATCGACATAGATTCCGAGCTTTGCTCCATCGACGAGCTTGAATCGTACAAGCCGAATCCCGCAACAACTATGGCGGTTGAACCGGCAACAGAAATGACCGTCATAAAAAAGTGGCTTAAATATCTGAAAAGATTCCTCATCGTTGACTTATATTTAAACGACAGCCTTTTCCATATAAAGCCGACTCTTTCAAGCAGGATTTTTTTACCGGCTTTTGGCGCTTTCGGTTTTAAAAGGTTTGCGGATTTTTCTTTTAAAAGCTTTGCTAAAATACTTACCGTCGCGATGACTGCCGTTAAAAACATTGCGGCCGCGGAAATTATTCCGTACAAATACGACATTTGCCGTATCATTACCGGCATTGCAAATGCGAAGCCAAAAGCGTTGTAGATCATTGCCGTTACAATATTGCCAAGAATGAAAAACCCTAAAACGCTGCCTATGATACTGCTTACCGCCGAAAAAAATACATATTTTACAGAAATGCGCGCGTTATTATAGCCTAAAGTTTTATAGCAGGCGATAGCGGAACGTTCCTCTTCTACAAGGCGCGTCATAGTGGTGAAAACCACAAGCGCGGCGACCGCGACAAAAAATACGGAAAAAATAAAGCTGATATTTTTGACCTTTTCGGCATACTCACCAAAATAAGCCGCGCCGTAGTTTTCTTCTAATGTGAGAAAAACATATTCTTCGCCGCCGCTTAAATCCGTTTTTATATTATCGATACATTCTTTGACCGTGTTTTTATAAGCGTCTGAGAAATAATCGTTCCCTTTTGCCGCTTGAACAGTCAGATACACGTCGGTTTTTATAGGGAAAACAGCATATTTGCTGTTGAAATAAATAACTGATTCAAGATCCTTCCCGTCCTCGGTACTGGGCTCATCATCTAAGCCGATAAGCAGCGGGTTTTGGACGATACCGGAAACTTTGACTTCGCGACCGCTTATCTGAATAATATCGCCTACTTTAAATTCTTTTAAAGCGTTAGTTTTACGTTCTACCGCCGCCTCGTCCGCGTTTTGAGGCATTTTACCCTCTAAAAGCGTCAGTTTATTTATTTTCATATCGCTAAGAGGCAAAAAATACAGGCGCGTCTGCAATTCATTGATTTGGGCGTCGTAAGATGAAAAGGCTAAGGCTTCAAGGCCGTCAAGGCCGTCGAAATATTCGATTTCATTTTGATTAAATCCGTATGGCGAGGTGGCTTTGACAATTATGTCGGCAACCTGCCGCTCGTCAAAATAAGCTTTCAGCGAACCGCTGAGCTTTGGTTCGACCGCGCCCAAGCCGCTCATAAGCCCTATGCCTAGCGCGACTATTGAAAGTATTACCACGAATCTGCCGAAATGATTTTTCAGCATCCGGAGCATTGTTTTGGCGTATGTGCTCATTCTACCACTCGATCTCCTCGATACTTGCCGGAAATCTGTTAAGCTCGACTCTTTCTACTTCACCATTTTTAACATAAATGACCCTGTCCGCCATACTTTTCAACCCGCTGTTATGCGTTACGACTATGACCGTCTTTTTTTCGCTGCGGCAAATATCATAAAGAAGCCTTAAAACCATTTTACCCGTTCTGTAATCAAGCGCGCCGGTCGGTTCGTCGCACAATAAAAGCTTCGGATTTTTAGCAATGGCTCTTGCAATGGAAACTCTTTGCTGCTCTCCGCCAGAAAGCTGCGAGGGGAAATTCGCCATTCTTGTTGCAAGCCCGACTTTTCTTAACGCTAAGGACGGTTTTAATGCGTTTTTGCAAATTTCTGTTGCAAGCTCAACGTTTTCAAGCGCGGTAAGGTTGGGCATAAGGTTATAAAACTGAAAAACAAAACCGACGTCGCTGCGCCTGTACATCGTCAGCCTGCGCGCATCGAAACCGCTTATATTTTTGCCGCCCACCGAAATCCCGCCGCTTGTAAGCGTATCCATTCCGCCCAAAAGATTAAGAACGGTGGTTTTTCCCGCGCCGCTGGGGCCGAGTATTATAACAAATTCGCCCTCATTTATTTCAAACGAGAGTTTGTTGACTGCGTTGATTTGCGTTTCGCCTACTTTGTAGGTCTTAACAGCGTCCTTTACTACGATAAAATGATTATTCATTTAAGCACCTTTGACAAAAATATAAAGCTATGTTATAATCCTAATATAGATACAAGTGTCTATTTAGTCAACAAATGTATTAATACAATTCCTTTAAAAATGTACAATATCGAAAAGTTTCATCTGTTTTTCACAATTGGAGGACAAAAAAATGAAGAGATTAAAAAACGATAACCGTTCAAAATATACGCAGTCCGCAGTTAAAGCCGCTTTAATAAAATTGCTGGCGACAAATTCATTAAACAAAATAACCATTAATGCGCTGTGCGAGATCGCGGATATCAACCGCAGTACTTTTTATAATAATTTTTACGACGTTTATGATGTTTTAGAAAGCATTGAAGAAGAGTTCTACGTTGAGGTAAAGGAAAAACTCGATTCTATAAAGGTTTATAACCTTCAAACAAATTTCTTTAAGGAAATTATGAATCTTATTCATAATAATTATGAGCTTGTGAAGATAATCATATTAAAGGATAAGTCAAAAAGCTATTTTTTGATCAGGATAATCAATTATGTTACTGAAAAAGCAACCGCGGAATTTTTGCAGGTGAACAGTAATCTTCCGCAGGAGTTTATCGAAAATGTTTTAACCTATACCACAAACGGCTCCATCGGCATTATACTTAAATGGATAGAAGGCGGAATGAAAGAATCCACCGAAAGCATCGCTCAGCAGATAGAATTGTTCAACAACACCACCTTCAGGGGCGTTTTGGCGCAGTAGTAAAAATACATAAAAAAAGGGGCTTACTCAAGCGAAAATTTCAAATGAAATTTGCATTTTTGAGTAGCCCCTTTGAAAAATTAATATTCAATCACTTATTCACATTCTTGTTAACCGCGCCCAAATTCCGCAAATTTTTCTATACGCTCCTTTAGTTCGGGCGTTGCTTTTATGGTTCCAGCTGAAAACATTCCTGAATTTATATCTTTTGTGGCCTCTTTTTCGTGCCCGATGAGTGCCCATGTGGCAGTTATAAGATGCGCAAATTCAGGGTTTTTCAGCTGCGGGCAGATAAAGCTCTGACGGGAAGAATTGATATCCTCGCCGCTGATTTCAAAAAAGCTTTCTTTCGCGCAAATAGTACGCAGCCTTTCAAGCTGCGCGCCGCTGTTCCTTGAGGGCATATAAGCAATAGCGTTTACGCCCTTTGCTTTTAAAAACGCAAACAGCTCATCCAGATAATCGTCCTCGAATTTTTGAGCTTTTTTATCGCCCGTTACGCTTTCGGCAACGTCGCCCAAATACGCGTATGCGACAATCGCGCCGATACTTTTACCGAACGCGATAAACGTATCGAGAAACGGACATTCTTCGTCTGAATCGACATAAAACTTTGAAACTATTCCGCCCTTTAAAACGCCTAAAAGGTCATATACATAGTGGACGTTTTGCGCGTCCGTGAGCCACTCTTTCGGTTTTGCACCGATTTTCAAATTCAATTCTTTTTCCAAAAAGTCGATAACCGGCGCGCCTTTGCCGAATTTTTCAATAATTTTGACCGCCAAAATATAGCAAAGCACCCTTTCCGTCACCGTTCCGCCCTCGCTTGCAAGCGTCTGGGGCAGAACATCGGCGTCAAAATCATAAGTAATGCCGTAGGGAGCGATAAATTGGGCAATCTTTTTGCTCATAAGGCGGTTTCTGATATTGCGTTTTTCACGATAAGGCTTAAAAAATTCATCAACTTTAGAAATATTACCGTGCGGTATACCGTGCAGAGCCATATATGCTATACCCTTTTGGTCGGGATTGTTTATAAGCCTCGACTCAAACGGCGTTCCGCGCATATTAATACGCGCCTCTACGCCGATAGTAGTCGGAAGCCCCAATAATTTGCCCGCGTCAATAAACTCCTCGGCTCCGCTTATAGTATCGTGGTCCATAATTCCGGCCGTTGAAAGCCCCGACGCATACGCCATATATGCAGCGTACGCGGGTGTGTACGGCGAAAAAGAATACACCGAATGTATATGGTTGTTTACCCAGCAAGGACTAACCTGGCCGCGGATAGGATAGTTGTCCTTTAATTCCTGTAAGGCTCTAAGTCTGCTTTTTTCATTAACAGAATTCAGAAGAGCCGTTAAAAACTCTTTACTTCTCATCATTTTTATACTCATGACCTCCAATTATCACAAAAAGTAGTGAAAGATAAGTCGCGGCGCAGACGGGCAACAGTTGGATTGCCGAGGAAGCGACGCGTATTTCACATACGCAACCGACGAGGCAAGACAAACGTAGCCCGTATGCGGCGATGAATTATCTTTCACGTTTTACCTCTTTTATTGCGATAGGCTGTAAAATATCAGCCGCGTCAAACACGTTTAAAAATTTTTAGTGCGGATATTTGCGTTTATTGGGGTTGGGCAAAGAACGTGGTTTTAGACTGGCAAGAGCCGGCGAATTGGCAACAGGAGTGTACGTAAACGCACTCGCCAAAAGCCGATTTCGCCGCTCGCAGCCCGTATCAAACATGTTATTTGGCACGCAGTTTACTTTAACATTTCCTGACCGCCGGTAACTGGTACAGCCTGACCGGTTTCGTAGAGCTGCTCTACTATATAAAATATCGCACGCGATACGTCCTCGATACGGCAGCCGCGGTTCATCGGGATCTTTGACTCATAAGCCGCTTTAACGTCGGCGACCGTTTTTGCTCCCGGCACTTTTCCGGCGTTGAGGTATTGAACAAACAAGCCTTTTTCCGGGTCCGCCCACAGCGGGCCTTCAAAGAAATTACCGGGGCAAATCGCATTGACCTTGATATTGAACGGAGTCAATTCAAGCGCAAAGCTTTGCGTAAGGCCAATGCCACCGAACTTACTGCCCGCATAAGCAAAATTTTTATTGCTTCCGGCAAGCCCGGATTTGGAATTTATTTGGATTATATCAAAATAGTCGGCTTTATTAAGCGCAAACTGCTGCTTCATTATTGCCGCGGAATATTTGGTACAGAGAAAGAACGCGTTGTAGTTGATTTTAGTGACGAGGTCAAAGCTCTTTAAATCCATTTCCTCAAGAGAACCTGCGCGCACAATTCCCGCGTTATTAACTAAAATATCAAGCCCGCCGTAATGGATGGCTATATCCTGCATAGCTTTTTGGACGTCCTCTTCGTTTGAAACGTCGATTTTGATAGCGTATGCGCAGCCTTTTCCGTAAGCGGCTTCAATTTCCCTTGCAGTTGTAAGCGCGCCGTCATAGTTAAGGTCGGCAATAACGACGTTCGCGCCCTCTTTTGCCATCATCTCGGCTATGCCCTTACCATACCCTTGAGCCGCTCCGGTAATCAACGCGATTTTTTGATTTAAACGCTTGACGGATGAGCCAAGCGCGATCTTTTGGCGGTAGCTTTCGACTTCCCAGTTCAAAATGAAGTCTATATCTTCCTTAGTCATAAACAAAGGGCCGCCGAAATTCTGTGCAAAGACAGAAATTTTTATTTCGTCTAAATAAACTTCTTTTGCAATATCGGCTTCCTTTTTTGTTTTTCCGAGCGCAAACATACCTAAACCCTTTACAAAAACGATTTTAGGCGAAAAACCGTAGGCGGTTTTATAAGCGTTATAAGCTTTTTCAATAGCGTTTGCCCATTCCTTTATATCGCAGTCAAGCTCGATATAAAGCGGACGGTGACGACAATAAACTATATGGTCGGGAGTAAAGGCCGTGCCTACAGTCGATTCAAACGCTTTTTCGTTTTTTGAAACGTTTTCAATTTCTTTATTATTAAGATATGAGCAAATCGCGCTGCCCTCGTTCTTTTTGAAAACCGTTCTTAAAGCGACGGCGGCGCGCACAAGCTTATCTTTCTCCGGCGCGGCTGAGCATTCAGAAAAATCAGGAACGCTGACGGCTTTAGCTTTCAGCTTAGAAAATACGCCGTCCACAAGCTTATCCATTTCTAAGAGCGTATCGGCTCCGAAAAACACGCCGTGGTTTTGCATGAAAATGACGGCCGGAACTTTACCGTTTTTCTTTTTAAACGCGTCGGCTTCCTCTTTAGCGGCTTTAGCTAAAATATAGCCGGGCTTTGTGGCGCGCATAAACAGCGCGTCTTTTCCGAAAATTTCGGCGCACATTTTTTCGCCGTTTTTACCGCAGGTGAGTCCGTTTACCAGCGCGGGATGAACGTGCAGCACAAGCTTGAACGGCAGCATTTGATGAAGGAGCGTTTCAACGCTCGGGCGTTTTTCCTCCTCGCCAAGCTCGCGCGCGTCCATCATATCGCGCAGGACTTTTTTCTCAGAGAGCGCTAAATCCTTGCCGTAGTCTTTAGACCACATAGCATCAAGTTTAAGCTTATCCATCTTAACAAAACCGTCTTCCTTGATAGTGGCAAGCGAAGTTCCGGAGCCTTTAACGTAAAGATGGGTGTCGTTTTTAAATGAAGTATTGCCGCCTCCGGCCAAAACAAAAGCCGGGTCGCTGCCATATTTATTAGACATTTGGATAAGTTCATTTATACTCATATTTATATCCCCTTTTTTAGTGTTATGCCTGACATAGTACTGCTATTTAGGCATTTTTTACTTATTGTTTATTAGCAAGCAGGTATTTTTCCGCCTCTGCGTTCCATAACCCGTTATGCTTTTTAACAATTTCGTCAAGCTTTTTCAACACAGGATCGGCGCTTTCGGAAAGCTTAGAAATCTCTGTGAGCGGCATATTGATTCCCACGTAAATGAGCTTTTTGCCGCCCGGAATTTTAGGCAGGTTGAGCGTTGCGTCGATTGCCGCATCCATGCCGCCGATATGCGTGAGCATAGAGGCAGGGTTGATTTTTCCCTCCTGCATAAGCTTTAAGGACTCAATCATATCATCGGTGTTTCCTCCTGAGGTTCCGACGACATGGGTTGAGCCGTAGTGTACGTTATAGAAATTGAATTCCGCTTTGAACGCTGGATTTGTGGGGCCTGCAAAGAAATTGAGGCAGCCGTCCTTTGCCAAAATCGCGTCGCCCTGCTCTACGACAGACTTTACCGGCGCATAGACAAACACGTCGTCATAACCCTTGCCGTTTGTGAGAGCCATAAGCTTTTCGACTGCATCCGCTCCGCTTGTATTAAGATACACAAGCTTAACCCCGTTCTTTTTTGCCTCCTCGACCGTCAGCACCTGAGCGGCACGCTCAAGCCTCGCGTCGTCGATGTCGGTCACAACTAACAGTCCGGGCTTACGGTCGCAATGGATCGCGTAGTCGATTGCACCAAGCCCCATAGGGCCCGCACCCGCTAATATACATGAGTTTCCGCCCTCAACTATACCCATACTGTGAACATAGCTGCCGGCCGTTGTATGATAGTTTGCGTGATACCCGCCCGCAATACAGCTCATGGGTTCTGCCAGCGAACCGTAAAAGAAGGCCTCTCCCTCATACGGCAGGAAGCAATTTTGAATAAACACTTCTTCCGGAATGATAATATAGGTCGCAAGCCCGCCGATGTAGCGGAAAGAGTAGCCCGGCGCGTCGAGGCTGCCTTTATAATTGAGCGCAGGCTGGATCGAAAATTTTTGCCCGGGCTTGATTTTCCCCTTATGGTTTGCGCCGACTTCTACGACCTCTCCGCAAAACTCGTGCCCGATAATTACGGGATTCTTTGAAATATCCTTAGGAACGCGCTTATGATCCTCGCCTTGCTGGGCCGCCTTATACGACGACATACAAATACTGTCGGAAATAATTTTCCCTAAAACCTCGCCCGGCTTTAATGCGGGCAGCTCGAATTCCTCGAGCCTTAAATCGTTTTTACCGTACAGTCTGACTGCTTTGGTTTTCATTGCGTATTAGTTCTCCTGTTTTATTTTTTTACAGATATTTAAAGGGACTGTGACTTATTCATTTAGTTAATTTTGGGCAATCAATTGCGCCAATTCTTCGTTTGAAATATTTTTGATATAATCGCCGATATCCGTTTTTGAAAATACGGATAAAACATCGGACTGCCTGCAGCTTATTCCCGTAAGCTGCTCTTCAAGCTCACAAATGTTTTTAAGCCCGCTGAAATCGCCGAAAATCCTGATATTGCGGATGACGCCTTCTTTAACGTTCAGCTTGACCTCGATCAGCCCCCCGCCGGTATAAGCGCAGTTTTCAAGCTCATACTCGGGCGACGCGCCGTAATTCCATTCCCACGTATCGTATTTCGATTTTTTTAATTCGTTTACTTTGGCCGCAAGCTTTTCGTCCGCCTGAACGTCCAAAAATTTTGCGGACGGGTTTCTCGCAAGCATAAGATTTTCAGCGGAGTTTTTGAAGTCCTCGATATTTATCTCATTATGATAAAGCTCGCTGAGATTAGCGACTCTGCTGCGCACTGAATTTATAGCTTTACTTGCCATTTTAAGCGGATTAGGCTTTAATACCTTTTGCAAAATATCCATAGAAACATTAAAAAGCAGCGTGCCGTGGTGCAGCGTACTGTTTTTATACATTTTCTGCGCGTTTCCGGAAATCTTTTTGCCGCCGATCAAAATATCGTTGCGGACACCCGTTACAGCCTCGACCCCGAAGCTTTGTAAAAGCTCGATTATCGGCTCATTAAAATACTGAAAGTCTAAAAAACGCTCTTTTGCGTCGCGTTTGATAAATGTGAAATTTAAGTTGCCTAAATCGTGGTAAACCGCGCCGCCGCCGGTAAGCCGCCGGACAACCTTTATCTGATTGTCCGACGCGGCATTACTGTCTATTTCTGCTGCGGTGTTCTGGTTGCAACCCACTATGACCGACCGCCCGTTCTGCCAAAGCATAAAAATATCTTCGTCAAAATCATAAAGCAGTATCTCTTCGAGCGCAAGATTAAAAGCAGGATCTGTTGAATTGTTCTTTACTATAATCACTTTTGTATACTTTATTTTTAAACTCCGGCCTTTGCCTTTCTGATCATTTCAAGCTGCGAGTAATTTTTCTTCGGCTCATAGCCTTTGAGCGGCATAACCTTTTGGTGTATACCGTCCAATATCCATTCGGGCTGCGGGAAGAATTGCGCGTCGTATTCAAACGCGGGCGTGATCCAGTTTTCCGCGCCAACGATGAAAGGAGGAGCGTCGAGGTAGTCAAACGCAAGCTGCGTGATATTTGTTGCGATTTCGCTCAAAATACCGTTTCGTGCGCACGCGTCGGAAGCCAGGACGATTTTGCCCGTCTTTTTAATAGATTCGATAACCGGCTCATAATTGAAAGGAACCATACTTCTGGCGTCGATAACTTCCGCAGAAACTCCGTATTTTTCCTGTAAAATTTTAGCAGCGTCCAGAGCGCGGTAAAGCGTTGCTCCGACTGTTAAAATCGTTATGTCGCTGCCCGCTTTCTTTATGTCCGGTTCGCCGAACGGGATCTCGTAGTAACCCTCCGGAACGCCGTCCTTGTGGAACATTTCGCCCATATCGTAAATTCTCTGGCTTTCAAAGAATACTACGGGGTCTGTTCCCATGAGTGCCGTATTCATAAGGCCCTTAGCGTCGTAAGGGGTTACGGGGAAAACAACCTTGAGTCCCGGGATATGCGCTGTGAGCGCCGTCCAGTCCTGAGAGTGCTGCGCGCCGTATTTTGCGCCTACGCTTACGCGCAGTACGAACGGCATTTTGAGCCCGCCCGCGCTCATTGCCTGCCATTTTGCCATCTGATTGAACACTTCGTCGCCCGCTCTGCCGATAAAGTCGCAGTACATAAGCTCGGCGATAACGCGTCCGCCCGCCATTGCATAGCCGACCGCAGAGCCGACGATCGCGGCCTCGGAAATGGGCGAATTAAACAATCTGTGGTAAGGGATTGCCTCTGTTAAGCCTCTGTATACCGCGAACGCGCCCGACCAGTCGCGGACGTCCTCGCCGTAGGAAATAAGCGTGGGATCGGTATAATATTTGTCCATGATAGCTTCAAAAATACCGTCGCGAATATTATATTGCTTAGCCTTGCTGACAGCCTTACCCTCTGCGTCGAAAGCGAATCTTGCGCTTTGGGCAATCTTTTGGACTCTTGCGTTATCCTCTTTCTTCATAAGGACGTCGGGCTTGCGGTCCTCCATTTTTTCGACCCTTTCATTTGAAAACATAAGGTTTTCGATAAATTTAGGATCCTTATCAAAATCGATATACGGCGAAATTTTGAGGTCTTTTGCCAAAAAGAACATTGCATGGTTTCTTTCGATAACCTTAGCGTCAAGCTCAGATAGCTCTTTTTCTGTAGCGACTCCGGCAGCGATAAGCTGCTTTTTGAACGAATCGATACAGTCAACCTCGCGCCATGCGTCGATCTCGTTCTTTTCTCTGTACGAGTTTACGTCGGAGGTTGAGTGACCCGTGAGGCGGTAGGTCATAACGTCGAGCATAACGGGGCCGCCTTTATCGGCGATGATCTTTTTCATGCGCGAATATGCGTCGATAACGGCAAGAACGTTATAGCCGTCGATCCTCTCAACGTGCATCTGCTCGGGATTGATACCTGCGCCGAGCCTTGCAAGAGTGTCGTATGCCATAGTTTCTCCGCAGGTCTGTCCGCCCATACCGTAGTTGTTGTTGTTGAAGTTGAAGATGATAGGAAGTCCGCCCTTGCCAAGATCCTTATCCCATAAGGTTTTATATTGATCCATCGCGGCAAAATTCATCGACTCATATACGGGGCCGCAGCCGACGGCTCCGTCGCCCGCGTTCGCAACTACGATACCCTTTTTGCGGTTAGACTTTTTGAAAAGCGCGACGCCTGTTCCGATAGGCGCGCTGCCGCCTACGATAGCGTTGTTGGGGAAAATTCCGAACGGAAGGAAGAATGCGTGCATACTTCCGCCGAGCCCTCTTGAAAAACCGTTGTCTTTAGCAAAAAGCTCGCACATCATTCCGTAGAGAAAAAACTTTTTAGCAAGCTCTTTTACGTTCTTTTCCTTAACATATTCGTCCATAACCTTTTGGAGCTTGCCCTCGTTTGTGCCGAGCATGATCTCTTTAAGTTTTTTGTCCGAAAGCTTTTTGATTGCCGAAAACGCTTTTGCTATAACCTCGTGATGGCTTCTGTGCGTTCCGAAAATAAAATCGTCGGTATCGAGGTGGTAAGCCTGTCCTACCGCCTGCGCTTCCTGCCCTATTGAAAGATGCGAAGGCCCGGGATAGGTGAATTCCGTTCCGGCATAAACGCCCTTCATCTTGATTTCAACAAGCATAGTTTCAAATTCTCTGATAGACAGCATATCCTCGAGCATTCCTAAAAAGTCCGCTTTCGAAAAATTATTTTTTTCGTCCGAAACGGTTTTTTGGTAGCTGTTTAAAGGAATATCCTTAAACTTCAACACACCCTTTGCTCTTTTGACCGCGGGATCTACATATTGACTCTTTGGCATAATATTTCACACTCCGTTTTTATTTTTTTCGTCGTTTTCCGACATATTTTTGTTTTGTTTTTGATTTTAATTAAAATTTTGATTGTTTTTTATCAAGGCATATTTTAGAAAAATCAGGTGATGTGATAAAACAAAGGTTTTTTTGACTTGGCACACGAAAACTTTTGCGAGCATAGTAGTACTTTGATAAAAAAATTTATCGTTTGTTAAGGTGAAAAAAGATTGTTTTAGCACTTTTTATCATTTTTTTAGATATGGCCTAATGTTTTTCAAACAGCGCTTCGCGAATAACCTCGCAGCAAGTGGGATGAGGGAAAACTATTTCTTTAAGCGTATCGATATTAAACTGCGCTTCGATCATCAGAGCCACGCCGAAAATACTTTCGGACGGCGTGCCGCCGATAATGTGGACGCCTAATATAGTATTGTGCTTTTTATCGATAATAACTTTACAAATGCCGTCGCCGCCCTCGTTTTCGGCAATGTATCTGCCGCTATAACGCATTGAAAGGTTTACGGTTTTAACGTCGTATCCTTTTTCCTTAGCGGTTTCCTCCGTTTCGCCGACGCTCGCCACTTCAGGCTGAGTATAGATTACAGAGGGTATCGCGTTATAGCGCATATAATCGCGTTTTCCCAGGATATGGTTTATTGCGACCTCGCCCTCTCTGTATGCTGTGTGGGCAAGCATGCTTTTGCCGTTGATATCTCCCGCCGCATAAACATTCGGTACGTTCGTGCGTAAATGCTCGTCGGTTTTAACGGCTCCGCGCTCAACAAAAACGCCTATATTCTCAAGCCCGATATTAGCCGAGCTTGCCTTTCTTCCTATCGAAAGCAGCACTTTATCGGCTTTTATTTCACAAGCTTTTCCGTCCTTTTCAAATTTGACGCAGCCGTTTTCAACGGAAACGACCTTGCTTTTAAGAAGGAATTCCACGCCTTTTGCCGCGTAGTTATTCATTAAAATTTTTGAAATTTCGGCGTCTGTGGGGCCTGCAATTTTATCCATCATTTCAATAACGGTAACTTTGCTGCCGACGCTGTTAAAATATGACGCCATTTCAAGCCCGATAACTCCGCCGCCGATCACGACAAAATTTTCCGGTATTTGTTTAAGGTCGAGAACTTCTCTGTTCGTGAGTACGAAACCGCTCTCTATGCCCTCTTTTACGCCCGGTATCGGCGGAACTAAGGCCTCCGAGCCGCTTGCGATAAGCAGGTATTTTGAAGCGTATTTCGCACTTTCCGCCTCGACAATAAAATCCGCGCCCTCTTTTCCGATAATTTTTCCGGTTTTATTAAGAACGGTCACGCCGAGTTTTTTCAGCTTGCCCGCGATACCGGAAACTAGCGTTTTTACAACCTTATTTTTTCTTTCGATAACAAAGCCCTGATCGATCGTTGCTCCGGCGGTTTTTACGCCGTATTTTTCGCCGTGGTTCGCATAATCGAATACTTTTGCGGATTGGAGCAGCGTTTTTGACGGTACGCAGCCCTCGTTAAGGCAAACTCCGCCGAGCGCGCGCTTTTCTATGACTAAGGTTTTAAGCCCGCCCTCCGCCGCGCGTTCTGCCGCATTGTAGCCCGCAGGCCCGCCGCCGAGAATAATAATATCAAATTTATCCATATTTATACTTATGACCTCCTTTTGTCACAAAAAGCAGTGAAAGATAAGTCGCGGCACAGGCGGGCAACAGTTGGATTGCCGAGGAAGAGGCGCGTATTTCACATACGCAACCGACGAGGCAAGACAAACGTAGCCCGTATGCGACGATGAATTATCTTTAAAGTTTATCATTTTACTTTTTCAGCATTGATTCAAGCGCGAGGTTCGTTGTGAAGTTCTCCAGAAAATCACAAACGTCTTTTAAAAATCTTGAAGCAGGCGCGCCGTCGATCGCTCTGTGGTCATACGTTAGAGAAAGCGACATACGCTTATAAAGCTTAAGCTGTCCGTTTTCCATCTTCACTTCGTCGCGCATTGTGTTTACGCCTAAAATCGCGACCTGAGGAGGGTTGACTATCGGAGTAAACGTCTCGATACCGAACGCGCCGAGGTTCGACACTGTGAACGTGCCGCCCTTGATAAGATCCGGCGATATCGTGCCCGCCTGACTCTTTTTAGCAAGGTCTTTTGCAGAGGCGGAAATTTGGGCAAGCGTCATCGTGTCGGCGTTAAAGAGCGTAGGAACTAAAAGCCCTCTTTCAGTATCGACAGCCATACCGATGTTCGCGCAATTAAAGCAGCGCATAGTATCGCCTAAAAAGTGAGCGTTCACGTATTTATGCTTCATTAGCGTTCTGGAAACGGCGTAAAGGACGATATCGTTTACCGTTATGTTGGGTAAGCCCAGTTTTTCGCCGTTTTCCTTTAAATACTTTCTGAAATTAAGGATATCGGTAGCGTCAAATGATGAGTTATGCGTAAGCTGGGCCATTGTGGAAATGGACTCGTGCATAGCTTTTGCAATAAATTTGCGGACGCTCGAAATCTTTTCGTCAACAAATTCGGGGCCTTCCTGTTTTTTGGCTGAAGCCGTATCGAAAGTGGACACGCGTCCGCCTAAGCCTGTGCCGTAAACGCCTGAAGCCGCTTTGTTTGCCATAGCTCCGGTAGCGGAAGAGGCAAGGGCTGCGATATCGCTTTCTGTTATCCTGCCCTCTGCGCCGGTAGGTATTGCGCTTAGCGGGTCAACTCCGGTTTTAGAAGCCAAAACTTTAGCGCGAGGCGAAATCTTTAATCTGCCGCTTGCGATAACCGTTGCTGCCGCAGGCGCGGGAGCCGCCGTTTTTGTTTCTGCCGCGGGAGCCGGTGCAGCCGGAGCTGCCGGGACAGATGCGGCTTTAACAGGTTCTTCCGCCTTTGCCGAGGCAGGCGCGAACTGCGAAAAATCCTCGCCGCCGTTTCCGATAACGCAGACGTTCTGCATAACGGGAACGTCGTCTCCCTCGCTGAAAAAGACGGTCAAAAGCGTTCCGCTTTCGGGAGCCTCCTCGTCGACGGTAGTTTTATCGGTTTCATAGGTAAACAATAAATCGCCTTTGTTCACCTTATCTCCTGTTTTTTTGTGCCATTTTGTGAGGACGCAGCTTTCGACTGAAATCCCGACTTTAGGCATCAGAACCGGTGTTGCCATTGATTTGTTTTTCTCCTTATATTAAATATTTATTTTGCGTAATGATTTTGACGGACGCAGAGCTTAATCCGTGCGCGATATCGTGCGAGGGAACCGAGTCCGTAACAAGATAATCGACGTCCTCGGGCTTTGCAAACGTGAACATAAAATTTTTGTTGAACTTGGAGCTGTCCATCAGAATAACTCTTTTTTGAGCCTTAGAAAGCACCTTTCTTTTAAGCTCCGCTTCATTATAGCTTCCGCAGGAAAAACCTCCGTTTACCGTAAAGCCGGACGAGCTGACAAACGCAGTGTCGATATTCAGGCTGTCTAAAAAATTTTCGGTAAATTTGCCTGTGAGTGAAAGGTTGTCGCGGTTTAACTGGCCGCCTAAAATAATAGTTTCAGAATTGCTTTTTTTTGCGATCTCCGTCCCGACGTTCGGAGCGTTTGTTATAACGCTTAAACGAACGTTCGGAATTATTTTGGCAAATTCCATCGCAGTCGTGCCGCAGTCAACAAAAATCGAACTGCCCTCCTCGATAAAGTCAAGGCAGAGGCGGGCTATCGTTTCTTTTTCTGTACGGTTTTTATTGGCTCTTAAATTATAGAAAGGCTCGCTTCCCGCAGTTTTTTTCTGGGCGCCTCCGTGGATACGGACTGCAATACCGGCATTTTCAAAATAATCAAGGTCGCGGCGCAGCGTCATTGTTGAAATTTGCGGATAAAGCAGACTCAGCTTCGATAAATAAACGATGCCGTCTTTTTCAAGTATGTCTAAAATCGCTTTTCGTCTGTCGGACTTCATTTAATTATCCCCCTTTAAAGTTTAAAGTATTGAAAAAGATGTTGTTTTTTTAGGAAAAAGCTGAATTTTTCATCGTATCCTTAGTTTTTACAAAACTATTTCTTAGGAACGGTCGCCCAGTCCTGCATAAACTTTTCTAAGCCGCTTTTTGAAAGCGGATGCTCGGCAAGCTGAAGAAGAGTTTTGTAAGGCACAGTTGAAATATGTGTGCCGAGTTTGGCAAGGTCTACGATATGCACCGGGTGACGGGTGCTTGCGGCAACGAGTTTCGTTTTGATCCCGTGCGCGTTGAAAATCTCTAAAATAGTTTTCACAAGGTCGGTGCCGTTCCAGCCGATATCGTCTACGCGGCCGACGAAAGGAGCGACGAAAGTTGCGCCTGCGTTTGCGGCAAGCAGCGCCTGTGTGGGCGAAAAGCAAAGTGTTACGCATGTGTCGATTTTAAGAGCCGTTAAAGCTTTTACGGCTTTAAGCCCCTCCGTACACATAGGAATTTTAACAACAAACTTTTTATGAAGCTTAATAAGCTCTTTAGCTTCCTTCACCATATTTTCAGCGTCAAGCGAAATGACCTCGCCGAAAAGGTAGTTGTCCTCGCCGATAAGCGCGGAAATTTCTTTCATCGTGGAGTAAAACTCCCTCTTTTCCCTTGCGATTATGGAGGGATTTGTGGTAACGCCCTCAATAAGCCCCATGCTCAACGCATTTCTGATTTCCTCAATGTTTGCCGAATCAATAAAAAACTTCATCTTCCCGCTCCTTTTATGTTAATTTTTTCAAAACAATGTAACATATATGTTAGTATTTTGTTACATTTGTATAAAGTATAACATCAATTACTCTCATTGTCTAGTAGATTTAAGAAAAAAAATTATGAAAAACAACAACATATTGAAAAAAAGACCGGACAAGATATGTACGGTCTTAGCGGAAAATGTTGCATTTTGTAGTTCTGAATGCAATTATTTAAGAAATGAATATTTACAAATTATTTATCAAGAAGCAATTGGGGAAATGGAAGCTTGCTTACATTTCCATAAATGCGCCCGCCGCAAAAGGTTTAAAACCCCGCAGTCTCTGCTGCGGAATGCGCGGCGTTGCCGCGCGGGTGCAGGGCTCTGCCCTGCGG